>NZ_JACHDK010000012.1:0-165422 GCF_014201005.1 Paraburkholderia lebeckiae | reverse complement strand
CGAAGACCCGGTCGTCGCGGTCGCCGCGCTGGTGGTCGGCCTCGAATCGCAGGTGCCCTCGATCTACCGCAAGCAGACCCCCACGCTGCGCGAGAAGTACCGCTTCACCGACGAGGAGGTCGAGTTCTTCGACCTGCACATCGTCTCCGACGAGATTCACGGCGAGCGCGGCTACCAGATCGTTCTGGAGAACGCCAACACGGTCGAGCTGCAGCAGCGCTGCCTGAAGATCTGCGAGATCGGCGCACAGATGCGCCTGCTCTACACCACCGCCCTCTACTACGACTACGTCGAGAAGGAAATCCCGCTGCCCCAACTGGGGCTCGCCGCCTGAGCGCAGCGAAAACCTGGAACCCCGATTCCTGAGCCAATTATGTCCTGGTATAAATCGTCTGACTGGCGCCGCGGGCCTGGATTGACCTCCTCACCCGGCAATTCGCAGTCGAATGCGCTGCAGAGAATCAGGACCTCCTTGAAGGGCCGTCTCATCCGCCCATCCCAGGAAACCGTGTTCATCGCACACTTCACTATCTGAGCCGAGGTCCCCATGCATCCGCTTACCGCGCTCACGCCGGCGCATTTCTGTTATCTCGTTGGTGTCATAGCCATCGTCGCCACGATGATCTGGCGCGCGAATGTCGTCGTGCCCGCCATCATCGCGACCTTCGCCGTCGCGTTTGCCTTTTCGGGCAAGGTGCTCACCGGTCTGCAAGCCATCTTCATGGGCAGCCTGACCGCCGCCCACGAGCTGTTCAACATCTTCCTCGTCATCGCGCTGATGACCGCGCTGCTCAACGGACTGCGCGAAATCGGCGCCGACGTGCGAATGGTGCGCCCCTTCAGGAAGATCATGGTCAACGGCCACGTGGCCTTCCTGATCCTCGCAGTGATCACCTATCTGATTTCGCTGTTCTTCTGGCCGACGCCGGCCGTGCCGCTGGTCGGCGCGATCCTGATTCCAGCCGCCATCTACGCGGGCCTTTCGCCGCTCGGCGCGGCTGTCGCCATTGCCGTCGCCGGCCAGGGCATGGCCTTGTCGTCGGACTACGTGATCAAGGTCGCGCCCGGCATCAGCGCAAAGGCCGCGGGCGCCGACATGCAGGCGGTCGCCAATATGGCGCTTCTGCTGTCCGTGGTGGCCGGCGCGGTCGCGCTCGGACTGTGCTGGTACTTCACGGTGCGCAAGAACGTGAAGACGCCCGGCGCGCGCAATCTGGTGGAATGGGAATCCTCGGGCGAGATCGATCCGGTCGATCAGCCGGCAGCCCATCAGGGCAGCTTCGCCAAGGCGGAACTCGCGCGCGGCACGAACGGCACGCATGCCGACGCCGAAGACGGCTTGCCCGCGATGTCCGGCGGCGGCGCGGCGGCGCTGACGCTGCCGGCCATGAGCAGCGCGGTGCCAATGCAACGGCGGGATATGTGGTCGCGGGTGTTCTCCATCGTCACGCCGCTCACCTTCCTCGCGGTGGTGGTCATCATGACGCGGCCGGAGCTCGTCGGCGCGTCCGTCATTCGCGGCGGCGACGCGGCTTCGCTGATCGGCGGCATGGCCGCGGTGCTGATGATGCTCACGACGCTCTCGTACGGCCGCAAAGGCTTTCTCGACCGCACGGCCGGGCACATCATCGACGGCTTCGTGTTCGCGTTCAAGGCGATGGGCGCGGTGCTGCCGATCGCCGGTTTCTTTTTCGTCGGCGACAGCAGTACCGCCGGTCCGATTCTCGGCATCGAGTCCGGCGCGCATGTTCCGTCGCTGTTGTTCGAACTGGTTCAGGCCTGCAGCCAGTTCATTCCGCACAGCCCGATTCTCGTGTCGCTCGGCGTGCTGGTGACGGGCATGATCACCGGCATCGACGGCTCCGGTTTTGCCGGCCTTCCGTTGACCGGCTCGCTGTCCGGCGCGCTCGCGCCGATGGTGCACATGCCGGCTGCCACGCTGGCCGCGATCGGGCAGATGGGCGCGGTGTGGACGGGCGGCGGCACGCTGGTCGCGTGGTCGTCGCTGATCGCGGTCACGGGCTTCGCGCGCGTGCCGGTTCTGGATGCGGTCCGAGCCCTGTTCGTGCCGGTGGTCTGCGGGCTCGTCGCGGCCACGCTCGTCGCGGTGGCGATCAGCTGAACGGACGGCCGAACATGACGTATTCACTGATTCCTGCGCCGCTCGCGCAGGAAGGCTGGGCCGCGTTGCAGATCGTGTTCGTCAACGTCCTGCTGGGCGGCGACAACGCGATCGCCATCGCGATGGCCTGCCGCTCGCTGCCGCCGCGGCAACAGCGTCTCGGGATCCTGCTGGGCACCACGCTGGGCATTCTGTTGCGTATCGTGCTGATCGGCGTCATCGGCAAGCTGCTGGCGATTCCGTTCATGCACGTGATCGCGGCTGCGCTGTTGATCTGGATCGGCACGCAGCTCGTCCGGCCTGCCGCGGACGAACCTTCGGTCAATCCGTCGGCGGCATTGTGGCGGGCGGTGATGGCGATCGTCTGGGCCGATCTGGCGATGAGCCTCGACAACGCGCTGGCAACCGCCGCCGTAGCCCAGCCGCTTCCCGAAGGATCGCGGCTCGTGATCGTCTTCGTCGGCCTGGCGATAGGCGCTCCGGTCATCGCATTCGGCAGCCGGCTCATTCTGACGTTGCTCGATCGCGTTCCGTCCCTGGTATACATTGGCGCGGCGCTGCTCGGCTGGATTGCGGGCGAACTGCTGATGGCGGACCCGTCGGTCAGCGCCGCACTGTATGAGTGGATGGCTCAGGTGCCGGGCGTCAGTCCTGCGGTCACCGGCGCGCTCACCTGTATCGCGGCCGCCGTGCTCGTCCCGCTGCTGGGCCGGATGGCCGCCGGCGGCGCACGCGCCGGCTAGGCGTCCCGTGCCCGGCCGGCGCGCGCTGGCCGGGTATCCATTCCTTGAGAGGGCTCTCGCACGCTTCAAGCGCTGCGGCATGTCAACGCGCGCGCCGGTGCATTGTCTACGAAATACCGCGAATACGTTAGAATCCGTCCAAGCTTGCAGGGTCGGGCCATTGGCCTGAATTGACGAGTGTGGAACCACAATGAACGTACAGTCGGATAGTCCAGCAACAGCGGCGACAGATCAGCGCGAGCCGTCCAACTCCAATCCCATCCTTCACCGCCAGCTGTCCGAACTGGTCACTGCGCGAATCCGGGACTCCATCACGTCGGGCGCCTACGCGCCGGGCGCACGCCTGATCGAAGGCCGGCTTGCGGAGGAACTCAACGTCTCCCGCGTTCCCGTTCGCGAAGCGCTGCGCGCGCTCGCTGCCGAGGGTCTTGTCGATGTACGGCCGCGGCATGGCGCCGTCGTCGCCTCTCTCGATCCGGCTTCGGCTCGCGAGATGGTTCAGATCCGAGCCACGCTCGAAGGTCTGAACGCACGGCTGGCAGCCGAGCATTGCACGCCGGAACTGGCCGGCAAGGTGGCCGAAGTGCTTGCCGAAGGCAACGCGCAGCTGGCCTCCGGAGACACGGCAAAACTGCTCGACCTCAATGCCCGGTTCCACGATCTCCTCTACGCAGCCGGCGCCAATACCATGCTGGCCGACCTGATGCGGACGCTACGGGACCGCTCGCGCAGGCTTTTCATGAACGCGACCGAAGACGAAATCCGGCTGACCTGGGAAGAGCACGCTGCGATTCTGCGCGCGGTGCAGTCTGGAGATGCGGCGCTTGCCGCGCTGCTCGCCGAGCGGCACGTCATGCGTGCGGCCCAACATTATCTGGACGCCGTCGCCAGGTAGTGTGATGGCCATTCAGCTTGCGCTCGCCGACCGGTTTGCTCGAAGCATAGAGCCTCCAGCGTTCGCTTGAATATTCCCGTAACTGTGCAGTTTTCGCGCTCAGCGCGGAAAGGCAGACGGTAAGTTGCCGGCCAGGGCCCTACTACAAAAGCATTCCGGCAGTTCGACGAGAATGTCCCATGCAGCGGTCACCGCACCACCCCATCTCATCGACGGAATGGGTAGCGCTACACAAGTTCTCGCTGCTCGTACGTTCCTCGCACCGACTCACCGACCCCTACAGCAAAGGCACCGGCATACGTGTCCGCTCGCGCTAGCGCTGCATTGCTTTGTGAGTGCAAAGCACATGGACCTCGCGACAGTGACGTCGAGTAATACGTCGAATCGGCTTGAGTCACTGGCTATATGGACACTCTTACTTGCTCCGTGTGTGACATGAACCCAGTTCCATCTGTCATCGCCCGACGTTGTCGGACCCGCTCCTCTCGGTAGTTTCCCATCGCGATCGGCCAGCGTTGCGAGGAAATCGTGCAGGCGGTCATTTGCGGAGCTTCAAACATCAATCGTTTGGCAGTCGGGTGGTGGATACATCGTCGCTGCACGAAGGATCTGGGTTGTGAACGTATTAATCACCCGGCGGGCGACAGCGACTCGACGATCCGGCACTCCGCTATCGTGCTGCAGCTGCACTGATCAATCAGGCTGTCGAGTTCCGCTTTCAGCGCCTGCAGGTCGAGAATCTTCCGTTCAATTTCGGCGCGGTGCGCGGACGCAATTGCGTCGATCGCGCCGCACGGCTGCGTGCGGTCGTCGGCAAGTTCGAGCAGTTCGCGCACCTGGTCAAGCGAAAAACCGAGGTCTCGCGCGCGACGGATGAAGCTCACACGGCCGAGATGCGCGCTTGTGTATGTGCGGTAATTTCCTTCCGTCCTGGCTGGCGCGGGCAGCAGGCCGCTCTTTTCGTAGAAGCGGATCGTTTCGACCTTTGTACCCGTCGCGCGGGCGAGCTGGCCGATCGAAAGCGTGGCGGATTCATCCATCTGCTTGACCTTTGTAGTAGCTACGGGGTCTATCGTAGTCACCGTGATGAAACGTGTCGAGGTCGAAACGGTGAACTCTTCTCTGCCGCTGAAACTGCGCATCGGGGGCATGGACTGCGCGTCTTGTGCATTGAAGATCGAGAACGCGATGAAGCGGCTGCCAGGCGTGTCCGACATCAACGTTAGCTACGGCCAGGAAAGCCTGACTCTATACCGGCGCAGCGGGCGAGCCTTCAGGACCGTGCCCGATGTTCCCCGGCAAATCCGTTGCCGCTGACGGCTGGTGCAACGTCTATGCGCAACGAGTTTGAGCGCTGGTCGCTCGCTGATTCGATGCGATAGCTGAACGACGTTCGAGCTCTGCTAAGCTACGGTCCGCCGCACCTATTCTTAGGCTCCCGAACAAACCGCGAGATCATTTGAACCGGAGAAGATCGATGTCGATGCCCTGGCTCGGGCGCTGCCTGTGCGGCGCGGTGCAATACGAAGCTCGCGGTGATTCACTCGCGCAACTGATCTGCCATTGCCGTGATTGTCAGCGCGCTTCAGGTTCCGCGGGGTTGCCGGTCGTCGTAGTGAGAGCCGCCGGCTTTTCGTTCAAAGGCGACGTCAGGCCTTATACGAAGATCGGCGGCAGCGGAATGCCCACGACGCGCAACTTCTGCGCTCATTGCGGCAGCCTGCTATTCGCTACGCCGCATCATGCGCCGGACATCGTGACCCTCTATGCCGGCACGCTCGATGATCCTGCGCGGTTCAAGCCCGAGTTCGTTCAATTCGCGTCCGAACGCCATCAACTGGATGCCCACCAGCCTGACATTCCCCACCATCCGCGAAGAGCGCCCTGACCGGTGCAATCAAAGATGCCGTGTTTGCGCGGGCGGATTGCCCCAGTCGTCGTGCAGCCCATCGCGATAGGTGACTGGCGCATTCAACGCCGCATCGAGATCGAGTTCATTGAGGCACATGATGTTCACGTTGATATACGGATACCCTGTGCCGTTTGGCATATCGATGCGATCGAATACGTGGACCCCGCAGCGTTTGCAGAACGGGTGATGCGCGACCGCATTGTGCCCCTGATATTCGCTCAGCGCGGCTTCATCCGAAAGAAGGCGAAAATCTTCCCGGCGAACCTGCACGTGCCAGAATCGCAGCCTGCTGCAGTAGCTGCAATTGCACTTCGACGTGCCCTCGTCGAAATCGATGCGAGCCTCGAACTTCACGAATTGGCAATGGCAACTTCCGAGGTACGTGCGCAACATAGGATTCTCCGGCGTTGAGGGACGCGGCAATTATGGACGGCACGACTTCGCGCTGCCAATGCACGAGCCGTCGCAACCCTCGCAGTAATGGCGGTCGCGCACCGCGCGATCCACGCGCCAGACGTTCGCCGCAACCGGCGCCGCCGTCCCCGCCGAGCGTCCGTTTTCCCGCGCATGAAACGTCGGCTCGCCCGCCTTGCCGCGGCGAATCGCTTCGTCGATGCCCGGCTCGCCGAACACCGCTTTCAGTTCGGCCACGAACGCCGCGATCTCCGGCATCGGATGCCCGACTGGCTTGCGCACTCGCATGTCCATGAACCCGCCCCCAAAAAAGTGCCTTTCGCTATCTCATAAAAACCATGTAGGATACTGTATATCCATACAGGTATTTTCGCAAATGACAGCCGCCCTGCCAGCACCGGAAGCCATTCACCCGTGCCTGTGGACCTATACCCGTGGAGTACATAGTTTGAGAGCGAACAGCGGGAAAGCTTTCTGCGTTGGGGTCTCCGGGGATCAATGTGTCTGCGTCTACTAATCAGGGAGCATAGAACGTGTTGATCGCCTTCGGCGGACTACCGGGCACCGGGAAGACAACGGTAGCGCAAACACTCGCACGCAAGCTCGCTGCCGTTTATCTACGCATAGATAAATTGGAACAGGCAATCAAGGCGTGCAAAAGCGGCCAAGCGGATATCGAGGCCGTCGGCTATCTGGCCGCATATGCGGTTGCCGGCGATAACTTACGGCTTGGGTCGACTGTTGTCGCGGACTCGGTCAATTCGTTGCAAATTACGCGTAGCGCCTGGAGAAATGTGGCGTTCGAGGCAGGTGTGCAGATTTTCGAGATCGAGCTGGTTTGTTCGGATGCTGCAATGCACCGGCATAGGGTCGAGGAGCGAAAGGCCGATATCCCCGATTTTCAGTTGCCGGTACGGTACGATGGTGGCCCTGAGGCAACCGTCAGTCTCTTGACCTCGCATACATCGTTGATGGGCGCAGCCCTGTGAATATGCCCCAGAGGAGTAGCCCATGCCGTCCGAGCACGCCGATGTCTTGTCACAGGTACTCAGGCTGATTCGCCTTCGCGGAGATCATGTTTTCCACGGCGAGCTGGGCAGTTCCACCGAAGTGATTTTTCCGCCAGGGCCGGCAACGTTTTTGCATCTGCGTGCCGGCGAACTGTCGGTGTCTCAACGCAATGGCCCCTCCGTGACGCTGCGGTCAGGCGACTTCGTTCTTTTGCCACATGCGGACGGACATACGATTCGAAGCAAGCCGGGCCGGAAAGCACATCAACGCTTCGAGGCGGCGGTGGACTTTACCCCCAGCAGAGATGCTCAGACGTTCAAATGGGCGGCTGATGACGGCATGGCAGGATCCTTTCTCGCAGGATCATTCTATTTTGACGGGGCGCCGTTACGCTCTTTGCTCACCGGGCTTCCCGGTCTGATTCATCTGACATGCGACAAAGTCAGCGAGCCCCCTTGGCTGGCCTCTATCTCGCATTTCCTTGACGTGGAATCGCGTAGCGCCGGCCCAGGGTCATCGCTGATGATCTCGCGGCTTATTGATCTACTCGTTATCCGCACCTTGCGGATGTGGGTCAGCCAGCAAGGCGATCGGCTCGGCTGGCTGTCCGGACTTAGCGACGAACGCGTAGGCCGTGCGTTGAACGCAATGCATCTGGAACCTGACCGTGCATGGACGGTCTCGGCCCTCGCCGAGACGGCGATGATGTCGCGATCGACGTTCTCGGATCGCTTCACGGCGGTGGTGGGACTTCCACCGTTGCGTTACCTGACACGCTGGAGATTGACAATCGCAGCAGACTTGCTAAGCGGAGGGACCCTGAAGGTGACCGAAGTGGCCCACGGTGCCGGCTATGGTTCGGAGGCTGCCTTCAGTCGCGCCTTCAAGGAGGAGTTTGGCTATCCACCGCGTGACGCGCATCGAATCGCACAGACCGGGGCCTTTGTCGCGCGAAGTGCGGAACTCCCTTGAGAGTCCTCTTTACACTGTTGGCTTGATTCGTCAGTTGAAACTGTCATTGCGGCGGTTTCCTTTCAATGGCATCGCGTCGGTCCCCAGGCGGCGCCGATCTGCTCGCTTGTCCGAGTGCGTCGATCGTACGATGGATCATGCAAATCAGACGCCGAGATATGGTCAGTCTCGAATACATTCTTTAGAGTGGATAGCCAAGGTCCTCCGGTATCTGAATAGGAGGAAAGGCTCTCACGCACTATGGCTCGGATCTCTCATGCTCAGGCAGCCCAGACGGTTTGCGATAACACTTCTCGTTGCAGCACCCACGCTTCCGTCATGCGTCTGGATCGGAAGCTGGAGCGGAGCCGCTAGCTTCACCGTCGTATAGG
Organism: Paraburkholderia lebeckiae; assembly: GCF_014201005.1. Classification (NCBI taxonomy): domain Bacteria; kingdom Pseudomonadati; phylum Pseudomonadota; class Betaproteobacteria; order Burkholderiales; family Burkholderiaceae; genus Paraburkholderia; species Paraburkholderia lebeckiae. Next base: position 156,982 of record NZ_JACHDK010000012.1, on the reverse strand, counting down.
CGGCATGAAGGCCGGGCATGCCGCGATGCATAAGTAACGTCGGCTGATCTCGGGCAGTTCGTCGATCTGGTGCCGTTCAGTTCCGCCCCAACATAATAGAGTTCTGGATTCCTAAACGGAATCGAGAGATCGAGGCATGCCCACGGATCTTTCAAATGCAGGTTTCAATTCACGACATCGGCACCGATGTCTCTTCAAGGAAGCAATGTAGATGAACCTCATCCTCGCTGTTCTCGCCATGTCAGCATTCGCCTTTGGTACCGGTGCGATGGCTGCGGAAAAGCCCTCCATCGTTCTGGTCCACGGCGCTTTCGAAGACGCCCAGGTCTGGGGTTATGTCACATCCAGGCTTCAAACCGACGGCTTTAAGGTGGTGGCTGTTGATCTGCCAGGGCGTCCGGGCGCGCCAGCCACACCGGACAAAGTCAGCCTTGACCTCTATCGCGACACCGTGGTCGCAGCGCTGAACAAATCCCATCGCCCGGCCGTCGTGGTCGGTCACAGCTTCGGCGGCATCGTCATCGCCGACGCCGCGGAAACGGCACCGAAGAAGATCAAGACTTTGGTCTTTGTTGCTGCCTACCTGCCGCAAGACGGCGACTCGCTCGTTTCAATGGCCAGTAAGGATGCCGACGCCAAGATCGGCCCGCACCTGCATATCGATAAGGAAAAGGGCATTGCCTCCATCGAATATCCGGCACGTGCCGATCTGTTTGCCAATGGAGGTCCTGACAAACTACGCGAGGCAATCCCGGATCTGATCCTGGATGAACCCGTCGGCCCGCTGGCTACGCCTGTACACGTGACTTCCCCCAACTTTGGTCAGGTCGACAAGGTCTATATCCACACAGCCATGGACCAGGTCATCAGCCCCTCGTTCCAGGCCGAGATGGTTGCCGCCACCCCCGTGAGAGCCGAGTACTCCCTGCCGACCGGTCATACGCCGTTCCTCACCGATCCCGACGGTCTGGCAAAGGCGATCGAGGCCGCTGCGAAATAGGCGGCTTACGGTCGGTCCGGGGAAGCGAAGGCGGGAGGCTTCGTCATCCCGCGCTTTGCCTTCGAGTGTGTTGCTCTGGGCAGAGGGCTGCGATATCCGGGCTTCCGCGCACCGTCCTGCAGGCCGCTCTTCGATGGTCTGTGCCGGGATGCTCTTTCCAATAGAAGCATACGCGTCCGTTGTCTTCGACAATTTCTCGTGTTTTCAAAAGGCAGAACCGATATGTCCCGTCTTCAGATACCCGCCACGATCGCAGATGCACCAGCTGCTTCTCAGCCCTTCCTGGAGGCCGTCAACAAGAAACTGGGTGTTGTACCGAATCTGTTTCGTCTGATAGCCAACAGCCCCGCGGCGCTAGAGGGGTACCTCGGTCTGGCCGGAGCCTTGGCAAAAGGCGCACTTCCAGTACAAACCGGCGAACGTATTGCTCTCGCCGTCGCCGAAATCAACGGCTGCGACTATTGCATGTCGGCGCACAGCTATTTAGGAAAGAACGTGGCGAAGCTTGACGATGCGGAAATGTCCGCCAATCGAAATGGCGGCTCGAATGAACCAAAGGCTGCCCCTGCCGTGCAGTTCGCCGCGAAGGTCGCGCACGAACGTGGCCGCGTATCCGACGAAGATCTGCGCGTCCTCAAGGAGGCCGGCTACACTGATGCGCAGATCGTCGAGATTGTCGTGCACATCGCACTGAGCGTCTTGACGAACTACGCCAACGTCGTTGCAAACACGGAGATTGACTTTCCCGTAGTGCGTACATATCAGGGCCTGAACAACGGGACTCGCACGCTTCTTGATACGTGATGCGTTGACCGAACTGATCGATTGCGTCAATGCATCGTAAGCAGGACAAGCATCCGCGAGCGTATCGAGCCTCAACCGACGAACGTCGTTCGGTGTATCGGACGGTTGAGCTCACTGCATCGCGCTAATTTCATCAGGCCAAGTCCATTTCCTTTTCACGTTACGTTGAGCCCGAACATGAACGTATCCGAACGCCTCGCGCAAGCGGGCCTAAAATTGCCATCGCCCATCAACCCACTTGGGTCCTATCGAACGGTTTCCGTTTCGGGGAATCAACTGTATGTATCGGGGCTCGGCCCTTTCGAGGATGGCAAGCCAATCGTCGGAATGGTCGCCCGCGATATTTCTCTGGAAAAGGCTCAAGACGCGGCGCGCCTAACGATGCTCATGATCTTGGCCTGTGTCGAACAGGCCTGCGGACTCGACAACGTCCGGCGATGCAGCCGGCTAACAGTTTACGTGCGTACATCACAGTCGTTCACCCAGCATCCGCAAGTGGCCAATGGCGCCAGTGATCTGTTGCTGACGCTGTTTGGGCAAGACAATCTGCCGGCTCGAAGCGCGCTGGGAGTGCATTCGTTGCCGATGGGCATCCCGGTTGAGATTGACAGCATCTTTGAGTTGAAGGGGTGACGGGCATGGCTCGACGTCGCGCACATACGAGCGCAATGACCCGAAATCCGCATCCCCAGCGGGAGGAGTTAAGCGCACGCCAGAAAACGGACGTAGGGAATTTAAAGATTTCCGATCAGCCGATCGAATATGCTGGGCCTTGTGTCCCGAGGTGGTCGTCCAACTCTACGACGCGATGCTCGAACTCTACCCCGACCACGCTAATCCGGGCTCGCTCTGGGGCGCGGCGAACTCCGCCAGGAAGGCCGCGTAGGATTGCTCCGCACCACAACGAAGCTATGGAATCCCCAAAGGAATGCTGACCATGCACAGGACGTTATTGGCCGCTGCCATCACCTTGACCGTCTCCGCCGGATCTCTCGCGGCTGCTCCTGCCGCTTACAAGGAGCCGCTGGACGCTCAGGCCTTGAACACGATCAAATCAGAGTTCGGCGAGCTCATGGAATTAGCCAACCGGCACGATTTCAAGGCTCTGCACGAGATGTTCTGGCAATCCCCCTCGGCCCTTCTCGTCGCCAAAAGCGCAATTCCCTCCGAGGGGAACTGGGCAGGCTTCTGGGGCAACGAGGCAATCGATCGGAAGCTGCACGACATCGGCACCTCCGGCCCGGTCGTCCTCCGACCGGATTACTCAAAGCTCAAGGTCGTCGGCTTGACGCCGGACGTAGCGCAATCCTACGCGCCGGTGAACATCACGGTCTCGTATGCAGGGCAGGACGGAACTCCCAAGCCGTTTCTGATGATCATCAACTGGATAAAGGTCGGGAAGGACTGGAAGGTTGCTTCTGAGATCATCCTGCCCGTACCTCCCGCACCCGTCGCAAAGAGTTAGGCCTTCGCGTGCCGGTGTGCGGAATCCAGACTGGGACCTGGCTGCTGGCAGCAGGTCTCGCTCTATTTGACGTCCGTGAGCTGCAGTATCGAGCGACGGCTCAACTCCGATACCCGCCGTTGCACCTCTGACCGCTCGACTGTCAAGCGCCTCTCACCCTCCTTCAGCGAAGCCGCGTCGGCAAGTTGCTGGGACGTAACTGCGCCGCCCGGTGGTCCTTTGATTTCCATTTATCCCTGCAGTCCGGTCAATTCCGTGCTTTTGCGTCTGGCTAACTGCGCGCTAGTCCAACGAATTCGGTTTCCTGACAGCCCGGTGTCGCCTATCTAAAAGTTGGGATCTTGGGCTAAAATACCTGTATATTTGTACAGTACTATTGGGAGCCTGATCGTGACTCTGACTGCCACAGCCGGACAGCAGTTACGCACCCCCGAAGAACGGGCGCGCTCCATTGATGGTGCCCTCGATACAACTATGTATTCGGAGTCGGGGGGAATAACCTTGTGGCGGGCGTCCCAGCTTGGCGCTGGCCGCGGCCGCAGCGTCGATACCGGTTATCCGGCCCTGTCGGCGGAGTTGCCCGGCGGCGGCTGGCCGCTCGGCGCGCTGGTCGATCTGCTCGTGCAGCAGGCCGGCGTCGGCGAACTGCGGTTGTTGCAGCCCGCGCTCAGCGCCGTCGGCGAGCGTCCGCTCGTCTTCGTGCAACCGCCGCATACGCCGGACGGCCTCGGGCTCAACTACATCGGCCTGTCGCTGCAGCAGGTGCTGCGGATCAATGCGCCGAAAACCGCCGACGCGCTGTGGTCCGCCGAGCAGATCCTGCGCGCCGGCAGTTGCGGCGCGCTGATCTTCTGGGCGCAGTATGCGCAGGCGTCCTCGCTGCGCCGTTTGCATCTGGCCGCGCAGTCGTCGGAGACGCTTTTCATCATGGTGCGGCCGCTCGCCACCGCGCAGGAGGCATCCCCCGCGCTGCTGCGGCTCGCGCTCAGGCCATCGGCCGAAGGTCTCACCATCGACATCGTGAAACGACGAGGGCCCGCTCGCGCAGAGCCCCTGTCGATTCCCCTTCAACCCACCCCCGTTCTGCTTTCCCGACATGCGCGTCTTTCTCGCCGTTCATCTGCCAAAGTTGCCGCTCGAGGTCTTCAGACCGAAGTGGTCGCCTGAGCCCGCGCATGGCTGCGCGGTGCTGGAGAAAGACAAGGTGGTCATGGCCGACCCCGCCGCGCGCTCGGCGGGCGTGCGTCCGGGCATGAAGCGCGGCGGCGTGCTGACGCTATCGCCGCAGACCGAGATGTATGAGCGCGATAGCGGCCGCGAGGCGGCGGCCCATCGCGAGGTGGGTATCGCGCTGATGCGCTTCTCGCCCGAAGTCGCGCTGCTCGATGAGGCGACGGTCGTCGTCGAGATCGGCGCGAGTCTGCGGCTCTTCGGCGGCCTGCTCGCGCTGTGCCGCGATGCGAAAGCCATCCTCGACGCGCTCGGCTTCACCGCGCGCATCAGTGCCGCGCCGACCGGCCAGGGCGCGTGGCTGCTCGCGAAGTTCGGCAACCGGCGCGTGCTGAAGCTCACGTCGCTCGACCAGCGCCTGTCCGCGCTGCCGATGCTCGCCGTGCCCGAAGTCCGCCCGTTCGCCGACTGGTTCACGGGCCTCGGTTGCGAGCGCATCGCCGATCTGCGCCGCCTGCCCCGCGCCGGCTTGCAGCGCCGCTGCGGCGAACATCTGCTCGACTCGCTCGACCGCGCGTTCGGGACCGCGCCCGAACTGTTCGACTGGCTCGAACTGCCGCCCACGTTCTCGGCGCGCATCGAGATGCCGGACCGGCTCGAACACGCGGATGGCGCGGTGTTCGGCGCGCAGCGCCTGATCGTGCAACTGTGCGGATGGCTGTGCGCAAAACAGCTCGCGCTCACCGGCATTCGCCTGTCGCTCGAACACGAGCGCGGACGCGCTGCGATCGAGCCGACCACGATCGACGTCGCACTCGGCGAGCCGACCTGGCGCGAAGAACATCTGATGCGGCTGCTGAAGGAGCGGCTGCATCGTATCGAGCTCGCCGCGCCCGTGATTGCGTTGCGGCTCGACGCGTCGAAGGTCGAGTCGGCCGCGCCCGCGTCCGACACGCTGTTTCCCGAACCGGGCGGCTCGCAGGAGGATCACGCGCGGCTGCTCGAACTGCTGGTCGCGCGGCTCGGTGAAGAGAACGTGCTGAAACCCGCGCCGAGCGCCGATCATCGTCCGGAGATCGCGAACCGCTGGCTGCCGGTGTCGCAGCCGGTCAAGCCCGGTCCGCTGCCGCAGAATCTGCCCCGCCCGACGTGGATGCTCGACACGCCCGTGCGTCTGCTGCTGCGCCAGCACCGCCCGTTCTACGGCTCGCCGTTGCGCATGGTGTCGCCGGGCGAGCGCATCGAGAGCGGCTGGTTCGACGGCGAGCTCGTCACGCGCGACTACTTCGTCGCGCAGGCCGACGACCAGAGCTGCTACTGGATCTACCGCGAGCGCGTGAGCAGCCGCGACGCGGAAGAAGAGCAACGCTGGTTCCTGCATGGCCTGTTCGGCTGATATGCGCGGATGAGCGGCCATGGACACCACCTTCACGATGCTGCCGGCGTATGCCGAGCTGTTCTGCTTTTCCAACTTCACGTTTCTGCGGGGCGCGTCGCACGCTGAGGAACTGGCCGAGCGTGCCGCGCAACTCGGCTACTCCGCGCTCGCGATCACCGATGAATGCTCGCTCGCGGGAGTCGTGCGCGCGCATGTCGCGGCGAAAGAAGCGAAGCTGCCGTTCATCGTCGGCGCGTATTTCCGGCTCGTCAATGCCGATGGTTCGCCGGCGTTCGGGCTGATCCTGCTCGCCCGCAACCGCAACGGCTACGGCAATCTGTCCGAGCTGATCACGCTGGCGCGCATGCGCGCGCCCAAGGGCGAATACCGGCTCACGCCGCAGGATCTGTCGCGGCCGGAGAAGGAATATCGCCACCTGCTCGGCATGCCCGACTGCCTCGCGATTCTCGTGCCGGATTTCCCGGCCAGCGAAGACGCGCTCGATGCGCAGGTCGAATGGCTCGACGAAACGTTCACGGGCCGCGCATGGGTCGGCCTCGTGCTCCATCAACGCGCGATGGACGACCTGCATGGCGGCGCGGTCGAATTCGTCGCGCGCAGCCGCGACGTGCCCGTCGTCGCGCTCGGCGAAGTCGTGATGCACGTGCGCTCGCGCAAGCCGCTGCAAGACACGATGACCGCGATCCGGGTCGGCAAACCGGTCCATCAGTGCGGCTATGATCTGGCGCCGAACGCGGAGCAGCATCTGCGCTCGAGGTTGCGGCTCGCCAACCTGTACCCGCAAGACGCGCTGGCCGCGACGGTCGACATCATGAGCCGCTGCACGTTTTCGCTCGACGAGCTGCGCTACGAGTATCCCGACGAGCTGGTGCCGGCCGGCCATACGCCGGCCTCGTATCTTCGTCAGGAAACCTATATCGGCGCGCAGCGGCGTTTTCCCGCGGGGATTGCGCATCACGTGCAGCAGCAGATCGAGCACGAACTCGAACTGATCGCGGACCTGCAGTACGAGCCGTATTTCCTGACCGTCTACGACATCGTCCGCTTTGCGCGCAGCCAGCACATTCTGTGTCAGGGGCGCGGGTCGGCCGCGAACTCGGCGGTCTGCTACTGCCTCGGCGTGACCGAAGTGGACCCCGCGCGCGGCAACATGCTGTTTGAGCGCTTCATCAGCAAGGAGCGCGGCGAGCCGCCCGATATCGACGTCGACTTCGAGCATCAGCGGCGCGAAGAAGTGATCCAGTACATCTATCGCAAGTACGGCCGCGACCGGGCGGCGATCGCGGCAGCGGTGTCGACCTATCGTCCGCGTGGTGCGCTGCGGGAAACCGGCAAGGCGCTCGGCGTCGATCCGCAGATCGTCGATGCGGTCGCGAAGTCGCATCACTGGTTCGATACCAGTCGGGATCTGCTCGCGCGTTTCGCGGAATCCGGCCTCGATCCGGACCAGCCCCTGATTCAGGCCTGGGCGAAGCTCGCCTCGCAACTGCTGAATTTTCCGCGCCACCTGTCGCAGCATTCGGGCGGCTTCGTGATCAGCCGCGGCAAGCTCACGCGGCTCGTGCCGGTGGAAAACGCGGCGATGGCCGACCGCTCGGTGATCGAGTGGGACAAGGACGACCTCGAATCATTGGGCTTGCTGAAGGTCGACGTGCTCGCGCTCGGCATGCTGTCGGCGATCCGGCGCACGCTCGACCTCGTTTCGGAACAGCGCGGAGAACGTTTCGAAATGCAGGACATCCCCGCCGAGGATGAGGCGACCTACGCGATGATTTCGGCCGCCGATACGGTCGGCGTGTTCCAGATCGAATCGCGCGCGCAGATGAGCATGCTGCCGCGCATGCAGCCGCGCAAATTCTACGACCTCGTGATCGAAGTCGCGATCGTGCGGCCCGGTCCGATTCAGGGCGGCGCCGTGCATCCCTATCTGCAGCGCCGTCAGGGCTTCGAGCCCGTGACCTATCCGAGCGACGCGTTGAAGACCGCGCTGGGCCGCACGCTCGGCGTGCCGATCTTCCAGGAGCAGGTGATGCAGGTGGCGATTCTCGCGGCCGGCTTCACCGCCGGCGAAGCCGACCAGCTGCGACGCGCGATGGCCGCGTGGAAACGCAAGGGCGGACTCGAAAAATACTATGACCGCATCGTGCTCGGCATGCAGGAGCGCGGCTACGACCAGGCCTTCGCCGAGGCGATCTTCGAGCAGATCAAGGGTTTCGGCGAATATGGCTTCCCCGAAAGTCACGCGGCCAGTTTCGCGCTGCTGGTCTACGCGAGCAGCTGGCTCAAGTGTCACGAACCCGAAGCCTTTCTCGCCGCGATGCTGAACAGCCAGCCGATGGGCTTCTATTCGCCGTCGCAACTGGTTCAGGATGCGCAGCGGCACGGCGTCACGGTGTTGCCGGTCGATGTGACGATCAGCGGTTGGGACTCCTCGCTCGAACACCGTGCGGGGGCAACGCGCCCTGCCGTGCGTCTCGGTCTTTCGCTGCTGCGCGGCATGAAGGACGGCGCCGCCGAACGAATCGAGAACGCGCGCGCGGTTCGCCCGTTCGCGAGCGTCAACGATCTCGCGCGCCGCGCGCAGCTCGACCGCAAAGACCTGCATGCGCTCGCGGATGCGAATGCGTTGGCAGCGCTCGCGGGAAACCGCCGCGAAGCGCTGTGGCAGTCGGTCGTCGCGGTGCCGGACAAGGATATGCTCGCGGCCGCGGCGACTCAGGACGAAACGCCCGAACTGGGCGCACCGAGCGAAGCGAACGACATCGTCGCCGACTACCGTTCGCTCGGCCTGACGCTCAACCGCCATCCGCTGGAACTGCTCCGGCCGCAGTTGCTCGCGAACCGGCTGATGCCGGCCTCGACGCTGCGGACCTATCGCGACGGCCGCCTCGCGCGCGGCTGCGGACTGGTGACGGTGCGTCAGCGTCCTGGCACGGCCAAGGGCGTCGTGTTCGTCACGCTCGAAGACGAGACCGGCAACGTCAACGTGATCATCTGGCCGAGTCTGCTCGAAAAACAGCGCAAAGAAGCGTTGGGCGCCGCGCTGCTCGCCGTATACGGCACGTGGCAGTGTCAGGGAGAAGTACGGCATCTCGTCGCGCAGCGGCTCGTCGACATGTCTCATCTGCTGGGCGAGTTGCAGACGACGAGTAGAGACTTCTGCTGACGCGAGCGCGTAAATGCGTATCATCGGAACAGCAAACGGAGGCATCCATGTGCTATTCGGCTCAGATTCTGGCGGACTACCGGCGCTACGTCCGCATGTTCGGCGCGCACATGAGCATCGAGGAATTCGCGCGTCTTTTCTTCGAACGCGCAGAGGACGGTCAGGCCAGGATTCCCAAAGCGATGGAAGACGCCTTCTCGGAACCGCAGTCCGACGCGGAACGGGAAGTCTGGGCGCTGATCGAGCGCTTCAAATCGCAGCAGACCGTGAAGCTCGAACAGGAACTGTTCAAACAGCGCACCCGCTTCGCCGATGCCGAGCGCTCTTTGCAGACCAAAGCCACCAAGGTGGCGACCGAGAGCAAACGGATCGCCAAAGACAAGATCGACCGCACGCTCGAGCGACTCGACGACCTCGGCCGAACCGCTCCCAAAGCAGACGACTCGCGCATCTTTCCAGGCTACTACGCGCCGGTGATGGTGATGGAGAATGGCCAGCGCGTCGTCGAACCGATGCGCTATCAGTGCCGCCTGGCCGGCAAGCCCGCATCGTACGACACCCGCTATCCCGGCACGTACAACGCTCGTCGGGACAGTCTCGAAAGTTTCTGGAAAGCGCTATTCGGCTATTCGCATGGACTCGTGCTGGCCAGTTCTTTCTATGAGAACGTCTCGCGCGCGCGAATGGAAGGCCGTGAACCGGCGCCCGGCGAGAAAGATGAAAATGTCCGGCTCGAGTTCCGGCCCAATCCGCCTCACGACATGCTGGTCGCATGCTTATGGTCCCGCTGGAGCGGCAAAGGCGAGCCCGATCTATTGTCCTTCGCGGCCATCACCGATGATCCGCCACCCGAGGTGGCCGCTGCAGGCCATGATCGCTGCATCATTCCGATCAAGCCTGAGCATATCGACGCGTGGTTGAATCCCGATCCGCGCGATCTGGCAGCGTCGTACGCGATTCTCGATGATCGGGACCGGCCGTTCTACGAACATCGGATCGCGGCCTGAATACAAGCCGCCGTTTCGCAGGCCGCGCGAGACGGTGCCAGATCATCCTTGCAATCTTCGCGCAGTAACATATTCTGCGTTATGGATGTTCATCGGCTGGCGAAGAATACCCGGTTGTAGAGGTCCGCCAACAGGCGCGATTCGGGCCCCATCAATCATCGAAGCGCCTGCGCAGCGGGCCCGACACGATCCACACCCTCGGGTTGCGGCTGCAAGCACAGGAGACGTCGGTATGGGCAAACATCCCGCGGCGGACGCTTCGCAGCAGACCGCGCTCGGCAGCGACGAACTTCAGCTGATCGATGCGTGGTGGCGCGCATGCAATTATCTTTCGGTCGGCATGATCTATCTGCTGGACAACCCGCTGCTGCGGGAGCCGCTGAAAGTCGAACACGTCAAGTATCGCCTGCTCGGACACTGGGGCGCGAGCCCGGCGTTATCGTTCGTCTGGGCGCATCTGAACCGCGTGATCAAACGCGACGATCTCGACGTCGTCTTCATGGCCGGTCCCGGACACGGCGCACCGGGCGTGCTCGGCCCCACCTATCTGGAAGGCACCTACTCGGAGATCTATCCGGACAAGAGCGCGGATGCCGAGGGCATGCAGAAGTTCTTCAAGCAGTTCTCGTTTCCCGGCCATATCGGTTCGCATGTGACGCCGGAGACGCCCGGGTCCATCCATGAGGGCGGCGAGCTCGGCTACAGCCTGTCGCATGCGTATGGCGCCGTGCTCGACAACCCGGACCTCATCGTGGCCTGCGTGGTCGGCGATGGAGAAGCGGAGACCGGGCCGCTCGCCACCGCGTGGCATTCGAATAAATTCATCAACCCGGCCCACGACGGCACCGTGCTGCCGATCCTCAATCTGAACGGCTACAAGATCGCCAATCCGACCATCCTGTCGCGCATCAGCAGCAGAGAACTGGAAGCGCTCTTTGTCGGCTACGGCTACACGCCGCATTTCGTCGAAGGATCGGATCACGCGGAAATGCATCGGAAGATGGCGCACACGCTCGATACCGTGCTCGGCGAAATTCGCGCAATTCATCAGCAGGCACGCGCGAACGGCAATCTCGAGCGGCCGCTCTGGCCGATGATCGTGCTGCGCACGCCAAAGGGCTGGACCGGACCGAAGCAGATCAACGGGCACAAGGTCGAAGGCTCGTGGCGCTCGCATCAGGTGCCTTTTTCCGATGTGCGCAACAACTCCGCGAATCTCGAAGTGCTCGAAGAATGGATGCGCAGCTACCGGCCCGCCGAACTTTTCGATGCCGAGGGCCGGCTGATCCCCGAACTCAAGGCGCTGTCGCCCCGAGGCCCGCGCCGCATGAGCGCCAATCCGCATGCGAACGGCGGCGTGCTGCGCCGCGAACTGAAGCTGCCCGACATCCGCGCGTACGCGGTGGATGTGCAGCACGCGGGCAAGGTGCTGCAGGAGAACACGCGGCCACTCGGCGAATTTCTGCGCGACACGATGCGCGCGAACATGAACACCTTCCGCGTGTTCGGCCCGGACGAAACGGCCTCGAACCGTCTGCAGTCGATCTACGAGGTCAGCAAGAAGGTGTGGATGGCCGAGATGCTCCCCGAGGACGAGGACGGCGGCGAACTGGCGCGCGACGGCCGCGTGATGGAGATGCTGTCCGAACATACGCTGATGGGATGGCTCGAAGGCTATCTGCTGACGGGCCGCCACGGCTTCTTCCATACCTATGAAGCGTTTGCGCACGTGGTGGATTCGATGTTCAACCAGCACGCGAAGTGGCTCGACATCAGCCGCAATCACGTGCCGTGGCGCGCGTGGGTGTCGGCGGAAAACATTCTGCTGTCGTCGACCGTGTGGCGGCAGGATCACAACGGCTTTTCGCATCAGGACCCCGGCTTCATCGATCTCGTCACCAACAAGAGCCCCTCGGTCACGCGCGTCTATCTTCCGCCCGACGCGAACACGCTGCTGGTGGTCGCCGACCACTGTCTGCGCACCACCGACTGCATCAACGTGATCGTCGCCGACAAGCAGAAACACCTGCAATTCACCACCATCGACGAAGCCGTCGTGCACTGCGCCAAAGGCATCGGCGTGTGGCGGCGCGCGAGCAACGACGAGGACGCCGAACCGGACGTGGTGATGGCCTCGTGCGGCGACGTCGCGACCCAGGAAGCGCTGGCCGCGACGGCGATCCTGCGCGAGCGTCTGCCCGAACTGAAGCTGCGTTTCGTCAACGTGGTCGACCTGTTCAGGATGCAGCCGGCGAGCGAGCACCCGCACGGCTCGACCGAACGCGAATTCGACAGCCTGTTTACGACCAACAAGCCGGTGATCTTCAATTTCCACGGTTACCCGTGGCTGATCCACAAGCTCGCCTATCGCTTTCGCAATCACGAGAATCTGCACGTGCGGGGCTACAAGGAGAAAGGCAACATCAACACGCCGCTCGAACTGGCGATTCTCAATCAGGTGGACCGCTTCAATCTGGTGATCGACGTGCTCGACCGCGTGCCGCGCTTGCAGGGCAGATCCGCGCATCTCAGGGAAGACATGAGGAACGCGATCGTCAGCAACCTGAACTATGCGCACACGCATGGCACGGACCGCGCCGAGGTCGCCGACTGGGTCTGGCCCTTCTGAACGTCACGCGCAGCATGCACCGAGGAAAGCATCATGGCCGACGCTCCCACCACGACCTCGCAGCAAAGCGCGGATGCAGCGCGCACCGGCCTGAGCGCCGCCGCGCTCCAACGCGGCGTGCTCGACAATCTGCTGTGCCTGCGGGGCCGCTATCCGGCGATCGCTTCCCCGCATGACTGGTACATGGCCCTCGCGTATAGCGTGCGCGACCGGCTGCTGGCCCGCTGGGCAACCTCCGTACAGACCTACGCCGGAAGCGATGCGCGGGTCGCCTGCTACCTGTCCGCCGAGTTCCTGATCGGCCCGCAACTCGGCAACAACCTCGTCAATCTCGGCATCGAGGCCAACGCACGCGAAGCGCTGCGCGCGCTCGGCGTCGACCTCGATATGCTGCTCGAACTCGAGGAAGAGCCGGGGCTCGGCAATGGCGGGCTTGGCCGCCTCGCGGCCTGCTATCTGGATTCGCTCGCAAGTTTGGAAATACCGGCCATCGGCTATGGCATCCGCTACGAGTTCGGCATCTTCGACCAGCAGATTCGCGACGGCTGGCAGGTCGAAACCACCGACAAGTGGCTGCAAAAGGGCAATCCATGGGAGATCGTGCGCCCGGAGGTTGCGTACTACGTGGGGTTCGGCGGCAGCACACACAACGAAACCGATGCACAGGGGCACCTGTGCGTGCGCTGGACACCCACACGGCAGGTCAAGGGCGTGGCTTGCGACACGCCGATGCCCGGCTATCACGTCAACACGTGCAACACCTTGCGGCTGTGGAAGAGCGAGGCGGTCGAGTCGTTCGACCTGCAGGACTTCAACGCCGGCGACTATTACGAGGCCGTCAACGAAAAGGTCATCTCCGAGACGCTGTCGAAGGTGCTGTATCCGAACGACGAGCCCGAGATCGGCAAGCGCCTGCGTCTCGCGCAGCAATACTTCTTCGTGTCGTGCTCGCTGCAGGACATGCTGCGCCTGCTCGAAATCAAGGGCGAACCGGTCGGACACTTCGCGCAGTTGTTCAACGTGCAGTTGAACGACACGCACCCGTCGATCGCCGTCGCCGAGCTGATGCGTCTGCTGGTGGACGACAGGCAGGTGCCGTGGGATGAGGCCTGGGACATCACGCGGCGCGCGCTCGCGTATACCAATCACACCCTGCTGCCCGAAGCGCTCGAAACCTGGGGGCTGCCGCTGATGCGCAACCTGCTGCCGCGCCTGCTCGAAATCATCTACGAGATCAACCGCCGCTTCCTCGACGAGGTGCGGCAGCGCTATCCGGGCGACGACGCGCGCATCGAACGCATGTCGCTGATCGACGAGCGCGGTGACAAGCTCGTGCGCATGGCACATCTGGCGACGGTCGGCAGCCACGCGGTCAACGGCGTCGCCGAACTGCATTCCGGGCTGCTCAAGCAGACCGTGCTGCGGGACTTCGCCGAATTGTGGCCCGAGCGTTTTCACAACATCACGAACGGCGTCACGCCGCGCCGTTTCATGCTGCTTTGCAATCCGGCGCTCGCGCGGCTGCTCGACGAGACCATCGGCGCTGGCTGGGTCACTGATCTCGCGCGACTGCGCAAGCTCGAAGCCTATGCCGACGACGCCACGTTTCAGCAGCATTGGCGCAGCGTGAAGCAGGCGAACAAGGCCGTGCTCGCCGAGCATATCCGGGGCGTCACGGGCATCGGCGTTGACACCGCCGCGCTGTTCGACGTGCAGGTCAAGCGCATCCACGAATACAAGCGGCAACATCTGAACGCGTTGCTGATCGTCACGCTGTACCGGCGCCTGCTGCGTGATCCACAGCTTGCGCTGACACCGCGCTGTTTCGTATTCGGCGGCAAGGCGGCGCCCGGCTACGCGACGGCCAAGCTGATCATCCGTTTGATCAACGGCATCGCCGAAGTCGTGAATAACGACCCGGTGGTGAACGGGCGTCTGAAAGTCGTCTTCTATCCGGACTTCAATGTGAAGAACGCGCACTTCATCTACCCTGCCGCCGACCTGTCCGAGCAGATTTCGACGGCCGGCAAGGAAGCATCGGGCACCGGCAACATGAAGTTCATGATGAACGGCGCGTTGACGATCGGCACGCTCGACGGCGCCAACGTCGAAATCCGCGAAGAGGTCGGCGACGAAAACTTCTTCCTGTTCGGCCTGACCGCCGACGAAGTGGAACGTGTGAAGCGCGCGGGTTATCGCCCCGCGGACTATTTGAAGGACGACGCGGAACTGAGCGAAGTGCTGCAACTGATCGCCGACGGTCATTTCTCGCGAGGAGACCGCGAGATGTTCCGCCCGCTGATCGACAATCTGATGCGCGCGGACCCGTTTCTCGTGCTCGCCGACTATGCCGCCTACGTGGCGCGTCAGGACGACGTGAGCGCCGCCTGGCAGGACACGCGGCGCTGGACCCGGATGTCGATCCTGAACACCGCGCGCTCGGGCAAGTTCTCTTCCGACCGCGCCATCGGCGAATACTGCGACAAGATCTGGAAGATCCGCCCGATGAGGATCACCCTTGATCAATGACCCTGAAACGGGATCGGTGCGTGCTCATGCGGTTCGCTGCGGGTCGCGGTTTCCCGTGGGCGCGTCGGCGGTGCCCGGCGGCATCAATTTCTGCATCTTTTGCCGTCACGCGACGCGCGTCGAGCTGTTGCTGTACGACGCGGCTGACAGCCCCGAGCCGTTCCAGATCGTCACGCTCGCCGCCGCTTGCAACCGAACCTTCTACTACTGGCATGTGATGGTCGAAGCGCTGCCGTTCGGCACCTACTACACGTGGCGGGTGGACGGTCCGCGCGATACGCGCTCTAGCGGCTACGCGTTCGACCCCGACAGGGAACTCCTCGACCCGTATGCCCGCGCGGTCAGCGACGTGCTGTGGACGCGGCCTGCGGTCGGCCAGCCGAATCCCGACGGGCACAAAACCCACCGCGCGATCGTGACGGAACCCCTGCCCTCGTCCTCTGGGCGTATCTCGCGCGGACTCGACGACGCGATCATCTACGAGCTGCATGTCGGCGGCTTTACACGTGATCCGTCGAGCGGCGTGCAGCATCCCGGCACCTTCGCCGGCCTGATCGAAAAGATTCCGTACCTGACGCAGCTTGGCGTGACCCACGTCGAGCTGCTGCCGGTGATGGCCTTCGACGAACAGGACGTTCCGCCCGCCACGGCGGCCCTCGGCCTGAGCAACTACTGGGGTTACAGCACGCATAGCTATTACAGCCCGCATCCTCGCTACTGCCGCGATCCCGCGCGCGCGCCCCAGGAGTTTCGCGCGCTGACCGACGCCATGCACGCCGCGGGCATCGCCGTGCTGCTCGACGTCGTGTTCAACCATACGGCCGAAGCGGGCGAGACGGGCCCCGTCATCAACTTCAAGGGCCTCGTCAACGATATCTTCTACCACCTCGACGCGGCCGACCGGCGCCGCTACCGGGACTACACCGGCTGCGGCAACACGATCAATTGCAACCATCCACTGGTGACGACGTTCATCGTGCGCTGCCTCGAATACTGGGTGGAAGAACTCGGCGTCGATGGCTTCCGGTTCGATCTGGCGAGTATCTTCGCGCGCGACCAGCGCGGCGAGCTGATGGTCGATCCACCGCTGCCCTGGGCGATCGAGTCTTCGCGTGTGCTGTCGCGCGTGCCATTGATCGCGGAGGCGTGGGACGCCGCCGGGATGTATCAGGTCGGCGCCTTTCCCGGCATGGCGTGGGCCGAGTGGAACGGCCGCTATCGGGACGTGATTCGCCGTTTCGTGCGCGGCGACCCGGGGCTCATCGGGGCGGTCGCGACCTGCATCGCGGGCAGCTCGGACCTCTATGCGGACGACGGCAGGCTGCCCAACAACAGCATCAACTTCGTGACGTGCCACGACGGCTTCACGCTGATCGATCTCGTGAGCTACGGGTCGAAGCACAACGAAGCCAACGGCGACGAGAATCGCGACGGCAGCTCCGATAACCTGTCGTGGAACTGTGGCGCCGAGGGCGGGACCGGCGACGCCCAGATTCTCAGTCTGCGACATCGCCAGGCGCGCAACGCGATGGCCATCCTGTTCCTGAGTCTGGGTGTGCCGATGACGCTCGCCGGCGACGAGGTGCTGCGCAGCCAGCGCGGCAACAACAACGCCTATTGTCAGGACAACACGCTCAGCTGGTTCGACTGGACACCCACTGAAGCCGGCTCGGCCATGTCGCGCTTCGTGCGTGAGCTGATCGCGCTGCGCAAACGCCACGCAAGTTTGCGGCGGCGGTATTTCCTGACCGGCCGGCCCACGCCGGGGCAGACCCGGCCGGATGCGGGATGGCACGGCGAGCGCCTGAACGAGCCGGGCTGGCATGATCCAGGCGCGCGGCTTCTCGCCGTCACGCTGGGCGGCGAAGAACCTGGCGAGCCGGCACTGCACGCGGTGTTCAACATGGACGATTGCGCCCGCACGGTCCAGTTGCCCGCGCCCCGCGAAGAGCGGCACTGGCGGCGTATCGTCGATACCGCGCGCGACAGTCCGCATGACATCGTGCAAGCGGCGCAACAGGGCATTCTCGAAAGCGATCAATTTCGCGTGGAGGCACGCAGTGTCGTGGTTCTCGAAGAAGCGGGCTGAACCGACGCAAATAACCAGGGTTCTTGTCCTCTAATGTCGATGCTGTGGCGGATATGCCGTGCGCAGTTTCGATTTACTGGCGGAACAATCCACCGGCAGCGATCGCGGAGGGCGTCATGAGCATTCGCGTAGACGGGCCGTCCGTCGTCTTTGCGATAGTTGCGGTCGTGGCCCATGGCAGCGCATTCGCGAGGTCCGAAGCCTGCCATCCCACCTCGGAAAAGCAGATTTCCGCACTGTTCGATCGCTGGAACGACTCGCTGAAAACCGGCGACCCGCAGAAGGTCGTGGCGAACTACGCGCCGAACTCGATCCTGCTGCCGACCGTCTCGAACAAGCCGCGTTTGACCGCCGACGAAAAACTCGACTATTTCAAACACTTCCTCGAAAACAAACCGGTCGGCACGATCGACTTCCGCGACATCATGATCGAATGCAACACCGCGATCGACTCGGGGCTCTACACCTTCAAGTTCGCGGACGGCTCGGTCGTCAAGGCGCGCTATACGTTCACCTACGCGTGGAATGGGCACAAGTGGCTGATTACCAGCCATCATTCGTCGAAAATGCCGGAAGGCAATTAGCCGATGTGGTTTAGAAAAAGTCAGGCAGGGACTTGAACCTCATTCACGAATGACCTGAATACGTCCCGCCTTGACTGCGGCCTTCAAAACCGTCCAGCCCGTCTCATTCTGTTCCGCGCCTCGCTATCCCGTCCTTTCCGCCCGATGCGCGGCCTCCTGCACGCCTCGTACAGCCGCAGCCACGATCAAGCCGGTGAATACCACGCCGATCAGCCCGAGGCATGCGGCGTCGATCCGGCCGAACGCCGAAGTGGGCACCACATCGCCGTACCCGATGGTGAGCGCCGTGATCGCGCAGAAGTACACGGTTTCACCCAGCGGCGACGGTGTCCGGTTCGCTGTCTCGACGGGCGCGCCCCAGTAGTACATGCCAAACGTCAGCAGGACGAACAGTAGAAGCAGGCCGATCAGAATCGCTCTCAGATACCACAGGGTTATCGCCATTTCCTTCAGGATCTCACCAGCCCGAGGACGGACCGCGCCATCACCTGTCGCATTTCCCATTACACGCTCCTGTTGCGATCACCGGTCGGCTTTGCAGCATGCCGCGCCGCCTCACTCCGCACGGCGGTGCTGCTCGAAAAACAGAAGCATCAAATACGCATAGGCCGTTACGGCCAGAAAGAGCCCCATTCGCACGGCAAACGCGGTGTAGACATCCTTGCCCGCCACGCTGTCCTGCACCGATTGCCCGAGCAGAATGATCATCGTCACGAGACTGTTCAGCCAGAAGCCCGGCGAACAACGCGTGGGTTGCAGGCCGTACAGTTTGCGTCCCACCAGCAGGCCGAACAACAGCATCCACAGAAAGAACATCCACAAATGCACGAACAGCCTCAGCGCAAACCAGAACGCGATGGCGAGCAGACCGCCGAGCAGCGTCGAGCCGATCAGATCGCGTGCGGCGCCGCGGGCCGAGGTCGTGCAGGTTTGTCTGCCGAGGCTGACGGACTTCATGATGATCGGCATGTAGTTCGCCGGGTCGGTCATCGCGAGCAGATAGGCCGGCATGACGACGAGCGCGGCACGCAGCGCGAGATAGGCCGCCTCGTCTTCCGCCATCGCTGCCGCGGCGGGCTGTTCTCGCGCGCCCATGCTTTCAGGAAACGATCTGTGCGCCAGCGTCGACGCCAGCACGGCAAGCAGAAGTCCCTTCGCCAGCGCGCCGACGACCGTCAGGGCCAGTTCGAAGTCTGCCGTGCCCGCGGCGGAAATCATCGTCAGTCCCGCGACCAGAAAAGTCGCGACGAGATTGTTGCCGCCACGCAGCCCGTAACGAAACGCGAAGAACAGCATGAGGCCGACGATCATGACGCCGGCCAACGCATAGTGACGAAGCAACGGAACGAGGAGCAGGCCGCTGCCGGTGGTCGACGCCACGACCAGCGAAAGAATCACGCCGGCCTTCAACGATAGCGGGCGATTCTGCGTGGCCAGCAAAAAAACCGTGAATACCGGCGCGACGACGGGTATCGGGAAATCGAGTCCAAAGCTGACGGCAAGAGCGATCGCCGTTCCGATGGCCACGCGTATCGCGCGATAACCGAGGCGCTGGGTCACGGGCTGCATGGGCTTCTCAATAGACGTAGGAGAGCCAGCTCATCAGCCGGATGAACGCATGTCCCAGCGGATTGAGCGGATTGCCCTGGGTCGGAAACGCCATCACTTCGGCCTGCCCGCCCACCCGCAGATCGCGCAGACGCGCGCGCTCGCTGTCGTCGAATTCGACGATTACCGGGAAACGCTGCGCGGGACGCAGCCAGTCGCGGCTATTCTGCACGGTGGGCAGGCTGCCCGCCGGCGTGCTCTGCCCCACGCTCACGCCATAGCCGACACTGCGAACCCGCCCGCCGAACACTTCGCCGGGCAGCACGTCCAATGCGATCTCGACGCGCGTGCCGGGTTTGAGATGGCCCAGATTGTTCTCCGTCATGTCGGCGCTGACCCACACGTCGCGGATCGCGATCAGCGTCATGACCGGATTGCCCGCCGCGGCGAACTGACCGACTTCCGTGCGCAGATCCGTCACGACGCCGCTCGAGCGGGCTCTGATCCGCGCGTTGGCGAGATCGAGTTCGGCCTTCTCCAGCGCGCCAGCGGCGCTGCGCAACTGCGCATTCTCCGCCTCGCTTCCGCCCTGCTGCTCCCGCGCCCGCTCGACTTCGGCACGGGCCCCGTCGACCTGGCTTAGCGCCTGTTCATGTGTCGCCCGCGCGACCTCGAGGCGTCGCAGGGAGACGGTGCCCTCGTCTTCACGATAGAGCCGCTCGAGACGGTCGCTGTCCTGGCGCGCCTTGACCTCGTTCGCGATGGCGGCCCGCGACGCCGCGAGTGCCGACTCGATACCGGCCGTGCTGGCACCGACTTGCCGGCGCGTGGACTCCAGATCGGCGCGCGCGCGGTCAGCGGCAATGCGGTAGGGCTCGCTATCGACTTCGAACAGCACGTCCCCCGCGTTGACATCCTGGTTGTTATGGACGAACACCCGCGTCACGCGTCCCGACACCTCGGCGGCGACGGGCACGACATAGGCCTGAATCCGCGCCTGCTGCGTATACGGCGTGAAACGGTCCGCCAGCAGATACCAGATCAGGCTCAGCACGATCAGACAGACGACCCATTTGACCGCCCTGCCCGAAGGGTCGGCGGCAGGCGTCGACGACTTCGGCGGGGCGGCGGTTCGAGGCTCGCGGGTATCCTGGGTATCGCTCATCGTGACGCCCCTTCGGCTTGCCCCGGCGTACCGGAAGACGGCGCCGTTTGGTCGAGCAGGTCGCCCCAATCGGTGCGTTGCCGCATCTGCGCGCGCGTCGCCGCGTCGACGAGCGGCTGTTCGGTTTCCCAGCCGCCGCCGAGCGCCTTGTAAAGCGCGATGACACTGCCGAGCGCATTGCTGCGATTGACCACGTACGCGTCCTGCTGCGCGAACAGCGCGCGCTGAGCATCGAGAACCCGCTGGAAGTCCGAATACCCTTCCCGATAGATCGTATTGGCCAGCGTCAGCGAGCGCCGCGCCGCGCCCTGCGCGTCATTCAGAATGGTGTCGCGCTGCAAGGCGGCGAGCAGCGCCGTCGCGGCATCGTCGGCCTCGCGGGCCGCCTCGCGCACCGTGTTCTGATAAGCGACCGTCAACTCTTGCAGCCGTGCGTCCTGGACGCGCACGTTGTTCGTGATCCTGCCGTAGTCGAACACGTTCCACGTCACGCTCGGGCCCGCGGCAAAGAGCAGTGTGCTCGGTGCGCCCGCGAGCGAACTGGCGGTCCACGTCAGCGTGCCGAGCAACGATACCGACGGGTACAGATCCGCTTGCGCAACGCCGATGAGCGCCGACTGCGAAGCCATCTGGTACTCGGCCGCGCGAACGTCAGGGCGGCGCAACAGCAGATCGGCCGGCACGTCCTGCAGCACCGCATGATCCACCAGCGGCACCACGCCATCCTTGCCCGCCTGCACGTCGAGTTCCGGCAGCGGACCCGGCGCTCGCCCGATCAGCACCGACAGCGCATGACGCGCAAGCACGATCTGGCTTTCGAGATCGGGGATGCTGCTCAGCGTCCCAAGGTACTGCGTCTTCGCCTGCTGGAAGTCGAGTTCGTCGGATTCGCCAGCCTTGAAGAGCTTTTGAGCGATGTCGTAGCTGCGCTTTTGCAACTGGGCGTTCTCGCGAGCGATACGTAGCCGCGCCTGCGCGACCCGCAGCGTGAAATACGTATCCGCGACCTGCGCGTGCAACAGAACCAGCGCATCGTCGCGGTTGGCTTGCGCGGCGAAGAACGCGGCGTCGGCCGATTCGATCGCGCGGCTGAAACGTCCCCAGAAATCGAGTTCCCAGCCGATGCTGAAGCCCGCGCCGTACTGCACGAAGACCCCCGAGCGCGGATTGGAACCATCCGAGCGCTTGCGCGCCGAAGCCAGTGCATCGGCACTCGCCTGCTGCACCTGCGGATAGCGTCCCGCGAGCGCGATGCCGAGCTGTGCGCGCGCCTCGAGCACGCGCAGTCCGGCGATCTTCAGGTCGCCGTTGTTCGCGTCGGCTTCGGCGATCAGACGTTCGAGATTCCTATCGTCGAAGATCAGCCACCACTGGCGCACATCGGGCTGTGCACCCGGTTGCGTGACCCGCGTGATCGATTCGCTACTCCAGTGCTCGCTCCACGCTTCATGCTGCGGCTTGAAGTCCGGGCCCACCCGCATGCATCCGCTCAGGCCAACCGCCGCCCCGAAAAGCACTGCGATCCCGTACGGACGCATCAACGGTGACACGGAGCCATCCTCGAGCTTCAGGTCTGCTTCTGTTCGTGGGTCTGCGTGGGTTGCGTGGGTTGCCTGGGTTGAGGCTGGTCTCGGACCCAGCGCCAGAACAGCTGATAACCGACGGCCAGCATCACGGGCCCAACGAATAGCCCGATGACGCCTCCCGTCACCATGCCGCCGAGCGCTCCGATCAGCACGACGGGCATCGGCACCGCGACGCCACGGCCAAGCATCAATGGCTTGAGCACGTTGTCGGCGAGACCCGCGACGAACACGTAAACCGAGAAGATGATGTTTGCGGTGTTCACGCCGTCCGTGACGATCACGAAGGCGATCACCGGAATGGTGATCAGCGTGGCCGGCAATTGCATGATGCCGAGCAGCAGCACGGCCAGCGCGAGCAACCCCGCGCCGGGTATCCCCTTCACGACGAAGCCGATGCCGATCAGCAGCATCTGGATAAACGCGATGCCCACTACCCCCTGGGCCACCGCGCGAATCGTCGCCGTACACAAGTCGGCGATCTGAGCGCCGTTCTCGGGGCCCGAGATGCGCGAGGCGATCTGCACCGCGCTGTGATAGCCTTTCTCACCGTGGGCCATCAGGATTCCTGCGACGATCAGCGCGACGAAAAATATCACCAGGCCGGCACCGAGACCCGTCACCGTTGCAAGCACAGCGAGCCCGGCCTCCTTCAGCTGCGGGGCGAATTTATGCGCAAGACCGGTCAGGTCCGTCGATGCCTGTTGCCAGAAGTCGTACACACGATGGCCGACCAGCGGCCAACTCGCCACCGACTCCGCGGGAGGCGGAATCCGGAAGCTACCGCTCCTGGCAATGGCGATCGATTTCTCGACCGAATCGGCTACCGCGAGACCCAGCGCATACGTTGGCACCAGAATCACGACAAGCGCGACAAGGACGATCAGCGTGGCGATCAGGCCATCCTTGCCGCCGAGCATGGAGCGAAGCAGGACCTGCAGCGGATAGAGCGTGATCGCAAGAATCACCGACCAGGCCATCAGGTTAAGAAACGGCGCGAAGATCCGAAAACAGAATACGGCCAGGACCGCGACGAGTCCGGCGCGGATCAGGACGTCGAGCATCTCTCGGGACGGAGTCCGTTGGGGAATCGGTGTGAGCAGCATAAGTCGTTCTCCCGCCAGTCGCGTCGCGGTTCGGCGGCGACACCGTGATAGGCCTGAAAACTCAAACCCACTGGAACGTTCTTGACGCCAATACCAAGGCCTGCCTGCAATTCCGGCATCTTAGGAAGAGGATCGCGCCGGCTTTGTCGTCGACAGAACGCGGCGTTTCACTACTATTGAACCCGCGCCTGAAATATTCAATTGGACTTTGGTCTCATAGCCTCGAGCCGTCCGGAGCTCAGCCCGCCGCCGACAGTCATGGAGAAAACCGCGAGATTGATGGCCATCGTCGCCCTTCTTCTGGCCATGACGCCTGGCGCGCCTGCCCTCGCCGCCGGGGTCGGCTTTCAGAAGGTCGACATACCGAATGGCGCCGAGCCGCCGCTCACGGCCGGAATCTGGTATCCCACCGATGCGCCGGCCACGCCGCACGCCTTGGGCGACGTCACCCAGACCGTCGCGGCCGGCGCGCCGATAGCAGGCCATCGCCTGCCGCTGATCGTGCTGTCGCACGGGGCGGCGGCTGGTACGGCGCCCATTACGGCACGGCGCTCGCGCTGGCTCGCGCGGGCTTCGTCGCGGCGGCGGTCAGCCACGCCGGCGACACTTTCGATGACCAGAGCCGCGTGCTGCAACTCTGGCGCCGGCCCGCGCAGCTTCATCGGCTGGTGATCGTCATCAGCCGCATCCCTGGTACGACGAGCCGGGGCGGGACGACCTGCCCCGCGCTCCCGACTATCGCGTGGTGGCGAACGCCGGCCACTACGACTTTCTGCCACCTTGCGATGCGCGTCTCACGCGGCTGCGCCCGGAGATCTGCGACAGCGCGCCGGGCTTCGATCGGACGGCGTTCCATCAGCGATTCAACGCCGCTGTGGTGCGATCTTTCGAGTCGATGTTGCGATAGGAAAGAGACTCACCCGAATTCGTCGTGTTGCGGCAATTGGTCAGTGATCGAATACCACGGTGCCTTTGAACCCACGAACATGTGGGCAGTGGGAGACATGGCGGGCGAGTCCGTGAGTGTTCCCAGCGTGACGTGAACGTACTGTCCCTGACGAACCACTGAGAACATCAGGCTTCCACATATTTTGCAGCGCACGTCATGCGACGCTCGCTCATCGCCGAAAATCAACAGGCTGTCTTCGCCCCGAGTGATGCGCAGCTTGTCGCGCTCGATTCCCGCGAAGGGTTTGAACGCCGAGCCGGTCGCGCGCCGGCAGTTTGAACAGTGGCAGTTCAACGCATAGACAAATTCGTCTCTTACCGAGTAATGGACGGCACCGCAAAGGCAGCGGCCGGCAAGCAATGGTTTCATGGCTGCTTTTAAACAGAAGGTACGTCGCAAATTGGAAAGTCACGCAGCCGTGATTATTCGCGAACCGACGTGCGATGTCGAACCGCCAGACCGCTAGCGCCTGAAAATTACCTGCGCCGTGCCGACCTCGATCGGAGAGGAGGTGTGCTGGTGGACAATTTTCCATCCGTCGGCCTGCTGCCTCAGCGTCATGGTGAGGCGATTGTCCATGGAGCGCAGTTCCAATCCGTCGGCGTCGACGGCTTTATATGTCGCGAAGGCGTGGACGACGGCGAGGTCCGCGGCGACGATCGTTCGCGCCTCGCTGAAATCGACTATCACACGTTCTGTACCCAGCGAACCGAACCAGCTCTCCACCATGGCGCGCCACGATGCGATGCCGTGGTACGACCATGTCCCCCACATGTCGAAGACCACCGCATCGCGGTCGTATAGCGCAACGAACGCGTCCACGTCTTTCGCCAATACCGCGGCTTTGTAGCCTTCCAGGACTTGCAGGATCGGATTGTCGAGTCTGTTCACAGTGTGCTCCCAGGTCGGATGACGATGGCGGCCGGACTTGGCGCAAAACGGCAGATCCAAGGTTCCTGACCAATTGTCTTACCAGGTAACGACGATCGACGCACCATCAGATCGACATCCCCTCGAAAAAACCTTCTACGCGATATTGCGTTGCATTGATCAGATCCCCGCCCGCTGCGCGGATCACTGGGCGATCTGCTGACGTTGATACTCGTCGTGCTTCATTTCCATATAGTCGGCGCGGCTGACCTCGTGCAATTGCCGCGGATACTGCTCGGTCGCATCGAACCAGTCAGCGAGGCGTTTGTCGAGGCGGGCGTTGGGCGGGCTGGAAAGCGCGCCAAGATAGGCATCGATGGCGAGGTAGTAGCGCATCGTATTGCGTTCGACCAGGCCGCGCACGCCGCCGATGTATTGCGGCTCGCTCGTCGACGAATCGGGCGTAGCGGAAAAGCCGACCTTGTTGCTGCCGATCGTCGCCAGGTAGGTTTTCATGGCAAACCGTCCCGCCGTGCCATATCCGTACGCGTAGGTCAGGTGAATAAAGGTGCGATTATCGCCCACCGGTATCGCTTCCAGCACGATACGGTAGTCTTTCGTGCTCAGCGGACCCGTGGCGGCAGTGAGCTCGACGCGAAAATAATCAGGGGTGCTCGCTACCGCACGAAAGTTGAATTGCACGCGGTACGACGACGAAAGCGATTCCTCGGTTTTCTTGCCGATGTTCACGGTGAGGATCGTACCGCTGTCGCTGGTCGACGCGTGGCAGTATTTGGTGTTCAGATGCAGGATCAGCACGTCGCACCAGTTGGCCGGGCCCTGAGTCGGGTCGTCGAGCGCGCCGCTGACCACCGCGAAAGGATAGTCGAGCACCCCGTAAATATCGCCCTTGAGCGCCGACGGCAACTCCTGCGATTCGAGGTACAGCGGTCGCTGAAACTGGTTGTGCGCGAGTTGCTGCGTCAGACTTTGATATTTCGCGCGTAGGCGAGCCGCGCCGTCGTCCGCTTGCGCGACGACGCTCTGGCATAAGAAACAGAACACCGTCGTGATCAAGACAATCCACCACGGTCGCGTCCGCCGATTACCTGCCAGGTATGTCGCAAGCCTGCTCATGGTCCTCCTCCTACTTTGGCTCAGGTTGGGGCGCAACAGAGGAGGATCCGATCCTGGCGCCCTCGTTGTTCCCGCATATCGCCGACCTCATACGGCCATGCGCAAATACAGGCCGCGGAAGTCGGACCCTCATCGCTCGCCCGGCTCCCATTCCGGGCTGTAACCTCCGAGTGCCGGGTGATACATCTCATCGCCCGAATGCTGGGTGAACTCAACGTTGAGTCGGTCCTCGCGCAAGCCAAGGATTTCGATGCACAGCGCGCAAAGTGCTTTGGCCAACTCCATGCGCAACTCCGGCGGTCGCCCTCTTCTGATATCGAGCATCATCAACGCAACGGGCACCGGTTCCCCGCTCGCCTCCGCAATGCGCCACACGCTACCGGGACCGAGTTCGCGAATCGCTACGCTGATTCGCCTGACGTCAACCGACATCATCCGAGCATAGGTCTCACTCATTTTCGCCGCGAGCAGTCTCTTGCTCTCGACAGAGTAGTGATCGTTTACATCAAGCTGTAGATAAGGCATTGCATCGATCTCCGACGAAAGTGTTGCGCACTCGCCAACTATATGCCGCGCCATCCAATCGATCAAAACCGTCGCCGCACCATGCTCTGGCGAGCCGATCGTCGCTCGTGTCCGTAGCAGTGTCGAACGCCAGGCAGGCATGGCTGACGGGCACTCTGTTTTGGCCAGTTGCCCTTGCATAATGGTCTTCACTATTTACACGAAGTCCCGGATCAACGAGATACGTTCGCTGCCGGGAACTCGCCACCGACATTCAACAGCGATGAGTTGTTTATTTCATTGGCTGTCCTATTGGTTGTTCGCGTTCTCGCCCACAGCGTGCCTGCTGTCAAATCGATCGTCAGGAGAATCGTCATGCGTAAGATGCTTACCGTCGCTGTCGCAGCGTTTTGTATTGCGTCCTTTTCGCACGAAAGTCGTGCCTCTGGCGATGATGATGTCCCACAAGCCCGATGCACGCTGCCTCAAGGTACGGTCGCATTGGTGGAAAAGCAGTTGCATACGGTCGTGAACCTGCCCGATGCGAACGGCGGGATCTTCAAGCCTAACCGGATGTGGGCGGCCATTGTCGATCGGCAGGGGCATCTGTGTTCCGTGATCGTGACCGGCGAC
The DNA here is from genome assembly GCF_014201005.1 of Paraburkholderia lebeckiae. Taxonomy (NCBI): domain Bacteria; kingdom Pseudomonadati; phylum Pseudomonadota; class Betaproteobacteria; order Burkholderiales; family Burkholderiaceae; genus Paraburkholderia; species Paraburkholderia lebeckiae. Next base: position 129,645 of record NZ_JACHDK010000012.1, on the reverse strand, counting down.
GCCTGGCCCGGTAGCCGGGCCATTGCAATCGCGAAGGCTTATACCGCGAACGGTTTCAGCAACGACGCACTCGCACTATCGACGGCAAATCTCTACGCGGCCACCCAGCCGGGCGGCTCCCTTTACGGCCTGAATAATTCCAATCCTTTTAACGCGCGCTTCCTCGAACAGGGCAGCGGCATCGGACACACGCTTGGCGGCGTCATTACCTTCGGCGGCGGCGTCGCGCTTTATGCAGCAGGGAAAGTCATCGGAGGATTGGGCGTGAGCGGCGATAGCGCCTGCGCCGATCATGCGATTGCCTATCGCATGCGCAAGCTCGCGGGGCTCGGCACTGTACCCGCCGGCCAAGGCCCGAACAACACGGATAACATCGTCTATTCAACGAGCGGATCTCCGATGGGCTTTGAGCATCCTCATTGCTTCCCGAGCGACCTGAGCGCCGATAAGATCGAGCAGATACCTTCGCACTGACCGGCTTCGAACGGTTGGCCGGCGACACCCACTGACGACGGCAATCATCGACCCGTGGCATCGGGCTTCCGGACTACGTATCGGAAGCCCGCATAGCGTCTCAGACAGTCGGATCTGGATTGCGCTCGTACCCGCAGACTGATGCGGTGAAAATCGTCAACGGATCTGCCCGTCAATTTGCTTGCGCAGACGATTTTCCTCGTCTTGAAGCTCGGGCGTAAAAGCTTCGCCAAAGTCCGCAGGCTCAAAGAACGGGCGAATCTCGATCTCTGAATCACTGACCATCGGATTCGGGCAGCGCTTTACCCATTCAATCGCTTCGTCCATCGATTGAACCTGCCAGAGCCAGTACCCGGCGATCAATTCCTTGGTTTCCGCAAACGGGCCGTCGATGACGGTGCGGTCCTTCCCTGAAAACCTCACGCGAGCGCCGGCCGAACTCGGCTTCAACCCGTCGCCGCCATGCATGATGCCGGCCTTGACCAATTGCTCGTTGTACTGCCCCATCGCCGTGAGGAGTTCGGTACTCGGCATTTGCCCGGCTTCCGATTCGGGGGTTGCCTTGATGATGACCATGACGCGCATTTGGGTTTTCCCTTTGAAGACGAAAGTGTCTGGAGGCAACGGCGCCTCCAGTGACTACGACGAATGATCATAGGAGAAATCGACACGCGCAAGACACGATTGCGCGATTTTTCAGAACGTTTCTCGAAGAGCGCAAAGTCGTCTGGCAGCCGTGAGCATTGACAGAACGCCCCGATCCGCCACAAGGTGGTCACGGCACAGCGAACGCTTTTTGCACCGACTTTTCGCCTGTATCGGCGGGCCATTGTGCGCGGATCTTCGTCACGACCAGCTCCGGAAGCGGTACGTAATCCAGCGCGTTGACCGTCGGCCCACCATGACTCAACGCCCATTCGAAAAACTTCAAGGTGGCTTCGTCGTGGCCCGGCTTGATCGGCGCCGCGGGGAGCAACACATAAGTCGCGCCCATGACCGGCCAGGCATCCTTGCCCGGCTGGTTGGTCAGCGATTGCGAGAGAGAACCCGACCAGTCGGCGCTCGCCGCGGCTGCCTTGAAGGTCGCGGCGCTGGGCTGAACGACATTACCCGCCGCATTGGTCATGGCAACGTACTTCAAGCGGTTCTGTTTCGTGAAATCCCATGCGACATAGCCGATTGCGCCGGGCAGATAGCCGACGTACGTGGCAATGCCCTCGTTGCCTTTACCGCCGATGCCGAGCGGCCATCGCACGCTGGTGCCTTCGCCTACCCTGCGCTTCCATTCCGGACTGACCTGCGCGAGGTAGTGAGTCCAGATCAGCGTCGTGCCCGAGCCATCCTGGCGACGCACCACGGCAATCGGGTAGTTAGGCATCTTGATATTTGGGTTCAACCGCACGATTGCCGGGTCGTCCCAGAACTGAATCTTGCCGAGAAAGATTTCGGCGATCACCGGCCCCGTCAACATCACCTCGCCGGCTTTGAGCCCCGGAAGATTCACGACGGGTACCACGCCGCCGATTACGGTTGGAAATTGCCGCAAGCCGTCGCGGGTCAGTTGATCGTCGGTCAGTGGCGCGTCCGAGCCCGCAAAGTCGACTTCCCGGGCGATGACCTGCTTGAGCCCATCGGACGAACCCGTGCCCTGATAGATCACCCTGCTGCCACCCGACTTCTGGTAGTCGGCGGCCCATCGGGTGTAGAGAGGAGCGGCGAACGTGCTGCCGACTCCCTTAATGTCGGCGGCGTAGGCCGCGGCTGCGCATGAACAGCAGATCAGACCAGCCATGATGGCGTCGGATGTTCTCACGAATGTCTCCCGTCGGTTCTTGTTCCGGGACATCGCTGATCCAGACCTGCCACCGCATGAACTCGTTGGAGGGCGACCGTGCCGGCAATTCAATGTGCAGTTTTCATCGGGTGTGCCAGGTCTCCTGCATGACGCACCATACGGCACATTAAAGAACGGTGACAGGCCGAATTCCAGTTGAATCATGCTATCGAACGCGGCGTGCCCGGCGGCCTCTTCCATAATTGCAGGCATCCGGTTTCCGGATTGCCGACACGCATCAGACATCCCTTCACGTCTCGTCCCACGGTGGCACGCCCGAAAACGCGTTGACCAGGAAATCGATTGCCGCACGAACTTTTGCGCTCACGTGGCAACGGCTCGGATACAGCGCGAGCACATCGATATCCGGCAAACGATATTCAGGCAATACCTGGACGAGCCGGCCTGCGCGTAGGTCCTCGCCGATCAGAAACGCCGGCTCGCGACGGCGGTACGGCTGTCTCCCTGGCCGGGGACGTGCAATCCGAAGAATTCGCGAAAGCGCTGGTCGAACTCGCCGTCAGCCGCTTCGGCCGCCTCGACATCGCCTACAACAACGCGGGGACGCTCGGTGAAATGGGACCGTCCACAGGCGTATCGGAAGCGGGCTGGTCGGCGACGCTGGCCACTAACCTGACGAGTGCGTTTGTCGGCGCCAGGCATCAGATTCCTGAAATGATCAAGCAAGGCGGTGGGTCGATCACCTTCACGTCGACGTTCGTCGGCTACTCGTTCGCCTTCCCGGGGACCGCCGCCTATGCCGCGAGCAAAGCCGGCCTGATCGGACTGACGCAGGCGCTCGCGGCTGAATACGACCCGCAAGGCGTGCGCGTCAACGCGATCCTCCCGGGCGCGGTGGACACGGAGATGTATCGCGGTATGAACGATACGGCCGAATCGCAGACGTTTGTGACCGGGCTGCACGCGCTCAAGCGGGTCGCAAAGCCGGAAGAGATTGCCCGCTCGGCGCTCTACCTTGCTTCCGACGATTCGTCCTTCGTGACGGGTACCGCTTCGTTGGTGGACGGCGGGGTTTCGATTACGCGCACCTGAGCTTTCTTGACGACGGCACCCGCGGGAATGCGGATGTTCGACGACGACCCGCGAACGGCTGCTTGACCCACGCTTCGATGATGTCGGCTCGTGTCCGAAGGTACGGTATCGGATGCGCGGCCGCTACCATGAAAAATAAACGACCACTGTACGGTTCCTCACCTAATCTTTGATCAGCTGGACCGCGAAAAGCGAAGCGCGAGTCAGCCGGAGTAACCAACAAGGAGGCGGGCCATCATGAAGACGTTAGTCCACACAGCTTGCGCGGTCGCGCTCATGGCCGTGCCAGTTGCATCGCTGGCGCAGTCGGACGGGGCGCTGACGCACGCGCAAGTGCAGACAGAAATCGCTCAGCTCGAGCAAGCCGGCTTCAATCCGGCCAATGCGAATACCGTCGACTTTCCTACCTACATGCCGACCACCAACGCCACTGCCGCAGGCCAGAGCAGCGGCTACGGCCCTGCGACCAACGGTACGCAGCAGATGGGTCACCCGGCCAGCACGAGTGGGATGAAGCCAGTGTTCTTTGGCGGATCGTAAGCCTGCCCGTCTGACCAGATCGACGATGCAGAGCATGCCGTCCGCCCAGCCGGGGACGGCGTGGAGTGTCGTGCTATGCGCGCTTGCAGAGTGGTTTCGGCTGCCGCCGCCTGAATGCCCGAAGCCGTCATGACGACGATTTCGGACGCACCCGACCCGAGCGCCATGTCGGATGGCGCCTGCTGTATTGCCAGCCTCGTTTCGCTGAGCGCCTGGGCGCGAACAGCTAACACGTCGTCAGCGTTTGTTAACGTCGATGGTCAGGATTTCGTATCCGGGGTCGGCGTGCTCGTTCGCGACTTTATTCGCTTCCTCGTACGAGCGAAAGGACGTGGCTTCCTTAATCTCCGGTGCCATGCCGATATCGCCGTCCTCTGCGGTGCAGAGGAACTTTTCGCCGGTCTTTACGACGTAGACGGTCGTCATATCTCCCTCCATGGCTTGCATGGGGAACTTCCAGTCTGGCAGGCTGGAAGGGTTGCACACGGTTCGAAGAGTCGTCCGAAAACGCTCGCGAGCGACCCGACGTCTAAACATGCCCGCGACTCACTAACGCCTGCTGGCCGAATCGAGACGACCGGCGGCGCTCGTGATCAGATAGCACCCGTGCGTCCTCGCCGTGGGTTCACGAACCAGACGATTCTGCTTTGCATTCTCCGATCGCTGCTTTCGCTCAGGGCGTCACTGCGCGATCGACCGCCGCACATTGCGGGCAATCCACGCCGTAAGACCGGAACGGCCCGCGATCGACAGCGTGCGGCGCGGCCCCAACACGATGCCGCCGATCACCAGCGCGAGAAGCAGCGCAACATGCGGCGCCTCGGCGAGCGACGCGAGCACATTGCCGGCGGAGGACCGCGAGGCTGCCCGCAGCGCCGGCAACGCGGCGGTCCGGTTCGCCACGAGCAAGGCGGCTCGCGATGCCTCCATGCGTTCCAGAATGGTGACCCGCGCAAGCTCATTGGCGTGACGTGGCTGACTCATTTGAGCGACTCCCTGAGAGCGTCGAGATCGGAGTGAATCTCGGCCTTGAGGACGTGAAGCGATTGCGCCGGTTTCTGCGCCCGCAAGACGAGAAAAGACACGATGCACACGAGCAGCCACCCGGCGGCCACGCCCCAGACCACCGCAAGGAAGTAAGGCGTCTGCCACGCGGTGGCGATGATCGCGATGCAAAAGAAGGACAGCGTGAACAGGCCCGCGACTGCCAACGCCATGAGTGCGCTCAACTCGCGCACCAGACGCTTTCGCGTCTCCTCGACTTCCAGCGCGAACAGTTCGCTATAGTCGGTGACGCGTTCGACACAGAATCGCCCGACGTTGCGCCACCTCGTGACCTTCGCATGGATCGACATGCCGTCCTCCTTACGATTCATTTGCGCCGGCCGCCATCAGCAAAGACTTCTCCCCTGGGCCGACAGAGCAAAGCGACGCCAGCGTTGAACGCGGCGCAAGGGCCGGGCCCGCGCTGAGCGATCGCACGCCGCGTGCCCGTGCCTGGACGGATGCATGCACGCGTTCGCCTTGGCGGCACAGGTCTTGCTCGAATCAGGCAGATCATTCGCCCCCCGAGGACAGCATGACCCCGCTCCCCCCAACCGATCACACTGACCGCGGCGCCGACGCCAGCATCGGCGAGACCGGCTCCGACATGGCTACCGCGGACGGCCGCGCGATGCCGGCCGCGCGCGCCGAGCGCGACTCCCACCACGCGATGCACGACGCGCACCGCGGCGCGCTGATCACGGTGACCGCGCATCGGAACTCCCGAGGCGCCTGGATCGCCGACGTGTCGATTTCCCGCGAGGGTCGGCCGCTGGAGCTACCCGCCAATCTGGCCAACGTGGAGCCCGTGACGCCGGAATGGCTCACCGAGGCGGAAGCGTTGCGCGCCGGCATCGAACAGGGCCGCTATCTGATCGACCGGACACTGAGCGGCGGCTCTCTGTCGGCGTCGCTGGGGCCTGTGCGCTGACGCGCACGTCGCTATACGCGCACGTCGCAAATGTCGTGATTGCAGGTTCGACGGATGGCCCGGGTCGAGATTGTTTTTCTGATCGCCGAGGCGTCAGAACCGTGCCCGCGCCGGCGACCCGGCGCAAACGCGTTACTCGTCGCTATCGAGCCCGCCCGGGGGCGGCCCGATCGTCATGCCCGCGCCCGACCCTGTGCGGGTTCCGGGGGGATAGGCATCGGTTGCTGTCTCGGGCGGAACGTCCGCGACGCAGCGGCTCGCGTCGCCGTCGCGCAGACATTGCACGAAACGGTCCGCCTCCTGTGGCGAGCGAAATCCGTAGATCTTGCTGGCAACCTGCACCTGTGTGTCCGACAGTCGCTTCGACGGCGTTTCCATCACCACTCCTTTTTGCTCGAAGATCTATCGCTACGAGCAACGCGCGCGCCACCTCTCATGCAATCGCGTTTCTCGCGAGCGACGACGCGCGCTTCATCACGGGCGTCAATCTGCCGGTCGACGATGGGTTGAGCGCGTCGAACTGACAACCGAAGCAGGCCTAGCGCGCCGCGCTCAACCATCTTGCGTCGGCGATGCCGACGGCGGCCCGCAAGTCGTCCGGATGAACCATCAATTCGCGGACCTCGCGCAGCGTCGCGTACTGGTCGAGCGCCGTCCGCCATCTCGGCGATTCGAGCAACTGATGCCACACCGGTTCCAGCACCGCGCAATCGGCGTCGCGCCCGTCCGCCAGTGCGCCCGCGAAATCGAGGCTGGCGTGCGCCGACAGCAGCTGCATCCGGCTCGCAGGGCTCAGGACGCGCGGCGCCGCTTCGACGGGTGCGTCGCAGCAATAGAGCACGGTCCTGCGAAGACCGGCCCCGTCGCTCGTCAGCGCGGCGAGCGACGCGCCGCTCAAACCCACCGTCCCCTGCTGCGTCCGAAACGGGTAGACGGTGTGCGGGTCCGCATGCGCAAGCAGCGTCAGTCCACGCACGAGCCGCGGCAGATCGGTGGTGGCCGCATCGACCGATGCCTTCGCTTCGACGAGCAGGCAGACGTCCCACGCCGCCGCGTCGGCCGGGGGCTGTGCCTGGCGCAGCAGCACCACGTCCCATTCGGTTTTCGCGCGCTCGTGGCTCGCGGGTATCGCGGCCGGCACGCGCATCGAGTTCACGACACGGTACGAGGCGAGCGCACCCTGCGCATCATTGAGGCGCCGCGCGAGCGCGTCGAGCGCATCGGCGGCCGATGCCTCGACCGCGGCGCCGCGCTGCTTCGAGCTCAAGCCTCGTGCCACGGCAGTCGAGCTTCCCGGGCGCGGCCCCTGGCGATCCCACAGCGTCTGGTACTGACGCACGCGCTCGTCGGACGCGAGCGCGTAAAGACGGCGCAAGCGCTGCAAAGGGGCACTCTCCAGCAATTGCGCGAGGCCGCGTTGCAGCGCCGCGTCGTGCGCGATTTGCGGCGTATCGATGCAAGCTTGCACGGCTTCGGCCAGTTCGGGCCACGCTTCGGCAAACGCCAGCGCGTGCAGACGCGCCAGCGCGTCGCGTTGCGGGCCGGGTAGCAGCCGCTGCTGTTTGGCCGGATGTGCGATCGCATTGACGGCCGCGTAGATCAGCCGGCGATCGACGCTCGCGTGCGCGGCCAGCGACGCGTACTCGCGCACCACCGTGCTGCGATGCCGTAGCAGCATCGCCTGAAACACCGGATCGCCGGCTTCCTCGCGCATCGCCTCCCGAATCATGCGCGCGAGCGCCTCGACGAAGAAGCGCTGGTTCGCCGCATCCGGCGCTTCGCCACGCGCGCTCGCCTCGCGAGCCTGCTCGATCGCGAGCGCGAGCACGGTGGCGGGTCTCGCTTGCTGCATCGGCGCGCAGACCGCCGCGAGCGCCGGCAGGCGATAGCGACGCGCGACAGCGTCGAGCATCTCGTCGAGCAACGAAGGCGATGGCGTCAAGGACATAGCGATATGTCGATCAGTTGGCGAAATAACTGTACATGAAGGTTCGATGCGGCGCGCGGACCGGCACGGGTCGCCCCGTCAAAACGCCATTGCCATAAACTTCATAAAAAATGGGCGCGGGGAAATCCCGATAAACATTACAAAACACAAACATAAATCGAACCGGCAATTACATTTTTCCGACATTAAACATGCAATACGAATTCAGCACGAAAATTGCTGTCCCGGATTAGCACGGAAAAAACCGGCTTCAACCATGCAGGCGCTTAATGCTCGGCGTACACTCGCCGGGAAGCCTTGCCATAAGGCGCAAGGACTACGGTGCCGTCCGCGATCAAACGCGGTTTGTGGAGACTCAGGAGAACAATCAATGAGCTGGACTCGGGAACAGAGAAACGTCACGATCGCCGCCTATCTAGGCTGGACGCTCGACGCATTCGATTTCTTTCTGATGGTGTTCGTATTGAAAGATATCGCGCAGGAATTCAATACGGACATTCCGTCCGTCGCGGTCGCGATCATGCTGACCTTGATGATGCGCCCGCTCGGCGCATTGATTTTCGGCTGGCTCGCCGACAAATACGGCCGCCGTCCGACGCTGATGGTCAACATCGCGTGCTTCTCGTTGCTCGAACTGCTGTCCGGTCTGTCGCCGAACCTGATGACGCTGCTCGTGCTGCGCGCGCTGTTCGGTATCGCGATGGGCGGCGAATGGGGGGTCGGCGGCGCGCTGACCATGGAAACCGTGCCGCCGAAGTCGCGCGGCATCGTCTCGGGTCTTCTGCAAGCCGGTTATCCAAGCGGCTACCTGCTCGCGTCGATCGTGTTCGGCCTGTTCTATCAATACATCGGCTGGCGCGGCATGTTCTTCGTCGGCGTGCTGCCCGCGTTGCTGGTGCTGTACATTCGCGCGCACGTGCCGGAGTCGCCCGCGTTCCAGACGCTCGAAAAGAAGGTACGGCCCGGCCTCGTCGCGACGCTCAAGAAGAATGTCGGCCTGTCGATCTACGCGATCATCCTGATGACCGCGTTCAACCTCTTCTCGCACGGCTCGCAGGATCTGTATCCGACCTTCCTGCGCGTACAGCGCCAGTTCGACGCGCACACGGTGTCGTGGATCACGATCACACTGAACATCGGCGCGATCTGCGGGGGTCTGTTCTTCGGCTGGGCGTCGGAGAAGATCGGCCGCAAGCGCGCGATTTTCATCGCCGCGCTGATCGCGTTGCCCGTGCTGCCGCTGTGGGCGTTCTCGACCACGCCGATGCTGCTCGCGCTCGGCGCGTTCCTGATGCAGATCTCGGTGCAAGGCGCCTGGGGCGTGATCCCGGTGCACCTGAACGAAATTTCGCCCGATGAAATCCGCGCGACCTTCCCCGGTCTCGTGTATCAACTGGGTAATCTGATCGCGTCGGTCAACGGTCCGCTGCAAGCGAAAATCGCCGAAATGCACAACAACGACTACGCGCTCGTAATGGCGGTCGTGATCGGCATCGTCGCGCTCGTGATCTGCGCGCTGATTCCGTTCAGCCGCGAGCGCCGCGGCATCGACATGACGCAGTCCGCGCGTGAAGTCGTCGGCGCGGAATCGACGGGCGGCGCGGTCGGAGGACGAGTTTAAGAGCTTGAGGCTTTCGGGAGCCGGGTCAACCCGGTCGCCGAGCGCAAGGCCAGATCACATCGCAACACAACACGAGGCCGTTCCGATTCGTTCGGAACGGTCTTTTTATTTTCCGCGCGGCACGACGCGCCGCGCTTCGCCAGCATGGCTCCCCGACAGGTCTTCTAGAGGAGTTCGTCGAGCCCGTCACTTGATCGCACCGACCATCCTTTCTTATCCTAAAAAAAACGGTCGTTTCAAATATCGATTTGAATCGCGTGTTTGCGAGCCGGCAGCCCCGGCAACTGGGAGACGGCAACATGGCAGTTCGCACAACCGGCCGGCATGCCGGCGATACGCAGTCACGCATTCTCGACGCCGCGGAGACGCTGTTCATCGAATCCGGCTATGAGGCGATGTCGCTGCGCCAGATCACTTCGCGCGCCGAAGTCAATCTCGCGGCGGTCAACTATCACTTCGGCAGCAAGGAATCGCTGATTCACTCGATGCTGTCACGCCGGCTCGATCAGCTCAACCACGAGCGCCTGAAGCTGCTCGACCGTTTCGACGTCATGCTCGGCGCGCGCCTGACCTGCGAGCACGTGCTCGGCGCGATGTTCATTCCGGCGCTGCGTCTGTCGCGCGATCCGCGTGTCGGCGGCAAAGCGTATCTGCGCCTGCTCGGGCGCGCCTACACCGACCCGTCGTCGTTCATCCGCGACTTTCTGAACGCGCACTACGAAGCGGTGGCGATGCGCTTCTTCGACGCGTTCCAGCGGGCGCTGCCGCATCTGCCGCGCGAGGAGCTCGGCTGGCGGTTGCATTTCGCGATCGGCGCGCTGTCGGGGGTGCTCGCCGGCACCGATCCCGACAGCCTGATTGCCGAGTTCTCGCAAGGCAAGTCGATGAACGATCTGCAGCTCATCGCGCGCCTTGCGTCGCTGATGGTCTCCGCTCTGAAGGCGCCGCTGCCGGACGGCTCGCAACTGGCCGCGTTCGCCGCCGTGCTCGGCGATGCGACCGACGGCGGCGTGGATGGCACGTTCGCTAGTGCGCAAGAACACAACAGCGGCGAGGCGGCCGGTTGCGCAGTGGCACGCGACACGTTCGACAGCAAAAGCCGCGGCGGCACTATCGAAGCGGCGCCGGCAAGCTATCGGCATGGGCTGCACGGCACCGCCTGACGACATCTCACGGCGACATCGCGTCATCACTGGACGTAACCACCACACGTTGTACATGGAACCCGAACGAGTTCGCTTACCCGAGCAGTACATCCACGTTGCGCACCTGCGCCGTGCCCGTCAGTCGAGTCGGTAAGACACGATAACGCCCGACGCAAGAGCGCGACTCGCAGCTGGCCCGGCGATTGCGTCACCACAGAGGAGGAAACGTCATGCCGTGGTTCATCCTGGCGCTCGTCATCGCCGCATTCGCTCTCGTCTACGTTCAGGCCCGCGCCTCATGGTGGCTCGCGGCGCTGATCGTCTGGGTCGCCGCCGCGCTCGTGAGCGGCGCGGCCGGCCCGCTGCCGACGACACTGCTCGCGATCGTGTTCGTACTCCCCGCCCTCGTGCTGACGATCAAACCGCTGCGCCGCGCATGGCTCACGAAACCGGTGCTCGACACGTTCCGCAAGATCCTGCCGCAGATGTCGCCGACCGAGCGCGACGCGATCGAGGCGGGCACGGTCTGGTGGGACGCGGAGCTATTCTCGGGCCGCCCGCACTGGGACACGCTGCTCGGCTATGGCCCGGCCATGCTCAGCGCCGAAGAGCAGGCGTTCCTCGACGTCGAATGCGAGCAGCTGTGCGCACTCGCGAACGACTGGGAAACCACGATGGTCTGGCAGGACCTGTCGCCGCAAACGTGGCAGTTCATCAAGCAGCACGGCTTTCTCGGCATGATCATTCCGAAGCAGTACGGCGGCAAACAGTTCTCCGCGTACGCGCATTCGCAGGTGATCATGAAGCTCGCGACGCGCTGCTCGGCCGCGGCCGTGTCGGTGATGGTGCCGAACTCGCTAGGCCCGGCCGAGTTGCTGATGCACTACGGCACCGACGCGCAGAAGAACTACTATCTGCCGCGTCTCGCGCGCGGCGAGGAACTCCCCTGCTTCGCGCTGACGAGCCCGTATGCCGGGTCCGACGCCGCCGCGATTCCCGATGTCGGCATCGCTTGCCAGGGCCTGCACGAGGGCCGCGAGACGCTCGGCTTTCGCGTCACGTGGGACAAGCGCTACATCACGCTCGGGCCGATCGCGACCGTACTCGGCCTCGCGTTCCGCGCGCTCGACCCCGACCATCTGCTCGGCGCGAACGACGAACCCGGCATCACCTGCGCGCTGATTCCGACCGACCACCCTGGCGTCGACATCGGCCGCCGTCACTGGCCGTTGAACGCGGTGTTCCAGAACGGCCCGAACTCGGGCAAGGACGTGTTCATTCCGCTCGACTGGGTGATCGGCGGACGCGCCCAGGTCGGCAACGGCTGGCGCATGCTGATGGAGTGTCTGGCGGCGGGCCGCGCGATCTCGCTGCCGTCGTCGAACGTCGGGATGGCGAAGCTCGCGGTGCGCGGCACCGGCGCATATGCCGCGATTCGGCGCCAGTTCCGCACCGCCGTCGGCAAGTTCGAGGGCGTGCAGGAAGCGCTCGGCCGCATGGGCGGCAACCTGTACGTGATGGACGCCGCGCGCCGCCTGTCCGCTCAGGCGGTCGACCTCGGCGAAAAGCCGTCCGTCGTTTCGGCGATCGCCAAATATCACATCACCGAGCGCGCGCGCATGGTCATCAACGACGGCATGGACGTCGTCGCCGGCAAGGGTATTTGCATGGGGCCGTCGAACTTTCTGGCGCGCGTGTATCAGCAGCTGCCGATCTCGATCACCGTCGAAGGCGCGAACATTCTGACGCGCTGTCTGATCATCTTTGGCCAGGGCGCGATTCGCTGCCATCCGTACGTGTTGAAGGAAATGACGGCAACGCGCGAGCCCGATCGCGCGAAAGCCTTGCGCGAGTTCGACGCGGCGTTCTTCGGCCACCTGAATTTCACGGTGTCGAACGTAGTGCGCAGCGCCGTGTATGGGCTGAGCGGCGGCGCGCTGATCGCCAAGCCGCGCCGCGCGTATGCGCCGCTCCATGCGTACTATCGCGCGGCGACGCGTCTGTCGACCGTGTTGGCGTTGCTCGCCGACGTGTCGATGTTCGTGCTTGGCGGCGATCTGAAGCGTCGCGAACGCATCTCGGGACGCCTCGGGGACGTAGTGTCGCAGCTGTTCCTGATCTCGGCGACGCTGAAGCGTTTCGAAGACGAAGGCCGACAGCACGACGATCTGCCGCTCGTGCGGTGGGGCGTCGAGGATGCGCTGTACAAGGCGCAGCACGCGCTCGACGGCGTGCTCGCGAACTACCCGAACCGGGTCGCCGCGACGCTCGTGCGTGTGCTCGCATTCCCGTTCGGCCTGCCGCATCGCGAGCCGTCGGACCGGCTCGGCAGCGAGATCGCCGAACTGATGCAAACGCCCGGCGCCGCGCGCGAGCGGCTCGTCGCCGACTCGTACGTGCCGCACCCCGACGTCGATGCGCTCGGCTATGGCGAGCTCGCGTTCGCGCTCAATCCGCAGTTCACGCGGATCGAGCAGAAGCTGCGCGAGGCGGTGAAGCAGGGTCTGCTCGATCCGCTGCCGCAAAGCCTGCCGCAGTTCGCCGCATGGACCGATGCGGCGCAACGCCAGGGCCTCGTCGACGCGGACGAGCGGCGCGTGCTCGACGACTACGCGCGCTACAGCGCGCAGGTCGTCAAGGTCGACGATTTCCCCGCCGACTTCGACCTGCTCGCGAGCTTGCAACAGCGCAAGCAGGCGCTCGAAAAGGCGCTGGAGCTGGTGGCCTGATGCCCGCGCTCACGCAGAAAAAACTACCGACCCGGCGCGGCAAACCGTACCCGAGTCACGCAACTCAAGGCACACTGACACACGTCCGGCGCCCTTGAAAATCACGGGGCTGCCCGCGGCGCGTCCAGCGGAGCAACCGATAACATGAACGACTCCTACCTGAAGTTCGTCAACTCGCCGTTCGGCGGCCGTCTCGCGCGCTCGCTCGGGCTGCCGAAGCCCGAGGTGCTGCGACGCTATCGCGCGGATCGGCCCGAGTTCGACGGACTGATCGCGATCGGCGCGGGCCGCGAGCCGCGCCTGTTCGACGCGCTCGCGAGTCTGATCGCCACCATCGGCATGACGAGCGTCGCGCACGAAAGCGCCGGGCTCTGGGTGCCGCTCGCCCATCGCCACGGCCTGATGACCGGCCGCTTCGAGCCGGCCGAAGCCGGTGCGCCGGGCAAGCTTGCCGCGTTGACGTTCGACGCGAGCGGTATCGACGACAGCAGCCTGCTCGAACCGCTGCACGGCTTTTTCCACGACACGCTGCGCTCGCTCGGCAAGTGTGGGCGCATCGTCGTGCTGGGCCGGCCGCCCGAGGCCTGCGCGAGCCCGCGTCAGTGGACTGCCCAGCGCGCGCTCGAAGGGCTCGTGCGCTCGCTCGGCAAGGAAGCGCGGCGCGGCATCACCGCGAATCTCGTGTACGTGGAGGAAGGCGCTGAAAACGCCATCGAGGCGACGCTGCGCTTTTTCCTGTCACCGCGCTCGGCCTATGTGTCCGGTCAGGTGGTGCGGATTGCGGCACATGGCGCGCTGCCGCACGACGCGCCCGCGTTCGACTGGCGCCAGCCGCTCGCCGGCCGGCGCGCGCTGGTCACGGGCGCGGCCCGCGGCATCGGCGCGGCGATCGCGAGCGTGCTCGCGGCCGAGGGCGCGCATGTGATCGGCCTCGACATTCCGTCCGCGCGCGACGCGCTCGATGCGACGATGCGGCGGCTGAACGGCAGCCCGCTCGCGTTCGACATCGCCGCGCCCGAAGCGCCCGCGCAGATCGCCGCCGCGCTCGACGAGCTCGGCGTCGACATCGTCGTGCACAACGCCGGCATCACGAAGGACAAGACCATCGCGAAGATGACCGACGCCGTCTGGCAAAGCGTGATCGACATCAACCTGAGCGCGCAGGAACGCATCGACGACGCGCTGCTCGCGGGCGGCATCTTGCGCGACGGCGGGCGCATCGTCGCGGTGTCGTCGATCGGCGGCATCGCGGGCAATCGCGGCCAGACCAACTACGCGACGTCCAAGGCTGGCGTGATCGGCCGGGTGCAGAGCATGGCGCCGCCACTGCGCGCGCGCGGCATCACGATCAACGCGGTCGCGCCCGGTTTCATCGAAACGCAGATGACCGCGAAGATTCCGCTCGCGATCCGCGAGGCTGGCCGCCGCATGAACTCGATGAGCCAGGGCGGCCAGCCCGTCGACGTCGCGCAGACCATCGCATGGCTCGCTCATCCGGGCTCTGCCGGCGTGACGGGCCAGGTCGTGCGCGTGTGCGGTCAAAGCGTGATTGGCGCCTGAACGGGAGCATGGGTATGAACGAACCGCGTGATCCGTTCGGCAGCCGTCAGCTTGCGCCCGCGCCGGGCGGCGACGGCGCGCGGCCGAAAACCGTCGTCATCGAAACGCTGCCCGCGCCGGCAAAGCTGTACGGGCGCGCGCTGACGGGCATCGTCAAGCGCGGCCGCGACACGCGGCTGCCGCCGTTGCGGCTCGTGCGCCCCGCCGTCGTGCTCGAGCCCGGCCCCGTGTGGCGCTATGCGCGCGTGTGCGGCTTCATTCCCGAGCACGGCGTGCCGCTGACCTACCCGCACCTGCTCGCGTTTCCGCTGCATCTGCTGATGCTGACCGACCCCGCGTTTCCGTGGCCCGCGCTCGGTCTCGTGCATCTGGCCAATCATGTGCGGCTGCGCCGCCCGCTCGCCTACAAGGACCTGCTGCGCATCGAGGTCGAATTCGGCGCGCTACTGCGTCACGACAGAGGTCAGGCGTTCGTCGTGCATACGCGCATCTATCGGCGCGGCGAGGCGGTGTGGGACGGCGACAGCATCTATCTGAAGCGCGCGGTGCCGGCGCTCGGCCATCCGCTCGAAGCGTTGACGCTCGGCCCCGATGCGCTGCAACGGATCGCGCGCTGGCAACTCGCGCCGCAATTGGGCCGCGACTACGCGAGCGTGTCCGGCGACTACAACCCGATCCACATCAGCGCGCTGTCGGCAAAGGCGTTCGGTTTTCCGCGCGCGATCGCGCATGGCATGTGGACGCTCGCGCGCGCGGCGTCGTCGCTGCAGCCGCCGAAGCCGCTCGCCGAAGCGACACTCAGCGCCGAGTTCAGGGTGCCGATGCTGCTGCCGGGCGAAGCGTCGCTGTGGAGCGCATCGCCTTCGCTGATCGAGCGCGATCTCGAGGTGCGCGATATCGCCGGGGAAAAGCCGCATTTGCGCGGGCGCATGCAGTGGCGGCTGCTGTGAACCGCGAGCGCGCCGTTCGCATCGACCAATAATCTGGGAACGACCCAAAGGAGCCGAGCATGTCCCACCCGCAACCTGCCGTGCGCCGCGTCGCCGTCATCGGGGGCAACCGGATTCCGTTTGCCCGCTCGAACACCGCGTACGCGAGCGCATCGAATCAGGACATGCTGACCTTCACACTGCAAGGGCTGATCGATCGCTATGACCTGCACGGCGTGCGTCTCGGCGAAGTCGCGGCGGGCGCCGTCATCAAGCATTCGCGCGACTTCAACCTGACGCGCGAGTCCGTGCTGTCCACCACGCTCGCGAAGGAAACGCCCGCCTACGACGTGCAGCAGGCCTGCGGCACCGGCCTCGAAGCCGCGATCCTCGTCGCCAACAAGATCGCGCTCGGGCAGATCGACGCGGGCATCGCGGGCGGCGTCGATACCACGTCCGACGCCCCGATCGGCGTCAACGAGCGCATGCGCAAGATCCTGCTCGAAGCGAATCGCGGCAAGAGTACCGGTCAGCGTATCGCCGCGCTCAGCAGGCTGCGGCCCGACATGTTGTTCAAGCCGCTGTTGCCGCGCAACGGCGAGCCCCGCACGGGGCTGTCGATGGGCGAGCATTGCGAGCTGATGGCCAAGCGCTGGAACGTCTCGCGCGAGGCGCAGGACGTGCTCGCGTACGAGAGCCATCGCAAGCTCGCCGATGCGTACGCGCGCGGCTTCGTCAACGATCTGATGACGCCGTACAAAGGCCTCGCGCGCGACAACAACCTGCGCGCCGACCTGTCGCTCGAAAAGCTTTCGAACCTGAAGCCCGTGTTCGACCGCGACGCGGGCACGCTGACCGCCGGCAACTCGACGCCGCTGACCGATGGCGCATCCGCGGTACTGCTCGCGAGCGAAGCGTGGGCGGCCGAGCGCGGCTTGCCCGTGCTCGCGTATCTGAGCTGGTCGGAAACCGCGGCGGTCGACTTTTTCGACAGGCAGGAAGGCCTTCTGATGGCGCCCGCTTACGCGGTGCCGCGCATGCTCGCGCGCGCCGGTCTCACGTTGCAGGACTTCGATTTCTACGAAATCCACGAAGCGTTCGCGGCCCAGGTGTTGTGCACGCTCGCGGCATGGCAGGATGACGAATATTGCCGCACGCAGCTTGGCCTCGCCGGCGCGCTCGGTGCGATCGACCGCACCAGGCTCAACGTGAACGGCGGTTCGCTCGCGACCGGCCATCCGTTTGCGGCGACGGGCGGACGTATCGTCGCCGCGCTCGCGAAGATGCTGGCGCAACTCGACAAACCGGCCGGCAGCGCACGCGGGCTGATCTCGATCTGCGCGGCGGGCGGCCAGGGGGTCGTCGCGATTCTGGAACGCTAGCGCGGCAGCGCATACCAACATTTTCAGGAGGCAACCGATGACCGAGCCCACCCAAGCCCCGCTGCACGTGCCGGACGCAGGCGGCACGCCTCGTCAAAACCCGGTGCCCCACCCCGCTCCGAACACCGACGGCATCTGGTACGCGTCCTATCCGAACGACGTGCCGCGCGACATCGACGTCACGCAATACGAGTCGATCGACCAGTTCTTCGACGAATGCACCGCGCGGTTCCGCGAGCGCGTCGCGTACGTGAGCGTCGGCGCGAACCTGACGTACGGCGAGCTGGGCCGCAAGGCGGGCGCGTTCGCGGCGTACCTGCAAAGCATCGGCGTGGAGCCGGGCGAGCGCGTCGCGATCATGCTGCCGAACACGTTCCAGTACCCGGTCGCGCTGTTCGGCACGATCAAGGCGGGTGCCGTGGTCGTCAACGTGAATCCGCTCTACACGGTGCGCGAACTCGCGCACCAGCTGAAAGACAGCGGCGCGCAGACGATCGTCGTGTTCGAGAACTTCGCGAAGACGCTCGAAGATGCGTTGCCGGGCACCAAGGTGCGCAACGTGATCGTGACCGGGCTCGGCGATCTGCTCGCCGACGGCGCGAACCTGAAGGGACACTTGCTCAATTTCATGCTGCGTCACGTGAAAAAGATGGTGCCCGCCTACAAGCTGCCGCAGGCGGTGCCGCTCCTGAAAGCGCTTTCGGCCGGTTATGCACGGCCGCACACACCGGTGCGCGCGACCCACGAAGACATCGCGTTCCTCCAATACACGGGCGGCACGACCGGCGTCGCGAAAGGCGCGATGCTCACGCACCGGAACATCCTCGCCAATCTGTTGCAGGCCAAGGCGTGGGCCGCGGGGCAGCTGTCCGGCGAGGGCGAAACGGTGCTCACGCCGCTGCCGCTTTATCACATCTACTCGCTGACCGTGAATGCGCTGATCTTCATGGGGCTCGGCGGGCGCAACATCCTGATCGCGAATCCGCGCGACATGAAGCGCGTGATGATGATCATCCGTCACGAAAAATTCACCGGCATGACCGCGGTCAACACGCTCTATAACGCGTTCCTCGACAACGAGGAATTCTGTCGGCGCGACTTCTCGGACCTGAAGCTCGCGATGGCGGGCGGCATGGCGACGCAGAAAGCCGTCGCCGAGCGCTTCAAGGCGGTGACGGGCAAGCCGATCGTCGAGGGCTACGGACTCACCGAGTGCTCGCCGATCGTCTCGATGAATCCGGTCGATCTGACCAATCTGCGCGACTTCGAGGGCTCGATCGGCTTGCCCGCGCCGTCCACGCAGGTGCGCTTCAGGAAAGACGACGGCAGCTGGGCCAATATCGGCGAGGCGGGCGAGCTGTGCGTGAAGGGCCCGCAGGTCATGAAGGGCTACTGGAACCGCCCCGACGAAACCGCGAAGGTGATCGACGACGACGGCTGGCTCGCGACCGGCGACATCGGCGTGATGGACTCGCGCGGCTTTATCCGTCTGATCGATCGCAAGAAGGACATGATCCTCGTGTCGGGCTTCAACGTGTATCCGAACGAAATCGAGGACGTGATCGCCGCGCATCCGGAAGTGCGCGAAGTCGCCGCGATCGGCGTGCCCGACCCCGAGCAGGGCGAGCGCGTGAAGGTGTTCATCGTGCGGCGCACGCCGGCACTGACCGCCGAGCAGGTGATCGCGTACTGCCGCAAGAATCTGACTGGCTACAAGGTGCCGAAGCTCGTCGAATTCCGCGACGAGCTGCCGCAAACCAACGTCGGCAAAATTCTGCGCCGTGCGTTGCGCGACGAGGAGCTCGCGAAACAGAAGTCTGCCTGACGGGAATAAGCGTTGCTTCAAAGCGTTATTGCTTTGTTGCTTCGCGTTATTGCCTTGCATGTTGCATGAGCGGCCGCGTCACTTTCTGGAGAAATTCATGAAGCACCGCATGTCCGCCCGTTCGCATCGCCTGCGACAGCGCTTGCCGGGTGCGCTGCTCGTCGCGGTCGGCCTGCTGTCGGTGCCGACGGCCTTCGCGCAGAACGACGATCGCCCGCCCCCGCTCAACACCGCGAGCGCCGTCAAGCCGCCCACCACGCCGGCCGCGCAGGTCGGCAAGCTGACACTCGACCAGCAGGTCAAATGGCTGCGCGCCGCGCAGCAAGGCGGCACGCTCGAAAAGCTCGACGACGCGCAACTGGTCGCGCTGTTCCAGTCGCTCGATCCGCTGACGCTGCCGCGCTATATCAAGGAAGGGCCGAACGACTACCCGTCGTACGAGTTAACGATGTCGCGCTCCGAACGCATTCGCGGCATATGGCCCGACCAGCCCGATCACATGCTGGTGCGCGTCGCGCACGACCCGCTGCGCATCTACGCGAAGTGGCTGCCCGACGGCGCGCATGCGGGCCAGGAAATCATCTACGACGAATCGAAACGTAGCGACGAAACCTACGGCCACCTCGGCGGCATCATGAACGTGATGCCGTTGTGGACGTCGCTGACCGGCACGCTCGCACGCTCGCAATCGAATCACAGCGTGCGCGATCTCGGCACCGAGTACGTTGCCGATCAATACCTGAGCGAAGGAAAAAAGTACACCGAGGCCGGCTTGCCGCGTTCGGTGCAGATCGCAGTGAAGACGATCGACGGTGTGCGCGTCGTCGCGTTCACGTTCGAAACACCGGTCGGTCAGCCACAGTTCTACGCGAAAAGGGAAACGCTCGGGCTCGATCTGCGTCATCCGTTCTTTCGCAGCGTCGAGTCTTACGACAACGACGGCAAGATTTTCGAGCAGATCGTGTTCGAGAGCATCACGCCGAAGCCATTCGACGATTCGACCTTCGATCCGAAGAACAAGAACTACAAGTTTTAGCCGCGCGCGCTGCGCGGCGTCAGTGCGAAGGCCACGTGGGCGGGTTGCGCATGCAGCCCCTCGCGCGCTTCGTGACGATGCTCGACGAAGCGTCCCGTGCGAAGCGCGAGGTGTTGCAGGACGAAGTAATCGGACGCGCGCGTGAAGCCGATCAGCGCGGGCATCGCGTGCGGGGTCCGCCCATCGTCGAGCAGCGGCGCAAGTGTGGTGAACCAGAGCGCGCCCGCATCGTCGCCGGTTTCGAAGGTCGGCAACCGAAGATGCGCGGCATAGCGTGCGAACGACGCGCCGCATTCGAGCGTCGAGTCGACGATCGCGAACGCGCGCGCATCGTCCGCGCACGCGGCGGCTTGCGCGAGCCACGGCCATGCGCCGCCCGCGGCCGTCGCGAGGCATGCACCGGTGAGCATGAAAGTGCGTCGATCCATTGGCGTGTACGTTCCAATCTGTTTGCGCGTCGGTTTGCCGTGCGTGTCCGCACGCGTCGTTCACGTGTACCCCCGCCGGTCGCGCCACGCCGCCGGCCAGATGCCCTGCTTGCCCGGCGCGAGAATGCCGTTCGGGTCGAGCGCATCCTTCAGCGTTTCCGCGAAGCGCAGCGACGCACCGTCGTTGAAGCTGTATTGCGCGGCCGCGAAATCCATGTACGCGAGATGCGCGCGATATTCGCCGTAGCCGGCCGCGCGCGCGTCGCTCATCAGCGAGCGCAGCAGCGCGCCGGCCTGCTCCACCTGGTTCGCGTCGTCGCGATCGAAAATCGCCGCGAAAATATGATGCAGATGCCGCGCGCCCGCGGTGAAGCCACCGTAGTAGTCGAGGCCGTATTCGGCGGCGCGCGCTTTCACCATCGTGTACTGGCGCATCGCGTCGCGCCCGGTCGCCGGACAGATCGGCGCGAAGTCGACGTGTGCGCCCGCGCCGCCGCGCCAGTCGAGCATGCGAAACGCGCTCATCGCGGGAATGCCGGCCATGTTGCGATCGCCGCCGCCAGTCGGCAGAGCATCGCCCGCATAGCGCGCCGCCGTGAACCGCGCCTCTCGCACCCGCGCGAACGCGCGCTCGATCAGCGCGTAGCGCGCGTCGATCAACTCGGGCGTGCCGTACAGCGCGAAATGGAGGTTCCAGCGCCCGACGTCGAGTTTGTCGAGCATCGCCTGCACCGCGCTCCCGGGCATCGCGCCCGCGCCGTCGTACCACTGCCGGCGTGGCGACAGGCTCGCCGCGCGCCGCAATCCGCCCTCGATCACCGCGTGATTGCGGATCGTGCCGTCGAGCCGCAACGGCCGCAGAATCTCGACGATCTCCTCCAGATCGGCCTCGCGACGAAACTGCATTTCGCCGAGCAGATACGCTGGCGGCGCGGGCATCAGCCACACGCCGAGCTTCGTCACGATGCCGTAGTTCGACTGCATGAACATCGCATCGAACGACGGCCCGTAGCCCGGCTGATACAGCTGCCACGCGGTGCCGATCTCGACGCCGCCCATGCCGGTGCGCAGCACGTCGCCGTTGGCGAGCACGACCTCCATCCCGCATTGGGCCGCCGCGTGATCGCCGTAGTCGGTATAGCCGAAGCCACGCTCCAGCGTGTTGCCGACCACGCTGCCCCAGCCGGCAGCCGGTGGATCGACCCACAGCTTGTAGCCCTTGTCGCGCAGATGCGCGTACAGATCGAAATAGCTGACGCCCGGTTCGACCAGCGCGTAGGCGAGCGTTTCGTTGACTTCGAGGATGCGGTTCATGCGCTGCAAGTCGAGCACGACCGAGCCGCTGAGACGCGGCGCCGCGCCGCCGTACGCGAAGTTGCGCCCGGTCGAGACGGTCCACAGCGGAATCCGGTACTGATTGGCGATGCGCAGCACCGCGCGGATTTCATCGACCGACGCGGGCAGCAGCGCGGCGCTCGCGACAAACGCCCCCGGCTCGCCAGGTGCGAACGGATCGACATAGGCGGCGAGGCCGGCTTCGGACCGCAGCACATGCGCTTCACCGACGATCGCGCGCCAGCCGGCGAGCGCGCGGTCGAACTGCGCGGCGGACAGGTTGGGCGGCAGCGTCTGGGGCAAGGCGTCTCCTTGTCGGTCGGGTAACCCGCAGGTGCAGTCGCGCGGGCAGCTATGCGTGCGTCGCCGCTGACTGCCTTGACGACACCCTACCGCCCGCTACTGCTGCCACGTCTCAGGCTTACCACCGAGCGCGCTGCACACGTCGATCGCGATCTCGCGCAGCTTGCCTTCCGCGATCGCGCCAGACAGCGCGTAGCCCATGCCGTCGCTGATCCAGTAGAAGGTGCGGCGGTTGCCGTCCCGAAACAGACGGAACGCGGTTTCGTCGCGTGTGACGCCGGTCACGTACAGCGTCAGGCGCGCGCCGGCCTGGTTCTCGTACATGAACTGCGCAGCCGGCCCGGCCTCGCCGGGCAACAGCCGGCCGCCCACCAGCGAATAACCATACTCCTGCAGCGACGGCACCGACAGCGGACGATTCAGCCGCTTCGACAGCCAGGTGATCAGATGCGCCTCTTCGCTGGCGGCGACTTCGACCGGATGACGCCGCTCCGGCGAGTACACCGCGTACGCGACATCCGCGCGCTGCGCAAAGCCGGCCGGCTGTCCGCCGAGGCCGCTCCACGCGCCGCCGGTCAGCCGCGGCGCGAGCGGACCGAGGGCCAGCGCGAGCCCGGCGCCAGCCGCGAGCCAGCAGGCGGCGAGACCCGCACGCTGCCACCACGGCCGCGTCCGACGCACGACGATAAAAGCCGGCTCCTCCGCCTCCGTGGGCTGGCTGCCTGCATAGCTTCGCTCGCCGGATTCAGCGGCTTGCTGCCGATCGTCGGCCCCCTGCCCTGCTTGCGCTTGCCGCGCATCGCTGTCCGGCACGCCGCACAGCGCCCGCAGCGCCGCCTTCTGCGCGCGCCACGCGGCCACGCGCGCGGCGGCCTGCGGGTGCTGGCGAAGCTGCGTTTCGATCGCGGCTTGCTGCTCTTCCGGCAATTCGCCATCGACATAGGCCGACAGCGCGCGCAGATCGAGCTCGTCATGCAAGCCGGAATCGGAGTCATCGTTGTTCATTATCGGTTTCTCACCACTTTCAGCGGCGCGACTGTATGCGCCGCCCGCGGCGCACGGGGCTGTGGTCCGTGCATCGGTCCTGGGGGTTCCTCGCACAGCAACGTGCGCATATGCTCGCGCGCGCGCGACAGCCGCGACATCACCGTACCGATCGGCACCCCCAGCGCGCTCGATGCCTCCTGGTACGACAGCTCCTCGACGCACACCAGCAGCAGCACCTCACGCTGCTCGAGCGGCAGGCAGTACAGCGCGCGCTGCACATCGCGCAGCACCAGACCGTCGACCTCGCCGTGCGGCGCCTCGAGATTGCGCCACGGCGCGCTTTCGTCGTCGACGGCGATCTCGCGGCGCCCGCGCAACTGGTCGATGTACAGATGCCGCAGGATCGTCAGCAGCCACGCGCGCAGGTTGCTGTTCGGCCGGAATGCCGACCAGCGCGCAAGCGCGCGCTCCGCCGTATCCTGCACGAGATCGTCGGCCCAGGCGCGGTCGCCCGTCAGTGCGCGCGCATAGCGGCGCAGCTGGGGCAACCACGCGATCACTTCCGCTTCGAATGTCACCCGGCGTGCCAGGCTCGGTCGCGGCGTTAGTAGCCGCCGCCGCTGCTGTTGCTGTTGTTGCTCGAACCCGACGCGGCGTTGTCGGTATCGGCCGCGTGCGCGAGGGAGCCGCACGCGAGCGCGAGCAGGACGAAGAGCGCTGACAGAATACGGGATACTTTCATGGTGAACCTCCTGGCAGATGCCCGGCACGCGATCGACCGACCGGCGCAGCGGGCGGCAGCCGCGGAATGCGGTACTGCCATACTGGACTTAACGCCGCGATCGCGTGGTTTATTCCATCGCCGTCGTGGCGCTGTTTCGCTGCGCTGTTTCTCCGGGCTTTTTCGCGGCGCTTCGACGCCGCCGCCGTGGTCGCGCAACATGCCCCTATGTTCTTCCTTTTCCGCCAACCATGCCGGCAATGCCTGGAGAGACCGGAAGAAGACGACATTGACCAGCAGATTCGTAACTCAACGTTACAGTCCCGCGTTATCGGATGCTTATGTGCTCACAAGTCGTTATAGTGGACAAAGTCCGCCCCGCCGACGCGTTCTGCCCCCGCATAGGGTAGAAAGGGTAAAATCGCGGCGAACCACCGTCTATCTAACCTGAATTGTCCATGGCTTCCGCAGAATCGCATCCGCAAAACGACTTCATGAACGCTGCGCGCAAGGAACGAAAGCGCGTCGAGATCTACCTGGTCAACGGCATCCGCCTGACCGGATGCATCGAGTCGTTCGATCAGTACCTGGTGATGCTGCGCACGCCGGTTGGCCTGCAAGGCATCTACAAGCGCGCGATCTCCACGATCCAGCTCGACACCGGCACGCGGCCGGCGCCGCGCACGGGCCGAACGTCGCATGGCGAACATGGCGCGCGCGGTCCGCATGGTTCGCGCGAACATCGCGAGCCGCGTGAAGGGCGTGAATCGTACGGTGCGCCGTCGGCGGAACGCGCGCCGAGCGAGCGTAGCGGCAACTCCGAAGGTCCCGTGGTCGTCACGCGGCGGCGGCGTCTGTTCGGCACCGGCGGCGAAAGCGGCAATCATGGCGGCAATCACGGCGGCGGTAGCCCCGGCGGCAATCAGGAATAAATACGAAGAAGCGGTAACGGCCGCGCCTCGCTACTCCGTGGACGGACCGAGGCGCCGCAGAATTTTCTCCAGTTGGGTCAGCTGACGCTCGGTCAGCTCGAATCTCCCCTTGACCGCCAGCACGCGGCGCCGCCAGTAGCCGGCGTCGAACAGGTGCGCTGGTTGCCGCGTCGCCCAATCCAGGTGTTCCAGTTCGGCTTCCGCAACGTGGGCTGCGAGCACTCGTCGCGTGCCCGCCGGCTTTTTCCCGCTCATCTGGTTCGCTGTGTGATGGATCGGTCGAGGTGTCGCTCGCGGCTCAAGCGCAGTTCGAGCGCAGTTCGAGCGCAGTTCGAGCGCAGTTCGAGCGCAGTTCGAGCGCAGTTCGAGCGCGGTTCGAGCGCGGTTCGAGCGCGGTTCGAGCACGGCCGGGACACCCGGAGAACGAATCGATGCCGGGAGGTTTTAAACGACGCGCCTGCGCCAACCGGCGGTCGTTCGCCGATAGCCGCGATGCGCTATGCTGAATGATTGACCCTCTACCGATGGAGCGCGCCATGACCAGCAAAAACCAGCATGCCTCCCGACCTGCGCGCACGCGCCGGACGCCGCCGACGTCCGCCGATACGCGGCTCGACGAAGCGCTGATGGAAAGCTTTCCCGCCAGCGATCCGATCGCCGTCGACATGACGCAGCCGTCTCGCGAACGGATGCGTAAAACGCAAGCGGATACGCGCAAGCGGCATTGAAGTCGCGCCGTCTTGCGATGTACGACGGCGGCGCACAACGACACGGCAATGAGCCGTCAGGGCTCGCGAAAAATGCCGAGTGCAAATGCCGAAAAGCCCGGCGGTAAAAGTGCGATCCGCGGGTTGGCGGGGTGCGGAAAGCACCGATCAAACACAACAACGGTAACGCCCACGGACGAGCCGGACGGCGCACCAATTTCCGCGCCGTCCCGCCACTCCAGCAGGCTCACACCGTCGTGCTCAATGCACCGGCAAGCCGCTATTGAGCTGACGTTGCAGGTCGCGCACCTGGCGCTGCGCGACGCGCAACTGATCCTGCGCGGCGGCCTTCTGCTGCGCCAGTTCGGTCGCCTCGGCGCGCTTCTGCTCCTGCTGGCTCGCGACGATGCTTTGCTGCTGACGCGCGACGTCGAGGTCGGCCTGCAGCCGGCTCGCGCGTTCCTGCGACAGCGCGACCATGCGCTGCGTGAACGCCTTCTGCGCTTCGAGTTGCGTACGGCGGATCTCGATGTCCGACAGTTGCATCGTCTGCCGCGCGAAATCCTTGTAGATTAGCTCGGCGCGCGCGGCGTCCTGCGACTTGATGACCCGCCAGAAGTTTTTCTGCTGGAACAGCGCGACGTAGTAGGTCATCTCCTTGCCGTAGAACAGCAGGCTCGCGCCATAGCTGCCGTTATACGTAGTGCGCAATTCGGTCAGATCCGGGCCGCGGATCATCTGCTGCAATTCAGCCACGTTCCCGGTGGCGGATTGCCGGTTTTCATCCGGCGTCAGTGCAGTGGTTTCCGCCTGGCCGGCCTGCGAGGTGTCGGGCAACGCACTCGTCGTACCCGGCTGGGACACCACCGTACCGCTCGCACCACTGTTCTGCAGAGCCTGTGCATTCGCGCCCTGAAGGGCCCCCAATACGATGCATGCGGCCAGAGCAATCTCTCGTAGCTTCGACTTTCGGTCCATGTGATACCTGTTGAACAGATTTTGTTTTAGTAGGAAACGGGGAATTATCACTCACTTTCGCGGGTTTCGGGCTCTTCGTCAAAAATTTGGTACTTGCGCGTTTGCTTCTATAGAACAGGCACAAGCGTAGTCCCGCCGCACCGGCACGGCGGCAGGCGACAACCCGTTCGATTCGCTGCCGCTGATCGAGGCGCCCCACCGCGGTCCGAACGTGACCGTGCAGGTCGACGGCGGGAAGTTGATTTTGTTCGACGAAGTCGCGCAACGCTTCAACCGCTCGTCGGCAAGGACATGCTATGAGCCGGGCAATGCGTCGGGCGATTCGGGCTGGGGCGCGACGGTCGAGGCCAACCGGCCGATCACGCTCGGCTTCACATATCTGCGCTCGTTCTCGCCGTACGTGTCGTTCGACGTAGCGCCCGTCTATCTGCACGCGGGCACGCCGTCGCAGTTGCAGTTTTCATCGATCGTGTTCGGCTTCGGCGTTTCGGATGCACACTGCTACAGCCTCGATGTGTCCGTCGGAAAAGCGCTCGGTGACGCGCCGCTGGAGAGCGCATCGCACAGTCCGCGCATCAACGCGAGGTTCCGCTGCCAGCTGAATTGACAGGGTTCAGAAGTGCGCGAGCGGATTAGAAGCTCCACTATCAAACGACGCATGCACTTTCGCGTATTCTGCGCTGACGATGCGAACGGCACACCGCTGGCATCGTTGCGCATCGCGAGGGCCGGTACCGCACATCCGACCACGATGCCCATAACGCAGCGCGACCATGATCGCGCTGTCTCATATCAAGGAGGAAGACAATGACGCAATTCACTCGACGTGCCGGCGCGCTTGCGTTGCGCACCGCCCGTCACGCCGCGCTCGCCGGCGCCCTGCTCGCCAGCGCCGCGACCGCGATGGCGCAGACCGATACACCGATCGGCACGTGGCAAACCATCGACGATCACACGGGCCAGCCGAAGGCGCTCGTGCAGATCACACAGGACGGCAATGGCGAACTGAACGGCAAGGTTATCAAGGGTCTCGGCGCGAACGACCAGCCGGATCGCCGTTGCACCGAATGCACCGACGCGCGAAAGGATCAACCGGTCCTCGGCATGACCATCATCAACAGCATGAAGAAGGATGGCGACGCGTGGGATCACGGCCAGATTCTCGATCCTGAAAACGGCAAGGTCTACAAATGCAAGATGCATCTCGAGGACGGCGGCAACAAGCTCGTGGTGCGTGGCTACATTGGGGTCGCGCTGCTTGGCCGCTCGCAAACGTGGATACGGCAGCAATGAGGGTCGACGGGCGGCGCATGCGTGGCGCCTGGCTCGTCGCCTGAATGTGCGCATGATGCGCGCTCTGCGCCAGGAGGTGCGACATAAAAAACGGCCGGCGATCAAGAATCGCGCGGCCGTTTTCATTGGGGCAAGCTGTTTGCGATGGTCATGCTGCCTGCTTGAGCGGTGCAGTGTAAGCGATCGGCGACGCCGGCACCGACGTGGCCGGTACCGGATTGTATCCGGCGGCCGGAACACGAAACGCCGCGGGCACGCGCTTGGACGCGGCGCGCTTGTGCTGCACGCTCGCGTGCGTGCGCATACGCGCTTCCATCAATCTGCAGAATTCTTCGCTCTCGGTGCCGAGCAGTTGCTCCGTGACGTGCTTGAGCACGCCCGATTCGTACCACGACTTGAAGCGGCGATGACAGGTCTGATATGACGGGTAGCGGCGCGGCATTGCGGACCAGGTGACGCCGCTATACATGACCCAAAGTACGCCGTTGAGCACCGAGCGGGTATCGGCAAGTGGACGGCCACGCATTTCGGTACGCGGCCGGAGTTCAGGCAGCAGTGGCGCAACGCGCTGCCATTCTTCATCGGTGATTTCGCGATACGGGTTCATGCTTCCTCCTTTGTCAGAACAACGACAAAAGATAGCCAGTCATCCGTGCGCGGAATATCAGACCACTCCGAATCCTGAAAATGTGTCGTGCGCGGTAGCTCAGGTTAGGGACGTGTCGACGATCCGGCGCGGCGTGTCGAGATACTCCTTCGACTGCATCTCGACGATGCGCGACACCGTACGCGTGAATTCATTAGCCATCGGACCGTCGACGTACAACTGCTCCGGCGGCACCGCAGCCGACATCAACAGCTTGACCTTGTGGTCGTAGAACACGTCGATGAGCCACGTGAAGCGGCGCGCTTCCGACGCCATGCGCACCGACATCTGCGGTACGTCCGACAGGATCACCGCGTGAAAGCGGGTCGCGAGTTCGAGGTAGTCGTTCTGCGAGCGCGGGCCCCCGCACAGCGTCGCGAAGTCGAACCAGACCACGCCGTCCGCGCGGCGCAGCGCCTTCAGCTCGCGCTTCTCGATATGCAGCAGCGGGCTTTCGTCGGGCACCGCGGCGAGGCGCCCGAAAGCGTCGCGCAGCGCCTTGCCGGCAGCGGCGTCCAGTGGCGTGTGGTAGACCTCCACCTGCGCGAGCGTGCGCTGGCGATAATCGATCCCCGCGTCGACGTTGATCACGTCGAGTTTCTGCTTGATCAGCTCGATCGCGGGCAGCATGCGGTCGCGATGCAGGCCGTCCGGGTACAGCGTGTCGGGCGCGTAGTTTGACGTCATCACGAACTGCACGCCGTTCTCGAACAGCTTGTCGAGCAAGCGATACAGGATCATCGCGTCGGCGATATCCGACACGTGGAATTCGTCGAAACAGATCAGCCGATAGCGCTTCGCAATGCGGCGCGCGAGTTCGTCGAGCGGATCGGCCCGGCCTTTGAGTTCTTCGAGTTCGCGATGCACTTCGCGCATGAACTCGTGAAAGTGCAGACGGGTTTTGCGATGCAACGGCACGATCATGTAGAAGCTGTCCATCAGGAAGCTCTTGCCGCGGCCCACGCCGCCCCACATGTACACGCCGCGCGGCAGATCCGGGTGAATGATCAGCTTCCTGAACGCGTTCGAGCGGCGCGACTTGTATGCGACCCACTCTTCATAGCACCGCTGCAGGCGGTCGACCGCCGCGCGCTGCGCCGGATCGGATTGATAACCGCGCGTCTGCAGTTCTTTTTCGTAGTATTCGGTGACGTTCATCGTGTTGCTGCAAAAAGAAAGGCGGGAGGGATTGAACCCCGCCCGCCTTTGGTGATGCCAAGGTTGCGTTTCGGTCAGGCGTGCGTGCTTACATGTTCAGCGCGCGCTTGTCGACGGCGAGTGCCGCTTCGCGCATGACTTCCGACAGCGACGGGTGCGGATGGCAAATACGGCCGATGTCTTCCGACGCCGCCTTGAACTCCATCGCCACCACGGCTTCCGCGATCAGGTCCGATGCGTTCGCCGAGATGATGTGCACGCCGAGCAGTTCGTCGGTCTTCGCGTCGGCGATCATCTTGACGAAACCGTCCGCCTTGTTGATGCCGAGCGCGCGGCCGTTAGCCATGAACGGAAACTGACCGGTCTTGATCTCGCGGCCTTCCGCCTTCAGTTGCTGCTCCGTCTTGCCGACCCATGCGATTTCCGGTTCGGTGTAGATCACCCACGGAATGCAGTTGTAGTCGATGTGCGGCTTCTGACCGTCGATCACTTCGGCAACCAGCACGCCTTCGTCCTCAGCCTTGTGCGCGAGCATCGGGCCACGCACCACGTCACCGATCGCGTACACGTTCGGCACGGCCGTCGCGCAGTGGTCGTCCACGTCGATGAAGCCGCGCTCGTTGGCCTTCAGGCCGATCGCTTCGAGGCCGAGGTTGTCGGTGTTCGGCACGCGGCCGACCGACACGACCAGGCGGTCGGCTTCGAGCGTCTGCGCGTTGCCGTCCTTGTCCGTGTAGGCGATCGTCACGCCGTTCTCGCTCGCCTTCACTTCGCCGACCTTCACGCCGACCTGGATGTCGAGACCTTGCTTCTTGAACTGCTTGGCCGCTTCCTTCGACAGCGCCTGGTCAGCCACGCCGAGGAATTCCGGCAGCGCTTCGAGCACGGTCACGTCCGCGCCGAGGCGGCGCCACACCGAGCCGAGTTCCAGACCGATCACGCCTGCGCCGATCACGGCGAGCTTCTTCGGTGCCGTGTCGAACGAGAGTGCGCCTTCGTTGTCGGCGATCAGCTTGTTGTCGACCGGAATGCCCGGCAGATGACGCGCCTTCGAACCCGTTGCGATGATCACGTTCTTCGCCGTGACGACTTCGCTGCTTGCACCATCTTCGCCTTCGCCGCTCACTTCGATCTGCACGCCGGCGTCCGTCTTGCCGGTGAACTTGCCATGGCCCTTGAGCCACGTGATCTTGTTCTTGCGGAACAGGAATTCGATGCCCTTGGTCATCTTCTCGACGATGCCGTCCTTGCGGCCCATCATCTTCGAGATATCGACCGAGACGTTTTCCACCGAGATGCCGTGGTCGGCAAGGTGATGCGACGCGTTCTCGAACTCTTCCGACGAAGCGAGCAGCGCCTTCGACGGAATGCAGCCGACGTTCAGGCAGGTGCCGCCGAGCTTCAGCGTGCCGGCCGGGTTTTTCCACTTTTCGATACATGCGACGGTCTTGCCGAGCTGCGCTGCGCGGATGGCTGCGATATAACCGCCAGGGCCTGCGCCGATCACGACGACGTCAAATTCTTTGGACATGACAATCCCTTTGATGGCGGAACGGCGCCGGGCCACCCGAGGTGGCGCGCGCCGTTCCTGTACTGCGGAATGCTAAAGACGTGCTACGGATGACGCCGGCCCGCGCAAACCGCCGGCCGGCGTCGGTGGAACGTGCGCTTACAGGTCGAGCAGCAGGCGAGCCGGATCTTCCAGCGCATCCTTCATCGCGACCAGCGACAGCACTGCTTCGCGGCCGTCGATGATTCGGTGGTCGTACGACAGCGCGAGGTAGTTCATCGGGCGGATCACGATCTGGCCGTTTTCGACCACTGCGCGTTCCTTGGTGGCATGCACGCCGAGAATCGCGGACTGCGGCGGGTTGATGATCGGGGTCGACAGCATCGAGCCGAACACGCCACCGTTCGAGATCGAGAATGTACCGCCGGTCATTTCTTCGATGGACAGCTTGCCGTCCTTCGCCTTCTGGCCAAATTCGGCGATCTTTTTCTCGATGTCGGCGAGGCTCAGCTGATCTGCATTGCGCAGGATCGGCACCACCAGACCACGCGGCGAGCCGACAGCGATACCGATGTCGAAGTAGCCGTGATAGACGATGTCGTTACCGTCGATCGACGCGTTCACGAGCGGGAACTTCTTCAGCGCGTGAACAGCCGCCTTCACGAAGAACGACATGAAGCCGAGCTTCACGCCGTGCTCCTTCTCGAACTTGTCCTTGTACTTGTTGCGCAGATCCATGACCGGCGCCATGTTCACTTCGTTGAACGTCGTAAGGATGGCGTTGGTTTGCTGCGATTCGAGCAGACGCTCGGCGATACGCGCACGCAGACGCGACATCGGCACGCGCTGTTCCGGACGGTCCTTCAGCCACTGGTCGGCCGACGCCGGTGCCTTGACGTCCGGCAGCGACGGCTTCGCAGCCTTCGGCGCGGCAGCCGGAGCCGGTGCGGCCTTGGCAGCCGCCGGAGCAGCCTGGCCAGCGGTGAGCACGTCGCCCTTCGTGATGCGGCCGTCGCGGCCCGTGCCGGCGAGCTCGCCAGCAGCCAGACCCTTCTCGGCCATCAGCTTGCCGGCAGCCGGCGAAGCAGCGGTGTTCGAGCCCGTTGCGGCAGCCGCCTGAGCCGCCGGTGCGGGAGCCGCAGCCGCGACCGGAGCCGGCTTCACTTCGGCTTCGACAGCGGCGGCGCCTGCGGTGCCTTCCGTGTCGATCTTCGCGATCACCTGCTCAGCCGTGACCGTGTCGCCGTCGTTCGAAATGACTTGCGCGAGCACGCCTGCTGCCGGTGCCGGCACTTCGAGCACGACCTTGTCGGTCTCGATTTCGATGAGGATTTCGTCCTGAGCGACAGCCTCGCCGGGCTTCTTCTTCCACTGCAGCATGGTTGCCTCCGAGACCGACTCGGAGAGCTGGGGAACCTTGACTTCAACAATAGCCATTATGAGTATCCTGAATACGTATCGGGTGACGGCGCTTCTTCACGACCGCCTGCGAACCGTGAACGCCGCGCCTGAACCTCATGGGGTCGTTCGGCGCGGCGCGGGAAAGCGCACTGCGCTTTCCCGGCTCGTCTGTTTCTTTATTTAGCGATCGACGCGCTCTTGAGACGGCCGAAAGCGCCTTCGATCAGCGCTTTCTGCTGCTCGTAGTGCTTCGCGTAGTAGCCGACTGCCGGCGAGGCCGAAGCCGGACGGCCGCTGTACGCCAGCTTCTGCCCTTCCTTCATGCCTTCCTTCAGATGGTGCTCGATGTAGAACCAGGGGCCCTGATTCTGCGGCTCGTCCTGCACCCACACCACTTCGGTTGCGTTGTCGTACTTCTTCATTTCCGCTTCGAACTGCTTGTGCGCGAACGGATACAGCTGTTCGATACGGATGATCGCGACGTCGTTCACCTTCGCTTCACGGCGATGCGCGACCAGGTCGTAGTACACGCGGCCCGAGCAGGCCAGCACGCGCTTGACCTTCTTCGCGTCGATGGTTTCGTCCACTTCGCCGATGACCGGCTGGAACGAACCCTTCGCGAGTTCCGACAGATCCGACACGGCTTCCTTGTGACGCAGCAACGACTTCGGCGTCGCGACGATCAGCGGCTTGCGGAACAGGCGGATCATCTGGCGACGCAGCAGGTGGAAGACCTGCGCCGGCGTGGTCGGCTGAACGACCTGCATGTTGTGGTCTGCGCACAGTTGCAGGAAACGCTCGATACGCGCCGACGAGTGCTCCGGACCCTGGCCTTCGTAGCCGTGCGGCAGCAGCATGGTCAGGCCCGACACGCGGCCCCACTTCACTTCGCCCGACGAGATGAACTGGTCGATCACGACCTGCGCGCCGTTCACGAAGTCGCCGAACTGCGCTTCCCACGCGACGAACGTGTTCGGTTC
The DNA here is from genome assembly GCF_014201005.1 of Paraburkholderia lebeckiae. Classification (NCBI taxonomy): domain Bacteria; kingdom Pseudomonadati; phylum Pseudomonadota; class Betaproteobacteria; order Burkholderiales; family Burkholderiaceae; genus Paraburkholderia; species Paraburkholderia lebeckiae. The sequence continues at coordinate 96,215 of NZ_JACHDK010000012.1, read as the reverse complement.
AGCGGTCGAGTAACCGTATTCGAAGCCGAGCACCGCTTCTTCCGACAGCACCGAGTCGATCACCGTGAACTTCGCCTGACCTTCGGCGATGTTCTGCAGCGGCACATAGGTGCCGTCGTTCCAGCGCTCGCGGTTCTGGTCGTGCAGCACCGCATGACGGTGCGTGAACGTGCCGCGGCCCGAATCCTGACCGGTCAGACGAACTGCGTAGCCCGAAGCGACCAGCGATGCGAACGCGAGGTGCTCGCCCATGCCCCAGTCGAGCTTCGCTTCGCCGCGGCCCATGGCGCGACGGTCGTTGATCACGCGCTCGACGAGCGGGTGAACCTTGAAGCTTTCCGGAATCGTGGTGATGCGTTCGGCGAGGCGCTTCAGTTCCGCGAGCGGCACGGCCGTGTCGGCCGCGTCGGTCCACTTGCGGTTCAGGAACGGCACCCAGTCCACCGCGTACTTGCTCTTGTAGTTCGAGAGCACCGGGTCGACCGTGTGGTGGCCTTCGTCCATCGCCTTGCGATAGGCCTTGACGAATTCCTCGCCATCCTCGGCCTTGATGATGCCCTGCTGAACGAGCTTTTCAGCGTACAGCGCGCGCGTGCCGGGGTGCTTCGAAATCGTCTTGTACATCAGCGGCTGCGTGACCGCCGGGGTGTCCTGCTCGTTGTGGCCCAGCTTGCGGAAGCAGACGATGTCGACGACGACGTCCTTGTGGAACTGCATGCGGAAGTCGATCGCCATCTGGGTGGCCAGCACGACCGCTTCGGGATCGTCACCGTTCACGTGCAGCACCGGCGCTTCGATCATCTTGACGACGTCCGAGCAGTACAACGTGGAGCGCGAGTCGCGCGGGTCCGACGTCGTGAAGCCGATCTGGTTGTTGATGACGATGTGCAGCGTGCCGTGCGTGCCGTAACCGCGCGTTTGCGCGAGGTTCAGCGTTTCCATCACGACACCCTGGCCCGCGAAAGCCGCGTCGCCGTGGATCTGCACCGGCAGCACCTGAACGCCGTTTTCGTCGCCGCGACGGTCCATACGCGCCTTCGCCGAGCCCTCGACCACCGGGTTGACGATTTCGAGGTGCGACGGGTTGAACGCGAGCGACAGGTGAACCGGGCCGCCTTCCGTCGCGACGTCCGACGAGAAGCCCTTGTGGTACTTCACGTCGCCAGCCGGCAGATCATCGACGTGCTTGCCTTCGAATTCGGCGAACAGGTCTGCGGGCATCTTGCCGAGCGTATTGACCAGCACGTTCAAACGGCCACGGTGAGCCATCGCGATGACGATTTCCTGAACGCCGCGCAGACCGCCGTGACGCACGACTTCGTCCATCGCCGCGATGAAGCTTTCGCCGCCTTCGAGCGAGAAGCGCTTCTGGCCGACGTACTTGGTGTGCAGGAAACGCTCGAGGCCTTCGGCGGCCGTCAGGCGATTCAGGATGTGCTTCTTCTTGTCGTTGTTGAAGCTTGGCGTCGAACGGATCGATTCGAGGCGTTCCTTCCACCAGCGCTTCTGCTCCGGATCGCTGATGTACATGTACTCGGCGCCGATCGTGCCGCAGTACGTGTCGCGCAGGGCTTTGACGATCTCGCGCAGCGTCGCGCGCTCGAACCCGAAGTACAGATTCGTTGCGCTGAACTCCTGGTCCATGTCGGCTTCGGTGAAGTCGTAGAACGCGGGTTCAAGTTCGGGGATCGCGGGACGTTCGCGGCGCTTCAGGGGATCGAGATTGGCCCATTGCGAGCCGAGGAAGCGATATGCGCCGATGAGGGACTGGACGTAAACCTGTTTGCGGGCGGTTGCGAGATCTTCGCCGCCAGCCGTTGCGCGCGGCAGGAAGGCATTGGCCTTGGCGCGCTGGGCAAACGATTCGACGATCGGGCCATGGGCCACGTCGTTGGCGTTGCTGCCGTCCGATGCGGGCACGTTCTGCAACGCATCGAAATAGCTGCGCCAGGTCTCGGGCACTGACGCCGGATTATCGAGATACGCTTCGTACATTTCTTCAACGTACGGAGCATTGCCGCCGAACAGATAAGAGTTCGACTGGAATTGCTTCATCATTTTTACGCTCACCTTTCTTCGAGTTTCTCGAGAAATAGCGGGTTACCGAACCTTCCGCGACACGGCCTGACCGTTTAGCGGATTGCGCGAATCAAGTCTTGCTTGGAAGGACCTAAAACTTTGCACCCGGGAGCATAGCACAGAACGAATGGCCCAGATAGCGAACGGCACAGGCGCAAAGCCTGTGATGGCGGGGTTTCACGGGTGACGGGGTGCCTTTTCACAGCGCGCAACAGTGTTCTGTGAGAAATGAAGGCGAACGGCGCGATGGGTGTCTACATGTGTGCCGCCCCGGAAAGTGGCAGGCATGATGCAGCGCCAAACGTTTTGATGCGCCAAAAACAAGGAAGCCACCCGAAGGTGGCTTCCGCTTCCTGCTATCCAGACGGATATTCGAGTCCGGCTTATTCGCCGGCAACCTTGTTGCGGCTCGCGCTGCGGCGCTCGTGTTCCTTCAGGTAGCGCTTGCGCAGACGGATCGACTTCGGCGTGACTTCGACGAGTTCGTCGTCGTCGATGAACTCGACCGCGTATTCGAGCGACAGTTGAACCGGCGGCACGAGACGCACGGCTTCGTCGGTGCCAGACGCGCGCACGTTGGTAAGCTGCTTGCCCTTGATCGGGTTCACGACGAGATCGTTGTCGCGGCTGTGGATGCCGATGATCATGCCTTCATACAGCGCTTCTCCCGGCGACACGAACATGCGGCCGCGGTCCTGCAGCTTCCAGAGTGCGTATGCGACTGCCGCGCCGTCGTCCTGCGAGATCAGCACGCCGTTACGACGTTCGCCGACCGCCCCTTCCTTGACCGGCTGGTAAGAATCGAACGTGTGGCTCATCAGACCCGTACCGCGCGTGAGTGTGAGGAATTCCGACTGGAAACCGATCAGACCACGCGCCGAAATACGGTACTCGAGACGCGTGCGGCCACGGCCGTCCGATGCCATGTCGAGCATTTCGCCCTTGCGGCGGCCAAGTTCTTCCATCACGCCGCCCTGGTGGGTGTCTTCCATGTCGACGGTCAGATTTTCGTACGGCTCGTGCTTCTCGCCGTCGATTTCCTGCATCACGACGCGCGGACGCGACACGGCCAGCTCGTAGCCTTCGCGACGCATGTTTTCGACCAGAATGGTCAGGTGCAGCTCGCCGCGGCCGGCCACTTCGAACGTCGTTTCGTCGCCGGTATCGCGCACGCGCAGCGCGACGTTGTGATTCAGTTCCTTCATCAGGCGGTCGCGAATCTGGCGGCTCGTGACGAACTTGCCTTCTCGGCCCGCGAGCGGCGAGGAGTTGACGAGGAAGTTCATCGTCAGCGTGGGTTCGTCGACGGTGATCATCGGCAGCGCTTCCGGCTGTTCCGGCGAGCAGATCGTCACACCGATGCCCACTTCCTCGATACCGTTGATCAGCACGATGTCGCCCGCCTCAGCCGAGTCGACCTGCACGCGATCAAGACCCTTGAACGACAGCACCTGGTTAATCTTGCGATTGAGGATTTCGCCTTCCGGCCCCGAGCGCACCGCGACAGCCATGCCCGGCTTGATGCGGCCGCGCGTGATACGGCCAATGCCGATACGACCAACGTACGACGAGTAGTCGAGCGACGTGATTTGCAATTGCAGCGGACCTTCCGGGTCGGCCGGGCGCACCGGCACGTGCTGCAGGATTGCCTCGAACAAAGGACGCATGTCGCCGTCGCGTACATCAGGCGTGAGACCCGCGTAGCCGTTCAGGCCCGATGCGTAGACGATCGGAAAGTCGAGCTGCTCTTCGCTCGCGCCGAGCTTGTCGAACAGGTCGAAGGTCTGGTTGATCACCCAGTCGATCCGCGCGCCCGGACGGTCGACCTTGTTGACCACGACGATCGGCTTCAAACCCAGTGCGAGCGCCTTCTTCGTGACGAAGCGGGTTTGCGGCATCGGGCCTTCCACCGCGTCAACGAGCAGCAGCACCGAGTCGACCATCGACAGCACGCGCTCCACTTCGCCGCCGAAGTCGGCGTGCCCCGGCGTGTCGACGATATTGATGTGCGTGCCCTCGTACTCCACCGCGCAGTTCTTCGACAGGATCGTGATGCCGCGCTCTTTTTCGATGTCGTTCGAGTCCATCACGCGCTCGGCGATCTGCTGGTTCTCGCGGAACGTGGCGGTCTGACGGAGGAGCTGGTCGACGAGCGTGGTCTTGCCGTGGTCGACGTGAGCAATGATGGCGATGTTGCGTAGGGCGCGGGTCATAGGAAACCTGAAGACGGTTGAGTGCGCCGCTTGCTTATGCTGCTGGTTGAGGAGCCTAACCACGACAACAAGCCCAAAGCGCACTTTTGGGAACCCGAAATTATAGCACGCACGGATGATCCTTTCTGGTATTCCCCGATAGACCGTCCGCTCTGCGCGAGTTGCGCGAATCGCGCCTTGCCCCGCCCTACGTCATTCCGTACGGTTTGTTGCTTTAGCGCGAAATAATCCTTGCCTAAGCTGTATTAACGCTTGTCGCGTCAATCAACAGCCAGCTATACTAATGCCTAGTCAACCATTGCATTCGCACGAGAATCATGACGGAGCCGTCCAACGAACCCACGCCGAATCTCAGCGAGTACCAGCTCGGCGAAAGCGTCGGCTATCTCATTTCACGGGTGAAATCGACGCTATTAAACCTGGTCACGCAGCGCAGCATGGCCGAACTCGGCATCACCAGCCAGCAAGGCAGCATCCTGTTCATGGTGGCGAGCGGCAAATGCCTGCTCGCGGCTGAGTTGGCGCGTGAATACGGTATCGACGCAAGCGCCGTCACGCGCCTGATCGACCGGCTCGAAAAGCGCGGCCTGCTCACGCGGGTGCGCAGCAACGAAGACCGGCGCGTCGTGCGCCTCGCGTTGACGCCGGAAGGCCATGCCATCGCGGCTCGCATGCCGGCCATTTTCAATGGCGTGCTCGATAACCTGCTGAACGGGTTCACCCCGGAAGAAGTGGGCTTCCTGAAGAGCATGCTGCGTCGCGTGCTCGTCAATTCCGGCGAACACACGGGACTTTCCCGCGACGCCGCAAGCCATTCCGATAGCAAATCGTAATAGCTTGCTTGCTGCGTCCATCAATACATTCCACTCAAAGAAGAGTCGAGCGATGAAATCCCTTTCCCTGTCCGCGCCCGCGCTGTCGAGCCGGGCCGCTGTCGCCGCCGCGGTGACGGCGCTCGCCCTCACGGGGTGCGCGAACTACTTCGGCGTCAAAAGCGACAAGCAGATCGCATCGCCGACGCAGTACGAGTCGACGCAGAGTCTGCCCAACGAGGGCGGCCAGTGGCCATCGCTCGACTGGGCCAACCAGTTCGGCGACCCGCAACTGCCGAAGCTGATCGCGGAAGCGCTCGAGGGCAGCCCGTCGATCGCCCAGGCGCAAGCGCGGCTCGCAAAGGCTTCGTCGTATATCGAAAGCTCGCGCGCAGCGCTGTTCCCGAAGGTCAATGCGAGCTATTCGTGGACCCGCGAGCTGTACTCGGCAAACTCCCTTTACCCGCCTCCGTTCGGCGGCACCTGGTATAGCGAGAACAACGTGCTCGCGAGCGCGTCGTGGGACCTCGACCTGTGGGGCAAGAACCGTCAGCGGCTCGGCCAGGCCGTGTCGCAGCAGAAGGCCGCCGAGGCCGATATGCAGCAGGCGCGCGTGACGCTCGCCGCGTCGGTCGCGAGCACCTACAACCAGCTCGCGCAGCTGTATGCGTTCCGCGACATCGCCGCGCGTGAAATCGCGAACCGCCAGGACGTTGGCCGTATCACGAATGACCGCGTGACGGCCGGCCTCGACACCAACGTCGAGAAGCAGACCGCCGCCGGCAACGTCGCGACGAGCCAGTCGAACCTGACCGACCTCGACGGCCAGATCACCGTCGTGCGCTACCAGTTGGGCGCGCTGCTCGGCAAAGGCCCGGACCGTGGCCTGCAGATCGACAAGCCGGTGCTCACCGGCGGCGACGTGGTCGCTCTGCCGGGCAATATCCCGGCCGACCTCGTGGCGCGTCGCGCCGACATCGTCGCCGCGCGCTGGCAGGTCGAAGCCGCGATGCATGACGTGAAAGAAGCGAAAGCCGAGTTCTACCCGGACGTGAATCTCGCGGCCGGCTTCGGCTTCGACGCGTTCGGTTGGGGCCGTTTCCTGACCGCGTCGAGCCGTCAGATCCAGTTCGGCCCGGCGATCCATCTGCCGATCTTCGACGCCGGCGCGTTGCGCGCGCAGTTGAAGGGCCGCTACGCCGACTTCGAGGGCGACGTCGCGAACTACAACCAGACGCTGATCAACGCGCTGCAGGACGTATCGACGCAGGTGTCGTCGATCCGCTCGATCGACCGCCAGGAGGGCGACGCCCAGCGCGCGCTCGATGCGTCGAGCAAGGCGTACCAACTCGCCGTAATCCGCTACAAGGCCGGCCTGTCGCCGCAGCTGCAGGTGCTCACCGCCGACGAAAACCGCCTTGCCGCCGAGCAGACGGTCACGGGTCTGCAAATGCGCCGCCGCAGTCTGCAGATCGGTCTGATCAAGGCACTGGGCGGCGGCTTCGACGCAACCCAGACCGGTCTCGTCGTGCCGACCGATGCTCCCGCATCGGCCAACGCTGCGAACCACGCCACGAGCACCGCCGCGAACTGAGCGAGCCCGCCCGCGCCGACGCATAGGCATAGACACGAACACCCGAATAAACGACGACGTTCAAAAGAACCCGGAGCACATCAATGAGCACCCCCCAGCAGCCCGCCACTCCACCGCAAGCGGCGAACAACGGCAAACGCAAGCGCATGATGACGCTGCTCGTCATCGTGATTCTGATTGCCGCGATCGCGTACGGCCTGTACTACTTCCTCGTCGCGCGCTTCCATGAAGACACCGACGACGCCTACGTGAGCGGCAACGTCGTGCAGATCACCCCGCAGGTCACGGGCACCGTGATCGCGGTCAACGCGGACGACACCCAGGTCGTCAAGGCCGGCGACCCGCTCGTCGTGCTCGACCCGGCCGACGCGCGCGTCGCGCTCGAACAGGCCGAGGCCAATCTTGCGCAGGTGGTGCGCCAGGTGCGCGGTCTGTTCGCCGACGACAGCCAGTACGAAGCGCGGGTCGCGGCGAGCCAGGCCGATCTGTCGCGCGCCCAGGACGACCTGAAGCGCCGTATGACGGTCGCGCAGACCGGCGCGGTATCGCAGGAAGAAATTTCGCACGCACGCGACTCCGTGAAGAGCGCGCAAGCCGCGCTCGACGCCGCCAAACAGCAACTCGCGGCAAACCGCGCGCTGACCGCGAACACCACGATCGCCGATCACCCGAACGTGCAGGCCGCCGCCGCGAAGCTGCGCGACGCATACCTGAACCACGCTCGCAATACTCTGCCGGCGCCGGTCACAGGCTATGTCGCAAAACGCTCGGTGCAGCTCGGCCAGCGCGTATCGCCGGGCTCGCCGCTGATGGCGATCGTGCCGCTGCATGACGTGTGGGTCGAAGCGAACTTCAAGGAAGTGCAACTGAAGCACATGCGCATCGGCCAGCCGGTCGAACTGACGGCCGACGTCTACGGCTCGTCGGTGCCGTATCACGGCAAGGTGGTCGGCTTCTCGGCCGGCACGGGTTCGGCGTTCTCGCTGCTGCCCGCGCAGAACGCGACCGGCAACTGGATCAAGGTCGTGCAGCGTCTGCCGGTGCGTATTTCGCTCGATCCGCAGGAACTGGAGAAGCATCCGCTGCGTATCGGTCTGTCGATGCAAGCTGACGTGAACATCAAGGACGACACCGGCGGCCAGCTCGGTCAGGCGCCGTCCACGGCTTACCAGACCAACGTCTTCGACAAGTACGGCGCGGAAGCCGATGCGGAAATCGCTCGCATCATCTCGGAAAACGCCGGCACGAACGCGAACGGCGGCGCGCAGAAGTCGACCGCGGCGAGCGCCGCGGCCGCCGCGAAACCGGCGGCCCATAAGAGCTGAGGGGCCGCCCGATGATTCATAGAAGGCTCTTTTAATGGCTCAGGCTCAGGCGCAAGTCCCTCACCCGCCGCTCGAGGGCGCGCAACTGGTGATCGGCACCATCGCGGTGTCGCTCGCCGTGTTCATGAACGTGCTCGACACGTCGATCGCGAACGTGTCGATCCCCTCCATTTCCGGCGACCTCGGCGTATCGTCCGACCAGGGCACGTGGGTGATTACGTCGTTCGCAGTGGCCAACGCGATCTCGGTGCCGCTGACCGGCTGGCTCACCGACCGCATCGGCCAGGTGCGGCTGTTCATGGCGTCGATCGTGCTGTTCGTGCTGTCGTCATGGATGTGCGGGCTGTCGCCGAACCTGCCGTTCCTGCTTGCGTCGCGCGTGCTGCAAGGCGCGGTGGCCGGCCCGATGATCCCGCTGTCGCAGACGCTGCTGCTCGCGAGCTATCCGCGCGCGAAGGCGCCGATGGCGCTATCGATGTGGGCGATGACCACGCTGATCGCACCGGTTGCCGGTCCGATTCTCGGCGGCTGGATTTCCGACAACATCTCGTGGCCGTGGATCTTCTACGTCAACATTCCCGTCGGCGCGGTCGCGGCCGCCGCGACGTGGATGATCTTCCGTAACCGCGATTCGGTCATCAGGAAGGCGCCAATCGACGGAGTCGGCCTCGGTCTTCTGATCGTCTGGGTCGGCTCGCTTCAGGTGATGCTCGACAAGGGCAAGGACCTCGACTGGTTCTCGTCGACGACGATCGTCGCGCTCGCGCTCGTCGCGGTGATCGCGCTCGCGTTCTTCATCGTATGGGAGTTGACGGCCGAGCATCCGGTGGTTGATCTGTCGCTGTTCAGCCGGCGCAATTTCACCGGCGGCACGATCGCGCTGTCGATCGGCTATGGGCTTTACTTCGGCAATCTCGTGCTGTTGCCGCTGTGGCTGCAGACGGATATCGGCTACACGGCGACCGAAGCCGGACTCGTGATGGCACCCGTCGGTGTGTTCGCGGTCCTGTTGTCGCCGCTGACCGGCAAGGTGCTGCCGCGTACCGATCCGCGCTATATCGCGACGCTGTCGTTCCTGATTTTCGCGCTGTGTTTCTGGATGCGCTCGCGTTATACGACGGGCGTCGATACGTACTCGCTGATGCTACCCACGCTGATTCAAGGTATCGGTATGGCCGGCTTCTTTATTCCGCTCGTGTCGATCACGCTGTCGGGCTTGCCGGGCCATCGGATTCCAGCGGCCTCGGGGTTGTCGAACTTCGTGCGGATCATGTGCGGCGGTATCGGCACGTCGATCTTCCAGACCGCCTGGGATCACCGCACGATCATGCATCACGCGCAACTGACCGAGCAGGCGAATGCTTACAACCCGGCGTTCGGTCAATCGATTCATCAGATGGGCGCGGCGGGCCTGGATCAGCAGCAGACCTATGGTCTCTTCAATACCATGGTCACGCAGCAGGCCGCGCAGCTCGGCGTAAACGATCTGTTCTTCATTTCGGCCGGTATTTTTGTCTCGCTGATCGCGCTCATCTGGATCACGCGGCCGGAACGGGCAGGCGGCGATGCGGGAGCGGCGGCGGCCGCGGCGCATTGAGGGGGTGTTCGTGGTGTTGCTTTAGTTCGACATCGCTCCACCGGAGGGCATGATCAAAACGGGATCGCCTCGATGGCGATCCCTTTTTTTTATTGTCCGCGCCGGGCTGGCAAAACGGCGACCTCTAGCTCTCCGTCGTCATGATCAGACGGTCGGGTGCGAGCACGCCTTCGCCCGGCTTCGCGACCCCGAGAAGCCGCCCCTGCGCCGAGTACACCCTTACGCGCGGGGCAGTCACCGCGTCGGCGGCGATCGTCAACGACGACAGCTTCAGGCGCTGGCCGTGAAGGAAGCGGCGCGTGTCATCGTCGTTCAGACAGACCTGCGGGAACGTCGACAGCAGCGTGTCGACCGGTTGCAGCCATGCGTCGCGTTCGAGTTCAGTCGCGTCGGACAACGCGTCGAGCGTGACTGAATGCTCCAGCGTCAGCGCGCCGACGCCCGTGCGCCGCAGCGCGACCAGATGCGCGCCGCAGCCGAGCGCCTCGCCGATATCCTCGGCAAGCGTGCGCACATAGGTGCCCTTGCTGCACGTCACGCGAAACGTCACATCCGGCAACGCGCACGCAATCAGCGCGAGCGCGCGAATCGTCACCTGCCGCCCTTCCCGTTCGACCGTCTGGCCAGCGCGCGCGTACTCGTACAGCGGCTTGCCATCGCGCTTGAGCGCCGAGTACATCGGCGGAATCTGAACGATCTCGCCTATGAATTTCGGCAAGGCCGCCCGCACCGCCGCTTCGTCGCAGTCGACGTCGCGGATGTCGAACGCCTCGCCTTCGGCGTCGCCGGTGGTCGTGCGGATACCGAGGCGCATCGTCGCCTCGTAGGTCTTGTCGGCTTCGAGCAAGTCTTGCGAAAACTTGGTGGCCTCGCCGAAACACAGCGGCAGCAGGCCGGTTGCCAGCGGATCGAGCGTGCCGGTGTGGCCCGCCTTTTTCGCCAGGTAAAGACGTTTAGCGCGAACCAGCGCGTCGTTGCTCGACAGGCCGAGCGGCTTGTCGAGCAGCAGCACGCCGTCGAGCGCGCGACGCGGCACGCGGGGGCGTTGAGGTGCGGTCATGTCGAGGGAGGCAGAACGTTCGGGAAAACGAAAAACGGCGCCGCGCGCTACGTGGAACGCCACGGCATGGCGGACGCTCAGTCGTCTTTCGCGCGCGTGGAATTTGCCTCGTCGATCAGACGCGACATCTCCACGGCGCGCTCGATCGTCTTGTCGTAGTGGAAATGCAGCGTCGGCACCGTGTGGATATGCAGGCGCTTGAACAGCAGATTGCGCAGATGGCCGGCAGCGTGCGTCAGCGCTTCGAGCGTTTGCTGCGGGTCGCCCGTCAGCGTCGTGAAGTAGACCTTCGCGTGCGCGTAGTCGGGCGTCAGCTCGACGCTCTGAAACGTGACGATGCCGATGCGCGGATCCTTGACCTCGCGCAGCAGCTCAGCCAGGTCGCGCTGGATCTGATCGGCGATCTGCACGTTGCGATTGGGAGTAGTACGTTTCTTAGGCATGGTGTTGTGTGCTCCGCTAAGACGGATGCAAAAAATTGGTTCGCGCGAGCCGTGTTCGATATTCGTTCGATACGACGGCGTCGCGGTCGCCGCGGCGGGTGAGAGTCCATTTGCGACGAACGCGGCAACCAAGCCAGCAACAAACTCGACACTGCTGGCTCAAAAACAACGGGCGGAGCGGGCGTCAAGCCCGTTCCGCCCGTTGTGACGTGCCGCGTGAATTACAGCGTACGCGCGACTTCGGTGACCTCGAAGACTTCGAACTGGTCGCCTTCGACGATATCGTTGAAGTTCTTGATCGACATACCGCACTCGAAGCCCTGACGGACTTCCTTCACATCGTCCTTGAACCGCTTGAGCGAATCGAGCTCGCCCGTGAAGATGACTACGTTGTTGCGCAGCACGCGCACCGACGACGAGCGCTTGACGAAACCGTCCGTGACCATACAGCCGGCCACCGTGCCGACCTTCGGCACCTTGAATACCTGGCGTACTTCGACCGTGCCCGTCACGACTTCGCGCTTCTCCGGCGCCAGCATGCCCGACATTGCCGCCTTCACCTCATCCACGGCGTCGTAGATGATGTTGTAGTAGCGGATGTCGACGCCATTCGCTTCCGCGAGCTTGCGAGCCTGCGCATCCGCGCGGGTGTTGAAGCCGATGATGACCGCCTTCGACGCCGTCGCGAGATTGACGTCCGACTCGCTGATGCCGCCGACCGCTCCGTGCACGATCTGCACACGTACTTCGTCGGTGGAGAGCTTCTGCAGCGACTGCACCAGCGCTTCCTGCGAACCCTGCACGTCGGCCTTGACGATGAGCGGCAGGTACTGCACTTCGCCCTCGCCCATCTGCTCGAGCATGTTCTCGAGCTTCGCGGCCTGCTGCTTTGCGAGCTTGACGTCGCGGAACTTGCCCTGACGGAACAGCGCAACTTCACGCGCCTTGCGCTCGTCCGGCATCACGATTACTTCTTCGCCAGCCTGCGGCACTTCCGACAGACCCTGGATTTCGACCGGGATCGACGGACCCGCGGACTTGGTCGGCTTGCCGGTTTCGTCGAGCATGGCACGCACGCGACCGTAGGCGCTGCCTGCCAGCACGACGTCGCCGCGGTTCAGCGTGCCCGACTGGACGAGGATCGTTGCGACCGGACCCTTACCCTTGTCGAGCTTCGCTTCGATGACGAGACCCTTGGCCGGCGATTCGACCGGTGCCTTCAGCTCCAGCACCTCGGCCTGCAGCAGCACGTTTTCGAGCAGATCGTCGATGCCCGTGCCGGTCTTCGCCGACACCGGCACGAACGGCGAGTCGCCGCCGTACTCTTCCGGCACGACGCCTTCCGTGACGAGCTCTTGCTTCACGCGATCCGGATTCGCTTCCGGCTTGTCGATCTTGTTGATCGCGACGACGAGCGGCACGCCGCCAGCCTTCGCGTGGGAGATCGCTTCCTTCGTCTGCGGCATCACGCCGTCGTCGGCGGCCACCACCAGGATCACGATATCGGTCGCCTTTGCACCGCGGGCACGCATTGCCGTAAAGGCTTCGTGACCCGGCGTGTCGAGGAACGTGATCACGCCGCGCGGCGTTTCGACGTGGTAGGCGCCGATGTGCTGCGTAATACCGCCAGCTTCGCCTGCCGCAACCTTCGCGCGGCGGATGTAGTCGAGCAGCGAGGTCTTGCCGTGGTCGACGTGGCCCATCACCGTGACGACCGGCGGACGTGGCAGCGCTTCGGCGTCGCTCGCTTCGCCTTCGACCAGCATGGCTTCCGGATCGTCCAGCTTCGCCGCGAGCGCATGGTGGCCCAGTTCCTCGACGATGATCATCGCCGTTTCCTGGTCCAGCATCTGGTTGATCGTGACCATCTGGCCGAGCTTCATCATCACCTTGATGACTTCCGAAGCCTTCACCGCCATCTTGTGCGCGAGATCCGCGACCGTGATGGTTTCCGGCACATGCACTTCACGCACGATCGGTTCGGTCGGCGCCTGGAACGTGGTGGCCTGCTCCTGATGCTTGCCACGCCCCTTCGGACCGCCGCGCCAGCCACGATCGACGCCGCCGCTCGAATCGCCGCGCGTCTTGATGCCGCGGCGCTTCGCTGCGTCGTCCTGCCAGCCGCTCTTTCCGCCGCCCGGCTTCTTCTTGTCGCCCGCCGACGGTGCGCTCGCGGGCGCCGGAGTCGCGGCGGCTGACGGCTTCCTGGCTGCCGGGCGCGCCGGTGCTTCACCAGCCGGACGCGCCGGCTTGTGCAGCGTGCCCTTGGCTTCGGCCGCCTTGGCCGGCTCGGCGGGCTTCGGTGCCGGTTCCGGCGCCTTCACCTGCGCCTTGCGCGGCGTGTTCATCATTTCGCGAATCGCGCGCGCTTCGGCTTCGGCCGCCGCGCGGCGCTTGGCGATTTCCTCCTGTTCGGCGCGCGCCTTCTCGGCGGCCACTCGCGCGGCGTCTTCCGCTTTCTTCGCGGCTTCGCGTTGCGCGGCGCGTTCCGCTGCCGCGCGTTCGTCGTCCTGCTCGCTTGCCTTCTCGGCAACCGGTGCAGCGGCTTTCGCCGCCGCCTGCTGGGCCTTCTCGCGAGCCGCCGCCTCGGCCGCAGCCGCTGCGCGCTTCTTCGCATCTTCTTCCGCGCGCTGACGCTCGGCTTCCGCGGACTGCTCGCGCGCCTGACGCTCGGCTTCTTCGCGCTCGAGCTGTTCCTGGCGCGCCTTCAGCTCCTGCGCCTGCTTTTCGAGCAGCTCGGCTTCGTGACGTGCTTCTTCCTCACGACGCTGCAGTTCGAGATCTTCGGCGTCCGCGTTCTCGGCCACATGATTCGATGCATCCCCGCCTTCCGCGACGGTCTCGTCGCGGCGGACGAACGTGCGCTTCTTGCGCACCTCGACCTGAATGGTGCGAGCTTTGCCCGTCGCATCGGACTGCTTGATCTCCGACGTATGCCGTTTCGTCAGCGTGATCTTGCGCTTGTCTGCATCAGTCGAGCCGTGAGACTTGCGCAAGTGGTCGAGCAGACGCGCCTTGTCCGTTTCGGACAAGGAGTCGGCTTCGCTCGCTTTTGTGACGCCAGCTGCCTGCAGCTGCTCAAGCAGCACGCCTGCAGGCATTTTCAGTTCCGCGGCAAATTGGGCTACGTTGTTACTCGCCATTCATTCCTCTTAATGCAAGGACCGATTCCTTGCGGTTAGCATCGGGTCATGCGGCCTGACGGCCGCGTTCAATTCAGTGCGCCATGGTCATTTCTCACTGGAACCAGTGTTCACGTGCTTTCATGATCAACGCCTTAGCGGCATCCTCTCCCATCCCAGTCATCTCGACCAGTTCATCCACGGCCAGCTCGGCGAGTTCGTCGCGCGTCTGGATCTGATGTTCGGCCAGTTTCGCGAGCAGGTCGGCGTCCATGCCGTCCAGGCTCTTCAGGTCGAGCGCTACATTCTCGACCTTTTCTTCGTTCGCGATCGCCATCGTCAACAGCGCGTCGCGCGAGCGGTTGCGCAGTTCGTGAACGGTGTCTTCGTCGAATGCCTCGATTTCGAGCATTTCGTTGAGCGGCACGTAGGCGATCTCTTCGAGGCTCGTGAAGCCTTCGTCGATCAGGATGTCGGCGACTTCCTCGTCGACATCGAGACGCGCCATGAACAGGTCGCGCAGGACGCCGCGTTCCTGATTCTGCTTCTGCGCAGATTCGTCCGGCGTCATGATGTTGATCTGCCAGCCGGTGAGCTCGCTGGCAAGCCGCACGTTCTGGCCGCTGCGGCCGATCGCAACCGCGAGTTCGTTCTCGTCGACGACGACGTCCATCGAATGCTTTTCTTCATCGACGACGATCGACTGCACGGCTGCCGGCGCGAGCGCGCCGATCACGAACTGGGCGGGGTCTTCCGACCATAGCACGATGTCAACGTTTTCGCCACCGAGCTCGTTGCGTACGGCCTGCACGCGCGAGCCGCGAATACCGACGCAAGTGCCGATCGGATCGATGCGCTTGTCATAAGCCACCACGCCGATCTTCGCACGCACGCCCGGATCGCGAGCCGCCGCTTTGATCTCGAGCAGGCCCTGCTCGATTTCCGGCACTTCCATCTCGAACAGCTTCATCAGGAATTCCGGCGCCGTACGCGACAGCTCGATCTGCGGACCACGCGCGGTGCGGTCGACCTTCGCGATATACGCGCGCACGCGGTCGCCCACCCGAAGGTTTTCCTTCGGGATCAGCTGGTCGCGGCGCAGCAACGCTTCGACGCGGCCCGATTCGACGATGAAGTTGCCCTTGTCGAGACGCTTCACCGAGCCGGTCATGATGTGTTCGCCGCGCTCGAGGAAGTCGCTCAGAATCTGCTCGCGCTCGGCGTCGCGCACCTTCTGCAGGATCACCTGCTTGGCGGCCTGCGCGCCGATACGGCCGAATTCGATCGACGGAACCGGCTCCTCGATGAACTCGTCGAGCTGAATATCGGGCTGCTGCTCGCGCGCCTCGAACAGCAGAATTTCCTGATCCGGTTCCTGCAGACCTGCTTCGTCCGGCACCACCTTCCAGCGGCGAAACGTTTCGTGCTCGCCGCTTTCACGGTCGATGTGGACGCGGATGTCCGCATCTTCTTCGAAGAGTTTCTTGGAGGCCGAAGCGAGAGCCGCTTCGAGCGCGGCAAATACCACGTCCTTGTCGACATTCTTCTCGCGTGCCAGCGCATCCACCAGCATCAACACTTCGCGACTCATTGTTTGCGGCTCCTAAAGTCAACTTTCGGAACAAGGCGCGCCTTGTCCATGTCCGCGAGCGTGAAATCGAGCATCGCGGCACCTTCTTTTCCTTCAAATTCCAGACCGATCGTCTCGCCCTGCGGAGCATGCAAAATACCCCGGTACGACTTCCGACCGTCCAATGGCTTTTTCAGTGTGATAACCGCTTCGCTGCCCGCGAAACGTTCAAAATCCGCCAGTTTTTTCAGCGGGCGGTCGAGACCGGGCGACGATACTTCGAGCCGCTCGTAATCAATATTTTCGACCGTCAGAACGTGCTGGAGCTGACGCGTGACTTTCTCGCAGTCTTCGATTGCGATGCCGGCTGGCTGGTCGATATAGATACACAACATGCCGCGCCCGGTGCGCTCGAGATCGACGAGCTCGTAGCCGAGTCCCACGACCGTGGTTTCAATCAGTTCCGTCAGTTGCACAGTGCCCTCTTAGATGTTCGCGCAGCGAGCCTCGCCTCTTCTGCAAACAACCAATGCGGGCCGCGCGCCAAGCCGGCGCACGTTCGTGCGAACCCGAGATGCCGAACCACGATGAACTGAGCGGCAAAAAAAAATGGGCTGAACGCCCATCATCTTATTGCCGGTGGTCGCACCTGAGCCGCACATGATGAAACCGTACGCCCAGCGACTTCGCGATTGTAGCCATTTTTCGGCCCAAACGCAATCTGCGGAACGCCGGGCGATGCGCATTTCCGCTTGATTTGATAGGAATCTTTCGACAATGTGGCGGCAAATCCGGGCTTTTGCAAGGTCGCCCGAGCCGTCGGGAAAGGGAGCCGGTCGGGCTACGCCAACAATTTGCAGCGCGTTTGCCGAGCTGCTCGACCCATGCGCCGGCCTTGTCTGGATGTCGCTGCACACTACGGGCGCCGTGAATCAGCAGCGTTCGCGCGTAGGTGTCGCCTCTCTTGCTGATACCGAGCAGTTGAACCTTGCCCCCAGAGCCCGTTTATTTGGGCGCCAGGCCGAGTCAGGCTGCGAATTCCCGACCGGAGCGAAAGGCCTTCGCGTCGCCCATGGTCGCGACAACCGCCGTGTCGCTCAACAAGCCGACGCCCGGTATGGCCGCGATTGTCTGGCATGCGACGTCGTCTTTCATCCATGCCTGCAGGCGTTGTTCCATCCCGGCAATTTGCCGGTCCAGCCCCGTCAGGCCACTCCACTGTTCCCGTAACGTATCGATCAGCATGGCAGGCAAACGGTCCGACAGCTTGGCCAGAATTCCCGGTATAGCCTTGTCCAGGGCCTCGCGGCCCTTGCCCATCACTTCGCCGTACTCGGTCAGCAGGCCTCGCAGACTATTGATCTGCATCGTGCGGAACTTCACCAGTTGCTGCCGCATCCGGTGCAGTGCCAGCACGGCCTGCTGCGCTTCCGCCTTGACCGCGACCGGCTTGCTGGGTATCCGTGTAGCCATCCAGATGGCGCGCGCATCCGCTGGATCGTTCTTGTTGCCGATGTTGAACGCCTTGACGAACTTCGGCGGCATCAGCTTCACCTGGTGACCCATCGTCGTGAGCTGGCGTGCCCAATGCTGCGACCCGCCGCACGCTTCCATACCGATCAGGCAAGGTTCCCGGTTCGCGAAGTAGCCGAGAAACCTGTCTCGCCTGACTGCCTTGTCGACAACTTCACCTGTGTGCGGGTCGACCCAGTGCACCTGAAAGACGCTTTTGGCAATGTCGACGCCTACGGCCGTATGGTTCATGGCAGACCTCCTCCGGTTGGCGCTGAAGACCTCAAAGATCTTCCATTCCGACCGTACCGATACGGTCGGTCCGTGAGTGAGTAGGTGTGTCTGTTCATCGCTTCCACCACTCGCGCGGTGGGAGGCGTCCATTCCATTTCCGTGAGGCAATGGCTGGCCTGCCGTGAGAAATCAAGCGCGGGTTAGCATTGCAGCCGGAGCAGCACAGTGCGGACAAGGCCGCTTCCGGCGATTTTCGGCACGGAGGCCAGCATGGAAAACGATAGCACGCTGTACGTCGGTCTCGATGTACATACCCAAGGACTCGATCACAGTCGCGTATGCGCAGGGCCCGGGCGAAGTCGAACTGCTGGGCAAGATCGGCACGACGCAGGCGGATATCGATTACCTGTGCAGGCGCCTGCAGTCGAAAGCGCGGTACATCTGCGTTGTCTACGAGGCCGGTCCATGCGGCTTCGGACTTTACCGGCAGTTCGTGCAGAATAGATTCGGGTGCATGGTGTGCGCCCCATCGCTGATTCCGAAAAAACCGGGTGAACGGGTCAAGACGGACCGGCGTGATGCGATCAAGCTTGTGCGGTCTTTGCGCGCCGGTGACCTCTCCGCAGTGTACGTGCCGAGCGAGGACGACGAAGCGTTCCGCGATCTGGCACGGACGTGGGTGGCGCCAAAGACGACCTGAAGCGCGCACGGGAACGCGTGAAGCCTTTCTACTCTCGCATGGGACGAGTAACCCGCGACCAGGCTACGCAACGGACTACTGCATCCGACTTGCGGTTCTAGATAGCGGCAGGCTCATTGGACGGACATCTGTAGTGCGGTAACCAACCCGCGGATATCAGTTTGATCCACCGTCGAAATGTACTGCTACGCCGCCCTGAGGAAATTCCGGCAACATGAATTCGGGAAACTAAAAAACCGATCGCGATTGACACCGGAAGTCATATCAGCCTGGCAGGTCATGCGAACTGCACGAAGGGTATGGCCGTTCAACGGCCACCCCTCAAACGCGGTACAGCGCCCCGCTCAACGGCCGCGCGAGCGACCGCGCGCCGTGCCGCCGCCACGATTCGCGCCGCCCGAACCCGCGTTGCCGCCGGTACGGTTGGCGTTGCCGCCACGATTGCCGCCCGGCCCTCGATTGCCGCCGCTGTTGCCGGCCGCGCTAGCCCGCTTGCCCCCAGTGCGCGCACGGTCGCCGTTGGGCGACGACGCGCGATTGCCGTCGACGTCGCGGCCGCGCTGCCCCCCGGCGCCGCGATTGCCCACACCGACACCAGAACCAGTGCCGCCCCCCATGCCCGCGCCGAAGCCACCACCCGCCGCGCCACGGCGACCCTGTCCGCGCGGCTGCTGCTCGAAGCGGCTGTGCGACATCAGCACCGGCTCGCGATTGATAAAGCCCATCGACGTCTGCATCGGATCCGGCTGACGACGCTCCGGCGCCGCATTGCGGCTACCGCGCTCCTCAGTCGGCGCCTTCAGGCCGACCGATGCCATCAGTGCGCGCACCTGATTGTCCTCGAGTTCTTCCCAGCGGCCGCGCTTCAGACCACGCGGCAGGGAGATCGGGCCATGGCGCGTACGGATCAACCGGCTGACCATCAGGCCGGCCGCTTCGAACATTCGGCGTACCTCGCGATTCCGCCCTTCGGCGAGCGCGACGTGGTACCAGTGATTCGTGCCTTCGCCGCCGCCGTCGCGGATGCGCAAGAAATTCGCCGGGCCGTCCTCGAGTTCGACGCCGTTTAGCAGCTTCTGACGCATACCCTCGGCGAGTTCCCCGACGACACGCACCGCGTATTCGCGCTCGACGCTATAACGCGGATGCATGAACCGGTTCGCGAGATCGCCCGAGGTGGTCAGCATCAGCAGACCTTCAGTGTTGAAGTCGAGACGCCCGACCGCGACCCACTTGGCGGTTTTCATCGGTGGCAGCTTGTCGAACACCGATGGACGGCCTTCCGGGTCCGCGTGGCTGACGATTTCGCCGGTCGGTTTGTGGTACAGCAGCACGCGCGGCGGCTTGCCGGCGACCTTGCGCTTGACCGGCTTGCCGTTGATGCGGACCTGGTCGGTCGGCATGATGCGCTGGCCGATGTGCGCCGGTTCGCCGTTCACCGACACGCGGCCGGCGATGATCAGCTCTTCCATGTCGCGGCGCGAGCCCATGCCCGCCTCGGCGAGCACCTTGTGCAGCTTCGGCGCGTCGTCATCGGGCGACAGCACGCGCTTCGGGCCCGCTGCCTTGCCTCGGCGCAGCATCGGCGCGCGTACGCCGCCAGTCGTGGTGTTGTCGGCATCGAATGCGGGCGACGTCACGTATGAGAACAGATCGTCCTGAGCTGACTCCGCGGCCGCATCGGCGCCGCGGCGATTCTGGCGCTGGCCCTCACGTTGACCTTCGCGCGGCTGACGTTCGCGCTGGTCTTCGCGTGACGCGCCCTCGCGCTTCGCACCGCCGGCGTTACGACGCCCGCCCTGTTTCGCACCCGCGTCCTTGCGCGGCGTGCGGACCTGGGCGACGACCTCGCCGTCCGGCGGCGTTTCGGCGACGACCTGCGCGCCTTGCGCGGGCGCGCCCTCGGCTGCCTTCGTCTTCGCGCCGGCGCGGCGTCGCGCGATCAGGCTGCGCGGCCCGCGACGCAGACCGCGGCGGGGGCGCTCTTCGCCCTCTGCTTCCGCCGCGCCATGAGCCGGGCGCTCGCCCTCGCCTGTCGACGCTTGCGTAGTGCGTTCGTCGGTCCGTGCCGACGGCACGGGGCGCTCGGATTCGGACGAATCGGTGTCGTGGGTATGTGTCAAAACAACCTCAAAATGTCAGGTCGCGCGCGCCCGTTGCGGGCGCGGCAAAAAAGTTCGGTTACGTCAGGCGCTGCGCGACTCGGTTTCGTCGTCGGTCAGAAAACCTGCGTCCTGCGCGGCATCGCGGCGATCCTCGGGATCGTCGTGCGCCGCCTCGATCGGGTTCGGCTCGGCAGCGTGCTCCGTATTGCGAGCTACGCCCGAGCCGTGCGCGGGTGTTGCCGGATCGGTCTGGGCGACCGGATCGTAATGCTGTGCCGAGCCGGCGACGCTGGTCTGCGCTGCCGTGGGTGCCGGTTCGGGCTGTTGTTGCGTGTCGTGCGGCGCGCTCGACGCGTCTGACGCATTCGTCGTGCCGGCCTGCCCGCTCGCTTCCGCACGGGGTTCCGGTTCGAGCGTCGACTCGGCTACCGTCTCGGGCGGCGCTGCTTCAAATCCCGACGCGGCGTGCTGCGCCGCTTCCGGCGGAGCCGGCTCGCCAGCCTCACCCGCCATGTCGTGCCCGGCATCCTGCACCGGCTGCTGCAGGCTTTGCGCGTCGCCCTCGGCAAACTCGATCGCGTGCTGACCCAGCAGATCCGCGTTCAGTTGTGCGGACGGATCGGCAAGCGGAGGCAACTCGTCAAGCGCCGTTAGGCCAAGGTCATCGAGGAACTGGCGCGTGGTCGCATACAGCGCCGGACGCCCCGGCACGTCGCGATGACCGATCACCTCGATCCAGCCGCGATCCTCGAGCTGCTTGACGACCTGCGTATTCACCGTCACACCGCGAATTTCTTCGATATCGCCCCGCGTCACCGGTTGCCGGTAGGCAATGATCGCGAGCGTTTCGAGCACCGCGCGCGAATATTTCGGCGGTTTTTCCGGATGCAGCCGATCCAGGTACGAACGCATCGCGGGCTTGCTTTGAAACCGCCAGCCCGACGCCAGCCCGACCAGCTCCACACCGCGCCCAGACCAGTCCCGCTTCAGGTCTTCGAGCAAGGTCCGAACAGTGTCTGCCGACACGCCGTCGGCAAAGAGCTTGCGCAATTCGCCGAGCTTTAACGGCTCCTGCGCGCAGATCAAGGCAGTCTCGAGGACGATCTTCGCCTCTTGGGTATTCATGCAGCTAGGTCAGACCCTGTGGTCAAAGAACCGGATCAAACAGACGATGTGGAACTGAAGACGCGCTCGCCCGATTTTGATCGGTCATATTGATGGGAGCACGCACCGGGGGGTGGCGAACAGACTTATCGAGCCAGACCCAGCCGGACGGAGCGGCGATATTCCTGAAAGGAACCGCGTGACTGAGCGCCATATTACGCAAAAACGACCGGGGCGTAAAGCCGCGATCTGCCCTGCATCTTCCGCTGCGGCGCTGAACAGTGTGCCCCGCGCCCGCCCGGGTCGAGTCGACAGCAACAAGATTCTCACGATTCGCGGCTTTTCGCCGCTCGCGGCAAGTTAAGACGGAGCGCGGGCGTACGAGGCCGCATGCTCAGGCACCGGCGTGGCGCGCCAGAAACCGCGTCAAGCGCTCGACGCCGGTATCGAGCCGCACCGTATCGCACGCGTAGCACCAGCGCACGAACCCCTCGCCCTGCGGCCCGAACGCGCTGCCCGGTGCCACGCCGAGCCCGGCCTCCCGCACCATCGCCTTGCACAAATCGAGACTGCGCGTCGAGCCCGGCATCGAGAAGAACAGATACATCGCGCCCAGCGGAGCCTTCACATCGACGCCGGGAACCGCCGACAGCGCGCGCACCAGATGATCGCGCGACGTCCTCAGATCGCGCACCAGCTGCTGCGTAAAGCGCTCGCCCCGTTGGAGCGCCGCGATGCCCGCCTGCTGCACAAACGACGGCGCGCACGAAGTGTTGTACTCGACCAGCTTCGCCAGGTCGTTCATCAACGCGGTCGGCGCGACGATCCAGCCGAGCCGCCACCCCGTCATCAGCCAGGCTTTCGAGAACGAATTCACGCAGATCACGCGTTCGTCGCGTGTTGCGAGGTCGAGAAACGATGGCGCGGTGCGCACACCGGCCGCCTGGGCGGCGTCGTCGCCGGGATAGTAGAGTCGCTCATAGACCTCGTCTGCGACGATCCAGATGCCGTGCCGCCGGCAGTGTTCGAGCACGCTGCGCTGGTCGTCGCGATTCATCACCCAGCCGGTCGGGTTGTTCGGCGAGTTGATCATCAGCATCTTCGTGTCAGGCGTCAGCGCGGTCAGCAATTGCCCCACGTCGAGCTCCCAGCCGCGTTCCCCGTAGCCGAGCGCGACGGTTTCGACATGCGCGCCGAGAATCTTCGGGATTTCGACCAGATTCGGCCATAGCGGCGTCACCGCGACGACGCGGTCGCCGCCGCCGACCACCAGCTGCGCGGCGAGCATCAGCGCGTTGACGCCCGCGCTCGTGACCGCGACGTGCTCGGGCGACGTCGCCCCGTGCAACTCGCTGACGTAGCCCGCGAGTGCCGCGCGCAATGGCGCGATGCCGAGATTGTGCGTGTAAAACGTCGCGCCGGCGGCGAGCGCAGCGCTCGCGGCGTCGCGGATGAATGCGGGTGTGACGCGATCGGACTCGCCAAACCAGAACGGCAGCACGTCGTCGACGCCGAAACCGGCGTTCGCGACTTCACGGATTTGCGATGGACGCAGCGCGCGTACGGCGTCGCGCGCAATTGGGATGGAGGGCACGGGCAGGTCCAATTCGCTCATCGAGGCTTCCGGGTGGGTGAAGGATAAGAGGCTCGGGGCGCAACCGCGAAGGCGTGCGCGATGAAGGTGGTAGTTTAGACAGTATGACTCCCGTGAGGCAAAGGCTGGCCCGCCGTGAGGAATCAAACGCGGGTTAGCATTGCCGCCAGAGCCGCACGGTGTGGACAGGGCCACACCCGGCGATTTCCGACACGGAGGCCAGCATGGAACACGATAGCACGCTCTACGTGGGTCTTGACGTTCACAAGGACTCGATCACGGTTGCCTATGCGCTCGGCGCAGGCGAAGTCGAACTGCCTGGCAAGATTGGTACGACAAAGACGGATATCGATCGCCTGTGCAAGCGCCTGCAGTCGAAAGCGCGGCACATCCGCGTTGTCTACGAGGCGGGTCCATGCGGCTACGGGCTTTACCGTCAGCTCGTGCAGAAGGGATTCGAGTGCATGGTGTGCGCACCATCGTTGATTCCCAGGAAGCCCGGCGAGCGCGTCAAGACCGATCGACGCGATGCGGTCAAGCTCGTGCGATCGCTGCGCGCCGGCGACCTGTCAGCGGTGTACGTGCCCAGCGTGGAAGACGAAGCGTTCCGCGATCTGGCGCGCGCGTGGGTGAGCGCGAAGGACGATCTGAAGCGTGCCCGGCAACGACTGAAAGCCTTTCTGCTCTCGCACGGCGTGCGCTACACCGGCCGAGCCGACTGGGGGCCGACGCACCGGCGCTGGCTGAGCACGTATGCCTTTGACAGCCCATGGCAGCAACTCGCGTTCGAGGAGCTTCGGCGCACCATTGAGGACCGCCTCGCGCAATGCGAGCGTCTCGAAGCCGCGCTGCGCGAGGCGGTCCTCAACTGGCGCTTTTATCCGGCCGTGCTGGGCCTGCAGACCATGCGCGGCGTGCAGTTCACCACGGCGGTGGGCATGCTCGCCGAGCTGGGCGATCTGTCACGCTTCACGCATCCGCGTCAGCTGATGGCCTGGCTGGGCGTGACGCCTTCGGAACACTCGTCGGGCGACAAGCGCCGTCAGGGCAGCATCACGAAGAACGGCAACAGCTACGCGCGAAAACTGCTGGTCGAAGCCGCCTGGAGCTACCAGTACCCCGCCCGCGTGAGCCCCGAGATCCAGCGCCGGCACGAAGGCATCCCGAAGCCCATCGTTGACCGCGCCTGGGACGCGCAGCTTCGCCTGTGTCGGCGCTACCGGAAGCTCGTCGCGCGCGGCAAGCAGAAGAACATCGCGGTGGTCGCCATCGCCCGTGAACTCGCCGGGTTCATTTGGGACATCAGTCGGCAATCGATGTCGCTTGCCACACGGCGCGAGGGCCTGACGGCCTGACATAACACACGAGCAGTAACCCCTACCCACCCCAACGACTGGAGGAGGAGTTTCCTGAAGGCGGCGTAGCCCGGCACGTGAGTAACCCGCGAGCCCGCTACGCAACGGATTGCATCCGACTTGCGGCTTTAGATAGCGGAAGGCTCATCGGACGGACCTCTGTAATGCGGTACCCAACCCGCGGATATCAGCATGATCCACCGTCGAGATGTACTGCTACGTCGCCCTCAGGAAATTCCAACAATATGAATTCGAGAAACTGAAAAACCGATCCCGATTGACACCGGGAGTCATATGAGCGGGCCGGGTAACCGGACAGCGGCGAAGCGCGTAGCAGTAGGCGGCGTGTGGACGGCGGGCCGCGCCCGGCGCCAATCCACCAGTCGGACGGATCGCACGCGATCCCTCCCGTTAATTCAACTCCTCGGCCCGGCCCGGCAACTGGCGGATCAGATCCCACACCGCCTCGGCCGCGGGCGACAGCGACCGGTCGCGCCGCCGCACCAGTTCGACGCGGCGTTCCGCTCGCGGCACCAGCGGACGCGCGACCAGCGCCGCCCCCGCCGGCAGCGGCAGCGCGAGCCACGGCAGCACGCTGATCCCGACGCCCGCCTCGACGAGCCCGAACACCGTCGCCGAATGGCCGAGTTCCTGCACCACGGTAGCGTTCACGCCCTGCGCCTGCATCACGGCATCGATGAGGGGGCGGCTGCCGGACGCATAATCGAGCATCACGAGTTGCTCGCCGTCGAGGTCCTTCCACGTAACCTGCTTGCGCGCGGCGAGCCGGTGATCGTCACGCGACACGATGCAGAACGAGTCCGTCATCAGCGTCTCGCTGAGCAGATCGTCGTCGGAGAACGGGCCGATGATCACGCCGAAGTCCACTTCACCCGACTTCACCTTGCGCACTACGTCGCTTTGCACGTCGTCGCGCAGCCCAAGCGTCACATAAGGAAACTGCTGTCCGCACGACGCGACTACGCGCGGCATCAGCCGGCACGCGACGGTCGGGCTCGCCGCGACCACCACGCGTCCGCGGCGCTGCTCGCCGATTTCGCGGATCTCGCGCAACGCGTCGTCGAGATCCGACAGCAGTCGCGACACGCTCGACACGAGGTTGCCGCCTACGTCGGTTAGTTGCACTTCGCGCGTCGTGCGATCGATGAGCTTCAGGCCGATCTCGCTTTCGAGCTCGCGCACGCAGCGACTGACCGCCGACTGCGTGAGCCCGATTTCGTCGCCGGCCCGACTGAAGCTTTGCAAGCGCCCCACCTCGATGAAAACCCTGAGCTGTCGCAGCGTCACATTCATTTGTTCACCTCATCAATAGCGCAGTTTGATGCGCATTGTACGACCAAATCCATGCGGCATAACACTGTCCACGCGGTCGCTGCAATGCAGCAAAAAGGCGCGGATGCACGCCGGCCGGGCCTATCTGCCCAAGATTGGTGATTGTCCCGATTTGCGAGATGGGTTTTTTGGATTCTTATACGGCCCTGGTTGGCGCCCGCGTTGGCCCGCCGCCACGGGGCTTTCAGGCAATCGGCAGCAAATTGGCACACTTCGTGCGTTGTGAAACGCACAGGGTCGGCGCCATGATTTCCGATGGCAATCCGTGGCAAGCCGGTCCCCTTTGGCACTCGCCCATCGAGTGCGTGAAGAGTGCGCGGCGCGGGGCAGCGCACCGGAGTTAGCTTCGCTGAGGTGAAACATGATGCTGTTCGACGATTTGAGAGATAACGAGTGGGCGCTGGTCGAGGCTTTGTTCTGCGCCGAGCCGGCGCGCAGCGAACGGCGCGGTCGACCGCGCGTGGAAGCTCGGGCGGTGGTCAACGCCGTGCTTTGGGTGTTGTCGACAGGCGAAGGCTGGTCCAAGTTGCCGGGCCGCTACCCGTCCCCGCCGACTTGCCGCCGGCGCTTCGACGAGTGGCAAGCCGATGGCACGCTCGCTGAAATTGTGAAACGGCTTGGCACGAGCGGCCGCGAAATCTCGCTGCGCGGCCGGATCGGCGCAACGGCCGCGAAACCGCCAGCACCGCCGAGCCGCGACCGTCTACGCGGCGCGTTCTGGACCAATCCGGAATCGTGGCGCGCGCCGGTCAAGATGGCCTGACGCGAAACTACGCTGTCACCGGGCGCCTGTGGGTGCCCGGTTTTTTATCGAGCCGACTTTTCCACGATTGCGTGCGCGCCCACGACGCGCCAGTATTTGACGGTTGCCTCGAGACGCTGTCTTTCCCCTTCGCGCGCCCTTTCGTCGCGCCTCCCGCATGACCGCCACAGCGCTGCTTGCGCGCTGCCTCAGACTCCCAAACTACCCGATAGGTCCGGGTGAAACATCCATTTACTATTAATTACAGCGTGCTTTCGTACCCCGGCATACCTTAATACTTATGCAAACAGGCCTTGAGTCGACGGGCTCGAGGTTGAGGGGGATTTCGGAATGAAACCAATGTCACTGCTGTTGTGCGGCATTGTGATTTCATCGATGGCCGCGCCCGCAATTGCGCAACAACGCCCGCAAGGGTGGAACTGGCGCCCGGACCGCCAAGCCACGCTGGAAGCGTGGCAGCAAAGCGAGGCCCATAATCGCGACTTCACGCCGCCGACGCCGCGTGGCGATCTGCGCGGCGATATCGCCAGCAATGTGCGCGCACGGCCCGATGCGCCGCGTGAGGATCAGCGGCGGCGTTGATTCGGTAAGTCGCAGCTAGGGACGGCGCGTCGCGCGACGCGGTGCCCAGTATCTTGCATTGCGCACTTACGAACGGGGAACCACCGGACGCGGCACCAGTCTGACTCAACGCCATTAGCACAGCGTGGCAGTAGTAATTCCGGTATGCCCGTATCTTCGTGATACGGGCTTTTTTTCGCCCTCGATGCGTTGATGGCATGAAAGGCGCGCAACGGCCTGCGCGGATCGCGTCGCCGCCTCGTCGATGGGGAAGCCGAGATTCGCCCCCGGACGCGCACGGCGACCGGTCGACGTTAGCGACGGCCCGCCGAGGGGGTGACAGGCTCAGGCGGACCGTGACTCAGTTCAGATAAGCGATGAACCTTGAGCTAAGACCTGACTTCGGCTGTCGCGGCGGACTGCGGTTCGGCCGCGCCGAGAACATAATCGTTCATCCGTTGCGCTGTCCATGTGAGCAGACGCTCGTCGTGCTCGAGCCGCGCAAACTCCGCTTTGCCGCGTTCGGTGAGCACGGCGATGTCGACGGGAGCATGAAAGCCTGGCGCCGGTGCGACGGTTCGCTGGCGAACGGTGTCCATCAGCCCCAGCGCGCGAAGATATTGGAAGACACCCGGCCTTCTGGCCCAGGGAACCTGACGATATTGCGCTCGCCGCAGCGCTTCAAGTACCGCTTCGTTGGAATACGTGGTCATCTCACTTCTTTCTTAAAGTGCAGCTATGACACATTCATGCCCACGCGTCACTGCGCCACCGGCGACGCGCGTAGCACCCGCTCCTGGTCAGAAGCTCGCCGCCTGTCTGACAGCGGATTTCCGCCAGGTGCTGCCTGGTCTCGTTTTCGGAACCCCCGTCAGAACGGCATGTTAGCGTTCTCTCCACGAACCGACGATGCAACCGCCGCGGCGCGATGGCAGGCCCGTGGATTTGTCCCGAAAGACATACGTTACCCCATTTAAATTGATTCTATTCACTTTATTAGCGCTTTTTTTTGCAGCAATCGTGCTATGGAAACGTGCGCGCCGGCCGCTCATCGTCTGCATGATCGCGCTGTTCTGGCTGCTCGCGGCCGGCTGGCTGACCGCGCCACTGCTCGATCTGGCGCAGCCGCAACGACAGAGCGCCACGGCCGCCACCTTCGCGCCACGCACCGCGATCATCCTGCTCGGCGGCGGCACGATCTACGACCACGACCACGTGCTGGTGCCACCGCGCGACGTACTCTCGCGCATCGAGGTCAGCGCGCAGAACTACGCGGCCTGCAAGCGCACGGCGAGCACGTGCCGGGTGATCGTCAGCGGCGGCAATCCGCAGCGGCATAGCGCGACCGAAGCCGACACCTACCTGCCCTATCTGCTGCGTCAGCAGGTGGCGCGCTCGGACATCGTGCTCGAGCAAAGCAGCCGCACGACCTATGAGAACGCGCGCAACGTCTCGGTTATTGTCGGTCAATCACATTACGACACGTTGATACTCGTCACCTCCGCGTATCAAATGCCGCGTGCGCTGCTCGATTTTCAGCGCTTCGGCGTCGAGCCGCAGCCGCAGATTTCGAGCGCGCGGCGTGCGCGGATCGGCGTGCTGCCGCGCTTCGCCAATCTCGTGGCCGCGGAGATAGCGTTGCATGAGCTAATCGGCCTCGCGCAGTTTCACCTGTATCGCGCGATCGGCTGGTTCTGACGAACGATGTAGGCCGCTCCGCTCTCGCACTTGAGGACGTCGCGGTTTATTCAACCAGCGTCCAGCTATTACAAAACGTAACAAGTGTTGGGCACGGTTACAAAGCCATCGGCTGGAGAAGAGTTTGCTCGATAGAATGCATTGTCTTTCCACTGGACAGGCAATACTCGGGTCCACCACCATTCTACGGAGGTAACGATGAAGAAAGTGTCCATGGCGATCCTGGTTTCCTTGTGTGCCGCAGCCGGCGCGGCTTACGCGCAGGACAACGGCATCACGACGAGCACCGATCCGGCGAAGGCCGCCGACGTCGAGCAGCGTGCGCAAGATTTGCAAAACCGCGAGCAGTCGATGGGAAGCGCACCCGCCGCGCCGGCCAAGCATCACAAGATGGCTCCGCATCATCCGAAGAAGGGTGCCGACGCGTCGGGCACCTGAGCAACTTCGCGGATCTCGCCTCGCGGCCTCGTCGTGAAGGTGAAAAAGCCGAAGCTGGCAGCGCCGGTTTCGGCTTTTTTATTTGTGCGACCCGCTCGCCGCTGGCAAGGTACTCCGAGCGCGCACCGGCTTGGCAAGCCGCCGGCGCACTGCTTTCTGTATGCTAAAGTCGCGCACCGACCGGCGAGCCGCCGGCATCCCCTAACCCGTGCGCACCTTGGTGCGGAGGACAGTATGAGCAACATCCAGCTTGATATCGAATGGACCGAAGCAGCATCTCGCAAGATCGAAAAACTGATGCCGCGTGGCGGTCAGGAAGCGTACCTCGCACTGCCGCCCGTCGAATGCCTGCCGATGGAAGGCGACGTGCTGTTTCTCGGCCCGGCTGGCAAGCAGCAGCCGTTCATCGTCGCGGAGCGCCAGTATCACCATGAAGGCGACGCCGACTGGACCATCATCCTGATTCTCGATGTCCCGCAAGCAACCCACTGATCGCTGACGGCGCGCCGGCGGCCTCAGGGCCGCCTCACCTGTCCAGCGTGTCCGCGCGCCGCTGAGACCCGAGCCCGAATTCAGGCGATCTTCGACACCACGCGAATCTCCGCGTGCTCGATCCAATCCGCAGCCGCCTTCTTATAAGCCTGGATATGCGCGGATTTCGCATGCGCCGCGAGCGCATCCTGGCTTTCCCACCGCTCGATGAACACGAACCGGCGCGGCTCCTGCACGTCGCGGTGCAAGTCGTACAGCAGCACGCCCGCTTCTTTGCGCGTCGGTCCGACGATGCCTTCGAGGGCCTCCCTCAACCGCTCCTCATGTCCCGCTTTCGCCACCGAAATTGCAACCACCGCGATTTCCGCCATGCCCGATCTCCTATTTTCGAAAAATCAGCAGCATACCCGCCGATCGCTGAACCTGCCGGCGAGGGCGCCGGCCAGCATAGCGACGCACGAATCTCGCCTCTGCCCGCCATGCCGCACCACCGTCACGTCGCGCCAGAATCCGCCCGGCAGAGCAGTGACAAGCCCGCCGCCCGACTGGCCACATCAGCGCCTACAGAGGCACCAGCATGTGAGCACCGTCGGCGCCTGGAGTTTGGCGGGCGACCACTGGGCGCCCTGCTACCCTCGGCGTGGTAGGGCAACTCATTGCGATTGAGAATCGGTTTCGCGCGTGGCAGGCGCGCGGGACGCTCCGGCGCATTACCGCAACGGATTCCCGCACGGCCGTAGGCAGCCGTTTTGCAGACAATTTTCGCGCCCATGCGTTTGTGATAACCCGCACATTGTCGCGCGCTGCAAACTGCTAGACTCACTCTGACCAATTCGCCGGAGTCCAGCGTGGCTGGTACCGCCCTCCGTGTTCGCGGGACGCATTCGTTTCGTTCCGGCGGCGCTTCGGGTGTGCGAGCGCTGCGTGCCGAATGGGTTTGCGTGCCCCTTCATTCCCTTGCCGCAACGATCCCATGTCAGCTCTCGTGCCCGCTTCCATGCCATCCGTCAGCGAATTGACAGTGAGCGGCCTGCTCCCGCACCTGGTCCGCGGCGAGTCGGGCTGGACCGCGACCTGGCGCGCGTTGACATTGCACAGCGTGTTCCAGCCGGTGCTGTCGGTCACGCATCAGTGCGTGGTCGGGTACGAGGGACTGTTGCGCGCGTTCGATCCCGTCGGTCTGCCCGTCTCCCCCGAAGTATTGTTCTCCGGCACGCGCTCGGCCGCCGAAGCGCGCGAACTCGATCGCATCGCGCGCTGCCTGCATGTGGCGAACTTCATGGAGCAAG
This sequence comes from Paraburkholderia lebeckiae, assembly GCF_014201005.1. Lineage (NCBI taxonomy): Bacteria > Pseudomonadati > Pseudomonadota > Betaproteobacteria > Burkholderiales > Burkholderiaceae > Paraburkholderia > Paraburkholderia lebeckiae. Next base: position 65,202 of record NZ_JACHDK010000012.1, on the reverse strand, counting down.
GCATCAGCACCGGGTGGCTATTTCTGAACACGCGCCCGCAGGTGTTCGAAACCGGCTGGCCGCAGCGCGCTTTCATCGACGAGTTGTCCGCGCATTTCGGGCTGCCGCAGGAGCGCATCGTGATCGAAGTGCTCGAGCAGCCCGCCGACGATGAATCCGCCGTCGCCAGCATGCTCGCCGCCTCGCAGCCGCGCGATTTTCTGATCGCAATCGACGACTTCGGCACCGGCTTCTCGAACTTCGATCGCGTGTGGCGCTTCCGCCCCGACATCGTCAAACTCGACCGCTCGCTCGTCGCGCGCGCAGGCAAGCGCGAGGGCGACGAATCGATGATCAGCCATCTGATCGCGATGCTGCATCAGTCGGGCACGCTCGTGCTCGCCGAAGGCGTCGAAACCGATGAAGAGCTGATGATCCTGATGCAGGCCGACGTCGATTTCGTACAGGGGTTCTGGTTCGGTCAGCCAAAGAGCAGCGTGCTGGCCGCCTGCACGAAGGTGCCTGCGCTCGTCGCGTCGATCTGGAGCAAGTTCGCCGAGTACGAGCGTGCGCACGCCGGCCACCAGCGGCTCGGGTTCGAGGGCTTCGCGGAAGCGGTACTGGCCGCCGTCGACACCTACAAGGCGACCGGTGACCTCGAACAGGCCGCGCAAAAGATCTGGCATCTGCCCGAAGCGCGCCGCGTGTTCCTCACCGACGGCCTGGGCGAGCAGACCCAGCCTTCGGTGACGGCGGCGTCGGTCCCGCCGCCTCCGAAGCGGCTCGCGCCGCTCTATACGGAGACGCGCAGCAACTGGTCGCGTCGCGCGTATTTCCGGCACGCGCTCGCAGCGCCGGGCCGTGTCGCGATGATGGGGCCGCATTATTCGCTCGCCGATGGTCAGGACTGCTACACCGCGGCGATCGCGTTCGAGCGCGACGGCACGCACGTGCTGTGCGTCGACTTCGTGCCGGAGACGTCGCCGCCGGATGTGCGCACCGGCAGACGCGGCGCCAGACGTTAGCGACCCGCGCCGCTACTCCTGCACGCGGCCGCGCCCCGACTTGACCTCGCCGCGCCTGGCCTTGCTGTCGAGCCGCCGCAGGTTCGACGCGCGGGTCGGCCGCGTCGCGACGCGATGCTTGCGGGTCACGCTGACGCTTTCGATCAGTTGATCGAGCCGCGCGAGCGCCGCCGCGCGGTTCATTTCCTGGGTGCGATGCTCCTGCGCCTTGATGATCACGACGCCGTCGCGCGTGAGCCGGTGGTCGGACAGCGCGAGCAGACGCATCTTCAGCACTTCCGGCAACGACGAGGCACGCACGTCGAAACGCAGATGGATCGCACTCGACACCTTGTTGACGTTCTGACCACCCGCCCCCTGCGCGCGCACGGCGGTCAATTCGATTTCGTTGGGCGGGATCGGATAGCGGAATGTCATTGGTGGTAGGGAAGGAAGATGCGTCAGTGTACAAGCGCTCGACGCGAGATGCCCGAGGTGGCCAGACCGCGCCTGCGCGCACGGTGCAGTGCTCGGCGGCAGCGGCTCGCGAACGCTACAAAAACCATTTGCGTCGGCCCAACCGGTTCATCGATACTGGCTCTTTCGCTTACGGCGTAAATTCATATGAAAATCCGCCCTGGTTTCGTGCTCGAATTGGCCGTCAACTTTCTGCTGCCGTGGCTTGCTTACCGGCTCGCGTTGCCGCGTGTCGGCGAGACCGGTGCGCTGATCGCATCCGCCGTGCCGCCGCTCGTGTGGAGCGCGATCGAGCTCGCGCACTTCAGGCGCGTCGATGCGCTCAGCGTGATGGTGGTGGCGGGCATCGTGCTGTCGGTCGCGGCCATGGCGCTCGGGGGCAGTCCGCGCATGCTGCTGTTGCGCGAGTCGCTGGTGTCCGGCGCGGTCGGCGTCGTGTTCCTGCTGTCGCTGCCGATGCGTCGTCCGCTGATCTTCTACCTCGCGCGCGCGACGGTCGCGCGCGAAATGGAAGGCGGCGCCGCGCATTTCGAGGCGCTATGGCGCGAGCGCCCCGGTCTCGCCACCGCGATGCGAACCATGACGCTCGTGTGGGGCATCGGGCTGACCGCCGAAACCGCGCTACGCGCGTGGATGGCGCTGACGTGGCCGATCGAACGCTTCCTCGTCGTGTCGCCCTTTATCGGCTACGGCATCTACGCGGGACTCGCGCTGTGGACACTGTGGTATCGCAGGACGATGCGCAGCCGCGTCGAGGCCATCGAGCGGGCGAGCGGGGTTGCCGGTTGAGCGCCGCTCGCACCACAAGTCCGCCACTTCGCTTTTTCTGCCTCCCGTCGCGCGATCAACGCGATGCTTCGGCAATCCGCGCGGCCAGCCCCGAATCACGCTGCGTCGGCGTCGCGATCGCCTGCGCGAGCACGGCCCGCGCGCCGATCACCTCGACGCGTTCGCGCGCGCGAGTAATCGCCGTATACACGAGCTCACGCGACAACACCCGGCTGAACGCCGACGGCAGCACCAGCACCGCGTGCTCGAACTCCGAACCTTGCGACTTGTGGACCGTCAGCGCGAACGCGGTGTCGTGCGGCGGCAGCGCGGCCGGCGACACCGCGCGCACACCGCCGTCGCCGGTGCGGAAGTACACGCGCAGCGCGCCACCCGCGCCCGGCAGCGCAATGCCGATGTCGCCATTGAACAGACCCAGCGCGTAATCGTTGCGCGTCACCATCACCGGACGTCCGGCAAACCACTGCGCGCCGACCGCGAGCGTGACGCCCGCGGCGCGGCGCACCTCAGCCGCCATCGCCGCGTTGACCTGATCGACGCCGCGAGGTCCGAGCCGCGTCGCACAGAGGATGCGGAAGCGGTTGAGCGCGTCGAAGAGCGGCACCGGATCGGGCGTATCGACGGCGAGCGCCCTGGCAAGCGCGTCGGCGTACGGCGCGAAGCCACCGGCAAGTCTTGCGGTGGTGCGCTCGGCCAGCGTCGTGTGAGCGTCCTCGTGCAGCGCCGCGGCGCAGACCTCGGTCGGGTCGATCTGCAATACGTCGAGCGCCGCGCTCGGTGAGCCGTTGCGAATCGCGACGGACAAACGGCCGATCGGCGACTCGAGGCCGAACCGGTAGTTGCGCTCGAGCCAGACGACGCAGTCCGCGAGCGGGTTGCGTTGGTTCGCCGATCGCATATCGCGGTCCGCCTGCTCGTCCGTCGCCGAGGTCACGTTGTCACCGAACAGATCGCCTGACGTGGGTAGCTCGAAGGTCTGCAGTGCCTCGGGTGGCACAAAGAAATCGTCCAACGGTGCTTCATCGACCTCACTCGACGCCCGCGGCAAAGCCCGCGCGAGCCGCGCCTCGTCGATGTCGAGCGCCTGCGCGACCCGTCGCAATCCGCCCGCGCTCAACGTCGGCCGCGCGCTGAGTTCGGCGAACACCGCGCCGGCTTCGACCGCGGCGAGCTGGTCCTTGTCACCGAGCATCACGAGCCGCGTTTGCGGCCCGATCGCGTCGAGCAGAAGCGTGGCCATCGCGACGTCGATCATCGACGCCTCGTCGATCACGACCACGTCATACGGCAACGGATTATCACGATGATGCCGGAAGCGCCCGCCCGGCCCCGACCCCAGCAATCGATGCAGCGTGTGCGACGTCTGCGGCAAACGCGCGGCGAGTTCGGGCGGCAGGTCGCCCGCACGCGCCAGCAACGCTTCCTGCATCCGTTGCGCCGCCTTGCCGGTCGGCGCCGCCAGCGCGATGCGCAAATCGGTGCGCGCATCGAGCAGACACGCGAGCACTCCGACCACGGTCGTGGTCTTGCCGGTTCCCGGGCCGCCGCTGACGATCGTCAGCCGCCCCGACAGCGCCATCACGGCCGCGACGCGCTGCCAGTCGACGTCGTCGTCTTTCGACGGGCCAAAGTAGCGCAGCAGGCGTTCGCGCAAAGCGGCGGGGGCGGTGTCGGCGCCGGCGTTCGCGGACCTCGCCTCGCCCGTCGCATGCGCGACCAGAGCGTGGGCCAGGCGCCGCTCATAGTCGTAGTAGCGCGCCAGATAAAGACGCCCCTGAGCGTCGATCACGAGCGGCCGCAACGTCGCCGCATCCGTTCCGTCCGGTGCGTCCGCCGCGCCATCGCTTGCCATGCCGCTCGCGAGCAGCGCCGCGCGCACTTCGGCGCTCGACGCGTCGAAGCGGCGCGCGAGCGTCGGGAGCGGCACGCACACGTGCCCTTCGGCGGTCGCGCGGCTCGCGGCGAACGCGCCGCGCGCGGCCCACCTCACCACCTCGGTCGATGCGCCACCGCGCCGCGCGAGCATGCCGATACGGCGCGCGAACCCTTCGGCGAGCGCGATGCTGAAATCGGCCGGCGCGGGCAGGTTGACGCCGATGTCTTCGAGCCCGAGCGGCGCGGCCGCGCGCTCATCAAGCGTGCCGGGCGTGCTCATGCGCCACCTCCGATCATCGCCGCGTCGAGCAGCGCCACCAGTTCGAACGGCGCACGCCGCCTGTGCACACCAGCGGCGCCGTCGACATCGCGCCAGTCGGGCCGCACGCCGCGCACGAACAGATACAGGTAGCCGCCGATATGCGTGTCATATGCATAGTCGCGCACGCGCGTCTTCAGATAGCGATGCAACGCGACCGTATAAAGCAGCGCCTGCAGGTGGTACGCGTGACTCGCCATCGCCGCTTCGAGCGGCGCGGCCGCGTAGTCGGCGGCGGTGTCGCCGAGATGGTTCGACTTCCAGTCGACGATCCAGAAGCGGCCGTCGTGCTCCACGATCATGTCGATAAATCCTTTGACGAACCCGCGCAGCACGCCGGGCTCCAGCGCGACGTCGGGATAGCCGTACTCGATCAGCAGCTCGCGCAGCGCCGGAAAATACAGCGACGGGGCCGCGAACAGAAACTCGAGTTCGTTCAGGCGCCGACGCGGATCGAGCCGCGCGAGCGTCATGCCCGGCACGAGTTCGGTCGAGACGACGTCGGCGATCAGCCGATGCATCATCGCGGGCAAGCGCGCGGCGAGCTCGGGCGCGGCCGGCGCCGGACGCTCGCGCAGCGCGCCGCGGATCGCGTCTGGCCAGGTGCGTGCCTCGGTGAAATCGGCGAGTTCGAACATGCGATGCAGGCAATCGCCGGCCGCCGCTCCGCGCGGGAACGCGAGGATGTCGTCGTCGGCATGCGCCGGGGCGCTCGCCGCGGCGAGCGGCGTGAGCAGCGGCGCGGAGGGTAGCGCATCGGCGATTTCATCGTGGTCGGGCCGCACGTCTTCCTGCGGCGCGTGCGCGTGCGCATCCCCGCTCCTGCCGCCGGCCGCGATCAGGCCGCTGAAACTCGCCATGCGCCACTGATCGCGCAACGGCCGCCGATTCGCGCGCGCGTGCAGATGTGCGCCCTGATCCCGCAGACTTTCGAGCGGCACGCGGCGCGTCACTTCGGGCAGCGCCCCCAACGTGACCGGTCCGCCCGCGAGCGCCTGCCAGCTCGCCGCGAGCGCGGCTTCTTCGGGCGGCTCGGCGAGCCATGCGTCGAACGTGTGACCGCTGCCGCCGACGAGCCAGTTCAGCACGCTGCGCCGCGACTCCTTCGTCGAGCGCGACGACAGATACGTGCCCGCGACGAGATAGCAGCGATACACCGCGCGCGTGAGCGCCACATAGACGAGCCGCGCGCGTTCCGCCGCCTGCTCGCGCACCGCGGAACGCGAGGCGCGCTCGGCTTCCTCTTCGTCGCAACCGTAGTGCAGCACGGCGTCGCCGCTGTCGTCGTGATACTCGCGCGCATCGGGCAAGCCCGACGATGGCGGCTCGCGCAAGCCGCCATCGTTCAGAAACGGACAGAACACGACCGCGTATTCGAGTCCCTTCGATTTATGGACCGTGACGATCTGCACGAGATTGCGATCCGACTCGAGCCGCAGTTGCGCCTCGTCACCGCCGCCCTGCTCGCGCTGCGCGGCGAGCCAGCGCAAGGTAGGCGCGATGCCGGGCTGGGTGGCCGCGCGCGCCTGTACGAGCTCGGCGAGATGGTTCACGTTGGTCAGCCGACGCTCGCCGTCGACACCCGCGACGAGCCGCTGCGCGACGCGCAGCTCGCGCATCAGCGTGCGCCACATCACCGCGAAGCCGCGTTCGTGCCACAGCATCCGGTAGCGCGAAAAACGCTCGACCCAGCCCATCGCGTCGGCGGGATCCAGCGCTGGCGCGGGTTCGTCAACGGCCTCGGCCGCGGGCGCATCGGCGACCTGCGTGAGACGCCACAGCGCGGCGGCATCGAGCCCGAGCCAGTCGGTGGCGAGCGCGGCGCGCAGGCGACGCAGATCGCCGGGCGTGTCGATGGCGGCCAGCACGCGCTCGATCTGCTCGGCGTCGAGCGTCGCGAACACCGACGCCTGCGCAAGCTCCACGCTGCCGACGCCCCACGCCGCGAGCACGCGTTTGACGAGGCTGCCCTGCTTGTGCGTCTGCACGAGCACGGCGATATCGCCCGGTGCAAGCGGCTTGTCGCCGATCGTCACGACACCTCCGCGCGCCCCTCGCAAAAGCCGCACGATCTCGGCCGCGCACGCTTCGCTCGCGGCGCGCTGCGCGCTGCGTTTGTCCAGCGGGCTTTCGCCGCGCGGCAACGTCCAGATGCGGAAATCGCCGCCGCTCGCGTCAGGATCGGTAAACGGCGCGCGGCGCCGCTCGCCCGCACGCACTGGCTGATAGTCGAGCCCGTCGAGCACGAACGCCTGGCGGTTCGCTTCGAAGATCCGGTTGCACGCCTCGACGATCGGTGCGGTCGAACGCTGGTTGACCGCGAGCGTGTAGCACGCGGACGCCGACTCGCGCGCCGCGAGATACGTATGCAGATCCGCCGCGCGAAAACTGTAGATCGCCTGCTTCGGATCGCCGACGAGGAACAGCGGCCCCGCCGGCGCGAAGATGCGGCTGAAGATCGTGAATTGCAGCGGATCGGTGTCCTGGAACTCGTCGATCAGCGCGGCCGGATAGCGGCTACGCAATGCATCGGCGAGCCAGGCATGCGCGGCCAGTGCGCGATACAGATTCGCGAGCAGATCGTCGAACGAAACAACGCGGCGCGTGCGCTTGCGCGCCACCAACTCGGCCGGCGCGTAGTCGAGCCATGTCTGCACCAGCGCGAGCCAGCGCGCGCGCTGTGCGGCCTCGGCGGCGACCACGGCCGCGGCCAGCGCGTCGGCATGCTCGAAGAACGGATGTGCGGGCGGCTCGAACTTGACCTTGGTTGCCTTCTTCAACGCCGACGCCGTCAGCTTCAGCGCGGCGCGCGGCGGCGGCGCATGGCAGTCGCCCTGCGCGAAGTAGTCGGTCCACGCGGCGATCGCGGCGCTCACGTGATCGGGCTTGTGCGTGGTCTTGCTCAGGCGCTCCTGTGCCTCGGCCAGTAGCGCGACGATCGCGTCGCGTTCGGCCCGCCAGATCGCGCACGCGACATCGAAGCCGGCCTGCGGATTGGCGCTTGCGACGGCCGCGTCGACGCTGCCCCAGCGCAATTGCGCGAGTGGCTTTTTCAGGCGCCGGGCCAGCTGCTCGTCGAGCGACGCGGGACCGGCGCGCTTGGCCACCAGCCACGCGGCGAACGCCGGATGCGCATGCGCGACCGGCTCGACCTGCTCGCGCCAGAAATCGGCGGCGAGTTCGAAACGCAGCGCCGCGTCGTCGGCTTCCATCTCGAACGCGAATGGCATCGCGGCGGCGAACGGCGCTTCCTGCAATGCGCGCTGACAGAACGCGTGGATCGTGTGGATCGCGGCCTGATCGAACGTGCGCAACGCGCGCCGCACGACCTTCAACGCAGCCTCGCGCTCGATACCGCGCTCCGGCGCGAGCGTCGTTTCGAACAGCCGGCGGATGAACGGATCGTCGCCGTCGTCGTCCATCTCGATCGCGCGGTGCAATTCCGCGAGACGGCCGCGTATGCGCTCGTGCAGCTCCGCGGTCGCCGCTTTCGTGAACGTGACGACGAGAATCTGATCCGCGTTCAGGTTCTTTTCAAGCAGCAGCCGCACGTACAGCGCGCAGATGTTCCACGTCTTGCCGGTGCCCGCCGACGCTTCGATCTGGTTCACGCCGTCGAGCGGACATGCGAACACGTCGAGTTCGTCGGCGGCGAGGCTTTGATGGCGCCGCGCGTCGCTCATGAGGCGCTCCGCAAATGCTGGATCAGTGGCTTGAAGACGATCGCGGCGAGGCTGCCGAACGGTTCGTCGAGCGTGAGCGGTGTGCCGCGCAGCGCGATGCGCAACGCGGGGTCGTCGGATTCGCCGCGCACGCGGTCGTTGACCCATACGCCTTGCGCCGCCGATTCGCTTTCGCTGAGCCGCGCCCATGCGCTTTTCGGGAAGAAGCGCAGCGGCAGCCGGCGGCCGGCATTGAAGAGCGCAGCCAACGGCGCGAGTTCGTCGAGCGGAGCCGCGACGGGCGCGAGCTCGAAGCTCTCGCCCCTGCCGTGCCATACGGTGCGGCGCGGGCCGTCCGGCTGCGCCGCGCAATAGACCAGATGCGCGAGCCACGCGGACAGATAGTCGCGCGCGCTGGCTTTGGCATAACGAAAGATCACTTGTCCCGTTCCGGTCAGCAGGTTCAACGTGCCGCGCAAATGCAGCGGCGTTTCGGCGGACTCGAGCAACAGCGCGTCGTAGTCGCCAAACAGGGAGAGGGCTCTGTCGTTGCCATCGCCGCCTTGCGGCCAGCGCGGCGAGACGTCGAGCACGAACGGCAAACGCTCGACGCCCGCGACCACCTCGCGCCGCACGCTTTGCGCCAACTGCCGCAGCGCGGACAACTCCCGCGCGCGCCAGACCGCGCCGGTCGCGCCGCCGGGCAACTCGGGGCTCGCCTCGGCGATGCGCTGCACGCGGCTATACATCACCTCGTCGTCGGTGCCGGCGTCTAGCAGCACCGGCAGCACGCGCTCGGCGAGTGCGTCGCGGCCCGCATAGTCGAGATCGAACGGCTCGGTGTCGAGCAACTCGCCCTGCGCATCCGACAACGCGATTCCGAGCCGGTCGCGCAGCAGTGCGCGCGCCGGATGACGCCAGAAGCGCACGAAGTCGTCGAACTCCACCTCGTGCATATCTTCCGGCGGCAGCGGTTGATCGAAGAACGGCGTGGCGGCGGCATGCTGCGGTTCGGCAAGCAGCGTGGCCAGTTCGGCGCGATCGGCGTCGTAGGTGAACAGGTCGGGCTTCGCCGCGAAGTAGTCCGACGCGAACGCCTGCAACGGATGCTCGACGATGAACTCGCGCCGCGCGGTGTCGATCTCGGCCGGGCTCGCCTCCTCGCCCGCCGACACCTGCGCGAGATGATCGAGCAGTTCGTCGACGAGCGCGGCCGGCGGCAGCGGCGCGTTATCGCGAATGCTGCGGCCGGTGTAGGCGATGAAGAGCCGCTCGCGCGCGGCGAGCAGCAGATCGAGGAACAGATTGCGCTCGTCGTCGCGGCGCTGACGATCGCCGGCCTTACCGAACGCGGCCATCAGATCGAACTCGTCGGCACGCGCGAGCGACGGCAACACTCCGTCGTCCATGCCGAGCAGGCAGACCACGCGGAACGGCAAACCGCGCAAGCTCGTCAGCGAAGAAAACGTCACGCTGCCCCACGGCACGCCGCCGCGCGCGGGGTCGTCGAGCGCTTCGGTGAGCGCGGTGCGCACCACCGACGCCGGCAGCAACACATTATGCGCGCCGGCCTGCATCGCGGCGCTCATCGCATCGAGCGCGTCGCGCACGGCCGCGAGCGAATCGGCGAACTCGACGCCGCCGTCGAAGCACTGCCCGAGCGTTTCGAGCAGCAGGTGCGACCAGTCGGACGGCGTGCGCTCGATCGCGCAGCTCGCCGCGAAGCTGTCGATGTCGTCGACGAAACGCGACAGACGGCCCAGCAGTTCAGCATCCGAACCGCCCGCGCCTTCGACCGGCAGCCACGCATCGACCGGCTCGCCGCCTGCCGGCATCGCGTAGCCGAGGTACAGGCGCGTCAGCGCATCGGCGAACGTATGACGCGCGACCGGCACGTGCTCGCCGACCGGTTCGAGCGGCGCGAGCCCGCGCCGCGCGCCGGCGGCCGCGAGCCATTCCTGCGCGGCTTCGAGCGAATTCGCAACGATGCCGTAGCGCACCGCGACCGCGTCGACGCGCAGCCATTCGATCAGATCCGGCGCGCCGACGCTGCGCTCGGGCAGCGCGAGCCAGTCGAGCAACAGACGCGCGACGGGATTGGCCTGCGACGGCGGCAAGCCGGTAATGCGGTACGGAATGCGGCGCGTATCGCCGGCGGGCGTGGTGCCGAACACCGCATCGATCAGCGGGCCGGCCGCCGCGAGATCGGACACCGCGACCAGCACGTCGGACGGCTGCAGATCGTCGAATTCGTCGAACCAGCCGAGCAGGCGATCGTGCAGCACTTCGAGCTGCCGGGACAGGCTATGACAGACGTGCACCTCGATACCGCGCTCGATAGGCAACTCGTCGGCATCGGCTTCATTGCGCAAAGCGAGGATGCCGTTCTGCACGGCGGCGAGCCAGCTCGGCTCCGGGTTTTCGGTGAAGTCGCCGGTCTCGGCCGATGCGGCGCTTTCGGTCAGCTCGTGCAGCATATGCAGCTGCGCCTGCGTCTGGCGGCCCCATTCGGCGAGCAGTGGATGACCGACTTCCTGATAGTCGAGTTGCCCCGCCGCGTCGAGTGCCTGCACGCGCCCTTCGCTGACCACGTCGAACCAGAACTCGCGGCACGGGTTCATTACGTACAGACGCACGTCGATCCAGCGCGACAGCGCGCGCAGCAACGCGATATGCAGCGGCGGCATGGTCGGCAGCGCGAACACGCTGACCGCCTCGGGCCATTGCGCGTTCGAGATCGCCTCGAGATCGAGCGCGGCGATTTCATCGAGGAACCGATACGCGGGCGGCAGCGCGGCCGCGGATGTTTGCGCATGACCGCCGGCTTGCGCGAGCTCGGCGAGCACCGCGCGCCACAGCGCCGCCTGCCAGCGCTCGTCCTCGCGCGCCGCGTCGCTCGCACCGGTCAGACGCGGACCGGTGTCGTCAGCCGCGCCGCTCGCGAAGATCGAGCCGCCCTTGTGCCATTGCAGCAGCCATTCGGGGCGATAGGTCAGATAGTGATCGAGCACGGTCGCGACGCGCCGCGCGAGTTCGTAGCGCATCGACGCGTCGGCCGCATCGAGATAGGTGCGCAGACGCGGCGATGCGTTCCACGGCAGCGCTTCGTCCGAGTCGTCGAGCAGCCGGTAGCAGCGCCACACGAGCCGGTCCGGCGCGAACGGCGAATGCTTCGGTACCTCGATCACGCCGCCGATCTGCGCCCACAGCCATTGCGCGAGATAACCAAAATTAACGTTCGCGCAGATGCCCTGGCGCGCGGCGATATCGAGCTCGAGCCGCCGGCGCACGGCCGCGCTCGGCACGATCACGGGCCGCGCGGTCCACGGGTCGGACGGCGCTTGCGCGAGGTCGCCGAGCAGCGCGCCCACCAGCGTTTCGTAGCGGTTCGAGTAGAAGAGCTGAAGCATGGATTCCAGATCACATTTGGCACGCTGATGGCCCGCGAGCGATGCGCGCGAGCCACGGCGGACATTGAAGCGACAGCATAACAAACCCATCCCCAGGGCATAACCTGGCCGAATGGACGAGGTCAGAACGCGCGCAAAATCAGTTAGACTCGACGGCAGTTTCGCGCTGTCTTTCCAACTGCGGTTTTCTCGGTGAATGGATTCAGGTAGTCGATGCGCTATTCGGTCGAAATAAGAAAATTCCTTTATAGCCAGTATTTTTATGGCGGCCTGCGCATCGCGGTCGGCGTGTCGTTACCGGCCATCCTGTGCCTGATCGTGTTCCACGATCGCGAGCTCGGCTTCACGATCGCGACCGGCGCGCTCGGCGCCTGCGTCGTCGACATGCCGGGGCCGCTCAAGTACAAGCACAACGAGATGCTGGCCTGCTCGGTGATCGGCTTTCTATCCGCGCTCGCCACCGGCCTCGCTACCGTCAATCCGATCGCGCTGTGGTGCACGGTCGTGCCGCTCACGTTCGTGCTGTCGCTAATCGTCGTCTACGGCAATCGCTGGCCGCAGATCAGCTTCGCGACGCTGTTCATGATGATCATGACGCTGGAGGAACACTTCACGCCCTTGCAGGCGCTCGTCAACGCGTCGTGGATCCTGCTCGGCGGCCTCTGGTACACGTACTGGTCGACCTTCGTAAGCCACTGGATGATGCATCGGATCGAGCAGCAGGCGCTCGCCGAAAGCGTGTTCGCGTGCGCGGACTATCTGCTCGCGCGCGCCGCCTTCTACGATCTCGACAACGATCTCGACGAGTGCTATCGCAACCTCGTCGACAAGCAGATCTCCGCGGTCGATCGCCAGGACGCCGCGCGCGACATCGTGCTGCGCAATCTGCCCAAGTTGAAGCGCGGCAAGCTCGAACCACGCCGCGCGATGCTGTACAACCTGTTCATCAATACCGTCGATCTGCACGAGCTGTTCGTCGGCGCGCAAACCGATTACACGCTCGTGCGCAGCACGTTCGGCGGCTCCGATCTGCTGATGTTCTATCGCGATCTGATCCGCAAGGCGGCCGAAGATCTCGAGGAGATCGGCCTCGCGGTGCTGCAGAATCAGGCGCCGCGCAAGCGCGTGAACGTGAAGGCGGAATTGCGCGCGATCGAGTATGAAATCGAACTGATGCGCAAGCAGGAGCTGCCGACGCAGAACCCGGAGGCGTATTCGGCCGTGTCGTCGAATTTCCGCCGCATCTGGAGCGCCACGCGGCTGATCGACAAGATGCGCCGAAGCCTCGCCACCGAGCCGAGCCCGACCGAAACCGAACTGCGCATCGACCAGGCGCTGAGCCGCTTCGTGTCGAGCCGGCGCGTGCCATTCGGGCAGATCCTGTCGAATCTGACGATGGCCTCGCCGAGCTTTCGCCACGCGTTGCGCGTGACGATCGCGGTCGCCGTGGGCTTCTGGCTCGGCCGCCTGCTGCCGCTCACGAACGCGTACTGGATCGTGATGACCACCGTGATCATTCTGAAGCCCGGCTACTCGCTGACCAAGCAGCGCAACGGGCAGCGGATCATCGGCACGCTGATCGGCTGCGCGGCGAGCATCGCGCTGATCATCTTCGTGAAGGAGCCGCACATCCTGATGGTCGTGATGTTCGCGTCGATGGTGATGAGCTACAGCCTGCTGCTGTTCAACTACGCGGCGAGCGTCGTGTTCACGTCATCGTATGTGCTGCTGCTGTTCCATCTGCTCGCGCCGGGCAGCATGCGCATCATCGGCGAGCGCGCGATCGACACCGTAGTCGGCTGCGCGATCGCGATCGCGGCGAGCCACCTGTTCCCGTACTGGGAGTACCGCTTGATGGGCAAGCTCGTCAACAACATGATCAGAGCGACGCGGCAGTATCTCGAAGCGAGCTGGTGGTGGAGCGGCAAACCGGCCGCGGCGGTGGTCGCGGTCGTGACCGAAGCGGGCGCGCGCGCGCCGGCGGCGGCGATGGCGGATCCGGCGACTGGCTTTGGCGGCCCGGCGCTCGCCGTCGCCGGAGCCGGAGCCGAAGTGGCGAGTGGCGTCCGTGCGCGCGGCGCTGGGCGCGCCAGCGTGGCACGGCCGGTCGCCGACGCCGATGCCGAGGCGAACGCGGGCGAGGCCGGTCATGACACCACCACGATCCGCAACGCGACCGCGCGCCCGGCAAGCGGTGCATCGGCCGCCGCTGCCGCCGCGGCGACCGCGCTCGACCGCGATTACCGTTATCGGCTCGCGCGCAAGAACGTTCACGTTGCGTTCGCGAATCTCGGTCAGGCGTTCCAGCGGATGATGCTCGAACCGAAGTCCGCGCAGAAGTTCGTGCCGGAGTTGAACGGTCTGCTGGTGCGCAGCCATGTGCTCGCGTCGCAGATCACGGCCGCCGCGCCGCTGTTGCGCACTTCCGCGCAACAGCAGCAACGGGTCGAGGATATCTCGCTACAGCCGCTGCAGCGCGCTTTGAGCCTCGTGCGCGACAACCTGAGCGCCGCCGAAGCCGGCACCGCGTTGCCCGCCGAGCAGGGCGAGCAGATCAAACTGATGAGTCGCGAGCTCGATGCGATGGTCGTCGAAACGGAGAAATCGCCGGACTATACGGCCGATGCCGTGCATGACACGAAGCTGCTCGCGCATCAATGCAAGCAGATGCTCGCGGCGTCCGCGCAGATTCGCAAGGACGCGAGCATGATCCGGCTGCCGGAGGAATGAAGCAGGAAGCGCGCGGGCGTTATTGCGCGGCGCCGCTCGCCGGTTTCATCGCGGCGGCCGCCGCAGTAGCCTCCGAAGCCACCGGCGGCACCTGCGTGGGCTGGCTGTCGAACTCGTGCTTTTCGCGGATCGCGTTATAGAACAACGTGGCGATCACCAGCAGGATCGCCGCCACGATAAAGACGGAGATGCCAAAGGTCGGATTCTTCTTGCGCGGCGGTCTGGTCATGAAGCGGGCTCGGTTCGCGAAGCAGTCGCGGATGGGTCGGAGAAGGCGGGATTCTACGCCCAGTGGGCTTGCACGCGGCTTGCAGCCGAGGGGAGCGGTATGGATGCGCTGTGGCGCGTTTACTGTCGAGGCAGCAAGCGGCGCTCCTGGCGGCACCCGGTCTGCCTCGTGTTGCTGCTGGTGATTTTGGTCTGTGCTCTCCCGTCGCCTTAAATGCATCGACCACGTCGCCATCGTAGCGAACCGTGTTCCGTTCGTTCGTCACCGCCCCATCACATGTCGCGCGTTAGCCGTTATTTGTGACAGTCGCAACCGGCCGCACCGGCAACGCCGTCGAATACTTGATCTGCTCCATCGCAAAGCTGGAACTCACGTCGTACAGCGGCACGGCCGTGATCAACTGCTTGTAGATCCGGTCGTAGTCGTCGATATCGGAGACCACCACGCGCAGCAGATAGTCGGTCTCGCCGCTCATCCGGTAGACCTCGACCACTTCTGGAATGTCGCGCACCGCTTGCGTAAATGCGGCGGCCCATGTCTCCGTGTGCTGATTCGTCCGCACCGCCACGAACACGGTGGTTCCGACCCCGAGCTTGCGCGCGTCGCACAGCGCCACCTGCGCGCGAATCACGCCCGCCTCCTTCAGGCGCTGCAGCCGCTTCCAGCAAGGCGTCTGTGACAGGTTCACGCGCTGCGCGAGTTCTGCGATCGGCATCGTCGCGTCGGCCTGCAGCAATTCGAGCAGTTTCCGATCGATGATATCCATACTCATACCACCACCTCTAATAGGAAATTATTCTACTTTTCTGACGGTCGAGGGAATTATATGGAAACTCTTTCTCCGGGCAAACCGGTATAAATATCGATACCGAAAATTGCCGAACAGCAGCGCCCGCGCTGCAATAAAACCATGAGCGACGACCTTCGCGCCACCGCTTTCGAGCACCTTCCCGACTACCTGAAGTCGCTGCCGGACCCGGCCCGACTTGACGCGGCCGCGTTACCGACCCAAACGCTGGGCGAGATCGGGCGCACACCGCTCGAGCGCCTATGCGACACGCTCGACGCGATGTTCGAAGCCTGCTCGAAATTTCCGGAGCCGTCGCATTCGACGTTCTTCGCGCGCACCATGCGGCTCGCGCTCGCCGAGGCGGCCGCCGACCCGGCGCTGCTCGCACCGATGCAACGCGAAGGTTCCGCCGCCACCTATCGGCGCCATCTGCTCATCGCCGATCCGCAAGGCCGCTATGCGATTGCCGCGCTGGTCTGGCAGCCCGGCCAGGCGAGCCCCGTGCACGCGCATCACACCTGGTGCGGTTACGCGGTGGTCGAGGGCAAGCTGAGCGAAACGGTCTTCGAATGGGACGACGCGCATCAATGCGCGAGCGCGCTGCGCGCTCAGACGCGCAAACGCGGCGCGGTGTCGTTCGTGCGCGGCGGCCGTGCTGCGATTCATCGGCTTGGCAACAGCAGTGATGCGCCGGCGGTGTCGCTGCATGTCTATGGCGTCGAAGGCGCGCGGATCGCCACGCACGTGAACGACATCGTCCGCATGGCCGACACGGCGGAACTGGTTTGACGGTTGCACGGCCCCCAAACACACCCCCGCCTCAATTCTTCCCACCCACATCACCCGCCGTCGGAATCTGCGGCGGAATCGGCGCGGTCTGTCCGGTCGTCGGCGGCGCCGGACGCGGTTCGTGCGACACGTCACGCGCGGGCGCAAGCGGCACCTGTGTCGACGCCCGCGCCGACGGGCCAACGACGCCCACTTCATATTCCGCTTCGCGCGGATACTCGTGCGCCGCCTCGCGGTCTCTTTCGCGAGTGGGTTCATGCGCCCTTTGATGGGTTTTGCCGCGCTCGCCGTCCCGCGCCCGCTGCTGCGCCTCGCCATGCGCATGCCGGCTGTCATCGGCACCGGCATTCATAGGCGCGACGAACCCGGTCATCTCATCGTCGCGCAGCGGCTCGCCCTCGCTATCCTTCGACGATGTGTACACCCGCATCTGCGCGACCGGAATCTCGATGCCGGCCTCGTCCATCTTGCGCTTGAGCCGCAAATTGAACGCGCGCGCGACGCTCCATTGCTGCAGCGGCCGCGTCTTGATCTGCCCTTTGACGACCATCCAGTTCGGATCGAAGCGGTCGAGGCCCCACACCTCGATCGGCCCGAGCATCTCGCGCCGGTAGCGGAAGTCGGCCATCAGCTCCGCGCCGACTTCGCGAATCAGCTGCGTGATCTCGTCGACATCGGTCGAGAACGACATGCGCACCTCGAACACCGCGTACGCGAAATCGCGCGACAGGTTCTTCACGATCTTGATCTGCGAGAACGGAATCGCGTGGATCGCGCCCTGCCCGTCGCGCAGCCGCACGGTGCGGATCGACAGATGCTCGACCGTGCCCGCATGCCCGCCATCGACGTCGATCCAGTCGCCGACCGAGATCGTGTCCTCGATGATGATGAAGAGCCCGGTGATCAGGTCGGTCACCAGCGACTGCGCGCCGAAACCGATCGCCAGCCCGATCACGCCCGCGCCCGCGAGCAGCGGCGTCACGTTGATGCCGAGGTTCGCGGCGGTGACGATCCCACCGATCGTCATGATCGTGACGAGCAACACGTTGCGCACCAGCGGCAACATCGTGCGGGCGCGCATACTCGGGCTGCGCGCCTTGTTGCGCGGGCTGCCCGGATTGAGCGTCTCGGTAATCGCGGTGTCGACCAGAATCCACAGCAGCCACGCGATGAACACGGTGGCGACGATCGCCGTCATCGCATGCGCGACGCCGCGCGCCGCCACGTTCCTCTCGATCACCGCGGCCAGCGACACCCCCCACAGACGCGCCGCGAATTCGAAGAAAAACAGCCAGATGAACAATGTCAGCAAGGTGCCGCAAAAGCGCAGCAGCCGCGTCAGATACGGCGAGCGGCGCCGCGCGCGGGCGCTGCGCGGCCGCGTCATGCGCAGCACGATCGCCGACAGGAAGAACGCCAGCACCAGCAGCAGCGCGGTGACGATCGAGATCTGCAGCACGTTTTCGCTCGAACCGGAGCCGCCGAGCGTCGCGACCACCGACGCGGCCGAGAGCAGCAGCACCGGCACGTGCCACAGCGCGGCGAGCACCTCGAACGCATCGGTCGCGGCCTTGTGGTCGTTGCGCTGTTCGTACGGCCGGTTGCGGATCAGATGCGCGACCGGCCGGCGAAACGCGAGCGCGAAATAGCCGGTCAGCACGGCGGCCGTCATGTTGGCCGCGGTCGAAATCAGCGCGGCGAGGTTGGTGCCGAGCTGATGCTCGACGTCGTAATTGACGGCTGCGTCGCCGAGCGCGCCGCACACGCCGATCACGAACAGCACGCGGCGCGCGTGATCGATCAGCAGGCGCACCGCGACGCGCCGGTGGCCCGAGCCGAACAGCGAAAACATGATCAGACAGATCGCGGAAAACACCGCGCCCGCGACGATCGCATACGCGACCACCATGCCGAGCGTGCGGCCGAGCGCATCGGGCATCGCGCGCATGAACAGCAGCGCCGCGATGAACGCGATGATCCACGGACCGACGCGGCGCAACGCGAAGATCAGCAGCTCGCGTGTGGTGGGATTGGGCCGCAGCACCAGCTCCACACCGAAGCGCCGGTGCAGCCGTTGCTGCAGGTAGATCAGCGCGCCGGCACAGGCGCCCCAGCCGGCCAGCATCCCCAGCATCGCCAACAGGATCGTGCCGACACCCTCGCGTCCCTGGCCCGAGACGATCGTGTACAGCTCGTTGCCGGCCGCGGTCACGCGCCCGCTCCAGTAGCGCACCGGCGTGCGGCCCTGATGCACGTCGGATTCGAACGACGCGATACCCGAGGCGATCGCGCCGAGCAGGCCCGGGCTAGGTTGCGCGGACGCGGGCGCGGGTGGCCCGACGGTTTGCGCGGCGCTTTGCGATACGTCGCGCAGCTTTTTCAGCTGGGCAACGAGCGCGCTGCGCTGGCGGTCGTTGTCGAGTGTGGCGATCACGCTGTCGAGCGAGCGGGCCAGCTCCGCCTGGCTCGCGGGCGACGGCGCCGACGCCGCCTCGGGCACCGACGCCCCCGATGCCGCGGACGCAGGCGTCGCGTTCACCGTCGCGCTGTTGATCAGGCTCTGCAATGCCGGGATCACCGGCGTGCCGCCGCCGACCGCGGGGCCCGCGGCTTGCGCCATGCGCGGCAGCGCACCGAGGCACAGAATCAGCGCGGCGCACAGCAGCGCGGCAAACCAACCGACGGCATCTGTGCTCGCGCGCGGGCGGGCGTCGCCGCTGGCAGTGCCGCGAGCGGTGTGAGCGGAGGAGAGATGGGGGGCGCTGAGAATCGCCGGCTGCTGCCCGCCGCCAGACGGCGCAGCCTCGGACTCACGCCGCGAGGGGCATGGCTGCATGGCAATCCGTGAGAAAACGGCAGACGCCAGTGTAGCCGCAGATTCACCCGGCGCGGCCGAACATGCGTAACCGAATGTTAGTACGCTTGCGCGGCCGGCGAATTCGAACCGCCGCTCGTCAGTACGCGACCGTCGCGATCTGACGGATGAAGCGACCCTGCTCCACTTCGTCGACGAACGCGATCGCGTAGTCTTCGGCCGAAATGCGGCTGTTGCCGTCCGCGTCCGCAATCAGCGTGTTCGCGCCCGTGCGGAACTTGCCGGTGCGCTCGCCCGGCGCGATCAGCGCGGCGGGCGCGAAGAACGTCCAGTCGAGATCGGTCACGCCGCGGTAGTACTCGAAGGCGTCGCGGTGCGCGAGTGCAATGTCCTTGTACGCGTCCGGAAAGCCGTCGGTATCGACCAGTTGTTTGCCCGGTGCGACTTCGAGCGAGCCCGCGCCGCCTACCACGACGACGCGCTTCAGCCCCGCCGCGCGCACACCCTCGACCAGCGCGCGTGTCGCTTGCGTCAGCGTGGCGAGATCGCCCTGCGGCGGCGCATACGCGCTTGCGACCACGTCCTGACCGCGCACCGCCGCGCCGACGCTCGCGGCGTCGAGCAGATCGGCCTGCGCCGCATGCAGATTCGCGACGCCGGCCGGCACCCGCGCCGGATCGCGCACCAGCGCCGTCACCTGATGCCCGCGACGCGCGGCTTCCGCGGCAATCCGCGAACCGATCATGCCAGTCGCGCCAAACAGGGCGATCTTCAGTTGCTTGCTCATATCAGCGTACTCCTCAGGTTGTCTTATATGTAACTTTTATAGTTACATATAACGTGAAAAAAAGCGGGGCGCTCCCCCGTTCCCTGGTTTGGCACGCGTGCCGGAATAGTTCGACCCGCGCCCTACGACACTGCGCTTCTATCGTTCACCGCCGACGCGTCTTGCGCGCGAAGGCACGCTCAAGCACGGCGCTTGCGCTCGCGCTGCTTCTCCGAGCGGACCACGTCGGCGGTCGCGTCGGCGAGCGTGCGCGCGGCCAGCGTCGCTTCCATTGCCTGCTGCGCTTCGTCGATGATCCCGCTCAACACGCTCTGGATATTGCGTCCCACCATGCACGCTGGATTTGGCTCCTCGCGATGCAACGCGAACAACTGCGCGTCTTCCACCGCTCGATAGACGTCGAGCAACGTGATCCGTTCCGGCCGCCGCGCAAGCAACGCGCCGCCACCGGCGCCCATCTGCGAGGTGGTGAGGCCGGCGTCGGAGAGCATGATAAGAAGCCGGCGAATGAGCGCGGGATTGGTGTTCACGCTTCCCGCGATCATCTCCGACGACAACGGCACGCCGCCCTGTAACGACAACAGCGCGAGCACATGCACGGCAAAGGCAAACCGGCTACTCGTGTTCACGGCAGATCCGTCCCGAAACGACAATGTGTAACCATCGTAATTACATATAACGCTAAAGTCAAACGACGAAGCCGGATCGAACGGCCTGGGTCATTTATCCATCTGCTTCTGCGCGTCGGCGGAATCGGTCGATGCAGTCGACGAAGCCGACGCACCCGCATTCTGCGCCGACCACGCCTGCAGCTTGCGCCCCGCCGTTTCGAGGCCCTGGCCCGTGATCGACGCGGCCTTGCCGAGCTGCGCGTTGGCCGCGGTCGCCGCGTTCTGCACGTTGGCCTGCGCGCTCGACGCGAGCGCGGCCGGGTCGATCTTGAGCGACGGCGCGGAGGCCGAGTCGAGGTTCTGTTGCGCGGCGTCCTTGGTCGCGTTGACCTGTTGGCCGACGTAGCTCGCGGCCTGATCGAGCTTCTGACCGGCAAGCTGCGCGGCGTCGTTCAGCTTGCCCGCGACCTGGCCGGCCGACGCGTCGTTCTTCTGGCACGCGGCCAGCGCGCCGAACACGAGGACCACGACCGCCGCGCGGCGCAATAACGATGAAGAAAGAGATGAAATCATGATCTGGAAGGAGCCGCGTCGGGCGGCTCGCACATGCGAAGACGTGCCCATGATACCGCCGTTGCGCCGCGCGGCCGCTTCGGATCGCCCCGGCGAGTTCGTCGCGGTTCTGTCGAACCTGATGGAGCTGGAGTCGGCTGGGTTGCTGCCGGTGGAGCTGGAGGTGACCAACGAGGCCCAGGCAAAGGTAGCGGTGCAGGCCGCGATTGAAAATTCGGCCGCACCGATGTGTTGGTCAACAACGCCGGGTTCGGTCTCCTTGGCCCCACAACTCAGAATCTTCCGACAGTTGCAGGCGAAACACCTCCCTATAGTGGCGGCTGCTTTTGGGGAGTGCTGTTTCGATGAAACTGATCGACTGGATCGTCACCCTCGTCATCATGCTGATGGCGATCGTTTTTTTCTGCGCGCGCCGGCTGCCCACCTGGTCGCACGACACCCGCGCTCGGCATCTGAAAGGAACCCGTTTGCTGATGCAGGCCGCGTGTGCACTGTGGGCGGCACTGCTCGGTGTCACGCACGGCCTGTTTGCCGTCGAGGGTCTTGCCGGCATTCGGCCAACACCGGCCGAAACGTTCGCCGTCATCGCGGTGCTGCTGGCATGCGGTTGCTACTGGTCGGTGCGCGGCAGAAGACTGCTGAAGCCGCGGCGGATTTTCGCCGGTTAATTCGCGGGCGAGCGCCGTCCGCGCCGCACGATCGAGCGCCCCCTACCGCGGGCTGATTCCTCGCACCGCGTCGATCGAACGCGCGGACGACCCGCTCCCTGCGCCCAAGCCTGGCCCCACAGCGCCCGGCACGCACTCACGCGCACCGCGCGCCGTCGGAGCCGGCCCCGCCGCGGCGAGCACAGCCGCGCCAGCGGCGGCCGGTTTCGCGCCCGCGGCACCCGCCTCTGGCAGCGACAGATAGAACGTCGTGCCCACCCCCTCCTTCGATTCCGCCCACACGCGGCCGCCATGTCGCTCGACCATCCGCCGCACGAGCGCGAGGCCGATGCCCTCGCCTGCCGTGGCATTGCCGTGCAGGCGCTGGAACGCGGCGAACAGGCGCGGCAGTGCGATCGCCGGGATACCGAGGCCGTTGTCGCGCACGTAGAAGATCCGCAGCGAATGCACGCCCGGCGGCGCAGGCGTCGTGCCGATTTCGACGCGGCCCTCGCGCGCCGGGTCCAGATAGTTGACCGCGTTGCCAATCAGGTTTGCGAAGATCTGTTCGAGCGCGGTCGGATCGCCCCATACCGCTGGCAGTTCGCCGACCGTCACGCGCGCGCGCCGCGCACGGATCGAGCCCTGCATCGCATCGACGACACGTTGCACGATGTCGCGCACATCGACATTCTGGCGCCGGTACTCGACACGCCCGACGCGCGACAGCCGCAGCAGCGCGTCGATGATGTGCGACGCGCGCAGCACCGCGGTCTGCAGATAATGCAGCGCCTCGCCGATGTCCTCGTCGACGAGGCGCTCGATCCGTTCGCGCGTGCCGATTGCGAGCGACGAGTTGCGCACCGCGTCGCGCAACTCGTCGCTTGCGCGAATCAGCTCCCTGGAAAATCCCTGCAGATTCACGAGCGGCGCGCGCAGGTCGTGCGACACGCTGTGGATGAACATTTCGTTTTCCTGGGTCTGCTGGCGCAGCGTCTCGTTGCTGCGCGCGAGCTCGGTGGCGCGCCGCTCGAGGTCCGCATGAAAGCGAGCTTCGATGCGCTCGGCTTCGAGCAGTCGGCGGCTCGTCTCGTGCAAGGTCAGATCGAGCCGCGCGATTTCATCGCTACCCGCGCCGAGCGGCGCAAGCGGCTCGTTGCCGGCGAGCGGGCCTGCGTTGTCGGACAGCAGCGCGAGCCGGCCGCGCACACCGCGCGTGAACATCCAGACGGCGAGCGCGACGAACAGCAGCGAGCCCAACGCGGCCGCGACGATCAGCGTCTGTTCCCGTTCGCGCACGGCGGCGACGGCATTCGAGCGCAAGCTATCGAGACGGCGCTCCTCGGCCTGGAACGCGGTCACCTCCAAACGGAAATGATCGAGCACGTCGGCCTGGGCGAGATCGTGGAAGCGCGCGAGAATCTCGCCGGTCCGCCCGGCGTGCAGCATGTCCTGGATCCGGTCGGACCACTGGCGGTACGCCTGCACCGCCTGGCGCACTTCGGCCACGCGCTCGACCTGCGCCGGATTGTCCGCGACGAGTTCGGCGAGCTCGTCGATGCGCCGGTCGACATCCATCCATACGGTGATCGGGGTGGTGAAATGCGCGTCGTTGGCGAGCACGGCGCCCCGCAGCGCGACCGATTCGGACAGCACCGGATCGAGAATCTCCGTGGTCTGGCGCAACACCTCCTCGCTATGCATCGCCGAGCGCTCAGCCATCGTCGCATCGGCCTGCGCCTTCACGACACCGGTGAGCAGCGCGAGTTCGAAAACGGCCGGGATCGCGATCAGAAGCAGGCCTTTAGTGGTCAGTCTCATGCGTGCCCATGGGAGGGGTTGGCCGTCGGATCGTGCACGTAGTCGGCACATTATGTGGGGGTTTGCGCGGGAAAAGAAACAGTGGCACGTACGCGTCGACGGCAGCTTCTGCTGTTCGCGCACGGTGCGCCAGAAATGGGCATCGATGCGCCCGGCCGGCATCTCGCTGCGTCGGAATTCCGAATGAAAATGTAATTTAAATCGAATATTCCGCCCTCGTCTGGGTCATTCTGCGTAAGGGCGTCGATTTATGCACTACTTATGTGCCTATCTTCTCTGTTCAGGTGCATTGCACGCTCAGACGGCCCACGGCTCAAAATCCATAGATTCCCATCCCGGTGCCAGTTCGCACCGTGTCGACGCGATCAGCACAACTTTGGCCCGCTTCTTGCTCACATAGCGCACCTTTTTTGGCATAAGCGGGACATATCGATGGAAAGTCTGAAATACGGCGCCGATACCGAGTTTCTTTTGATCGGCGCCGCGATGGTACTGGCGATGCACGCGGGATTCGCCTTCCTCGAACTTGGCACCGTGCGCAAGAAGAATCAGGTGAATGCGCTGGTCAAGATTCTGGTGGACTTCGCGGTCTCGACGATCGCGTACTTCTTCATCGGCTACACGATCGCATACGGCGTGCAGTTTTTCGACAGCGCGGCGACGCTCGCCCAGCACAACGGCTATGCGCTCGTGCGCTTTTTCTTCCTGCTGACGTTCGCCGCCGCGATTCCCGCGATCGTGTCAGGTGGCATCGCCGAGCGCTCCAAGTTCAATCCGCAGCTGTTCGCGACGTTCGTGCTGGTCGGGTTCATCTATCCGTTCTTCGAAGGCATCGCGTGGAATGACCGCTTCGGCATTCAGGACTGGCTCACGCAGGCTTTCGGCGCGCCGTTCCATGACTTCGCGGGCTCGGTGGTGGTGCACGCGTTCGGCGGCTGGGTCGCGTTGCCGGCCGTGCTGCTGCTCGGCGCGCGCCACGGTCGCTATCACCGCGACGGCGGTATCGCCGCGCATCCGCCGTCGAACATTCCGTTTCTCGCGCTCGGCGCATGGGTGCTGACGGTCGGCTGGTTCGGCTTCAACGTGATGAGCTCGCAGACGCTCGACAAGATCAGCGGCCTCGTCGCGGTCAATTCGCTGATGGCGATGGTCGGCGGCACGCTGAGCGCGTGGTTCGCGGGCCGCAACGACCCGGGCTTCACGTACAACGGCCCGCTCGCCGGGCTCGTCGCGGTGTGCGCGGGCTCGGACATCATGCATCCGCTCGGCGCGCTGGTCACGGGCGCTATCGCCGGCGCGCTGTTCGTCTATATGTTCACTTGCGTGCAGAACCGCTGGCGCATCGACGACGTGCTCGGCGTGTGGCCGCTGCACGGTCTGTGCGGCGCATGGGGCGGCATCGCGGCCGGGATCTTCGGCATCCATTCGCTCGGCGGGCTGGGGGGCGTGTCGTTCGCCTCGCAGGTCATCGGCACGCTCGGCGGAATCGTCGTGTCGGGGCTCGGCGGCACGGTCGTGTACGGCGTGATCCGCAAGACGGTCGGTCTGCGCCTCGACCAGGAAGAGGAATACAACGGCGCCGATCTGTCGATTCACAAGATTTCGGCAACGCCGGAGTGAGCGAGGGCGGCGCTCGCAGGAAACGGGAGAGGCGCGAATCACGCGCCTGTCCCCAAATGCGCGCGCCGATGCTAGACTTCGCGGCTGGAGATGGCATTCTCCACTAACCGCCCTTGGGGCTGATGATGCCTGCTACGCCCGGTTATGCGGACGCGGCATCAACTCGCCCGCATCAACCGGTCTGTCGACATTCCGGTTTCGATCCTCTTCCATGTATTGGTCTTTTCTCGCTGTCGCGATTGGCGGCGCACTCGGCTCGCTGTTTCGCTGGTTCCTCGGCTTTCGACTTAACCCGGTCTTTAGCGACTTGCCGCTCGGCACGCTCGCCGCCAACGTGATCGCCGGCTACATCATCGGCGTGGCGGTCGCGGGCTTCGCGCGTGTGCCCCATCTCACACCGGAATGGCGGCTATTCGTCATCACCGGTCTGATGGGCGGGCTGTCGACGTTCTCGACGTTCTCCGCGGAGGTCGTGCAGCGTCTGCAGGACGGCCGGTTCGGCTGGGCGGCGGGAGAAGTGGCGATTCACGTGAGCACTTCGCTGATCATGACGATTCTCGGCATCGCGACGGTATCGTTGCTGACGCGCTGAGGCGCACACGTAGACGAGGATCATGGGCGCGGGCTCGAGCCGTCGGCAATCGGGCTCGCGCCGGTTTGCATCTGAGCTCGGTTCGAGCCAGCTCGACGATCTCGTCGCCGCCTCCGTGCAATATCGCACGCAGCATATAGAGGCTGAATCCCTTCGCATGGGCAAGTTCGACCTTCGGAAGCATCGCAAGCTCATGCTTCGATGTGACCACATCGACGAGTGCGGGACCGGGATGCGCAAACGCATGCAGCTGGCCAGCAGCGCGTCTCACCGTATCTTCGGCATCGGCGTCGCAGGCAGCGGCGCGGACCGCGCTGCGTCCCAGCGACCCTTCAGCACGCGGCGCAGCCTGGTCCTGAGCGGCAACACGACCCACTCCTGAAACAGCACCGACGCCACCAGCACCAGGATCAGATAGACCGGATAGGCGGAAAAATGCACGGGCACCTGGCGTGCCGCCTCCCAGCAAACATGCGGTCGATGCACGCATGACAACAGCGAATACGGAATGCCAAGCAGCTTCTGCACTTTGAGAAAGCCGATAAATAGCGGGTATTGCAGCGCGAAGATCGACAACGAAGCGTTGCCGAGCCGTCTCGTCCAGGCGGCCACGCGCGGCGACGCGTTTTGCAGTGCGCTCGCGCAAACAAAAATCACCACGACTTGCGCGGGCAAGAGTACGCCGTTGTGAAGAAGTACTTCCCACGAACGCATTCCCGCCGTAAACAGAAAAGTGGCGCCGATGAAAAGTGCCCCTAGGGCAGCGAATATGATCCACCGGCAACCCGCGATCATGCCGGTAATGCTTTCGACGTTCGCCTCGAATATCCCGTAAGCGAGAATGCCCGCCAGAAACTCCGGGAGCCGCACCAGCGGATTGGTATGCAGCACACCGATCGGCCACACCTGATACCACCCGCCTGCAACAACGATCACGGCCGGCAACAGGCTGGCGCCCCACATCGCCATCAGCATTGCGGATTTCAAGCGAATCGACAGCAGGCGTGGCGCGAGCGCAGGAAACAATAAATAGAAAAAAAACAGCGTCGACAACGACCACGACGGAATGTTGAATGACAGATAAAATGGATTCCAAGCCTGCAATAACAGGATCTGTAAAACCGCATTGACCGCCACTTCTACACCACTCATGGTGTGCACAATCGGCGGTGCTGAATCGAGGTTGCTCAGTTCGGTGTCGAAGGGATGTGAATTCACAGCCATTAATGCAACGCTCAGCGCTAACGTAATAATGTGAATCGGATAAATATTGCTAAAGCGGTTGATAAAAAACTTCGATGCCGAAACCTTCATCGTTTCGCTAGTTTCCTTTTCCACCGAAACGTGCGATAGAATGAATCCTGACAGAATAAAGAAGATACTCGTCGCGCAGCCGCCGAATTTGAAGAAGTCGGCCATTGGCATCGCCCTCGCCTCGGGGTAAATGACGAGCGTGTGGAAGACGACCAGATAGCAGGCCAGCAGGAACCGCAGGATGTCCAGCCCCGGGAGCATCGCCTTCATTTTGCCTTCCTTCTTCTTACGTGCGAATATCGCTTCATTGCGCTTCCTTTCATTTTTATATTCTTTAGTTTTTAAATTGAAAGCATTTACGCGGCTCAATATGCGGAGCATGATTCATGGAGGCGCGGCAACCGGTATGTGCGCTTCCGCACCTATTGCGGCTGCAAAAAACCACTGTGTGCGAAGATCGCCTGAAACCAGCGCGCGCGTTTCTCCGCCCGCCATCCCGGTAATGAGAAAACAGTGACAAAATAAATGCGCAAAGTTGCGATGTAAAAACGCAATCAATAAGCGACCAGCAGTTCTCGCGTGACGTCTTTTGCGCCGAGGTGGCAGTTTCTTAAGGTTTTATCTGGGCGCTGCTTAATGCTTCAGTTTTTCTTTCGGGCGCCGCGCTTCTGAAACTTCTCGGACTTATCCGTATGGAGGTTTGCCGTCACGCCCACCGGATCTATGCGCGTTCTGATAGTGTCGTTCGAATGAATCCGGGCGGATACGAACAATGGCTGTGCGAACGACAAAAAAAAGGCGTCACGTTGCCGCGACGCCTTAAAAAGTTCTAGCCATTCCGAGGGCCGTGCTAGAACCTGAGAGAAGGTATTCGAAAGGCGCAAGCGCATTGGACGGGCAATCGAGCCTGGATTTTGGGATTTTCCGCCCGCGCGCACCAAAACGCAGCGGAGACAAAGCGACTTTCGAAATAAGGTTCCATTTTTTATGGTTATGCTGACTAAGTCAAGCAAAAAGTTTTAGTCGACCATCGATCGGCAATTTCTTCCGATACAATGACTTTTCTTAAATATATATGAATGGGTGCCCCGGTTTCGAGATGCCCCTGCCCTCTGTGAGCGGCCGTCAACAGTTGTCGCACGAACAATTTGAAATGCTGTTCCAAAAAAACGCATGAACCGATCCACTCCCAACCAACCTGTCGCCGCCAAGATCCCCGCCAGCAAAGACCGAGACGGCCCAGGCGATGAAGTCACCGCGCTCGCGCGCGGCCTGACCGTACTGCGCGCCGTCGCGGCCGCGCACGCACCGCTCAGCAATCGCGAACTCGCCGAGTTGACAGGCATCCCGAAGCCCACCGTGTCGCGCATCACCGCGACGCTCGTGGGCACCGGTTTTCTGCTGCGACTACCCGACAGCGAGCGCTTCGTGCTGACCTCGTCGGTGCTCGAACTGAGCAACGGCTTTCTGCGCAACTTCGACATCCGCTCGCGCGCGCGGCCGTTTCTGATCGAACTCGCGGAACGCACCGCGTTGTCAGTGCATCTCGCGGTGCGCGACCGCTACGACATGGTCGTCATCGACGCGATCCGGCCGCGTTCGGCGGTGCTCGTGTCGCGACTCGAAATCGGCTCGCGCATGAGCTTGACGCGCACCGCCGTCGGCCGGGCGTACCTCGCGGCGCTCGCGCAACCGGATCGCGACCGTCTGCTGGTCGGCCTGCAGACGGCCGAAGGTGACGATTGGGGCTATATCGGCAGCCGTCTCGCAAGCGGGATCCAGGACACCCTCGAGCGGGGCTTCGCAATCGCCACCGGCGAGTGGTACAACGGGCTGAACGCGATCGCGCTCGGCTTCGTCGGGCCGTCGGGCGAGCGCTACGCAGTCAATTGCGGCGGCTCGGCGGACCAATGTCCGCGCGACTGGCTGATCGCGCACGCCGCGCCCGCGCTGCTCGAATGCATCGACAAGATCGTACTGGAGATCGGCGGCACGCCGGGGCGCC
Source organism: Paraburkholderia lebeckiae (assembly GCF_014201005.1). Classification (NCBI taxonomy): domain Bacteria; kingdom Pseudomonadati; phylum Pseudomonadota; class Betaproteobacteria; order Burkholderiales; family Burkholderiaceae; genus Paraburkholderia; species Paraburkholderia lebeckiae. The sequence goes on along the minus strand of NZ_JACHDK010000012.1, from coordinate 36,424 downwards.
GGCTCGACGAATAAGCCGTCGGCGGCAACGGGTGCCAAACGGCGCCCCGCGCGGATCGAACCCGGCGCCAGCCGCCCGCGATCCGCGAGAGTGGCGACGGCGGCCGGCCCTCGCCCGACAATTCGCCGACATCCTGTAACCTTCGTAATCAACCGAAAAATACGCGGCTGGACTGTTACAGACGCCGCAACGTACGATCACGCATCCCGTCGCGGGACCGCGCGCCGAGAGCCGTGAGCGCCGTCGAAACGGCTGCGTCCATCCGTGATGATTCCGCATTGCGTTAACATCTCTGTCCCGCGCCTCGGGTAGCATCGCGCTGAACATTGCGCGGCGCCCGCCGCCACGACCGCCTGACATGCCGCCCATGTGCCGGTCCGCCGCCTTTCGAATGGCGGCGACCGCATCGGCGGCTCACATCATCAAGCCAGCCACCCGACCGAACCGATGGACGAACAACAAAAGCACCCGGAAACCCAACGCCCTGCCGCTTCCCAGCCGTCCGCGAACGGCGCGCAATCGAGCGCGCCCGGTGCGGTGAAACGCCACCGCGGTCGCACCGTCGCGCTGATCGTCGCGGCGCTGGTCGTGCTCGGCGTCGTGCTGTGGCGCTGGCATCCGTGGGGCGGGCCCGGCAGCGCCGCGAGCGCGCCGGGTGCGGCGAGCGGCGCGCGCAGCGGCCGCTTTGGCCGCGGCGGTCCGAACGCGATGGCCAACATGGCGCAGCCGGTGCACGTCGCCGCCGCGACGCAGGGCGAGATGCCGGTCGTGCTGACCGCGCTTGGCACGGTCACGCCGCTCGCCACCGTCACCGTGCTGCCGCAGCTGAGCGGTGTGCTGCAGGACGTCTATTTCAGGGAAGGCCAGATGGTCAAGAAGGGCGACGTACTGGCCCAGATCGACCCGCGTCCGTACGAAATTTCGCTGCGCAACGCGGAGGGCACGCTGGTGCGCGACGAGGCGCTGCTCGCCACCGCACGGCTCGATCTGAAGCGCTATCAGACGCTGCTCGCGCAGGACTCGATAGCGAGTCAGCAGGTCGACACGCAGGCGTCGCTGGTGCGGCAATACGAGGGCACCGTGAAGGCCGACCAGGCGAACGTCGACAGCTTCAAGCTCGACCTCGTGTACGCGCGCGTCACCGCGCCGGTGTCGGGACGCGTCGGTCTGCGCCAGGTCGACCCGGGCAACTACGTGACCTCGGGCCTCACCAACGGCATCGTCGTGATTACGCAGCTCGATCCGATCAGCGTGGTGTTCACGACCTCCGAAGACAATCTGCAGCAGATCATCCAGCACACGCAGAACGGCGAGTCGCTGTCGGCCACCGCGTACGACCGCAGCAACACGCGTCCGCTCGAAGTCGGCTCGCTAAAGACGATGGACAATCAGATCGACACGACCACCGGCACGATCAAACTGCGCGCGATCTTCGAGAACAAGGACAACGGCCTGTTCCCGAACCAGTTCGTCAACACTCGCCTGCTCGTCGATACGATCAGGAACGCGGTGATCGTGCCGACCTCGGCGGTGCTCAACGGCTCGATGGGTACCTTCGTGTACGTCGTGAAGGCCGACAACACGGTCACCGTGCGCCAGGTCAAGGTCGGCCCGGTCGACGGCGAGCGCACCAGCATCCAGTCGGGCCTCGCGGTCGGCGAGCGCGTCGTGATCGACGGTTCGGACCGGCTGCGCGAAGGCGCGAAGATCACGATTCCGGCCGAGCGGCCGCGTGGCGCGTCCGGCGCGCACGGCGCGAGCGCTCCGGCGGGCGCCTCGGCCGCCTCGGCCGCCTCGGCCGCGCACGCGCATCGCGGCCGGCACGCGGCGCAAGCATCGCAATAAAGTAAAGGCACGGCACTCACCGCATGAATCCATCCCGCGCGTTTATTCTGCGTCCTGTCGGCACCGCGCTGCTGATGGCGGCGATCATGCTGGTCGGCCTCGTCGCGCTGCGCTTTCTGCCGCTTTCCGCGCTGCCAGAGGTCGACTATCCGACGATCCAGGTGCAGACCTTCTATCCGGGCGCGAGCCCGGACGTGATGACGTCGTCCGTGACGGCGCCGCTCGAGAGGCAGTTCGGGCAGATGCCGTCGCTGAACCAGATGTCGTCGCAAAGCTCGGCCGGCTCGTCGATCATCACGCTGCAGTTCAGCCTCGACCTGCCGCTCGACATCGCCGAGCAGGAGGTCCAGGCGGCGATCAACGCGGCCGGCAACCTGCTGCCGTCCGACCTGCCCGCGCCGCCGATCTACGCGAAGGTCAACCCGGCCGACGCGCCGATCATCACGCTCGCGATCACGTCGAAGACACTGCCGCTCACGCAGGTGCAGGATCTCGCCGACACGCGTCTCGCGCAGAAAATTTCGCAGGTCGCCGGGGTGGGCCTCGTGAGCCTGTCGGGCGGCCAGCGCCCCGCCATCCGCATTCAGGCGAATCCGCGCGCGCTCGCCGCGTACGGCCTGAATCTCGACGACCTGCGCACCACGGTCTCGAACCTGAACGTCAACACGCCGAAGGGCAATTTCGACGGCCCGACGCGCAACTACACGATCAACTCGAACGACCAGCTGACCGACGCCGACGAGTACAAGAGCGCCGTGGTCGCGTACAAGAGCGGCCGTCCGGTGATGCTGACCGACGTCGCGAGCATCGTCTCGGGTCCGGAGAACACCAAGCTCGGCGCGTGGGTCGACAACACGCCCGCGATCGTCCTGAACGTGCAGCGCCAGCCGGGCGCGAACGTGATCCAGGTGGTCGACAGCATCAAGGCGCTGCTGCCGCAGCTGCAGCAGTCGCTGCCCGCCGCGCTCGACGTCGAGGTCGTCACCGACCGCACCACGACGATCCGCGCGTCGGTGCGCGACGTGCAGTTCGAACTGGCGATGTCGGTCGTGCTGGTCGTGCTGGTGATGTACCTGTTCCTCGCCAACGTCTACGCGACGATCATTCCGAGCCTGTCGGTGCCGCTGTCGCTGATCGGCACGCTCGCGGTGATGTACCTGTGCGGCTTCTCGCTCGACAACCTGTCGCTGATGGCGCTGACCATCGCCACCGGCTTCGTCGTCGACGACGCGATCGTGATGATCGAGAACATCGCGCGCTACGTCGAGCAAGGCGACACGGCGCTCGAAGCCGCGCTGAAGGGCTCGAAGCAGATCGGCTTCACGATCATTTCGCTGACGGTCTCGCTGATCGCGGTGCTGATTCCGCTGCTCTTCATGGGCGACGTGGTCGGGCGCCTGTTCCACGAATTCGCAATCACGCTCGCGGTGACGATCGTCATCTCCGCGGTCGTGTCGCTGACGCTCGTGCCGATGATGTGCGCGAAGCTGTTGCGCCACACGCCGCCGCACGACAGTCACCGTTTCGAGGCGAAGGCGCACCGCTTCATCGACTGGGTGATCGCGCGCTACGCGGTCGCGCTCACGTGGGTGCTGAACCGTCAGCGCTCCACGCTGGTCGTCGCGGTGCTCACGCTGGTGCTGACCGGCCTGCTGTACGTGTACGTGCCGAAGGGCTTCTTCCCGGTGCAGGACACCGGCGTGATCCAGGCGATCACGCAGATGCCGCAGTCGGTGTCGTTCGCGTCGATGGCCGAGCGTCAGCAGGCGCTCGCCGACCAGATCCTGAAGAACCCGGACGTCGAAAGCCTGACCTCGTTCATCGGCGTGGACGGCACCAACATCACGCTGAACAGCGGCCGCATGCTGATCAACCTGAAGCCGCGCGACGACCGCAGCAACACCGCGAGCGAGGTGATCCGCCAGTTGCAGAAGGACGTCGCGCACATTCCGGGCGCCTCGCTCTACATGCAGCCGGTGCAGGACCTGACGATCGACTCGACCGTCAGCCCGACGCAGTATCAGTTCATGCTGACCGATCCGAACATCAGCGAATTCACCACGTGGGTGCCGAAGCTGGTCGACCGGCTCAAGCAGTCGCCCGAGCTCGCGGACGTCGCCACCAATCTGCAGGACAACGGCCGCTCGGTGTTCATCGATATCGACCGCGCGACCGCCGCGCGCTTCGGCATCACACCGGCCACCATCGACAACGCGTTGTACGACGCGTTCGGCCAGCGCATCATTTCGACGATCTTCACGCAGTCGAACCAGTACCGCGTGATTCTCGAAGCGCAGCCGACGATGCAGCACTACACCACGTCGCTGAACTCGATCTACCTGCCCTCATCCACGTCGACGGGCGGCCAGGTACCGCTATCGTCGATCGCGAAGTTCATCGAGCGGCCTGCGCCGCTGCTGGTCACGCACCTGAGCCAGTTCCCGGCCACCACGGTGTCGTTCAACCTCGCGCCGGGTTCGTCGCTCGGCGCGGCCGTCAAGGCGATCCAGCAGGCCGAGAAGGACGTGGGTCTGCCCGCGTCGTTCCAGACGCGCTTCCAGGGCGCGGCGCTCGCGTTCCAGGCGTCACTCGCCAACGAGCTGTTCCTGATCCTCGCGGCGATCGTCACGATGTACATCGTGCTCGGCGTGCTGTACGAGAGCTTCATCCATCCGATCACGATTCTGTCGACGCTGCCGTCGGCCGGCGTCGGCGCGCTGCTCGCGCTGCTGGTCACCGGGCACGATCTCGACATCATCGGCATCATCGGCATCGTGCTGCTGATCGGTATCGTGAAGAAGAACGCGATCATGATGATCGACTTCGCGCTCTACGCCGAGCGCGAGGAAGGCAAGCCGCCGCGCGAGGCGATCTACCAGGCGTGCTTGCTGCGCTTCCGGCCGATCCTGATGACCACGCTCGCCGCGCTGCTCGGCGCGCTGCCGCTGATGCTCGGCACCGGCGCGGGCTCGGAGCTGCGCCGGCCGCTCGGTATCGCGATCGCCGGCGGCCTCATCGTGAGCCAGCTGCTGACGCTGTTCACGACGCCGGTGATCTACCTTGCGTTCGATTCGCTCGGCCGCCGGCTGCGCGAGCGCTTTAACCGCGGCGATTCGTCCGGTAGCGCCACGCCGCCCGCCACCGATGCAGGGAACTGAGCGATGAACCTGTCGCGCCCGTTTATTTCCCGCCCGGTCGCCACCACGCTGCTGGCGATCGGCATCGCGCTGTCGGGCGTCTTCGCGTTCACGAAGCTGCCGGTCGCACCGCTGCCGCAGGTCGACTTCCCCACCATCTCGGTGCAGGCGACGCTGCCGGGCGCGAGCCCGGAGACCGTCGCGACGAGCGTCGCGAGTCCGCTCGAGCGGCATCTCGGCTCGATCGCCGACGTCACCGAGATGACCTCGCAGAGCTCGGTCGGCTCGACGCGCATCACGCTGCAGTTCGGCCTGAACCGCAACATCGACGGCGCCGCGCGCGACGTGCAGGCGGCGATCAACGCGGCGCGCGCCGACCTGCCCGCGAGCCTGCGCAGCAACCCGACCTACCACAAGGTCAACCCGGCCGACGCGCCGATCCTGATTCTCGCGCTGACGTCGAGCACGCTGACGGCGGGCCAGCTCTACGATTCGGCCGCGACGGTGCTGCAGCAGTCGTTGTCGCAGGTGCAGGGGGTTGGCGAAGTGGATGTCAGCGGTTCGGCGAATCCGGCCGTGCGCGTCGAGTTGCTGCCGCACGCGCTGTCGCATTACGGCATCGGCCTCGAGGACGTGCGCGCGGCGCTCGCCGCGGCCAATGCGAACAGCCCGAAGGGCTCGATCGAGTTCGGCGAGAACCGCGTACAGCTGTACACCAACGACCAGGCGAGCAAGGCGTCGCAATACAAGGACCTCGTCATTGCCTATCGCAACGGCGCGCCGGTCAAACTCTCCGACATGGGCGAAGTCGTCGATTCTGTCGAAGATCTGCGCAATCTCGGTCTCTTCAATGGCAAGCGCTCGGTGCTCGTGATCCTGTACCGGCAGCCGGGCGCGAACATCATCGAGACCGTCGACCGCGTGAAGGCGATGCTGCCGCAACTGCACGCGTCGCTGCCCGCCGACGTCGACATCGCGCCGACCTCGGACCGCTCGACGACGATCCGCGCGTCGTTGAGGGACACCGAGCGCACGCTCGTGATCGCGGTCACGCTCGTCGTGATGGTGGTGTTCCTGTTCCTGCGCAACTGGCGCGCCACGCTGATTCCGAGCGTGGCCGTGCCGATCTCGATCGTCGGCACGTTCGGCGCGATGTACCTGATGGGCTTCTCGATCGACAATCTGTCGCTGATGGCGTTGACCATCGCGACCGGCTTCGTCGTCGACGACGCGATCGTCGTGCTCGAAAACATCTCGCGCCACATCGAAGACGGCGTGCCGCGCATGAAAGCGGCGTTCCTCGGCGCGCGCGAGGTCGGCTTCACGGTGATGTCGATCAGCATCTCGCTCGTCGCCGTGTTCCTGCCGATCCTGCTGATGGGCGGCATCGTCGGGCGGCTGTTCCGCGAGTTCGCGCTGACGCTGTCGCTGGCGATCGCGGTGTCGCTGGTCGTATCGCTGACGCTCACGCCGATGATGTGCTCGCGCCTGTTGCGCGAGCCGCACGAGAAAGAACAGGAAAGCCGCTTCGGCCGCTGGCTCGAACGCGGTTTCTCATCGATGCAGCGCGGCTACGAGCGCACGCTCGGCTGGGCGCTGCGGCATCCGCTGCTGATCGTCCTCGTCCTGCTGCTGACCATCGCGCTGAACATCGCGCTCTACATCATCGTGCCAAAGGGCTTCTTCCCGCAGCAGGACACGGGGCGCCTGATCGGCGGCATCCAGGCCGACCAGAGCACGTCGTTCCAGGCAATGAAGGGCAAGTTCTCGCAGATGATGGAAATCGTCAGCAAGAATCCGGCGGTCGACAGCGTGGCCGGCTTCACCGGCGGCCGGCAGACCAACTCGGGCTTCATGTTCATGTCGCTGAAGCCGAAGAGCGAACGCAAGCTGTCCGCCGACCAGGTGATCCAGCAACTGCGTGCGCCGCTCGGCGACGTGGCCGGCGCGCGCACGTTCCTGCAGGCCGTGCAGGACATCCGTGTCGGCGGCCGGCAATCGAACGCGCAGTATCAGTTCACGCTGCTCGCCGACTCGACGCCCGATCTGTACAAGTGGGGGCCGAAGCTCACCGAGGCGCTGCAGGCACGCAAGGAGCTCGCGGACGTGAACTCCGACCAGCAGCAAGGCGGTCTCGAAGCGATGGTGACGATCGACCGCGCCACGGCATCGCGCCTCGGCATCAAGCCCGCGCAGATCGACAACACGCTGTACGACGCGTTCGGCCAGCGCCAGGTGTCGACGATCTACAACCCGCTGAACCAGTATCACGTCGTGATGGAAGTCGCGCCGCGCTACTGGCAGAGCCCGGAGATGCTGAAGCAGATTTTCGTCAGTACGTCGGGCGGCAGCGCGAGCGGCGCGCAGACCACCAACGCGCCGGCCGGCACCGTGACGTCCAGAGCGACCAGCACGTCGACCACGACGAGCGCGGCAACCGGCGGCACGGCCGCCACCACCGCGACGAGCGCGGCCAGCATCGCAGCCGACTCCGCGCGCAATCAGGCCATCAATTCGATCGCGGCGAGCGGCAAGTCGAGCGCGTCGTCGGGCTCGGCGGTGTCGACCGCGAAGGAGACGATGGTGCCGCTGTCGGCGATCGCGAGCTTCGGGCCGGGCACCACGCCGCTATCGGTCAATCACCAGAGCCAGTTCGTCGCCTCGACGATCTCGTTCAACCTGCCGCCGGGCGTGTCGCTGTCCACCGCCACGCAGGCGATCTACGACACGATGGCCGAAATCGGCATGCCCGCCACGATTCACGGCAGCTTCCAGGGCACCGCGCAGGCGTTCCAGCAGTCGATGTCCGACCAACCGATCCTGATCCTCGCCGCGCTCGCGGCGGTGTATATCGTGCTCGGCATCCTGTACGAGAGCTACATCCACCCGCTGACGATCCTGTCGACGCTGCCGTCCGCGGGCGTCGGCGCGCTGCTCGCGCTGCTGCTGTTCAAGACCGAGTTCAGCATCATCGCGCTGATCGGTGTGATCCTGCTGATCGGCATCGTGAAGAAGAACGCGATCATGATGGTGGACTTCGCGATCGACGCGTCGCGCAAGGGAATGTCGTCGCGCGACGCGATCTACCAGGCCTGTCTGCTGCGCTTCCGGCCGATCATGATGACCACCTTCGCCGCGCTGCTCGGCGCGTTGCCGCTCGCGTTCGGCAGCGGCGAAGGCGCGGAGATGCGCGCGCCGCTCGGTATTTCGATCGTCGGCGGGCTGATCGTCAGCCAGATGCTGACGCTCTATACGACGCCGGTCGTCTATCTGTACATGGATCGCATCCGCGTGCGCTGGGAGGCGAGAAAGGCACGCCGCGCGGGTGGCGCGGCGCCGACGTCGTCATGATGTAGTGAAGGTGGCGCTCACAGCTTCTGCTCGATGGCCAGCGAGAAAATCCGCTGCCATCGGCGCGCCGCCCGCTCGTTCGACATCGGCACGAGCCACTCGCCGTGCCGTGAGTCGTTGACCTTCAGCGCGAGCCGCGCCTGTGCGTCGCGGCCCTGTGCTTCGGCGGCGAGCAGATCGGCGAAGATATACGCGCCCTGCTGGTCGCCGACGCGAATCTCGCAGAGCCGCTTGGCCGCCGCGAGCCGCACCGAGCCCCAACTGCCCTTCAATTCGTGCGTCCAGTCGCCGTCGCGCACGTTCGGCGCGACTTCGCGGCGCCGCTGCCGCCAGTACGCGAGCGCACCGGCGATCAGCAACGCAACCAGCACAGCCACACCCTCCGCCACCGCCAGCCCGAAAGCGACCTGCAGCGCATAAAAGGCACGCACCGCGCCGTACCCCAGCGCGATCAGCGCAATCAACGCAACGACAATCGGCATCGCAAACTCATCCGGCGAAAGGTTTTTAGTCGGCTAGCGCGGGCAAACGCGACGCCGCGCACGACCCCTCACTGCCCCTCACTGCCCCTTATGCGCGGCCGCCCACTCCTTGAGCGCATTCAGCGTGTTCTCGACATGCTTGTCGGGCGACAGGCTCGTGTACTCATAGATGATCTTGCCGTCGGGCGAGATCACGTACGACACGCGATTCGCCATGCCGGCCTTCAACGGCATGCCCGCGTCGTATGCGTTGATTACCTTGGCGTCGGCGTCGGCCGCGACCGGGAATTTGCTGCGGCATTCGCTGACCGAAAACTTCGTCAGCGTATCGATGTTGTCGTGCGACACGCCGATCACCGTCGCGCCGTACTTCTTGTATTCGTCGACCGCATCGGCGAACTCGTGCGCCTCGATCGTGCACCCCTTCGTGAACGCGGCCGGATAGAAGTACAGCACGACCGGGCCCTTCTTCAGTTCGTCGGCGAGCGAATACGTGTAGGTCTTGCCGCCGAGCGAGGCGTCGGCGGTAAACGTCGGCGCCGTATCGCCGGGCTTCAGGGTTGCCGAGGCGAGCGGCGAATGCATTGCGAATCCGAACGCCATGACGGCGGCCAGTACCGCCGGTATGTGTTTTGTCTTCATCTGCTCCTCCACGCGTGAGCGCACGCAATTGATCGGGTCCATCGGAGAGAGCTTCGGCCGACGTCACAGGCCGTCGCTGAACTCCCTATTGGACCACGGATGCGCACGCGGCGTGGGTCGTCGCCCGGATCACAAGCGAATCGAAAGAGTGCGGCGCGCGAGCTCGACGCATCAAACGCCCAATTCCGCCACGTGCGCGCCGAACCACGCTGCCGCCGACAGGTTCAGCTCCGACAGCACGTCGGGCGTCAGCGCGTGGAAGCCCGCCGCCGTCGCGACCGGCGCCGCGTCGCCGCCCTCGCCCGCGACCTCGGCGATCAGCAGCAGCGCGCCCAGTTCGCCCTTGCGCGCGACGATCGCGTCGCGAATCTGCGGCGCCAGGCCGAGTTTCTCGAGCACCGCGTCCGGCGTGCTGTCGAGCACGATGTGCACGAGCGAAAAAATCCCGGTCATGAACGCGGCGTCGGCGAATTCGCCGTCGGCCGGACGCAGCCAGTTCGCGGCGAGCTCCATGAAGCGCGAGCGCGTCGCCGCCAGTTGCACGAGCGGATCGGCGCGCCACGGCAACTCGCCGGTGTCCGCGTATAGCAGCAGTTGCGCCCAGCGCGCGATCTGCCGCGTGCCGGTCGCGATGATCGCCTCGCGCAGCGACGCGATGTTGCGCCCGAGGCCGAATGCACTCGAATTGACGAGCCGCAGCAGTTGCACGACCACGCCCGGGTTGACCTTCAGCTCCGCCTCGAGCTCGACGATGCCGGCGTCGCGCGACAGCAGCGCGAGCAGCCGCAGCAGGCCCGGACGCAGCGAGCGGTTGCGCGGCGCGGCCAGCACCTGCGGCCGCGCGAAGAAGTAGCCCTGGAACAGATCGAAACCGAGCTCGTGGGCGAGCGCGAAGTCCTCGCGTGTCTCGACCTTCTCGGCGAGCAGCGTCTTGCCGTGGCCGCGCAGCGTCGACGCGAGCTCCGCGACGGCGCGGCGCGGCGTCTGCAGGAAATCGATCTTGACGATGTCGGCGTACGGCAGCATCGCGCTCAGCTCGTCGGACAGATCGTGCACGTCGTCGAGCGCGACCTGGAAGCCGGCGCCGCGCAACTCGCCGAGACGACGCGCGAGCGAGGCGTCGTAGCGCACGGTTTCGAGGATTTCGAGCACGAAGCGCTCGGGCGGCATCAGATGGACGATGTCGCTAAAGAGCAGCGCGCGATCGATATTGACGAAGCCGCGATGCTGGCCGAGCACGGCGGGTACGCCGATTCCGCCGATCGTGCGCGCGACCACCTGCGCGGTGGCCTGCGTGTCGTCGCTGATTTCGGCGTAGTTGTACGTTCCGGCACGAAACAGCAGCTCGTAGGCGTGAAGCGCGCCATCGCGATCGAGAATCGGCTGGCGGCCGACATAGACGTACTGCGGGGCAGCGTCCAGCTCCCCGTGCTCACGATAGCCGGCCGACGCGCCGGCGAGGACATCACGCACCTCGACGTCCCGCGGGACGGGCCGTGGGGCTCTGGCGGACCTGACGACGGGGCGTTCGGACATGGATCATCAGTGCAAGGTTCGGAAAGTCTATGCAGCGCGACGTCATCAGCGTCGCCAAATAAAGGGGATTCGCCGTGTTAACGGCCGCGAAGCGGCGTCACTTTAACCGAATCGTCCCGGCGACGGCGCCGGGCTTCTCCTTACCAGATGTTTTTCTCCACGGGCCGCTAAAGATTTCCCCGCATGCGTCGTTATCTCGTTCTGATGGGGCGGCCTGCTATCTCCTGGCCGCCCGGACCGGCGGACAAGCAGCCCCGCCCGCGGACGAACCGAGGTTGCCAGCGACAAACATGGAAGCGAACACGATCACCGCGCCCCGCCGGGGCTCCTTGCGCACGGTCATCGACCGGCTGCGGGCGTTCGGCCGGCGCGAGGACGACGACCAGCCGAGCAGCGCGAACCGCCCGCCCCCACTGGAACAGGTGGTCGGCGCGGTCGATCTGCTCGCGCACGTCGACGATGCGCTGCGCTTCATCTACGTGTCCGACGCGAGCCTGCGCTTCATCGGCTATCACCGCGAATACCTGAAAACCGCGACGCTGCACGATCTGGTCGCGCCCGCCGACGTGCCGCGCCTCGACGCGCTGCTCAAGCTCGCGGCGGCCTCGGGCAACGTCGAGAAAGCGACGCTCGGGCTCGTCAAGTCGCTGACCTATCCGATCACGGTCGAGCTGCGGGTCGTGCGCAGCAGCCACGACGGCGTCGACGGCTACGCGATCGCCGGCTTCGACGTGTCGTCGTGGCGCGCCACCGAAGAGCGCCTGACCCAGGCGCTGCATCTGGACCGGCTGACCAGCCTGCCGAACCAGTCGGGCTTGCTGCACGCGTTGCTCGACGCGCAACAGAAGGCCGACGCGCATGGCACGCCGGTCGCGCTCTTGCTGCTCGATCTCGACGACTATCAGCGCGTGAATCGCGCACTCGGCTACGACGCCGGCGACGAGATGCTGCGCGACACGTCGCGGCGCCTGTTGAACATGACGAGCCCGAACGAAACGATCGCGCGCGTCGCCAGCGACGAGTTCGCGATCCTCGTGAAGCCTGCCGCGAGCCGCACCGACGCGGCGGCGGCCGCCGAAGCGCTGGCGCGGCGTCTGTTGACCGCGATCCAGCAGCCGTACGTGTTCAAGGGTCAGCAGGTGCACCTGTCGGCCAGCATCGGCATCGCGCTATACCCGGACGTGCGCCACGCCAACGACACCGGCGGCCACGACACGCACCTGCTGCGCTGGGCCGACCACGCGCTGTTGCAGGCGAAGGCCGCGGGCGGCAACACGCTGGCGTTCTACGTACCCGACGACAACCCGGCCGACGCCGAGCGCCTTAAACTCGAGGCCGACCTCTACGACGGCGTACGCAACGGCGAGTTTTCGCTACACTTCCAGCCGATCACGAGCAGCCGCACGCGGGGCGTGGTCGGTGTCGAGGCGTTGATTCGCTGGACGCATCCGGTGCATGGCCTCGTGCCGCCGTCGATGTTCATTCCGCTCGCGGAGTCGATCGGGCTCATCAACTTTCTCGGCAACTGGGTGCTGAAGGTCGCGTGCATGCAACTGATCCAGTGGGACGCGAAGGGCATCTCGCTGCAGTACGTGGCCGTCAACGTGTCGCCGCAGCAGTTTCGCGATCCGCGCTTCAAGGACTCGGTGCGCGAGGCGATCGAGCTGACCGGCATCGATCCGCGCCGCCTCGTCTTCGAGATCACCGAAAGTCTGCTGATGCACGACCCGGCGCACGCGAAAGGCTTGCTCGAAGAGCTGACCGCAATGGGCATCCGCTTCGCCGTCGACGACTTCGGCACCGGCTACTCGAGCCTCGCGTACCTGCAGCGCTTTCCGCTCGCGAAGCTGAAGATCGACCGGAGTTTCGTCGAGAATCTGCTAACCTCGCGAAACGATCAGGCAATCGTTAGCGCTGTCGTCGGCCTTGCGCAGACGCTCGACCTCGAACTGGTAGCCGAGGGCGTCGAAACGGAAGCGCAACGCGCGTTGCTCACCGAGATGGGCTGCGATCACATTCAGGGCTGGCTCGTTTGCAAGGCGCTGCCGTCCGAGGAACTCGCGCAGCGCTTCGAATCGCGCGAGCTTCAGTTGCACGGCGCGTAACGGGCGATGCAGACACGACGCCCAGGCAGCGCAACAAGCCGGCTCACGACCGGCATGGCATTCACTGGAACACGTATGGCTTTTGCGGGACTCACATGGTAAAGGCGGCAGTGCTCGACCGGCTCTGGACGCGAATGAGCGAGCGCGGCGATTTCCCTATGCTGTCGCAATCGCTGCGCACCACCATGGCGGCAGTGACCAACGACGACCTCGACTTCACCGGCCTCGTGCAAGTGGTGCTGTCGGACTTCGCGCTCACGCAGAAGGTGCTGCGGCTCGCGAACTCGGCGATGTACATGGCGTTCGGCGGCAACATCACGACCGTGTCGCGCGCGCTGATGGTGCTCGGCATGGATGCGGTCGGCCATCTGGTCGTCGGTCTGAAGATCGTCGATCACTTTCATCAAAGCGCGCCGCGCCGCATCGACGCGAAACTCGAACTGAACCGCACCCTGCTGTCGGGCTGCGTCGCGCGCAAGCTGACCGAGCGCGGCGACCTGCGCGCCGGCGAGGAAGCGGTGGTCTGCACGCTGATGCGGCAGATCGGCAAGCTGCTGGTCGTGTTCTATCTCGACGCCGAATGGGACCAGATTCGCCGCCATATCGACGGCGGCGCACTCGAAACCGATGCGTGCGTGCTCGTGCTCGGCGTGACGTTCGATGAAATCGGCGCCGAAGCCGCGGTGCGCTGGCGCCTGCCTGACACGATCCGCTCGGGCATGGGTGAGTTCGATGCGGAGGATGCGACGCAACCGCGCCAGGTGCAGTGGCTGCGCGCGATCACCAATTACTCGACCGCGGTCGCCGACGTGCTCACCCAGCAGAACATGCCCGAGGGGGAGCGCGAGGCACGCATCGGCGAGCTTGCGCACGAGTACAGCAGCGCGCTGAACACCGACCCCGAGGTGCTGCTGCAGATGAGCGTCGCGCTAGCACGCGAGGATGGCGGCGACAGCGTGATGCGCGAGATCGTCGAGTTACGCGCGAATGCCGATGCGATCGCACGCGAGGCGCTAACACCCGAGGCACGCATCGAGATCGGGGTGAAGGATCTGCGCGACCTGCCCGAGGGCAGCCCGCTCGCACCGGCGCTCGCGATGGCCGCCGAGACCGTGCTCGCGGCGCTCGGCTTCTCGCGCACCGTGGTGTACGTCAAGCACAGCAACGGATCGTTCAGGGCGCGTCTCGGCTTCGGGCCGAAGATCGACGCGGCGCTGCCGCGGCTCTCGTTCAACACCGCGTTCGAACCCGACGTATTTCATCTCGCGATCGCGAACTCGGTGGGCATCTTCATCGAGAATGCGCGCGATCCGAAGATGGTCGCGCGGCTGCCCGAGTGGTTCCGGCGCTCGTTCGATGATGCGCGCGCGTTCGTGCTGCTGCCGATCATCGACGAAACCGATCAGACGGTCGCGCTGCTCTACGGCGACTGGTCGCATACGCAGGAGGCGCGCCGCATCTCGCAGAAGGAGATGAGCGTACTCAACGAACTGGCACGGGAGTTAGGCCGTTTTTTCGGCCAGGGGCAAATGCAGGAAATGGAGACGATGTGAAGACCTGGCGTGATCGTTGATCACGCTGCTTCACGTCGATCCTTTCCGGGTTTGCCCGAAAACGATTTTATCCGGGCACGGTGTGGGGCTTTTACCCCACTCAATCCTCGATCCGCTCGAGCCCTTCCGCGCCGCGATCCGCGACGCCGGCCCATGCGCCGGCCGCGAGACCCATCTGCGCGACCTCTTCCACGGTCAACGGCGCAAGACGCTCGCATAGCGTGGCGACGCGCTCCCATGCGCCGCCTTCGAGCGCTTCGACCGCGCTCAACAGCAGACCCAGCCTGCCCTCGCGATGCAGGATCGCGGCCTGGATCGGCCGCGACAGCGTGAGGATGTTCAGCGTTTTTTCCAGCGAGCCGCCGAACACCGCATCGACGAACGAAAACACACCGGTCAGGAAGGCCGCATCGGCTTCGTCGCGGCCCGCCTCGGGCATGCGCTCGATCGCGAGTTCCATGAAGCGCGCGCGCGTGGCCGCGAGTTGCAGCAGCGGATCGTCCTCCAGCGCGACCTTGCGGCCGTCGGCGTAGAGCAGCAGTTGCGTCCAGCGCGCGATGCGGTCGGTGCCGGTCGCGTTGATCGCGTCGCGCAGCGTCGTCACCTTGTGACCGACCGCGAGGCCGCTCGAATTCGCGAGCTTCATCAGATGCATGACGAGCACCGGATTCAGCTTCAGCTCGGCTTCGAGCTGCGCGACCGTCGGGTCGCCCGCGAGCAGTTGCAGCAGATTGAGCAGCGCGTGGCGCGGCGCGCTGACGCGGCGCGTCGCCGAGCTTTGCGCGCGCGCGAAGTAATAACCCTGGAAGCGGTCGAAGCCGAGCTCGTGCACCGTTTCGAAGTCGGCCTGCGCATCGACACCTGATGCGAGCAGCAGCTTGCCAGCCGACTTCAGCACGCTCGCGAGCTTCGGCAGCAGCGCGCGCGGTGTGCGCGTGACGTCGATCTTGACGACTTCGGCGTACGGCAGCAGCTTCGCGAAAGTCTCGTTGGGCTGCGTCACGTCGTCGAGCGCGAAGCGGTAGCGGCGGCCGTGCAGATACACGACACGCGCGATCAACGCGTCGTCGACTTCGAGCGATGAAGGCAGCTCGAGCATGAAGCGCTCGGCGGGCAGTCTCAGGATCGCGTCGTCGAGCAGCAGCTCGCGGCTCACGTCGACATAGGCCGGATGGCCGGTCAGCGCGCCGCGCACGTCGCTCTGCACGAGCCCGCGCACGATCGCGCGCGCGACGCGTTGCGCCGGCGTGGGCGCGCGGCCCGGCAACGCGTCGGTTTCGGGAGGGAGATCGGTATTGGCTTGCGGGGCGATGCGGTCCGCGTCGGCGAGCGGCAGCTCGGGCGCACGCACCTTGATCTCATAGCCGCACAGCATGCCGTCCCGATTCAGAATGGGCTGCCGCGCGTAGCTGGCGGTGAGCGACGCGTCGTCGGTCGTGCCGCTGTGGCTCAGAGTCTCGATTGCGATGGTGGTCATTCCAGTCCCCGCTCGGCGCCTGGCCGCTATGTTCTGTTTTTCGCTGCACGTTGGCGCGTTTCTGTGACGTTGAAAGCTCCGTCGCGCGCGGCAGTGTGCGTCGCAATTTTATCGCAGCGTCATTGGGCACGAACAGGCTTACGAGGCAATATCTCGAAATATTTGTTGAACGTTTGCGACACGCGTGCGGAAAGCAAAACGGCCGCAACGAGCGGCCGTTTTGCACACTTCGATGCATCGTTACTTCAGCACGACTTTCACGTTGAAATATTTGGCGGCGAGGCGGTCGATCGTGCCATCCGCCTTCAGCTCCTTCAACGCGCCGTTCAGCGCATCCTTCAGTGCCTTGTCGTTCTTGCGCACACCGTAGCCGACACCCGCGCCGAGCAGCTTGTCGTCGCTGACGGCCGGACCGGCGAACTCGAAGCCCGCGCCCTGCGGCTTCTTCAGAAAGCCCTTCGATGCCGCTTCGGCGTCCTGGAACGACGCATCGAGACGGCCCGACGCGAGGTCCGCGTAGATCTGGTCCTGCGTCTGATATGGCACGACGTCGACCCCGGCCGGCGCCCAGCGCGCCTTCGCATAGGTTTCCTGGATCGTGCCCTGCAGCACGCCGACGTGCTTGCCCTTCAGCGATGCGGGCGTCGGCTGTAGAGCACTGCCCTTCTTCGCGATCATCTGATTCGGGATCGTGTAGATCGGATCGGTGAAGTCGATCGCCTGGCGACGCTGGTCGGTGATCGTCATGTCCGAGTTGATCGCGCTGAACTTGCGCGCTTCGAGCGCCGGGATCAGGCCGTCGAACGAGTTCTCGACCCACACGCATTTGGCCTTCAGCTTCGCGCACACGGCATTGCCGACGTCGATGTCGAAGCCCTGCAGGTCGCCAGCGGGCGACTTCGATTCGAACGGCGCATACGACGCCTCGACGCCGAAGCGCACTTCCTTGATCTCAGCCGCCGACGCGGTGCCTGCCGTCAACACCGCCGTCGCGACCAGCGCGAGCGCGGCCAGGTTGGGCCAATTCTTCTTCATTACGGATGTTCCTTTACGGTGTGGACTGAAACGGAGCCGATTCGGCGCGCACAGGCGGATTACGCCCGCCGCGCTTCGGACTCGCGCGGCCGGCGTGACCAGTTGGTGCGACCGCCGCGAAGCCGGCGATTGTACATGGAACCTGTCTAGACAAGCTTGGACAGCGTGTCGGCGGTGGTGTCGACGACGAGCAGACCGGCGCGCAGGCCGGGCTTGACCGTCGGGTTCGGAAACACGATGCGCTCTTGGTCGCGCTGCACCGTGTATTGATAGTCGCCGTCGCGCGCCAGCAAGCTACCCCTCATGAGCAGCGTGAAGTTCGGCACGTCCGGCGCGAGCAGCAGCTCGAATGCGTCGCTTTGCTTGGTCAGTTGATCGACGACGGTGAACACACGCGGCAGAGCGGCTTGCGCGTCGGCTGGTGCGTCGGCTCGCGAACCCACGCGCGTGCCGGCCAGCAGCGCGCGCACCGCGAGATCCGCGCCCTCGAAGCGTGTCAGGTCGTTCTCGCCGAACGGCCGCACCTTGCCGAGTTCGAGCGTGCACGCATCAGCGCCACACGCTTGCGCGGTGAAGTGCGAATAGGTGTTGCCCTTCGTCGTGTGCAGCAGCACCGCGCTGATACGCGCGTCGCCGAGCCATTCGAACATCGCGCGCGAAAACGGCTTGCCGGTATGCGGCAACAGCGCAAAGCGCTCGAACACCGACGCGCGGATCGCCGTATGCATGTCGACATGCCAGCGCGCGCCGGGCGCGGCTGACGCGTCGGCGAAAAAGCGCGTCGCGGCCTGTTCGAGCGCGGCCGCGCGCGGCGCCTCATGACTGTGCGGCAGTTGCAGATGACGGCCGCTGAACAGCCGGTTCAGATCGTCGTCGCGATAGCGGCCGCCGTCGCGCATCGCCTCGATGTTGCCGAGAATCACGAGCAACCGGCACGCAAGCACGGCGCGGCCCTGCGCGATATCGGCGACGATGCGCGACAGCAGTTCGATCGGCGCGGTTTCGTCGCCATGCACGCCGGCCGACACGAGCACGCTACGGATGTCCGCGTGCCGCTCCGCGGGCTCGATGACGAGTACACCGTCGCCCTGCCACGTCCAGCGCACGCCGTTCGCACACGTGCCTTGCACTTGATGCGCGGCAGGCCGGGAGCCCGCGAGCGTCCACGCGAGAAAATCGTCGAGCATCGCGCTCGGGGCCGCCATTGCGTGCTCAGCGCTGGAAGTCATACAGCGAGCCCAGAGCGAGGATTTGCGTCAGCTCATCGAGCGCGGTGCGCGACTCGACCAGCAGCTTCGGATCGGTGAGATCGGCGGGTGCGAGACGATCGCGGTAGTGCTTTTCGATCCACGCATCGAGACGGCCGAACAGCGTGTCGTCGATCCACACTCCCGGCGCGACCGCCGCGCGTTCGATGTCGTCGAGTACGACGCGCAGACGCAGACATGCGGGGCCGCCACCGTTCTTCATGCTCTCGCGCAGATCGAACACGAGCACTTCGTCGATCGGACCGCTGTGCGAAGTCAGCTCATCCAGATACGCGGCCACGCGCGGATTTTCGCGGCACTCCTGCGGCACGACCAGCACCTGCTTGCCATCGGGCCGAGTCAGCAGCTGGCTGTTGAACAAATACGACGTCACCGCATCGGCGACGCTGACCTGGGCGTCGGGCACTTCGATTACGTTGAACCCTGCGTGCAGACTCGCGAGCTTCGCGCGCAGCTCGTCGTACACCGCCTGCTGCTCGACGAACGCGAGCTGATGGCAGAACAGCGTGTTGCGATTGCCGACCGCGATCACGTCGTTATGGAACACGCCCGCGTCGATCACTTCAGGGTTCTGCTGGGCATACACGGTCGCCGCTTCCTGCAAGCCATGACGATGCGCGACCGCGCGGCTCGCCTCGAACGTCTGGCGCGCCGGATAGCGCTTCGGTTCCAGCCCGCGACGATACTCGCTGCGGCCATACACGAAGAATTCGACACCGCGCGCCTTGTATTGCTCGCAAAAGCGCGTGTGATTCGCCGCGCCCTCGTCGCCGAGCGCGGGCGTGCCGGGCAGCGCCTCGTGCACGACGAAGCGGTCGGTGTCGCTGAACATCGCGCGCAGCGTGCGGCGTGTCGACTCATGTTCGATCGCGCGATGCAGCTTGCTGCACAGATTGGCCGGCGTGAAATGCACCCGGCCGTCGTGCGTATCCGCGGACGGGCTCACCGTCGCCGCGTTCGCGGTCCACATCGCCGAGGCCGAACTCGCCGCCGCGAGCAGTTCGGGCGCGTTGTTCGCGACGCGCGCGATCACCGAAGCATCGTCGCCGGAAAAACCGAGCTCGCGCAACAGACGCATCGACGGACGCTCCTGCGGCGGCAGCACGCCCTGATGAAAGCCGAGGTCCGCCAACTGCTTCATCTTGCGCAGACCCTGGCGCGCGGCGGCCTTCGGATTCGCGACCGACTTCTCGTTGCTCTGCGACGCGACGTTGCCGAACGACAAGCCCGCGTAGTTGTGAGTCGGGCCGACCAGGCCGTCGAAATTGGCTTCAGTGGCTTGCAGCATCGTCGATCCTCAGAATTGAAGGCCCGGCGAGACGCTCGCGGGCATGTTCAGTTGCGCGCTCTCGACTGAGGCCATTGGGTATGCGCAGTAATCGGCCGCATAGTACGCGCTCGGCCGATGATTGCCGGAGCGGCCCGGCCCGCCGAACGGCGCTCCTGAAGAAGCGCCATTGGTCGGCCGGTTCCAGTTGACGATGCCCGCGCGAATCGTGCGCTGGAAATGCGTCCACAGCGCTTCGTCGTCGGCGAGCAGGCCCGCCGAGAGACCGAACTCAGTATCGTTCGCCTGTTCGAGCGCGTCGTCGAAATTGCGGTAGCGGATGATCTGCGCGAGCGGACCGAAGTGCTCCTCGTCGGGCAGGTCCTTTACGTCGGTCACGTCGAGAATCGCGGGCGTGACGAAGCCGAGTTGCGGATCGCGCTGCTCCATTTTCAGCAAAGCCTTCGCGCCGCTCGCGAGCAGACGCTCCTGCGCGCCGATCAAACGCGAGGCCGCGCGCGCCGACACCACGGCGCCCATGAACGGCTGCGGCTCCGCGTTGTATTCACCGACGCCGATGCGCGCGGTCACTTCCGTCAGGCGCGCGAGGAAACGCTCGCCGAACGCATCGTCGGGCACGAAGATGCGGCGCGCGCACGTGCAGCGCTGGCCCGCCGACAGAAACGCCGATTGAATCGTGTGGTGCACGGCGGCGTCGAGGTCCGCGACCGGGCCGATCACGAGCGGATTGTTGCCGCCCATTTCGAGGGCGAGCACGATCTCCGGCCGTCCGCCGAACTGTTTGTGCAGCAATGTTCCCGTATCCGAACTACCGGTGAAGAACAGTCCGTCGATCTGCCGGTGATTCGCGAGCGCGATGCCGGTGTCCTTCTCACCCTGTACGAGATTCAGCACGCCGGCAGGCAGCCCCGCATCGCGCCAGATCTGCACGGTCAGCGCCGCGACGCCGGGCGCGAGTTCGGACGGCTTGAAGACGACCGCGTTACCGGCGATCAGCGCCGGCACGATATGCCCATTCGGCAGATGGCCCGGGAAGTTGTACGGCCCGAACACCGCCACCACGCCATGCGGACGATGCCGCAGCACCGCGGTGCCGTCGGCCATCGCCGAGCGCTTTTCGCCGGTGCGTTCGTTGTAGGACTGAATCGAGATCTCGACCTTCGCGGCCATCGAGGCCGCTTCGGTGCGCGCTTCCCACAGCGGCTTGCCGGTCTCGCGGCCGATCGCTTCGGCGAGCGCTTCCTTGCGCTCTGTCACGAGCGCGGCGAAGCGGCGCACCACCGCGCAGCGCTCGTCGAGCGTCAGCGCCGACCATGCGGCGAACGCGCGGCGCGCGCTCCGTACCGCGCGATCGACGTCGTCCGCCGACGCGCCGTTGCCTTGCCACACCACCGCGCCCGTGCCGGGATTGCGCGATGCGAATACGGGTCCTGTGCCGGCGGCCCACTCGCCGTCGATGAAAAGCTCGCTCATGATCATCCTTGTTTGTGTTTCAACGGCAGCACCCGCAGCGGATCGCCTGCCTGCACGCGAAGCGCGTCGGCCTCGGCCGCGCTCAGCCGGCACACACCGTTGCGCGGCACGCCCGCCACGACGCCAACGCGAAAATCGCCGAGCGACGTATTCGATACCATCGACTTCGGCCCGTCCTGCGCGGCTTGTTCCGCTGCCTCGCCAATTTCAGCCGCCACCAGCACGCTTTCGCGCACCGTGCGCAAATCGGCGATATGGCATTCGAGCACCGGACCCGCGTCGAAAATATCGACGTGATTCTCATAGCGCAGCCCTTCGGCTTCGAGCATGCGGCGCGCGGGGATCGTGTCGTTATGCGTGAGGCCGACGCAGCGCTGCGCCTCTTCCGGCAACAGTTCGACGTACACCGGATAGCGCGGCATCAGCTCGGCGAGAAACGCCTTGCGGCCGTGCGAGCTCAGATAGTCGGCCGCGTTGAAATCGATCTGGTAAAAATGCGAGCCGACCGCGCGCCAGAACGGCGACGTGCCCTGCTCGTCGAAATGGCCGCGCAGCTCCGCGCACAGACGCTGCGGAAAACGCTCGCGAAACTGCGCGAGAAACATGAAGCGCGAGCGCGACAGCAAGCCGCCGACGCCGCTCGTGCGATAACGCGGGCTCAGAAACAGCGAGCACACTTCCGCATAACCGGTGAGGTCGTGCGAGATGTTCAGCGCGTGCATGCGCGTCCAGATGCCGAGATCCTGGCTCGCGTGCACGACCGTACTCACGCGATAGTTGTAGAACGGCTGCTGCAGCCCCACCGCCGTTTCGATCCCGCAGACGCCGGCCACGTCGCCGGTCGCGGTGTCTTCCATCACGAAGAAATAACCGGCCTCGTGCGGCGCGGCCTGATCTTCCATCGTGCGGCGCGCGCGTTCGACACGCGCCGCGAGCGCATCGCGATCCGGTTTGAAGGTGGTCAGGCCCGGCCCGGTTTCCTGCGCGAGCCGCATCAGCGCATCCACATCGCCTCGTTGTACTACGCGAACGACGATCATTGCGCTTCTCCCGATTGTTCATCCTGCGGCTGATGCAGCGGCACGCAGCGCACCGCATCGCCTTCCCGTACGCCGAGCGCGGCGCGCGCCGCCTGTGACAACCCCGCGCCCGACGCCTTGCCGGGCGCGAGATCGCCGAGCACGCAACGGAACTCGCCGGCGGCGCCGTTGTGCGCGATCAGGTACGTTTCGCCGTGCGTCGCAGATGCCTCGCGCACGACGCGCGTTTCGTTGTGCTTCACGCTGACACTGCGATCCAACTGCGCGGTCAGCACCGGACCCGCGTCGAAGATATCGACGTAGCGATCCGTCTCGAAGCCTTCCTCGAGATGAATCTCGTAGGCGAGCAGCGCGTTCGCGTCCGGCTCGCCGAGCACGCGCTGGGCCGCTTCGGGCAACAGCGGCACATACACGGGATAGGTCGGCATCACTTCGGCGATGAAGGTGCGGCTGCGGCCGCCCGATTCGACTTCGATGTCGGCGAAATCGCGGCCGAAAAACTTGCGCCCCACCGCTTCCCAGAACGGCGATACACCGTTTTCGTCCGTCACGCCGAGCAGCAGCGAGAACACCTCGGGCGTGAAGCGCTTGCGATTCGCGGCGATGTACATCATCCGCGCGCGCGACATCAGTTGCGCGGCCGCGTCGCCGCGCAGCGACGGGTCGATGTAGTAGCCCGCGAGCCGGCTCTTGCCGGTCAGCTCGTGCGACATCGTCAGCGCGTGAATCTTGCGATTCACGTGCAGTTCGCGCGACGCATGAATCAGCGCGTCGTTGCGAAACACGTAGAACGGGTCCGCGTAACCGGCCGCCGCGACGATGCTCGCGGTGCCCATCAGCTTGCCGGTCTCCGAGTCTTCGAGCACGAACAGATAAAACTCCTCGCCCGGAAAATCGACCTCCGCGCGAAACGAGTCTTCCGACAACGCGACCCGCGCTTCGAGCGCGCGCCGGTCGTGCGGCAGGGAATGCAGCACCGGCTGCGCGGTGCGTGCCATATGCTCGAGCGCATCGAGATCGGCAAGGCGGCCTGGACGTACGAAGAGCATCATCGTTCCTGTTGAATGTGACGCATGATCCGCTGCATCAGCGTGGGCGTGCGGGACTGCCTGAACATCAATGCGACGCCGCCTGCGCGTTCGCGCCGACGAGTTCGCCGAACGCCGTCTCGAGACGCGCGAAGCCTGCGGCCATGTCGTCGAGCGGCATAATCAGCGACGGCACGAAGCGCAGCACGTCCGGGCCCGCCATCAGCATGATCACGCCGTGCTGGCCGGCCGCGTTGACGAAGTCCTTCGCGCGGCCCCGGAACGTGTCGTTCAGTTCGGCGCCGATCAGGAGACCCTTGCCGCGCACTTCGGTAAACAGCCCGAAGCGCTCGTTCAGTTTCGCGAGATGACCCTTGAGCACTTCGCTGCGCGAGCGGACGCCTTCGAGCAGCTTCGGGTCGCTGACGAGTTCGACCACTTTTTCCGCGATCGCCGAGCCGAGCGGATTGCCGCCGTAAGTCGTGCCGTGCACGCCGACCTTGAAGTGCGCGGCGAGCTCTTTGGTGGTCAGCATCGCGCCGATCGGGAAGCCGTTGCCGAGCGCCTTCGCGGTGGTCAGGATGTCCGGCGTCACGCCGGTGTCCTGGTAGGCGTAGAAGAAGCCGCTGCGGCCCACGCCGGTTTGCACTTCATCGAAAATCAGCAGCGCGTTGTGCCGGTCGCACGCTTCGCGCAGCGCCTTCAGGAACGCCGGATCGGCCGGGATCACGCCGCCCTCGCCCTGGATCGGCTCGACGATCACCGCGCAGGTCTGCGCGCCGATCGCCTGCTTCGCCGCTTCGATGTCGTTGTACGGCAGATGCGTGATGCCGGCCGGCACCGGGCCGAAGCCTTCCGAGTACTTCGGCTGGCCACCGACGCTGACGGTGAACAGCGTGCGGCCGTGGAACGACTGCGCGAACGAAATGATTTCATCTTTCTGCGCGCCGTGACGGTCGAACGCGACGCGGCGCGCGAGCTTCAGCGCGGCCTCGTTCGCCTCGGCGCCCGAATTCGCGAAGAACGCGCGGTCGGCGAACGTGAGGCTTTCGAGGCGCTTCGCGAGGCGCAGCACCGGCTCGTTCGTGTAGCCATTGCCGATGTGCCACAGCTTGCTGCCCTGCTCATGCAGTACCTTTAGCAGCTCGGGATGCGCATGACCGAGCGCGGTGACGGCGATGCCGCCGGCGAAGTCGATATAGTCGCGGCCTTGCGTGTCCCACACGCGCGAGCCGAGACCGCGATCCGGTACGAAGGCGGCGGGGGCAAACACCGGCACCATGACTTCGTCGAAGGTCTGGCGTGTCACAGTCAGGTCGTTCATGGCAATTCCTTTTACGGGTGACAGGTAATACAGCTAGTGTAGGAAACCGCGCGCGGCACGTCTTGCGCATACGCGACGCTTTCTATGAGGTTCCGCGCGTCGCCGGCCACAGCGGGTATTTTTCGTGCAGGCGTTTCGTTCGTACTCTGTGAGCGGTTCGTGTCGGGCTTGTGTCGAGCTTTGGTCGCGCTTTGGTCGCGCTTTGGTCGCGCTTTGGTCGCGCTTTGGTCGTACTCGCGCCGGGCTTGCCCCGGCTTCGCTTTCAGGCGGCTTCCAGCGCGCGCACGAGCCATGCGTGCATGGCGCGCCGCCTTGCGTCAATCGAGCTCGGGCCGCTCGATCAGCGCGGCCGGCCGCGGCTCGCTCGCGCCGCCGTGCGCGCCGGTCTGGCGGTCGATCCAGTTGCGGCGATCCTCGCGCGGCGTGACGCCGAAGCGCTCCCGATACGCATTCGAAAAGTGCGCCGCCGACGAAAACCCGCATGCGAGGCTGATCTGCACGACGGATTTGCTGGTGCGCTGCAATTGCGTGCGCGCCTTCGACAGCCGCAGCCCCAGATAGTATTTGGACGGCATCGAGCCGAGATACTGGCGAAACAGGCGCTCGAGCTGCCGCCGCGAGACGCCGACGAGGCCGGCGATTTCATCGGTGGTCAGCGGGTCCTCGATATTGGCTTCCATCAGCAGCAGCGCGTCGTTCAGGCGCGGGTGACGCTCGCCCGGCGCGGTCACGAACGGAATGCGCTGACGCTCCTCGCCCGCGCGCAGCACGCCTACGCCGAGCGTATCGGCGATGCGCTCCGCGAGTTCGGGCCCGTGCTCGCGGCCGATCATCGCGAGCATGAAGTCCACGGTCGCCTGGCCGCCCGCGCAGGTCGCGCGATCGCGATCGATTTCGAAGATCTGCTGCGTGACGATCGAGCGTTCGAACTGTTCAGAGAACTGCTGATAGGTTTCCCAGTTCACGCTGACGCGATACCCGGACAGCTGCCCCGCCATCGCGAGCCACCACACGCCGTGGTGGATACCGGTGACGAGCGGCGTGCGCTGGCCGACGCGCGCGAGGCTCGCGAGAAACAGCCGGTAGTCGGCGAACTGCTGGAACCGCTCGCTGACGATGATCAGCCAGTCGCACGCGATCGCGTCGCCGAACGCGGCATCGGCCGGCCATTGCGCGCCGCCCGACAGTGGCACCGCGCGGCCGTCCCACGAACACACCTGCACGCGATACAGCGCGCGGCCGTCGATTTCATTGGCGAGACTGAGCGCGTCGACGATCGGCCCGACGCCCGACATCGACACGGGCGGCAGTGCCACAATCGCGACCTGCGTCGTGCGAGCCGGGCTGGACGTGCGGGCCATCGCTTGTCAGTGAAAACGAACGAGCCGCGCGTTACTTCAGACTGCCGGACAGGAACTGCTTCAGGCGCTCGCTGCGCGGCGCGCTCAGCACTTCGGCGGGATTGCCCTCTTCCTCGGTGCGGCCCTGGTGCAGGAACATCACATGGTTCGACACATTGCGCGCGAAGCCCATTTCGTGCGTGACGACGATCATCGTGCGGCCTTCCTCGGCGAGCTTCTGCATCACCTTCAGCACTTCGCCGACGAGTTCGGGGTCGAGCGCGGAGGTCGGTTCGTCGAACAGCATCACGTCCGGGTCCATCGCGAGCGCGCGCGCGATCGCGACACGCTGCTGCTGGCCGCCCGACAGATGCGCCGGATACTGCTTCTCGAGACGCGGCGCGAGACCGACCTTCTCCAGATACTCGCGCGCCCGGTCCTCGGCTTCCTTGCGCTTCAGACCGAGCACATGAATCGGCGCTTCGATCACGTTCTCAAGCACGTTCATGTGCGCCCACAGGTTGAAGTGCTGGAACACCATCGCGAGCTTCGTGCGGATGCGCTGAAGCTGCTTGTGATCGGCGACTTCGAGATTGCCGGCGCGATCGGTCTTCGTCTTGACCGCTTCGCCGTCGACGACGATCTGCCCGGCGTTCGGCCGCTCGAGAAAATTGATGCAACGCAGGAAAGTGCTCTTGCCCGAGCCGCTCGCGCCGATGATGCTGATCACGTCGCCCTTGTTCGCGTTGAGCGACACGCCCTTGAGCACTTCGTTGTCGCCGTAGCGCTTGTGGATGTCCTGTACGGCGAGCTTGCAAGCTTCGGTTTGAGTGGTATGGAGCAAGATGCTCTCCCAGTGAGAATACGGATCGGTCTGGTGCGGACGCCGCCGTGCCGAAGTTCGACGCGCCCGATGCTATGTCGTCAACGCGCGCTCAGTGCGTGCGCACCGCGAGATGCGCGAGCCAGCGACGCTCGGCGCGCCGGAACAGCGCAACCAGCGCGAACGACACCACGAGATAAATCAGCGCCGCGAGCCCGAACGCATTGAACGACTGGTAGGTCGCCGAGTTCGCATCGCGCGCGACTTTCAGGATGTCGGGCACCGTGGCCGTGAATGCGACCGTCGTCGCGTGCAGCATCAGGATCACTTCGTTACTGTACAACGGCAAGGCGCGGCGCAGCGCGGACGGTATCACAATGCGCCGGTACATCGTGAACCCGCTCATGCCGTAGGCACGCGCCGCCTCGACTTCGCCATGCGAAGTCGAGCGGATCGCGCCCGCGAAAATCTCGGTCGAGTACGCGCAGGTGTTCAAGGCGAACGCGAGGATCGCACAGTGAAAGCCGCTGCGAAAGAACGCGTCGAGCAGACTGTGCGAACGCACGAACGCGAGACTGTACACGCCGGTGTAGATCAACAGCAGCTGGACGTAGAGCGGCGTGCCGCGAAATACGTAGGTGTACAGACGTACCGGCGTCGACAGCCAGCGCTTCTTCGACACGCGCGCGACCGCGAGCGGTACCGCGCACACGAAGCCGATCGCGATCGACGCGACCAGCAGCCACAGCGTGACCGCGAGACCCGACAGGCGTTGCCCGTCCCAGAATAGATACGCCTTCCAGAATTGATTGAGGATGTCGATCATGACGCTCAGAGCTCCGCGTGTCGCACGCCGATCGAATAGCGGCGGTTCAGCCAGATCAGCGCGACGTTCGATACGGTGGTGATCGCCAGATAGATCAGCGCGGCGACGAGGATGAAGAAGAACATGTTGAAGGTACTCTTGCCCGCGTCCTGCGCGGCCTTGACGACGTCGGCGAGACCGATGATCGATACGAGCGCGGTGGCCTTCACGAGCACCTGCCAGTTGTTGCCGATGCCGGGCAGCGCGAAGCGCATCATCTGCGGGAACAGGATGCGCGTGAACACGCGCACGCCGCTCATGCCGTACGCGCTGCCCGCTTCGAGCTGGCCGCGCGGCACCGCGAGAAAGGCGCCGCGAAAAGTCTCGGTGAAATACGCGCCGTAGATGAAACCGAGCGTCAGCACGCCGGCCACGAACGGATCGATGTCGATCTGCTCGATGTTGAACATGTCGGTCAGATCATTGAGCCAGATCTGGATGCTGTAGAACAGCAGCAGCATCAGCACGAGGTCGGGCACCGAGCGGATCAGCGTCGTGTAGCCGGTCGCGATGACCCGCAGGGGCCGGTTGAACGAGAGTTTCGCCGCCGCGCCCGCGAGGCCGAGCAATACAGCGGCCGCCAGCGACAGAACGGACAGCTCGATCGTCTGGAGCGTGCCGGCGAGCAGCACGGGACCAAAGCCATATAGGAACACGCGTGTCTCCATCCAGTTCGTTGAATTGGCGCGGATGGCGGCGGCTTCATGGGCTGCTCGCTGCTCCGGCATGGCGCGGAGTCTCGCAAGCTGAAATCAATTTCTCAAATATGGGGCGGGTGATTTGCTGCGACGCAACATGACACGTCGACGCACGACGGAACGCTCGTAGCGCTTGGTTTCACGGGGGTTATCGTGTTGTCGCGCGCGCCGCGTGCGCCTGGCCGTGCGGCGATTTAGCAAGTTTCGGGTCGCTTTTTCGATAGGCCGCGCCGACCGCGGTGGCGCCGCCCGAACGCGTCGCGCCGTTGCGTCAGCGCGTCCACGCCGGCTCCGACGCCTGACAGCTCGCGCTCAGTCGAGCCCGAGCCGCGCGCGAATCGCCGGCAGCATCTGCTCGACCGCCTCGCGTCCTTCCTCGATGGCTGGCGCCGCGCGATGAAAATCGAAGATGCCCATGCCGCCGAGACGCGGCTGGATCAGGATATCGGCCGGTTCGCCAGCGAGCCGGCTGCGCGTGATGCGCACCTGCATGATGTCGATGCTTTGCGCGATCGAGCTCAGCATCGACGGCACCTGCGCGCTCGGCTTCGGCGGCACGCGCACGTCGTCGGTGGCGCTCGCCTCCGCCGGCGCGAGCCAGCGCGGCCACGGCTTGCCGTTGCGGCGCAGCGCGACGGGCGGCGGCGCGGTGGGATCGAGCGCGGGCGTTTGGATGACCGGGCCGCCGAAATCGCGGCCGTTCAGGATGTCGTTGTTCAGATCGATCGCGATCACGCAGTCCGCGCGCATGCCCCGCGCGACCGACACCGGCACCGGATTGCTGAGCCCGCCGTCGACGAGCCACACGCCGTTGTGCCATACCGGCGTGAAGATGCCCGGAATCGCAATGGATGCACGCACCGAGTCGATCGTGCTGCCGTCCTGCAGCCAGATTTCGCGGCCCGTGTCGAGTTCGGTCGCGACCGCCGCGAACGGCATCTGCAGTTGCGCGATCGAGCAGCCGGCGAATTTGTCGGCGAATAGCTGGATCACCTTGCGCCCGCCAAGCAGGCCGCCCGAGATGCGCAGATCGAGCAGCCGCACCACGGTCTGCCACGTGAGGCGCGACACCCACTCCTCGAGCCAGTCGAGATCGCCGTTCGCATAGACCGCGCCGACCAGCGCGCCGATCGACGTGCCGCACACGACGTCGGGCCTGATGCCCGCGTCTTGCAGCGCGCGAATCGCGCCGATATGCGCCCAGCCGCGCGCGGCGCCGCCCCCCAACACCAGCCCGATCCGGCTGTATCGACGTCGACGTATCATGCCTACCCCGCTTTTTCGGCCCGCTTATCCGGCCGTCTTCTGATCGACATTGCCCCTTCGCCTATCGCCCGCGAATCACGTCCGAGCGTGACGTGGTGTACACCCTCTGGCTCCGGTCGAAGTGAACGTTGAAGATGCCTTCTTCGGTCACGCCGCCCTCGCGCCATTTCCAGCTCCACACGGTTTCCGGCTTCAGCGGAAACACCGCGACCTGTCCAGGCTTGCCGAGCAAGCGCCGCACCTCGTCCTCGGTCATGCCCGAGCGAATCTTCGCGAAGTTGTCCGCGGTCAGCACCTGCGTGATCGCCTGCAGCTTGCCGTCGCGATCGATGTCGACCATGTAGGTGTTCAGGCCTTGCGGGCCGCGCGGATATTCGAAGCGCTTCGAGCCGTCGGTGAAGCTGCGCGTGGTCTCGGGCTTGCCCATCTGCGCGAGGATTTGCGCTTCGGTCGTGACGCCCGGCGTCATGTTCTTGAGCAGCAACGCGTCCGGTTTGACGGCGTTGAAAAAGTCCTTGAGTTTTTGCACGGCTTGATCGCTCTGCTGTTGGTCGCAGCCGGTCAGCGCACAGCACGCTATCAGTAGCGTCACGCCCAGCGGTTTGAGGCTCACTTCGGTTCCTGTCCGGATGTGCGGGATTTGTCGTCGCGGCGCCTGGCCGGTCTGTAGTGTGTACTACAAGGATAACCGCGCACGGAGAAAACCGCGAGCAACGCAGGCGCGACGGGTGCGGCTACGCACGCAACGTGTTGCGCGCAGCGCTAATGGATCGGCTGAGGTCGGTTGAGATGGGCACGCCAGAAGCAAAAAGGCGACGCTGTGTACAGCGTCGCCATGTCGGTCGATAGGATCAACCGGAAGTGACGGCGGCTCATTGGCCGCCTTGCGCGAAGCACCGCGGACGACGCGCAGCGGTCTGCTCCAGACGAAGCGATGAGCAACCTTGGCTACTCACCTTGCGCCATCGCCGAATGACAAACCGCTGCCTTTTATGGCCGCCCTGGTCCCTCGAAAAGCCTTCCAGATGCCGCTAATCTAAACGCATCGGAGACTTTCGACGAGAGCGCGTTTACACCGAATCGGCAGAAGATTCGCGCGGCGCAAGAGGGGTGCCGGTTGGCCGGCCCCGGATGGCCGGCCGCCGGATGGCCGGCCATCAAATGACACGAAAGCCGTGCGTGCCGTCGCGCGCGAGTTGCGCGACGAGCCCATGCTCCCACTCCAGATACGCGCTCATCGCTTCGCGCGCGTTCTCGGTGCCCTCATACGGCCGCTGATAACGATCGATCCGCGGCGACGCCATTCGCGTGCCGCCCGACTCCACGGGCAAGCCCGCGTCGATCCACGCGGTCGTGCCGCCGCGCAGCACCTGCACCGGCCGCCCGGTCGCCGCGGCGAGCTCCGGCGCGACGAAGCGCGCGAGCACGTCGCTGCCGCACGTGAGCACATAGCGCTTCGCATCGGGCAGCGTGCGCAGCGCGTCGGCGAGCTGACTGCGGATCACGAACCACGCGCCCGGAACATGCCGCCTCAGATAGTGCGTGCTGCTCGTGAAGTCGAGCACGACGGTTCCCGTCGACTGCAGCAGCGCGGCGAGCTCGGCCGGCTCGATGTCGTCGACGTCGGGCGGCGTGACCGCGTTGCGCGCCAACGGCGTCATGCCCTTCTCGGCGAAATCGGCCGCCGTCAGGCCATCGACCACGTACACCTCTACGTTCATCTGCGCGAGCCACGATGCGGTCATGTTCGCGCGCACACCGTCGCTGTCCGCGAGGATCACGCGCGCGCCGCGCACCGTCACGAACAGGTCGGTTTCCTGCACGAGCTGGCCGCCCGGTGCGCTGCGAAAACCGGGCACGTGGCCCGCCTCGTATTCCTCGGGGTTGCGCACGTCGAAGCGATAGACGGTGCGTACCGCTTCGTCGGCCCAGCGGCGCGCTTCGTCGCGCGACGTGCGGCGCACGCGCGCCCGGTCGGCAACCGCGCGCGCGCCGTCTGCCGCGGCGAGACGGGAAACGTCGTCGACCGCGCCTTCGACACGCCGCGCGCTGCCATGCGCGAGCGGTTGACCGGCGAGCGTCCAGCCCATCGTGCCGTTGCGCAGCGCGGCCACCGGATTCGGCACGCCCGCGTTGATCAGCGACTGCGCGCCGATGATGCTGCGCGTGCGCCCAGCGCAATTGACGATGATGCGCGTGGCCGGATCCGGCGCGAGCTGCCTGGCGCGCAGCACCAGCTCCGCGCCCGGCACGCTGATGCTGCCGGGGATGTTCATGGTCTGAAACTCGTCGAAGCGGCGCGCGTCGAGCACCACGACATCGGCCTCGCGATCGAGCAGCGCCTGCACCTGCTGCGCGGACAGCGACGGCGTATGACGCACGCTTTCGACCAGTTCGCCGAACGCCTTGCTCGGCACGTTGACATCCTTGAACAACTCGCCGCCCGCTTCGCGCCAGCCTTGCAGGCCGCCCTCGAGCAAGGCGACGTTGGTATAGCCGAGTTCGGCGAAGCGCTCGGCCGCACGCCTCGCGAGGCCTTCGCCGGCATCGAACACGACGATCGGCACGGCCGGGCGAGGCAGCCGCAGCGGCGCGTCGAGTTCGAGCCGCGACAGCGGCAGATTGGCGGCGAACAACGGATGACTGCGCGCGTGCGGATCTTCCTCACGCACGTCGACGAGCGCGATCTCCTCGCGGTCGAGCAATGCATGGCACACGTCTTGGAACGACCGGGTACGAAACTCTTTGACGACACTCATGGGATCGGGAACTCCTTCGCTACATTCCAGATTTCCGGCAACGGATCGCGTCACCGCACCGATACTTAACCGTACACTCGAATTCCGATCGGCGCACGGTCACTCGCTGGATTGGTTATTCGGGCGCACTGCGAATGCGAAGCACCGCCGCGCGAACACGCTACGCACGCGCAATTTCCGCGCCACGCGCCGCATCCCCGTCGTGCCTCATCGCGCCGCGTCGGTCCTGCCGACCCTTCAGCCGACAGGGGCATCGCCGCGCCGCCAGCAGAAAAGGCGCCGCTTTGCCACAATGCCCCATCGCGCGAAAGCGCCGCCCATCGCAATCAACAGACAATGATCCCCTTCTCGGTTCTCGATCTTTCGCCGGTCACCGCGGGTGCCACGCCGGCTGACGCGTTCAGGAACACACTGTCACTCGCGCAGCACGCGGAAAAGCTGAACTACAAGCGTTACTGGCTCGCCGAGCATCACAACATGACTGGTATCGCGAGCGCGGCGACCTCGGTCGTGATCGGCTACGTGGCCGGCGGCACGAAGACGATTCGCGTCGGCTCCGGCGGCATCATGCTGCCGAACCATGCGCCGCTCGTGATCGCCGAGCAGTTCGGCACGCTCGCGTCGCTGTATCCGGGGCGGATCGATCTCGGCCTCGGCCGCGCGCCCGGCACCGATCAGACCACCGCTCGCGCGCTGCGCCGCGATCTTCAGGCGAGCGCCGAAACCTTCCCCGACGACGTCGTCGAATTGCAACGGTATTTCGCCGAGCCGGTCGCGGGCCAGCGCATTCGCGCGGTGCCGGGCGCGGGCCTGAACGTGCCGCTGTGGCTGCTCGGTTCGTCGCTGTACAGCGCGCAACTGGCCGCGGCGCTCGGGCTGCCGTTCGCGTTCGCGTCGCACTTCGCGCCCGATTACATGATGACCGCGCTGCAGGTGTATCGCACGCAGTTCCGGCCGTCCGCGACGCTGGCGAAGCCCTATGCGACGGTCGGCGTCAATCTGTTCGCCGCCGACACGAACGACGAAGCCGCACGGCTGTTCACGTCGCTGCAGCAGCAGTTCATCAATCTGCGGCGCGGCACGCCGGGACAATTGCAGCCGCCGGTCGAGCGGCTCGACGCGTCGGAGATGGAGTTGAACAACGTCGCGCGTGCGCTCGCCTGCACGGTGCTCGGCGATCGCGACGCAATCCGCGAAGGTCTGCAATCGATCATCGAGCAGACCGGCGCGAACGAGTTGATGCTGACCGCCCAGATTTACGATCACGCCGCGCGGCTGCGCTCGTTCGAGATCGGCGCCGAGGTACGCGATGAAATGATGGCGGCCAGATAAGCGGTTCGCGAACCGATCGGCGGACACGGCGACGCACGAAAAGAGGGCGGTTCATGGCAAGCCGCCCTTGTCTTTTGCACTGAGTTGGGGCCGGTCGCGTGAGAAGCCGGCCCAATGCCGGCGTGGGTCTAGAAGGCGCTCTTTATGACGCCCCCGTCGGCCCGCAACGCGGCTCCCGTGGTGGCCGACGAAAGCGGACTGGCGATATAGGCCACGAGCGACGCGATTTCCTGCGGCGAACCAAATCGCTTGATGAGCGAGGTGGGACGGACCTTCTCGAAGAACTCTGTTTCGAACGCTTCAAACGATTTGCCGTCGGCCTTGGCAAGGGTCTCCACGAATTCACCCACTCCCCGCGATTTCGTTGGCCCCGGCAGCACGCTATTGACTGTAATGCCCGTCCCGGCAACGGCTTCGGCGAGCCCCCGCGAGACTGCCAGCTGCGCGGTTTTCGTCATCCCGTAGTGGATCATTTCAGCAGGAATCTGCACCGCACTTTCGCTCGAAATGAAAATGATGCGCCCCCAGTTGGCCTGCCTCATCGCAGGCAAAAACAGGCGAGCGAGGCGTACCCCACTCAAGACATTGACGTCGAAGAACCGCCGCCAGTCCGCGTCGGGGATCTCTTCAAACGGCTTGGGCTCGAAGATGCCCAGGTTGTTGACCAGAATTTCCACGTCCGGATAGCGTCGCGCGAGCTCTTCTGCTGAAGCGGCGGTACTGAGATCGCCCGCAAATCCCTGCACGTCGCTGCCCGTCTGCGCTTTCAGCTGCGCGACCACGTCGTCCACAGATGACTGAGCGCGGCCGTTCACGATCACACGAGCGCCCTCCTGCGCCAACGTGCTCGCGATAGCGAAACCGATGCCGGCTGTGCTGCCGCTCACCAGCGCGAGTTTGCCTGTCAGATTCAGGTCCATGAGTGGTTTCCTTTCAATGGATGAATTAAAAACGGCGACATCGGAACTTGAACGTCGGATGCCGCCAGGAGGTTCACGTACGTGTAATCGATGCGCCACCATCGACCAGTGAGGCGGTTCGGTCAAGAACGCCTGCGATTCGTTGCTGTCGTTCATGTCGAGATACATCTGCGTGTCCACAGCGCCCCGCAACACCGAATAAGTCAGGATCGGGCATAGAGCCTCGCTTTCGAACAGAAAAAGACTAGATGATCTGACGGAGATGTCCGGGAGCAGCAAAGCGTGTACGTGGGGGCACGCACATGAGTGGCAGGCCGATAGCGAAGCAGGCAGACCTGAAGTACGTGTAGGAGAAGAAAAACAAGGCCATGTCAGCGATTTTCCAACTTCGTCTGGCTAAGTGATGGTGGCGCCCAGACTCACATCATCGCGATTCACCACGGGGATGCGCTCCGCGCAGATCACGCCCGGATGGCATGACATGTGCGTTGTGTGCTGCAGGCAGCCGGCCGCTCAAATGTTTCTACAACCCTCTTGTTCAAGGAGACACATCATGAACACACTGACCATCGACGACATCCAGAACTCTGCAGAACTTGATCACCAGGAGATGACCAGAATTCAAGGTGGCCGGATGAAACTACCCGGCCAGCACATCGGCTCGATCCTCACGTCCGCTGATGGCGACCCTGTCGGCGTCTATGTCGACGGCGTGCTGCAAAACTCGGTCACCGACGGCTTCTACCACGGCTGACAGCAAAGGAGGCGCGCAGCCCTGCGCGCCTGATGCCGTCGGTGTGGCAGCCTACGTGTCGTGGAGCTGGCTCACCAGGTAATCGATGAGCGCACGTGCTCGAGACGGTAAAAAACGATTCGACGGATAAAGCAGCCAGACCGGTCCCATATAGGGACGCGCCTCGAATTCCCAGTCGGTCAGCACCCGGACAATGTCGCCCCTGGAAATCGCCTGCGCAGCGGCAAAATCGGGCAAGCTCGCAATGCCCAGGCCATGCAGCGCAGCATCCAATCGCGCGCCCGCATCATTGGCGATGTATCGGCCCTTCACTTCGACCGACTGTGTCTCAGAGTCGCGGCGGAAATGCCATCGATTGTCGTCGACCGTCTCCCCTAGATACATGCATGCATGCCGGTCAAGGTCGCGTGGCTCGGCCGGTGTCCCCCATTCCGCGAGATAAGCAGGTGACGCGCATAGAACCCATTTGACCGCTCCAAGTCGCCGGGCAGCAAGGCCTGGCGGAGGCGAACGCGTGAGTCGGATCACCATATCGACATCGTCACGTAGCGGATCGACTTCGTGGTCGGCGAAGACCAGATGGACATCCACGTCGGGCCACATGCGCAGAAATTCGGGAACAAGCGGATGGATGACGGATCGCGCAAATGAAATCGGCGCACTGATGCTGACCTTGCCTCGCGGATCACCCGTCACTTGTCCAGCGACGTCGACGGCGCCCGACGCTGCGCCGACCATATCCCGGCAATACCGATAGACCTGCGCGCCTGAATCCGTCAAACGGAGGCTACGGGTCGAGCGCTCAAGCAACCGCGTGCCAAGCGAATCCTCAAGACGCTTGATCTGCCGACTGACAGTCGACGGTGTACTGCCCAGTTGCCGCGCGGCAATCGAGAAGTTGCCGGCGTCGACAACCCTCGCAAACGTCGCCATGTCGGGTAGTAACGCAAAGAGTTCATTGGGATTCATCGCGACCCTCGCACCGGCACTAGGCCGTGTTCACATTTAAAAGCGGCCCAAACGAGCAGGCAAGGGACGCGAACACGAGATAGCTGTCAGCGAGCTTGTCATACCGGGTGGAGA
>NZ_JACHDK010000011.1:0-205831 GCF_014201005.1 Paraburkholderia lebeckiae | reverse complement strand
GAGTCCGTGCTGCCGTTCGACTTGCATGTGTAAGGCATGCCGCCAGCGTTCAATCTGAGCCAGGATCAAACTCTTCAGTTCAAACCTGTTACTGTTTTCGGGCTCTCTCGAACCCGGTCGCTCACTCAACGTACTGACGATGATCAGTCCGCCTTTCGACAGACAAACCTTCCTCTAATACTGTGTGAGGCTTCTGATACTTCTGCCTGACAGCAGATTCCACAGAATCCGCCGCCGCATCCCGCATCAAGCGCCCACACTTATCGGCTGTTAGTTTTTAAAGATCGGTCCGCCAAACCCGCCGCGCCTGAACCACTCCTACCCGGCACTGCTTCGTTTGCGTCGCTGCGTCTGCAGCAGAGAAACGGGATTATGGAGAGCGGCCGACAACGCGTCAATACCCTTCTCACAATTTATTTTGGGAGCAAAGACTGCCATCTCCATCGCATTGCCGCCAGCTCTCAAAAGAGTCAACTCTGGTCAGACCAAAAAATCAGCGAAAATAGTTAGCCATCCGATTCAACCCCGCCGAAGTCCTAATACCGACAAAACAAAGTAGTCTGAGCACGGCTCGAACTCACCACCGCTCCCCAAATTAAAGTTCTACCCTTCCCCGCCGTCAATCAGATCATCCCGCCACTTAAATTAGCTGCCGACTATGGCCAATCTCGTCGACGCACAAGTCGAGGACACCCAGCCCGCCGCGGCATCCCCGATGCTCGAGCCTGATACGGTGCCGGTAGGCACGCCGCTCCCATGGCCGATCGTCGATGCCGACGGCACGCTGCTCTTCGCAAGCGCGACGACGCTCGCGACCACCGACGAGCGCGCCTTTCTGTTTCAACACTTCCGCCCGCAACGCGGCGACCTGTTCGACCTCGGCGCACAACAACTGCCGGCGCCAACCGCCCAGTCTGACCACGCCGGTGAGTTGACGCTGAAGGACATGCACCTCGAGATCGGCGCATTGATCGGCATGCGTTCGCAACTCGGCAACGGCGCGCCGATGCAACCTTGCGGCATCATCGGTTTCGCGCCGAATCATGCGCTGTTCGTCACGCCGCCGATGCAGCAGGGCCAACCGCTGCCGCTCACGCCCGGCGAGAACGTCGAGATCGTCGCGATCGCGAGTCAGGCCGTGTTCCGTTTCGTCTGCACGGTCGAAGCGGTCTGCCGCGTGCCGTTCGACTATGCCGTGTTGTCGAGGCCCGGCGTGGTCCGCCGGCTCCGTGAGCGCAAATCGATCCGCGTCCATGCGCACCTGCCCGTGAGGTTCGGCATCGGCGGGAGCGCTGACACTTACGAAGGTCTTGGACTCGCCAAGGGCATCAGCGCGCTCGGCATGTCGTTGAGTGCGTCATGGACACTGGGCGAAGTCGGCGAGCGACTGCGCATCGCGTTCCGGCTGAAGTCTGCCGAATACGATTCACAGATCGAGACGACGGCGGTGATCCGCAACGTACAGAAGGGCAAAACGCCTGGCGAGCCGTCCATGCATGGGCTCGAACTGGATCACCTCGATTCCGTTCAACAGATGGCGATGAAGGTGTTCGTGTTCGATCGTCAGGAGGATGTGCAGCACTGGTCCAACGGACTGAAATAAGCGGTACGGCCACAAAAGCAACGCGCGTGGGGACACAGCAGCGTCGACCTGCGCACACATCGATCAGCCGAGCAACTCTTCCGGCGTCAACCGCCGCGCTCCCCAGGCATTGGCGAGCACCTCGCAACGACCGAGCCGTATCGCACCACGCTCGAAATCGACGAACACGACTTCATCGACGTCGGCCGGCCGCGCGGGTTCGTCGCTCGTGCGGCCGTCGGTCAGAATCCATAACCAGCGCTGCTGGGCCGGCCGTCGCCGCGCGCAGCGTTCGAGCAGTTGCGCGGCGCTGCGCACGCCCGACGCGAGCGGCGAACCGCCGCCTCCGCCCACGGGCGCGAGCCATCGCTCGTTCCACCAGCGCGGCACGGCCGGGCCGAAGCGCACATCCGCTCCCGTACCGCCGAAGCAGATCAGCGCAGCCTCGGCGCGCATCGCACTCGCACGGTCGAACAAGGCAGTCAGTAGACCCTTCGCGAACGCGAGGCGTTGGCCCGCCAGCATCGACCCGGAGCAATCGAGCACGAAGCAATGCAGCACACCGCCACGCGGCACTTCCCGTACGAAGCGCAGATGCTCTCGACGCAGCGTGTGCTCGCGCATCGCGGCGAGCGTCGGTGGCCATGCAATGCGCTTGCCCGGTTCGCCGCGCGACGTGTCGCGCGAATCCGCCCCCACGCCTTGTCGCCATCGAAAACCGCTGCGCGAGTCAGCGGCGGCGCCTTTCCGATGGCTCAGCGTTTTTTTGCGTCGAGCGCAATGACGCCTTTGACAGACAAAGCCGCGGCCGGCTCGGGCGGCAGGTAACCCCAGTCGGAGTCGGCGGAAGGTGTCGTGGATGCAGCCGTATTGCCAGACGCACCCTCAGCGACGTCCCGTGCCTGCGCCGCGCTTTCTGGCCGGCGCTGATTCGCATGTTGCGAATCATGCTGACGCCGCCGATGAAGCAGCACCGGATCGGCAACGCGCTCCACATGTCGCACCGTCACCGCATCTGCCCGTTCGAATGCGGCCAGCGCGCGCGCCGCGCGCAGCATCACGAGGTCGGCGCGCAGGCCGTCGACGGCCGCGTCGATGCATAGCGCGCTCACGCGCGTATGGACGGCGTCATCGAACGACAGCAGCGGCAGCGCCGCGCGCGCCGAGCGAATTCGCTGCACGTATGAAGCCTGCGGCTCCGCGTAAACGGTACGAAACCCAGCGGGATCGAGATCGAACGCGAACCGCGCTTTGACGATCGCCTGCCGCACCTGCGGCTCGAACGCGTTCTGCAACTCCACCATCAGACCGAAGCGGTCGATCAATTGCGGCCGCAACTCGCCCTCTTCGGGGTTCATCGTGCCGATCAGCACGAAGCTCGCGTCATGACTATGCGACACGCCATCGCGTTCGACGGTATTCACGCCGCTCGCCGCCGCATCGAGCAACGCATCGACGAGCGCATCGGGCAGCAGATTGACTTCGTCGACGTACAGCACGCCGCGATGCGCCTTCGCGAGCAGCCCCGGCGAGAAGCGCACCGAGCCGTCGCGCAACACGGTTTCGATATCGAGCGTGCCGATCAGACGATCCTCGCTCGCGCCAAGCGGCAGATTCACGAGCTCTCCCTCCGGCAGCAGTTCGGCAAGCGCGCGCGCGGCAGTCGACTTCGCGGTGCCACGCGGTCCGCTGATCAATACGCCGCCCAAGCCCGGGTCGATCGCCGCGAGCACCAGCGCCTGCTGCAACGAGGCCTGGCCGATCAGCGCCGCAAACGGAAAAACGGGCCGCGCCGCCGCCGTACCCGATGCACCGGCTGAGCAACCTGCGTCGTCCGCTCCTCGCATCGCTCCATTCATGTTTGTCTTCCTTCGATCTGCTGTTCGCTCGCCAGCAGATGCGTTTCCACCTGCGCGCGATAGTCACCCGGCTGCTGCCACAGCCCCCGCTGCATCGCCTCGAGCAAACGCTCGCAGATCGAATGCAGC
Source organism: Paraburkholderia lebeckiae (assembly GCF_014201005.1). NCBI lineage: Bacteria > Pseudomonadati > Pseudomonadota > Betaproteobacteria > Burkholderiales > Burkholderiaceae > Paraburkholderia > Paraburkholderia lebeckiae. The sequence goes on along the minus strand of NZ_JACHDK010000011.1, from coordinate 202,261 downwards.
GCATGCGGATTGTGCCGTTGCATGAACGCGCGCGTATCGGCGTCATTCAGATAAGCATCGGCGACGAGCGCGTATTGATGATCCGCAATCACACGCGCGGTCGCGTCGTAGCCATACAGATAATCGACGGTCGCGGCGATCTCGGCCGCGCCCTTGTAGCCGTGGCGCTTCACGCCGTCGAGCCATTTCGGATTGACCACGCGCGAGCGGATCACGCGCGCGATCTCCTCCTGCAACGTCCGCACGCGCGGCGCGGCCGGATTGCTGTGATCCGCGTGATAGACGCGCGGCTGCTGACCTGCCAGATGCCGCACCGCCGCGACCATGCCGCCCTGAAACTGGTAGTAGTCGTTCGAATCGAGCACGTCGTGCTCGCGGTTGTCCTGGTTCTGCAGCACGAGGTCCATCGCTGCGAGGCGCGCGCCAAACGCTTGATGCGCTTCCTCGCCCGCGCTCTTCTGCGCGTACGCATATCCACCCCACGCCTGATACGCGTTCGCGAGATCGGCGTCGGTCTGCCATTGGCGCGAGTCGATCATCTGCTGCAGACCCGCGCCGTACGTGCCCGGCCGCGCGCTGAACACGCGCCAGCCGGCGCGCTTGCGCGCTTCGACCGGGTCCATGCCGCGCGCGATCAACGCATCGCGTTCGCGCTGCACGCGCGCGCGAATCGGATTCAGCTCCGCGGGCTCGTCGAGTTCGGCCACCGCTTGCACGGCCGCATCGAACAGATGCATCACGTTCGCGAACGCATCGCGAAAGAAACCGGATACGCGCAACGTGACGTCGATACGCGGCCGGTCGAACGCGTCGATCGGCATGATCTCGAAGTCCGTCACACGGTGGCTGCCCGGCGCCCATTTCGGCCGCACGCCGAGCAGCGCGAGCGCCTGCGCGATATCGTCGCCGCCGGTGCGCATCGTCGCGGTGCCCCAGACCGACAGGCCGATCGCGCGGGGATAGTCGCCGTGCTCCTGCAGATGCCGCTCGATCAGTTGCTGCGCCGATTTCAGGCCGAGTGCCCACGCGGCTTGCGTCGGCACCGCGCGCGTGTCGACCGAATAGAAGTTGCGGCCGGTTGGCAGCACGTCGGGCCGACCGCGCGACGGCGAACCGCTCGGACCTGGCGGCACGAAACGTCCTGCGAGGCCGCGCTTCAGCTGCGTCATTTCCTGCGGGCCGCAGGCGTCGAGACGCGGCAGCACGTCGTCGCGCAGGCGTGCGATCACCTGTGCCGCTTGCGGCAGACTTTCGTCGGCTACGGGGACGGCCTGCGAACGATCCGCATCATCGCAATCGACACCGCAGACGCGGCGCAACAGCTCGCCCGCGAGCAATTCCAACCGCTCGCGCGTATCGCCGTAATGTCGCCACGGTGCATCGCTGACCCGCTGCAATACCTCGGGCCGCGGACCGTCCCATGCGGCGGCCCAATCCACCGTCACCGGGTCGAACCGATGATCGATGCGCAGATCGCGCGCCAGCGCGTCGACGAGCCCCGCCTTGCCGGCCCGCCCATCGCCGACCGGAAAGCGCCCGAGCGCGAGCAGCGTGTCGCGCCGCTGCACGCCGCGCGGCGACTGCCCGAACGTATGCAGGCCATCGCGAATCTGCGCTTCCTTCAGCTCGCACAGCCACGCATCGACGCGTGTGAGCAGCGCGTCTTCATCGTCCTGTGCGTTCGGCACCGCGAGACTCAGCTCTTCGTGCAGCCGATGCTCGACGATCGTCGTCAGAATCGTGCGACGTAAGAGCTTCGCGCGACGCGAATCGACCATCAATGCTTCGTAGTATTCGTCGACCTGGCGTTCGAGGTCCTGCAGCGGCCCATAGTTTTCGGCGCGTGTAAGCGGTGGCATCAGATGATCGATGATCACCGCCTGCGCGCGCCGCTTCGCCTGGCTGCCCTCGCCCGGATCGTTGACGATGAACGGATACAAATGCGGCATCGGTCCGAGAATCAGATCGGGCCAGCACGCGTCGCTCAAGGCGACGCTTTTGCCCGGCAGCCATTCCAGGTTGCCGTGCTTGCCGACGTGCACGAGCGCGTCGATGCCGAACTGATGGCGCAGCCAGAAATAGAACGCGAGGTATGCGTGCGGCGGTACGAGCTCCGCATCGTGATAGCTCGCGTAGTCGCCGTGCTCGCGCGAACGCGAAGGCTGAATGCCGACGAACACCTGGCCGCAGCGCCAGCCGGCGATCATGAAGCGGCCGCGCCGCAGCGTGGGGTCCTGCTCGGGCTTGCCCCAGCGCGCATTCAACGCGTCGCGCGCGCTCGCCGGCAACGCGTTGAAATGCGCGAGATAGTCGTCGAGTGCGAGGCTTTGCAGGGCCGGACGCAGATCGCGTACGACCGGATCGTTGGTCACGCCTTCGGTCAGCCTGTTCAACAACGCGTCGCCGTTTTCGGGCAATTCGCCGACACGATAGCCTTCATCGCGCAGCATCGACAGAATGCCGACCACCGACGCCGGCGTATCGAGCCCGACGCCATTGCCGATGCGCCCTTCGCTCATCGGATAGTTGGCGAGAATCAACGCGACTTTCTTGTCGGCGTTATCGAGCGAACGCAAACGGCACCAGCGCCGGCTCAGCTCGGCGAGAAAGCGCACCCGTTCGAGATCGGGCTGATAGCGGACCACGTCGACCTGCGTATGCGCACAGCGATACGCGAGCCCCTTGAAGCTGATCGCGCGCGTGATGATGCGCCCGTCCACTTCGGGCAGCGAGATATGCATCGCGATGTCGCGCGAATTGAGGCCGTGGTTGTCCTTCAGCCAGTCTTCGCGATTGCCGCCGCTCAGGATCACCTGAAACACCGGCGCGTCGCCGGCGAGCGCGAGCGGCTCGGGGTCGTCGATCGCGGACGCGGCGAACGCTGTGGTGTTCAACACCAGCGCGACACCATGTTGCGCGCACAGCGACTGCACGACATCGCGGCTCACCGCATCCTTCAACGACGTGATCGCGAGCGGCAGCGGATTGAGCCCTTGCGCTTCGAGCGCGTCGATCAGCGCATCGAACACCGCGGTATTGGCGGCCTGCAGATGCGCCTTGTAGAACAGAATCGCGACGACCGGCGCGTCTTGCCGCCAACGCGCCTGCCAGTCGGCGACGATGGGGATATCGCGCTCGGGGTGATACAGCGACGCGGCCGGCAACGCGCGCGGCGGATCGGGTTCGCGCCCCCAGTCGAGCGCGCGATACGCGATGCAGCGCAAAAACGCCTCGGCGTTCTGCGGACCGCCCTCGCGCAGATAGCGCCACAGCTGCTGACACAGCTCGGCGCTCGCGGTGCTGCGCGCGAGCAGGTTCGGGTCTTCCTGCAGATCGCCGGAAAACATCGCGAGCGTTTGCTGTTTGCGCTGCGCGAGCGCGACCACCTGCTCGATGCCGTACGGCCAATACGTTTCGCCGCCGAGATGATCGACGACGACCACGCGCGCATGCTGCAACACGTCGTCCAGATAGAAATCGACCGAGGCAGGCTGACGCAGATACGTGACGTTCGCGAGCCGCACGCTCGGAAAGCCGTCGCCGAGACGCGGCACCACGCTCGCGAGCAGCGACAGCGTGGTGTCGGCGGAACTGAGCACGACGATATCCGCGGGCTGCTGATCGATGCGGATCACGCCCTGCGTATCGTCGACGAAGCCGCCCGGCGTCGTGCGCAGCAGATGCATGCTGGTGCGCCCGTTTATGCCGTCGCGTCCGACATCGCGCCGAGCGACGCGTCGAACGCCCGTTGCAGCGCGTGCTGGTCGAGGTCTGCGCCGATCAGCACGAAGCGGCTCAACGCGCCGTCGCCATTTTCACCCGCTTGCCAGCGCCGGTCGAAGTAGCTGTCGAAGCGCCGGCCCACGCCCTGGATCACGAGACGCATCGCCGCGCCCTGCAGTGCCGCGAAGCCTTTGACACGGTAAATCGTGTGGGTTTCGACGAGTGTCTGCAAGGCGGCGAGCGCCGCGTCGCGCGACGGTACGGATGCCTGCACGACGACCGAATCGAATTCATCGTGGTGATGATCGGGGTCGTCGACGGAACCGTGGTGGTCGTGACGCAGGTGGATCGTCTCTTCCGACGCCGCTTCGAGGCCCAGCAGCGTATGCAGGTCGAGCTGTCCCCGCTGCGCGCGCACGATCTTCACCTGCGGCGGAATCTCCGCGCGGATCGCGGCTTCGACCTCGTGCTGCCGCGCGTCGTCGATCAGATCGGTCTTGTTCAGAATCACCAGATCGGCCGCCGACAACTGGTCTTCGAACAGCTCGTGCAGCGGCGACTCGTGATCGAGATTCGGATCGGCCTTGCGCTGCGCATCGACGGCGAGCGGGTTATCGGCGAACTGGCCGCTCGCGGCGGCCGGGCCGTCCACCACCGTCACCACCGCGTCGACCGTGAAGCCGTTGCGGATTTGCGGCCAGTTGAACGCCTGCACGAGCGGCTTCGGCAACGCCAGGCCCGACGTTTCGATCAGCACGTGATCGAGTTCGTCGCGGCGTCCCGCGAGCTTCTCCATCACCGGGAAAAACTCTTCCTGCACGGTGCAGCACAAACAACCGTTCGCGAGTTCATACAATTGCCCTTCGGTCTCGACGCCGTTTTCATCGCAACCGATGCCGCAGCCCTTGAGGATTTCGCCGTCGATGCCGAGCTCGCCGAACTCGTTGACGATCACCGCGATGCGCTTGCCGCCCGCATGCTGAAGAATGTGCCGCAGCAGCGTGGTTTTGCCGCTGCCGAGAAAGCCCGTGACGATCGTGACGGGGATCTTGCGCAATTGAGTTTGCATCGTGAGGTCCATCCCTTGGCGTTGATCGGTATGCCGGAAAGTCCGCGCGTGGGTCCGCGTCGGCTGGCGAATGGAGCGAATGAAACACGCGCAGCAGTACCAGGATCACCAGACACGGGGACGAACGACGGCATTGCCGCGACAACGGAAATACAGAAAGCGGAACTGAGGTCATGAACGCGCCACCGCATCCCCGCGGCGGTCGTTCTGCTTCTTTGGGCCGGTATCCGGGCTGGCGAAAGCGCCGCTTCCCCTTCCCGGCCGAGTGGTTTCTCGTCCAGTGGTGAAATGTCCATGCGACCTTGCGCGCGGACATCGAAGCCGGCACTGCGGTGCCCGGCTATCAAGCCGGAACCGCTTTTCGCTTACCGTTGCGGGGACAGCACAGGTTAGCCGCTCCAGAGCAGGTGGCTCCCTGTTTCCCGTTTAACTGCATGCGCACGAGCGCGCACGCGAGCACCCAAAGTGCGTGCGAGTGTAGGCCCGCGGACATGCGCAGTCAAGGAACGCACAGAGCCGGAAAGCGCCGCCGTGGCTTATCCGGCAAGGCGCCATGTGCTATCGTATGCGCGCGTTTGGTGCCCGCACATGCGCTCGCGTGTGCAGTTAAACGGGAAACAGGCAGCGCCTCGCGCGTTCAACCTGTGCTGTCCCCGCAACGGTAAGCGACCTGCGGCGCGCGATTCGATTCGCCTTCGATTCCGACGTGCCGCGCATGCGTTTTTTGATGCCACTGTCCCGCGAATCCACCAACCGGGACGGGAAGGCGAAGCGCATGAGGCCGCCAGCCCGGATACCGGCCAGACGCGGAGGCGGTGTCGCATTGCATCCGTGCATCACGTGGCGCCGCCGGCCGCCGGAATCCGCGGGGAACGGATGTGAAGGCGTAGCAGCGCGGCATCGCGCGTGCCCGGATTCGCAGTTCCGCATGACCTCTATATTCACCGCCGCGCGCGCTGTCGCACGCCGCTTCTCTTCTTCCATCACCGCATGGCGCGCGCCATGCACGCCGCGATGACGCGCGCCTGGCTGATCGGCGCCGGTCCCGGCGACGTCGAACTGATGACGCTGAAGGCCACCCGCGCGCTCGCGCAGGCCGATGTCGTGCTCGTCGACGATCTGGTGAATCCAGACGTGCTGCAGTTCGCACGCGCCGACGCGCAAGTCGAGTACGTCGGCAAACGCGGCGGCCATCCGTCGACGCCGCAAGCCGACATCGTCGCGCAAATGCTCGGGCTTCTGCGCGCGGGGCGCAGCGTCGCGCGGCTCAAGGGCGGCGATCCGTTCGTGTTCGGCCGCGGCGGCGAAGAGTTGCAGGCGCTACGGGCCGCCGGTATCGAAGTCGACGTGATCAACGGCATCACGGCCGGCATCGCGGCGCCCGCGGCGCTCGGTATCGCGGTCACGCATCGTGCTCACTCGCAGGGCGTCGTGTTCGTCACCGGCCACGGCGCCGGCAGTGGCGAACCGGACTGGGCCGCGCTCGCCGCGACGCGCATGACGCTGGTGATCTACATGGGCATGCGCCGGCTCGGCGAGATCGCCCGCGCATTGCTCGCGGCCGGCATGTCCGCCGACACGCCGTGCGCGGCGATCGAGTCGGCGACGCGGCCTGAGCAGCGTCATGCGCTCGCGCCGCTTCGCGAGTTCGCCGAGGCGGTGGCGCGCGCGGGACTCGGCTCGCCGGCGATCGTCGTGATCGGCGGTGTGGCGTCGCTCGCACTGGCGCGTGATGCGGCCAAACGCGACGCCGGCTTTGCTCACGAACTGGCAGCGAGCGCGACGCGACACGGACTCGGACGCGCGATCAAAACGCTGAGCGTCGGCATCGGTTGCCGCTTGCACAGCGAAGCCGCTGAGATCGAAGCCGCGGTGCGCGCAGCGCTCGGATCGAATGCCTTCGAGCAGATCCACGCCATCGCGACGATCGACACCAAAGCCAACGAAGCAGGCCTGCTCGAATTCTGCTCGCGCCATCAACTGCCGCTGCAATTGTTCAGCCGCGAGCAGATCGCCGCGGTACCGGTCGCGTCGCCGTCGGCGGCGGCAAACGTGCATCTCGGCGTCGATGGTGTGTGCGAGCCGTGCGCGCTGCTGGCGGCAGCGGCGCCGGACTCCACCACAACCGCGCGAAACGCGCGTCTAATCGTACGCAAGACCGCGCACGCCGGCATCACGGTGGCGATCGCAGCGGCGAACAACGCTGCCCTTGGCGACGCGCCCCCATCCCATCCCGCCTCTCAAGACCAGGACCCTCGATGAAAACCGATCCGGAATCGCATCAACGCATGACCGAACGCCGCCGCGAAGGCCACGAAAAGAAGCAGGCCAGCGCGACCATCGAAAAAGGCCTGCTGATCGTCAACACCGGCACCGGCAAGGGCAAGAGCACGGCCGCGTTCGGCATGGCCGTGCGGGTGCTCGGCCACGGCATGCGGCTCGGCGTCGTGCAGTTCATCAAGGGCGCGCTGCATACGTCGGAGCGCGATTTCCTCGGCGCGATCGCGCAATGCGATTTCGTTACGATGGGCGACGGCTACACGTGGAACACGCAAAACCGCGAGGCCGACATGGCGACCGCGCGCAAAGGCTGGAACGAAGCGCGGCGGATGATCGAAAGCGGCGACTACCAGATGGTGATCCTCGACGAGCTGAACACCGTGCTGAAGTACGAATACCTGCCGCTCGACGAAGTACTCGCGGTGATCAACGCGCGTGCGCCGATGTTGCACGTCGTCGTGACCGGACGCCATGCGCCGGACGCGCTGATCGAAGCCGCCGACCTCGTCACCGAAATGCGCGCGATCAAGCATCCGTATCGCGAGCAAGGTGTGAAGGCGCAGCGCGGCGTGGAGTTCTGAGCGATGTCGGCGTCCTACAACGGGGCTTCGTCCGGGGCGTCTCCCAAGGGGACCTGCTCCGCGGCGTCCCCCCAGGGGACTTCCTTCGGGGCGTGCCCCGCGCTGTTCATCAGCGCGCCCGCGTCGGGACAAGGCAAAACCACGATCACAGCCGGTCTCGCGCGCTATCACCGGCGGCTCGGACGTCGCGTGCGCGTGTTTAAGACCGGACCGGATTTTCTCGATCCGATGATTCTCGCGCGCGCGAGCGGCTCCCCGGTGCTGTCGCTCGATCTGTGGATGGTCGGCGAAAGCGCATGCCGGAACCTGCTCGCGCGGGCGGCGCAAGAAGCCGATCTGATCCTGATCGAAGGCGTGATGGGCCTGTTCGACGGCACACCGAGCAGCGCCGATCTGGCGACCACGTTCGGCGTACCGGTGCTCGCGGTGATTTCCGCGCAGGCGATGGCGCAGACCTTCGGGGCGCTCGCGTTCGGCCTTGCGCGCTTCAGGCCGCAACTGCCGTTTCATGGTGTGCTCGCGAATCGCGTCGGCTCCGTCCGGCACGCGCAAATGCTGCAGGAGGCGCTGCCGCCCGGGTTGCGCTGGTGCGGCCACCTCGCCGCAAGCGACGAGATCACGCTGCCCGACCGCCACCTCGGCCTACACCAGGCCGATGAAATCGACGATCTCGAAGCGCGCCTCGAACGCGCGGCGGATACGCTCGCATCGACCGCGCTCGCCGAACTGCCGCCGCCGGTCGATTTCGGCGTGCCCTCGCCCGAAGTTCTGCTGCGTCTGCTCGAAGGCAAGCACATCGCGATCGCGCGCGACGCCGCGTTCTCATTCATCTATCCGGCCAACGTCGCGCTGCTCGAAGCGCTCGGCGCGCGGCTCAGCTATTTCTCGCCGCTTGCCGACGAAGCGTTGCCCGCAGGCACGCACGCGCTTTATCTGCCGGGCGGGTATCCCGAGTTGCATCTGGCGACGCTCGCGGGCAACTTGACCAGCGCGGCATCGATCCGCGCGCACGTCGAGGCGGACAACCCGGTGGTCGCCGAATGCGGCGGCATGCTCTATCTGCTCGACACGCTGACCGACGCGCAAGGCACTAGCACGCCGATGCTGGGCCTGCTGCCCGGTCACGCGACGATGCAAACGCGCTTCACGTCGCTCGGCATGCAGCAGATCGATGGCGTCCACGGCACGCTGACCGGCCACACGTTCCACTACTCGAAGCTCGCGACGCCGCTCGCGCCGCAGCGCTTCGCCACGCGCGCGCACAGCGACACGCCCGGCGAAGCGGTGTTCCGCGTGGGCCCGATTGTGGCAACCTATATGCACGCTTACTGGCCCTCCAACCCGGCTTTCACGGCCGCCCTCTTTCATGGCGAAGCCTTTTGACGACTCCGAGCGCGATGCGGTCTATCGCGCGATTTACGAACGCCGCGACATGCGCCACTTCATGCCCGATCCGGTCGATCCGGCGGTGCTGCGGCGTCTGCTCGACGCGGCGCATCACGCGCCGAGCGTCGGCTACATGCAGCCGTGGCGCATCGTGCGCATCACCGACGCGGCGCTGCGCACGGGCTTGCGCGACATCGTCGAGCGCGAACGGCTCGCCACCGCCGACGCGCTCGGCAAGCGCCGTGACGAGTTCATGAAGCTGAAGGTGGAAGGCATGCGCGAATGCGCGGAGCTGCTGGTGATCGCGTTGATGGACGGGCGCGAGCGACACGTCTTCGGCCGCCGCACGCTGCCGGAGATGGATCTCGCGTCGGTCGCGTGCGCGATCCAGAACATGTGGCTCGCCGCGCGCGCGGAAGGACTCGGGCTTGGTTGGGTGTCGCTATTCGATGTCGACGCGGTGCACCAGCTACTGGCGATGCCGGAAGGCGCGCGGCCGGTCGCGATTCTGTGCCTCGGCCACGTCGCTGCGTTCTATAGCGAGCCGATGCTCGAAACGCAGCGCTGGGCGAGCCGTCTGCCGCTCGCCGATTGCGTCTTCGAAAACCGCTGGCCGCGAGACGAGCCGGCGCAGGAATAACTGATATTCGCGGCCCCGGCGACCCGAGGCTGCGTTTTAACGCTGCAGCGGCTCCATCGAGTCGACGTTCGGCACACCGCTCGTCTTGTCGATGCTGAGCTTCACACGCCAGTCGGCCGGCGCATCGAACGGCAGCTTCGCGAGCGCGATTTTCACGAGCAACGGCAGTGCATGCAGCGGATCCGCATCGCGATCCATGAACACCGCGCCGACCTTGTAGCGCTCGGTGCCGCTCGCATAGTCGAAAAAGCGCAGCGTCAGCGCGTGCTGATACTTGCGCCCAAACAGCAGCGCGCCTGGACCGTCGCCGCCCGCGCCGCAATCGGCGGGCGCGCAATCCTCACCGCCGATGCCGATCGACGCCGGCCGCGTGCCATACGCCATCGACAGCAGATAATGCGCGGGCTTGCCCGCCGTATCGACGAACCCGTGTTTCGCCAACTCGTCGCGCAACAGCTTTTCGACTTGCGGATGGTCGGCGCTGTCGTCCTGCGACTGCGTGCGCGCGAGCGAATAGGTCTGCTCGCCTTGCAGCGCAACGGCGCGGTCGGCGCCGTTAGCGGAGACGGTGTGCACGTCGGCGCTCAGGCCCGCGCAAGCGGTGAGGCTCGCCGCGGCCAGCGCGGCACAGAGGTGAGCGATCTTTGCCATCTTTTATTTTCTCTCTAGTACATCGAATACATCAAAGGCGCATCAGGCGCGCGGTGCGATCGATTCGTCGAGGGACGCGTCGTCGAGCGCGGGCAGCCAGATCGTAAAGGCCGTCCCCTCGCCGGGCGCGCTGACGACTTCGACGCCGCCACCGTGGCGCGTGACGACGGTTTTGATGAACGCCATGCCGAGTCCCGCGCCGCCCACTTCCGGCCGCTGCGCCTCGTGAAAACGGCGAAAGCGCTCGAACAATCCCGCTTGCTGCTCCTCGGGAATGCCATAGCCCTGGTCGCGGATCGTGCACGACACGCGCGGCACCTCGCTGCCCGCGCGCTTTGCCGCCGGCTGGCCAGCGAAGCTGCACACGATGCGCGTGTCGGGCGGACTGTACTTGACCGCGTTGTTCAGGATATTGACGAGCGCGCGTGTCATCAGCGAGCGGTCGGCGCAGATCCAGGGATCGTCGTCGGCGTCGTCGCCGGTTTCGATATGCAGCGCGATACGCTTCGCATGCGCCTGCGGCCAGACCTCGTCGCTCGCGTCGATGACGAGTTCGGTCAGATTCAGCGGCTCAAGCACACAGGCCTGCGATTCGGCGCGCGCCAGTTGCACGAAGTCGTCGGCGAGCGTGAGCGCGCGCTGCGCGTAGCGTTCGATGCGCTCCAGCACGCTGCGCGCGAGCGCAGGCTCGGTTCGCGCGCGCTCGATCTCGACCAGCGCAATGATCGACGCCTGCGGCGAGCGCATGTCATGCGACAGCAGCCGCAGCGCGTCTTCGCGCTGACGCTCGGCCGCATGCAACGCCGACACGTCGACGAGACCGGCGATCCAGCCGGTCGTCTCGCCCTGCGCGTCCGTGCAGGTCGCATAGCGCAGCAGATGGTCGCGCTCGTTCGCGTCGCGCACCTCGACGCCCTGCGCCATCAGCGCCGCGAACTCGCCGCGCGTCGGATCGAGGAGCGCCGGCCAGTGCGCGTGCGCGGACAGATTGCGCTCGTTGTCCGTGGCCGCGCCGGTGTCGATCGTCTTCACGAGCGTGAGACCGCCGAGCACGCTCTGCATCGGCTGGCCCTCGGGCATCGGCGCGCCTAGCCGAGCGAAATGCGCTTTCGCCGCGTGATTCGCGATCAGCACGACGCCGGCCACGTCGCTGACGAGAATCGGCTCCGGCACGCTATCGAGGCTGTCCCACACGAAGCGCTTCATGTCCTGCACCCGTTGCGCGGCCTGAGCCATCAGCGCCATGTGCTGCGCGAGCACGTCGCCGCCGAACTCGCGGCGGCGCTTCGGCGTCTCGGGCAGCAGATGCGGCTCGTCGGCGAGACGCTGCAGTTCGCCGCGCAGATACGCCATCGTCATTTCGAGGCGTCGCCAATTCCAGATCGGATAGACGATCACGACGCCGAGGATCGCCGGCACCGGCGAAATCCACAGCCTGCCGCCGTACAGCAGCAGCGCGCTGCCGGTCGCGGCGAGCAGCACCAGCGCGCCGGTCAGCAACAACGAGCGGCGCGGCGACAGCACGAGGAAGCCGGCGAGCAGCGCGGCGAGCGGCCCGAGCGCCGCCGCGAACACCACCCACAGCGCGACCGGCTGGATCTCGCGGCCGCTCAGCAGCGTGTCGAGCACGTTCGCGTGGATGTAGACACCGGGCAGCGGACCGAGCTCGCCCGATACCGGTGTCGCGAAGCGGTCGTACAGACCCGACGCCGTCACGCCGATCACGACGATGCGCCCGCGCAACCGATCGGCCGGCACCTTGCCGGCGAGCACGTCGGCGAAACTGAGCTTCGGGTAGTTCGCGGCGTTTGGGCCGAACGGAATCAGGAAGCGCTCTTCGCCGCCGTCGTCGCTGCCGCGCGCGGGCTCGTTCGAGAGGCGCGGCGGCAGGCCACCGCGCAGATGCAGCTTGCCGTGTTCGACCGCGTCGGCGACGAGCACCGTCAGTTGCGGCCAGCGAGAGCGCTCGTCGTCCTGGAAGCGCGCGACGCTGCGCACGATGCCGTCGCTGTCCACTTCGAAATTGATGTGACCGAGCCCGGCCGCAGCCTGCGCGAGCGGCGCGACGGGTTCATCGACGGTGCGGGCGCCGCTCGCGTCGGGCGGTGTCAGCAGCACGGGAAGATAGGTCGGGCTCAGCGCGATTGCGTGGGCGAGCTGGGCGTCGTCGGCGTTGGGCTCCGTGAACAGCACGTCGTAGATCACCGCGGCGGGTTTGGCCGCGGCGATCTGTTCGAGCAGCCGCGCATGCACGCCGCGCGGCCACGGCCAGCGGCCGAGCGCGTCGATGCTCGCGTTGTCGATCTCGACGACGACGAGGTCGGACAGCAGCGGCTGCTCGCGCAGCTTCAGAAACTCGTCGTACACCAGCTGATCGATCCCGACGCCGACGCGCCCGAACGACGTCAGCAAGATCACCACGAAGCCGAGACAGCCAACGCTGACCCACTCGATCAGAAAGCGCCGGCCGGCGCGCCGGCCGAGACGGGCGCGCGGATCGAGGCTCAGTCGCGTAGAAGTGGCGGGCAAGGGACGATGTAGTCGGGAACGGGAGGACGGACCGGCCAGCAGGCCGGCCCCGAGAATCTACCAGCGTCAGCGCGCAAGCGTAAAGGAGTGGACCGGACTGCTCTTTTCGTAGAAGCGGCCGTTGTCGAACTGCTCGGCGACGATCGTCCAGTAGTAGATGCCCGGAGGCAGATCGCTGATCACGAGTTCGCCGCCCGGCAGATCGGGGCGATCGATTACCGGATGACTCAGTTCGGCCGTGTTCGCGAGCAGGAAGCGGAAACGGGTCGGCACGTTGCTGTGGCTGACGAACCAGCGGAACTCGAAGTCGCGGCTACCCGCGCGCTGCGCGGCCGAAACGTCCAGCCCCAACTGGCGGCGCTCGAACGCGTACACGTTCGGCAGGCCGTCGAGACCGTTGCTATCGGTCGACGCGACGCGCACGAAGTACGTGCCGTCGGGCAGATCGCCGAAGTCGGCATGCGGCGCGCTCACGCGCAGGTCGCGCACCAGGTCCAGTTGATCGGCGTCGTGCGAAATCTGCAGCCGATAGCCGACCGCGTGCTCGGCCGGGTCGACGTCGAACGCGACACTCTTGCCGTCCTGCACGCGCGCCGGCCGCACGAGCGCAGGTGCGGGCAACAGCTGAACCGGACTGCCGACCGCGCCGCCCGAGTGCGTAACGTTGCCGAAGCTTGCGTTGACCAGCTGCTCGGACGCCGGCAACGGCCTGCCTGGCGCCGGCGCGGCGCTCTGGCCATGCTGCGTGGCCGGATCGACGCCGACCGCGCCGTCTAGCACCGCCACCGCGGTGGTTTGCGTGTCGCCGTCGTAATCGACGCGGAAACGCGTGCCGCGCACCCCGGCGACCACCGAAGGCGAACGGATCTGAAAGCGATCGTTGCGTCGCGTGGCATGCGTGACCTGGCTCTCGACCTCGCCGGCGCGCAGCTGAAAGATTCGATCGGCCACGCCGGTCAGCGTGACGTGCCGCAGTCTCTCGATATTGAGTTCGCCGTTCTGCGCGACCGTCACGTATGAGCCGTCGGGCAGCTCGAGCGTCGCGAACCCGTTTGCGCCGGTGCGCAAGCGATCGCCTTCGGCAAGCGTTTTACCGGTTTTCAGCGGCAGATAGGGGCTCGAGTCGAACGCGTGCTCGACCGGACCGCTGGTCGCGACCACGCGAGCCGTGTCCGGATCCTGGCGCAGCCTTCGGGACGGCAAACGCAGCACGATGCCGGCCGCCATGCGGCGCGGCGCGGGCACGTGATTGAGACTGCTCAACAGCGCCCAGTCGGTCGGATCGGCCATGTAGCGGGCGGCGATGTCATACAGCGTGTCGCCCTCGCGTGTCGTGTACGAAGCGTAGGCCGGCGCCGCCTTCGCTCCGGTCTTGCCGCGCGCGGGCTGCGCGTGCGCGAGCGCGCTCCAGCCGGTCGCGCCCGTTGCAATCAGACAGGCCGCGGCAAGCCACGCGGCGGCGCGGCGGCCGGGCATGGTGGCGCTGCCCGATGCCGCCCCATCCACGCAGACCGTCACGCTTCCCCCGCTTCTTCAGTGGGTTCGTCGTCGGCGGCCGGTGGCGTGTCGGTTTCGATCCGCTCGAGGCGGTAGCCATAGCCGTAGATCGGCGTGAGCCGATAACCGTGCTCGGGGCGCAGACCGAGCTTGCTGCGCAACATCGACACATGAGTGTCCATCGTGCGCGACGGGATGTCCGTGGCCTGCTTCCAGATCACGTCGAGAATGTGTGCGCGCGACAACGGCCGGCTCATATGCTGGAACAGCAGCAGCGCGAGTTCGAACTCTTTCTGCGTGACGGAGACCGGGGTGCCGCGGACCACGACGTGCTTGACGCTCAGGTCGAACTCGAAGTCGCCGAACACTTCCCTGGTTGCCGGCGGCTTCAGGTAATACGCGCGCCGCAGCAGCGAGCCAACCCGCGCGAGCAGCACGGCGCCCGACACGGGCTTGACGAGATAGTCGTCCGCACCTGTATTCAGAATCGAAGTGATGTCGGTTTCGCGGCTGCGGCTCGTCATGAACAGCACCGGCAGGCGCTCGGACAGGCTTTCGCGCACCCAGCGAAGCACTTCTTCGCCGGACATGTCGGGAACGTTCCAGTCGAGCACGAGCAGATCGAACGTCTGACGACGCAACTGGCGCACGAGTTCGCGCCCTGCGCCATACGCGTGACAGACGTGTCCAGCGGCGGACAGCGTTTGACACACAAGGTCGGCCTGAGCCGAATCATCATCGAGGACTGCAATTCTCATAACACCCCACAACGCAACAGCGCCTTCATGGCTGACGGCCGGTATACCGGCTGACGACCGGGATGACGGCGCAGCACCGCCGATCCGGCTACCCAAAAAATTCCGGCTGCTACTTTCTGATTAATGGTCCCTCTCCGTACCCCGCCATGACGCTGCTTTCATGAAACTGAAATCAGCGCATGAATCTAATTTCCATAGCGATTATGCAGGGCAGATCATGATAATCGAAAACCCTTTTTCTTCCCGCTTGCCGGCACCGGCAATCCGTCGCGAAAAACCCTAATCGGAAACGGCTGACGCGCTTTTCAGGTTTCTGGGGTCTGCCAGCACTGGCCGGCGCCAAGGAGGAGTGACACTGTGGACGGCAGATCCTTGCTGGAGCGGCTTTTTGACCACGCCCGTTTATCGGCCTTAAGATTCCCTTCAGGTACTCTTATTTAACAATTGCGTGTTCAGTATAAGAATAATCTCAAAAGAAATCGTTTAAACATTGTTAGATTTCGTCTCGGGCGAGTTGTCATTCGAGGCAATCGCCTTGGTCCGGAGTGCAACTCAAAGTCCTCGTTTTATATGAGGCATTCGACACTGCTTTACATTGTTGGCCGAGCGATGACGCGCCGCGAGACGGACCGTCAGCGGGTGATGCGCAGCGTTAGGGCCGCCGGCAAAAAAAATGCGGCGCTGCCCCTGTCGAAGCAACGCCGCTCACAAACACTACACACGCTCGCCGGGCTCTAACCGCACGAGTAACGTCAATTTAGCCCGGAGAAAAGCCCTGCTCAAGATGAAAGAACTTCCTTTGTAACCGTTGGCGAAGTAGTTATTACGCGCCGTACCAGCGCGCGCGACGCGGAAGTCTTACACAGCGCGAGTTCGAAATTGGTATGAGTTGAAGCCCCCAATCGACGGTAATTTACATACACAGATGTTTGGTTACAGTGTGGCCCCCATTGGCGTTGCTGCGGCGCGTCAGATTTCCCACTTGCGTGCCTGCGTGGCCCGTCTGCGTTGCCTCGTTCGGTCGCTTGCTCGCGCGGTCAACGCGCGCCTTCGATGTCCGGCATCGGCGCGAACAGCGCGTCGAGGTCGTCGTCCGAGAACTTCGCGGCGCCGGCCGCATCTTCCGTGAGAATGCTGTCGGCGAGCCCGGCCTTGTGCTCCTGCAACGCGACGATCTTTTCCTCGATGCTGCCGGCCGCGATCAACTTGTACACGAATACCGGCTTGTCCTGTCCCAGCCGATGCGCGCGGTCGGTCGCCTGGTTCTCGGCGGCCGGATTCCACCACGGATCGTAGTGGATCACCGTGTCGGCGGCGGTCAGGTTCAGCCCCACGCCGCCGGCCTTCAGGCTGATCAGGAACAGCGGCACCTCGCCCTGCTGGAACCGCTCGACCGGGCTCACGCGATCGGTCGTGTCGCCCGTCAGCATGACGTACGGGATCGCGGCTTCGTCGAGCGCCTCGGCGATCAGCGCGAGCATGCCGGTGAACTGCGAGAACAGCAGCACGCGGCGTCCCTCCTCGATCAGCTCGGGCAGCATCGACAGCAGCAGATCGAGCTTGGCCGAGCGCATCGCGCGCTCGCCGCCGCCCGTGGCAGCGCCGTCCGCGATACCGCTGGCGGTGCGCACGAGCCGTGGATCGCAGCACACCTGGCGCAGCTTCAGCAACGCATCGAGCACGATGATGTGGCTGCGCGCGAGCCCCTGCGCGCTGACCGCCGCGCGCACCTTCTGCTGCATCGCCGTGCGCACGGTTTCGTAAAGGTCGCGCTGCGCGCCTTCCAGATCGACCGGACACACGATCGTCGTCTTCGGCGGCAGCTCCTTCGCGACCTCGTCCTTGCGACGGCGCAGCATGAACGGCCGGATGCGGCGCGCGAGCAACGCGCGGCGCACGTCGTCGCCGTTCTTTTCGATCGGATTGCGCCAGCGTCGCGTGAAGTCCTTCTGGCTGCCAAGAAAACCCGGCAGCAGAAAATCGAACTGCGACCACAGCTCACCGAGATGATTTTCGAGCGGCGTGCCCGTCAGACACAGCCGATGCCGCGCGCGCAAGCCGCGAATCGCCTGGGCGGCTTTGGTGGTCGCGTTCTTCACGTACTGCGCCTCATCGAGAATCAGCAGATGATAGTCGTGCTCGGCGAGCACCTTCTGATCGCGCCACAACAGCGCATAAGTGGTCAGGATCAGCTCGTGTTCGCCGATCTGCTCGAAGCGCTCTTTCCTCTGCGGCCCGTTCAGCACCAGTACTTTCAGCTCCGGCGCAAAGCGGCGCGCTTCCTCGCGCCAGTTGTGCACGAGCGTGGTCGGCACGACGATCAGCGCGGGATGCTTGAGCCGCCCGGCCTCCTTCTCGGCGAGAACATGCGCGAGCGTCTGCACCGTTTTGCCGAGGCCCATGTCATCGGCAAGCACGCCGGCCAGATCCTGTTCGCGCAGGAACTGCATCCAGTTCAGGCCCTGGTGCTGGTAAGCGCGCAGCTCGGCCTTCAGCCCGCGCGGCACCGGCACTTCGCGCAGACCCGGACCGGCTTGCAGACGGCGTGCGAGCTCGCGGATCGAATCGTCGCCGCTGAACTGCCAGCGGCCGGTGTCGTGCAGCGCATCGAGGCGACCCGCATCGACCGCGGGCACGCGCAGCGGCGCGCCTTCGGCAAGCGCGCCGCCGAGCGAATCGAACAGATCGACCAGCACGCGCACCACCGGCTTCAGACGATCGGCGCGCAACCGCAGGCGCTTGTTCTCGTCGGTCTTCAGCTCGATCGGCTCGTCGTCTCGAATACTCTCCAGCGCGCCAGAGAGCCAGCGCCGGTCGCGCCGGAACAGATCGGCCAGCAGCGGTTCGAGCCGCACGTTGCGCTCGCCGACGCGGATGCCCATCTCCAGATCGAACCAGCCGTCGCCGGCCTGCTGCGCGGTGCCGTCGATCGCGTCGATCTCGATCACGTTGTAGCGGAACTCGGGCGCCATCGCCACGCGCCAGCCCTTCGCGACCAGTTCCGGCACCGCGTCGTTGACGAACTCGGACCACGCGTCGGTGTCGGGCAGACCGAGCATCGTGTCGGGCAACAGACGCGATGCATGCAGGTTGCGCGTCGGCACCTTTTGCAGACCGGTCTTGCGCAATTCCAGCAGACGCCTTTTCTCGGCGTCGTAGCGCCGGCGGATGTGAATCACGTCGCCGCCCGGCAGCGGCACCAGTGTCACGCTGCTGTCGGCGTTGATGCTGACACCGTCGTAGTCGAAGCTCGCGGCGGCCAGTTCCACCGCGGCGGACGAGCGCTCCGCGGCCTTCGGGGCCTTTGCGGTTTTCGCCGTTTTGATGCCTTTCCCCGCGCCCGGCAGCGCATGGCTGTTCAGCGTCAGCACCGGCACCGGTTCGACGTCGATCACCCGAATCGCGGGCGCGTCGTGGGTCGGCGGCAGCGGCAGCTCGGGCGCGATCTCGCGCAGCACCGACGCGACGAGCGGCGCCTCGGCGAGCGAGATCGGCGGCATCGCGAGGTAGTCGGGCAGTTGCTGGAACGGCAGCGACAGTGGCACGATGCCCGCCTCGTTGGCGACGCCGTCCACGTACCAGACCGGCTCGGTCGGCAGCACCATGCTCGCGCGCGGTTCGGTGCACAGTACCGGACGCAGGCGCTCGTCGGCGAGCGGCTCCCATTCGATGCGCCCGAGGCGGTCGGCGGCGCGCGCGAGCGGCGTCGGTCCGGCCTGGCCCGGCGCGATCCCGAAGTCGAAGAACAGGCGCCCGGTCGCGATCAGCTTGCGCAGCGTTTCCGCGCCACTCGTGCCTCGCAGCACGAACTGGCCCAAGTCCTCGCGCGAGCGACCGAGCCATAAGCCGCGGAGGATCGACAGGTCTTCGTCGGACACGAAGCGCGGCTGCCTGAGCAGCGCGCCTTCGACGTCGCCCCAACTGTCGCCGACTTCGACGATCACGCCGTCCGCGTCGCAACGCGCGCGATGCAGCACGACTTCGTGGCGCATATGAAAACGCGACCAGTTGAGCCGATAGGCGAGCGTATCCTTGCGCGTGGCGTCGACCTTCCGGGCGGCTTCTTTTTCGGCGGCGGCGTCGGCCGCGCGGGCGCGCGCGCGAAAACGCTCGAGCCAGCTGACCAGTTCCGGTCGCACCCCTTGAGATGAAGATGGAGACGGTGATGGCGCCGGCGGCGCGCCCGGCACCGTAATCCGCCGCGCGATGAACGCCTCCGACGTCGCCGGGTCACTGTCGTCCTCGACCTGCGTGATGTGATCCATCTCGTCGTGGTAGTCGAGTTCCGCGAGCAGCAGCGCCGCGACGTGCTTGCAATTGCGGCCGACCGGGCACGTGCATTTGCCTTCGGCCGACGGCGACCCGCCATCGGTACGAAAGCGAACCCGCGTCAGGTACGGCTGCGGCTGCGAGCCCTGCACGTCGCCCGACAGCGTGTCTCCCTGCCATTTGACGTTGCTGACCGCGCCCACTGAGCGCGCCTTGGCGACGGTGCTCTCACCGAGCCATTCCGCAATCCTTTCCCGATCGAAGAAAACTGATGACATCCGCGTGCATTCCTGTTCAAACCGGCGAAGGCAAGCGCGCATGGACCATGACGGGGCGCCGCGCGACGCCCGGCCGATTCTGTCCAGCTGCGATTTGCCAGTGATAACCGGCCATTTTACGCGTTGGACGAAAATCGCCGGGGCGGGCGATCTGGACAGTTCGGGAGCAGCCCGGTCAAGCCGCGGCTCGACCCATATTAGCGTTCGCCGCGGGCCATGCTGCCCCACACTCCGTCGCGCAGGATCAGCCCATGCAACAACGCCGCAGCCAGATGCAGCAGCACCGTCGCGAACAACGCCAACGCGAGCCACATATGCAGCGCGCGCAGCAGCGCGAACAGCGCGACGTCGTGCGGTGCGATCGGCGGCAGATGCAGCGGACCGAATAGCGTGACCGGATAGCCGGCCGCCGATAGCATCGCCCAGCCGATCAGCGGCATCGCGAGCATCAGCCCGTACAGCACGACGTGCGACGCATGCGCCGCGATTCGTTGCGGCTTCGACATGCGCGCGGGCAATGGCGGACTGCCGCGCATCACGCGCACCGCGAGCCGCACCAGCACGAGCAGCAGCAACGCGATGCCGAGCGGCCGATGCAGCGCGACCAACGCATCATGGGCACGCGATACCGTCGCCACCATGCCCACGCCGATAAACAGCATCGCGACGATCAGCGGCGCCATCGTCCAGTGCAGCAGCCGCGCGAGCGGACTGAAGCGAGTGCGGGTGCGCGTCATGAATGCTCTCCGTTCGGCTGGGTTCGATGGATCTCGGGATGCAGCGCCTCCTCGCGCGTGCGGCGTTGGAACGACTGTGCGTAGGCCGCAGAGCGCGCGGCGAGCAGCGGATCGTCCGATGGCGCGATGCCGGCGGGCACGATCGTCGGATCGAAGTTGATGTCGCGGCAGGCGCCGTCTTCCTGCGACGTCGTTCGTTCGATCACAAGCGTCCCCGCGTCGACGCGCTGGCGGTCGTCGGGCCATTGCAGCGTCGCGTCGCCGATCGGGTCGCCCGGTTGCGCGACGGTCAACAGCAGATGCCAGCGCAAGGGTCCGTGTTGCAGACGCTCGTCGAGATCGGCGGCGAGGAAGTTCTTTTCGGCCTGCTGCACCGCGGTGATCGGCGCGTAAGGCGTGTCGGGCACGACGGCCCAGCGCACGGCGCGCGTCGTGCCGTGGGCATCGGTAAACAGAAACGCGTCGATGCCGTAGTACGCGGCGTTCGCGAGGCTCGACGACGGTGCGTGCGACTTGACCCAGCGCTGGAACGGCTGCGTCTCGGGATTGGCCGCGTAGAACGCCTTCAGCTTCGCGGGGTCCGGTTTGCCGGTCGCAGGGTCGGGCTTCGTGGCCAGCAATTGCTGATAGAACTGCGCGGGCGTATGTACCGCGAACACCGGCGTCGAGTTCATGCCGGTACGCCATTGTTCGCCATCGCGAAGCCGGAACTGCAGCGCGAGACTGCGCACCGGCGAGCTCGTATCGGGCGCGGACGGATTGCCGCCGGGCACCGCGAAGCGACCCGACACCGGCGTGCGGCCCGGCGCGAACACTGCCGCGTGCGACAGCGCCGCGCCATTGCCGTTGCTGTCGAAATAGCCGTCGACGCACAGGCCCTTGGCGTGATTGCGTCGATAGCCGGGATGCGGGCCCGCGACCGCCTCGAACGTATCGATGATGCGTGGGGCGGTCAGACGCGCGGGCGTCAGCCACCCCGCGGTGTAGGCGAAGCCGCCCGCGAGCGCGAGCACGACCGCGCCGATCGCGGCGAGCCGGCATGGCACGCAGATCGGCCTCGGGTCGGTGCCGGCGGGGTTGGGTTTGGGTACGAAGGGTGGTGTCACGGATACTCCTTGCCGGATGGATCGATGATTCGATCGATGGGTCGATCGAATCATCGACCAACGCACGGGCGAACACGCCTCGCTACGGTCTATTCCATCCGGCCCCGGCGCGCACATTCAAACCCATTCGCGCGCCATTGGCCGATGCTGCTTCAATGGGTGCCAACGGCCGGCGCTCCCGAGTTCGCGACGTGGCTCGCGGCGACCGCCGCTTGTGCGGCGAGCGCCTGCTTGCGCTGCTCGACCTGACGTGCGAACACGGGACTGACATCGGGATACGACGCGTCGGTGATGTAGTCGAGACCGTTCTGCTGCGCCTCGATCAGTTCCTGGTACACCTGAGCACGTGTCTTGCCCTGCGCAAACGCGCTCGACGAAGCGGCGAGAACGACGAACGACAATGCAACGAACGAAAGCTTTTTCATGATCGACTCCTTGGAGAGTTGTGCGGGTTCGCACCAGGGAGAACCACGGGTGGGCAGCGTTTATTCCTGTATTCGCGGCGTGAAAAAAACATTGCC
This sequence comes from Paraburkholderia lebeckiae, assembly GCF_014201005.1. Lineage (NCBI taxonomy): Bacteria > Pseudomonadati > Pseudomonadota > Betaproteobacteria > Burkholderiales > Burkholderiaceae > Paraburkholderia > Paraburkholderia lebeckiae. Next base: position 180,236 of record NZ_JACHDK010000011.1, on the reverse strand, counting down.
GGCGCGGGGAATAAATGTCCCCGCCGCCGTGTTTGCCGTCCGATAGCAGCAATCAAGACCGCGCATCATCATGACCTCGACTCACCGCCCCTCCGGCGCTCCGCTCTCCGAAGACGACATCCAGGCCTATGCGGACGGCACGCTGACGCCCGAACGCGCCGCGTCGCTGCGCGACTATCTCGGCAAGCATCCGGCGGAAGCACGGCGTGTCGCCTTTTACGACCGCTTGAACGCACAGATCCAGGCCACGTTTCAGACCGCCGAGGAGCCCGCGCCTGGGCACCTCGGCGGATCGCGCCCGCTGCACATGCGCCCGCAACCGGGTGGTCGCGCACGCCGAACGCTTGTCGCGCTCGTCGCGCTCGCGCTGATGCTGAGCGCCATCAGCGGTTGGCTCATGGCGACTCAGGTGTCGGCACGGGCGCTCGATAATGCCGCCGTGATGGCGCTCGCCGAAGCCACCGCACGGCCCTTTTCCTCGGCATTGCCGACGCGCGTCGATCCAGCCGCGCCGGATCTCGGCGCGATCGGCCTGCGCCTCGTCGAGCAACGCGTGCTGCGGCTCGGGCCACTGCAGCGCGCGGACGAACTCGTCTATCTGAACGGCGATCAGCAACCGGTGGTCGTGCTGTCGGCCGCGGCGCCGTTTGCGCGGGAAGAGCCGCAGTGGGCCGCGCGCCGCATCGGCGAGCTGCGGCTGTTGACGTGGACCGCGCGGCGGCAGCGATTCGTCGTCGCGGGCAATGCGCGCACTCACGGCCTGATGCGCGCCGCCGACGTGATGAGCGCCCGCTGACGCCGGTGCGCGCGGCCCTCGCGGAATAAAATGCGCTGACAGGTGTTTTCAGTTCGAACGCATCGTGCGACGGAAGCCTGCGCGACCGGACCGGCGCGTATCGATACCGACGCGAGTAAAGCCGATGCCACCCCTACGCCCCTTGACCCGGATCAACCATGGATGTCCGTGACGAGCTGATCGAGCACGTACCGCGTCTGCGGCGCTATGCGCGAGCGCTGATCAACAATCGGGAGCTCGCCGACGACCTCGTGCAGGACACGCTCGAGCGCGCGCTCGGCCGCACCCGTCTGTTCCAGCCGGGCACCGATCTGCGCGCGTGGCTGTTCACGATCATGCACAACGTCTTCGCGAATCAGGCGCGCAAGGCGTCGGCGCGCGCGGTCCATATTGCGGTCGACGACGACAGCATCGCCGAAAGCGAGCTCGCGGTGCCGTCGGGCCAGACGCGTTCGCTCGAAATGCGCGACCTCGACTACGCGTTGCAGCGGCTGCCGGTCGAACAGCGCGAGGTGGTGCTGCTGGTCGGTCTCGAGGAGATGAGCTATGCCGATGTCGCGCTCGCGCTGAACGTTCCGATCGGCACGGTGATGTCGCGGCTCTCGCGCGGACGCGAACGGCTGCGGGCTTTGATGGCGGGCGCCCAGCCCGGTGCGAAATTACAGGTGGTGCGATGAGCGAGCCGCAAATTCCGATCGGCGAAGAAGACTTGCACGCGTACGTGGACGGCACGCTGTCCGGCGAGCGGCGTGACGAGGTGGAGCGCGCGCTCGAACAGAATCCGGAGCTGGCCGCGCGCGTCAGCGATTACTTTTCGCTCAATGGTCTGCTTCACGAGCGCTACGACCGCGTGCTCAGCGAGCCCGTGCCGAAGCGTCTGCAGACCGGTGCGCCGCGCCGCGCGCGAGCGGCCGCGAACTGGCCGCGTTTTGCCGCGCAGTTCGCGGGCATGGCCGCGGCGCTCGTGCTCGGCGTGGGCATCGGCATGCACAGGAACGATCTGATTCCGCCGGTTGCGATCGAACGAACCGACCCAGGGGCCGAAACGCAAGCCGGAAATCGTCCGGTCAGCGCGGACAGCGCCGAGGGCTTCGCGCGCCAGGCGGCGCTCGCGCACGTCGTCTACATGCCGGCAATCGACCGGCCGAGCGACATGAGCGCCGATCGCGAGCAGGACTTCGTGCAATGGCTCGCGAACCGGCTCGGCACCGAGGTCCATCCGCCGATGCTGTCCAGGAGCGGATTCATGCTGTCGGGCGGCCGCCTGCTGCCCGGCGACGACGGTCCGACGGCCCAGTTCATGTATCGCGGACCGAACGGCGAGCGCGTCACGCTGTGCATCTCGCATCGTCGCGAGAACGCGAATACGACCGCGTTCAAGCTGTATCAGGCGGGGCCCGTCAACGTGTTCTATTGGGTCGACGGCGATTTTGGCTATGCGGTCTCGGGTGGGATCGATCGCAAGGAGCTGCTGCAGCTCGCGCATGATGTCTATGCGCAGTTGACGGGGGCCGCGCCCGGTTGAAGCGGATGCGTTCCGCGCCGCGCGGTTCGCGCATCAACGTCGTGTCTTCTCCTGCCCCGACATGGCCGCGTCATCGCGCGCGGCGCCGCGCAGCTCACGCGGCGTTGCACCGAGCAATCGCGACATCCAGTGCGCCATATGGCTCTGATGCGCAAAGCCCGTTTCGAGCGCGATCTGGCTTGCGCTGAGGCGTCCCTGCAGCAGCAGCGTTCGCGCGCGCTCGACCCTGCGCTGTACCACGTACTGATGCACGGGCACACCGAGCGTGTCGCGAAACAGCGCCTTGAAATGCGGCACGCTCAGTTGCGCCTGCGCGGCGAGCTCGTCGAGCGTCAGACGCTGATCGAGATACGCGTCGATAAACTCGATCACCCGTGCGGCCGTGCGCGGCGCGAGCGTACGCCGCCGGTTGCCCGGCATGGGTTCGACGCCGATCAGACGCACCAGCATCGCCGTACACAGACTTTCGGCGTAGAGCGGATCGGACGCATCGTCCGCTTCGAGCTCCGCGCGCAGCGCCCAGGCGAGATGCTGAAAGCGCGGATCGCGTATCTGGAAGCGCGGACGCAGCTGCGCGTCGGCCGAGTTCAATGCGAGTTGCTCGACCGTCCGTCGCGCGAAGTCCTCTGCAAACCAGACGCTGAAAATCGTGCAGGCGGCGTCATCGTTCCACTGACCTTCGAGCCCCGCGGGAATCACGTCGGCGTCGCCGTGCGCCTGAATCCGCGTGTGGCGGCGCGCATCGCACAGACAGCGCGCGGTCACCGGCGCACCAACGTGGACGCCCACGCGATGATGGCGAAACGCGGGCATCCGATGCAAACCGGCCGACACGTTGACCAACTCCGCACCGAAGCCTTGCCAGCCAAGCGCCCTGCTCGTGCGCACGGCGATGCGCGAGCCGCTGTGCGGCGCAGGCGCTGGAATCGGGGTGACGGCATTCATCGCTGGTCTCCTGAGTGAGCTGAACGACGGCGAGATGCCTGCATTGTGCGGCGTTTTTGGCAGGTTCGCCGGCGTGACGGAATCTCGTAGCTCGCGAACAGGCAACGCGATTCGCGCGACCTGCGCGGCAGCGGCGTAAAAAATCATCCAGATCTGCGCAAAGTCATCCAGATCTGAGCGCCTCGCGAGTACCGCGTCCCTACCATCACGTCATAGCGATCCTCAAAAGGAGCACAACATGTTCGTCATTTTCGGAGCGACCGGTCACGTGGGACACGCGAGCGCAACCGCCTTGCGTCGCGCGGGCCACCAGGTACGCGCGGTGGTGCGCGACGCCACGCAAGCCGAAGCGCTCGCGGCAATCGGCTGCGAGATCGCGATCGCCGACCTGAACGACCCACAGCTCGTCGCGCGCGCGATCGACGGCGCGCAGGCAGTGCAATGGCTCTGTCCGGTGCCGCGAGCGCATGACGATCCCGCGGCCGCCATGCCGCGCATCATCGACGCGGGCGTCGCGGCTTTGCGCATGAGCGCGCCACCGCGGCTCCTCGCGCTGTCCGACTACGGCGCCGAGCACGCGGATGGCACCGGCATCACGACGCTGTTCCACAACCTCGAAACGCAGTTGCGCACCGTCGCGTCGTCGCTGATCTTGCTGCGCGCCGCCGAGCACATGCAGAACTGGGCACGCGTGCTGCCGGTCGCGCTCGGCCGGGGCGCGCTGCCAAGTCTGCATGATCCGCTCGACAAGCTGTTTCCGACCGTCGCGGCGCAGGACGTCGGCGAGCTTGCCGCGCAGTTGCTGCTCGAGGAAGGGCCTTCGCGCGCGACGCCACGGGTGGTCAGTATCGAAGGGAAGGAGCGGGTAAGCGCGCTCGACGTCGCGCGTACCTTGGCGGAACTGTCCGGGCGGCCGGTTATCGCCCACCGGGTGCCGCGCGACGAATGGAGTGCCGTGCTGCGCGGCGCCGGGCTCGGCGAGCGGCACGCCCAACTGATCGTCGATCTGTACGACGCGCACAACGCTGGACGCATCGACGTCGAGGCGAATATCAGCGAGCGACGCTTCGGTGCCACGACGTTGCGACAGGTATTGGGGGCGCTGCTATCGCGCGTGGCCGGTGCGGCAGCGGCGGCGCGGTGATCCGCGTGGATGTCCGGCAAACGGACGGCGTGGCGCGGCACGAACAGCGTCGAAGGCGTTCAACACTGGAGAGACAGCATGCAGACCTGCCCGTTGCGTCGCGCATCGATGTAGCGTCAACACCGCCAACGCACCCGAGCTCACGCGCCGAGCGCTGGCTGCGCGTAGCGATAACGCTATCGAGCTTCATGGGGTGGCGCGCGCTTGCGAACCTGCTCGCCGCGATTCCCGACAGCAATGACGATTTCGGCGTGTTCTAGCTTCTCAGTCATGAGCCGCGGGCGGGTCAAGCGGCGCTGAAGGTGCCGCCGTGGTGGCAAGCACCGCGCCGCAAGCTGCCACCAACCCGCTTATCGAGCCGGTTTACTCGTTTTCGTCGAAGTAATGCATTGGCCTTGCCCAGCAACGCTGTTCGATGAAACCTACGCCAAAACCTACGCCACATATGCCGTGGAATTCGCCGCTCAGGGGTGGCGCACAGCTTAGTTCTCCCTTCGTAGTCCCCGAACGGGTCGAACACGCTTGATCTCCCTTATATGGTTCGCCATCGATAGGGCAAACTGCCGGCCGTTAATCCGATTCTGCTTCTCAAGTGCAACCACCCGCTTACCCGTGAGATCGAGTTCGACATCGTAACCCGCGACTCGCGTCACTGCCTCTGCAAAATCATCGAGGCCCGAGCGGCGGTATTGAATGCCGTAGGTCCGCGCGAGCCGCTCAACAAACTTCCCGACGTTTTGGGTTGGCAGCTTGTCAACGTCTGTACGTAGCCTCGGGGCTGCGCCCGGTTGCGGCCTTTCGAGTTGACTGACATACCGCACCATGATGTTGTCCCAGCCAAGCTCCCTGGATCGCCACGTCAAGCACCTCGACGCGCAGTTTCCCGAGCGCCCAGATCCGGCGCATGGCGTAGGTCGTCTCAAAAGGCGAAAAACCTACGTCCTCGCTGCCGGTTCGGCTACAGGAAGGTTCGTCGATCGGCGAAGAGTCCGCCCTTGTCGTTGAGTACACTTGCCGTCGGATTGCAGCAGTGTTACCTGAACAGGTATAATATGCCAATGATCGACAAAGAAAAACCTCTCGAATGGATTGCGAGCAGCTATAAGGACCTAATGGCGTTGCCGCCCGATGTGCGCCGGCGTTTCGGTTACGCGCTGTCATTGGCACAGATGGGCGACCAGGACGACGCGGCAAAGGTGCTCAAGGGCTTCGGCGGAGCCGGCGTGCTAGAGGTCGTCGAGGATGATACCGGCGGCACGTACCGGGCCGTCTATACAGTGAAGTTCGCAGAGGCGGTGTTCGTGCTGCACTGCTTCCAGAAAAAGAGCAAGAGTGGGATCGCCACGCCGAAAGGCGACATGGACATCATTCGCGCTCGGTTGAAAGTGGCCGAAGCACTGGCACAGGAGCTACGAAATGAAAAAACGAATCATTGAAGGCGTCGAGGTTCAGCGCGGTTCGGGCAATGTCTATGCCGACCTTGGCTTGCCCGATGCAGAAAAGCTGAAGATCAAGACCGGTCTGGTAATCGAAATCAGAAAAGCCATGCGTGCCCTTGGACTCACCCAACAAGCGGCGGCGAAACGCATGGGCATTCCGCAACCGAAGGTGTCGGGCATGATGCATGGTGACTTCACCAACCTGTCCGAGCGCAAGTTGATGGACTGCTTGAACCGGCTCGGCTACGACATCGAGATCAAGGTACGGCCGGCCACCGAACCGATCGGGCATCTCACGCTCGCGGTCGCTTGATGCGATCCGCTAATCCGCCGCACCTCGGCGAAACGCGAAACGCTGCGCGAAGACGTATTGCCCGAACTAGGGCTCACGGTCACGGAAGCAGCCGAGCAGCTTGGCGTGACGCGCACTGCTCTGTCGCACGTGTTGAATGGCCATGCTGCGATCTCGCCCGAAATGGCATTACGTCTGGAGCAATGGTTGGGCATCGAGAATGGTGTGCGCGCCGACTTGTGGATTGCTCAACACGCAGCCTACGACCTTTGGCCGGCTCGCCAGAAAGGCGTGCCGCACGTCGAGCGAGCCCCTCTCGCCGCCTGAGACGGGCGGCGATGTCAAAATCCTCAATCCGTCTATGCTGTCGAGGGGGAATCGAGTTCCCGTAAGGCGCGCTGCAAAATTCGGCTGTGCTCGCTGTTCGGGCTGCCGTTCGGTCCGCGCGGATCGTCCAGCAATCGCTGGAGCAAGGCCCTGATCTCGGAGACGTAGGCGGACGCCCACGGCTGAGCGAATGCAATCGCCGGAATCAGGGCGCTGTACTCTGCGTAATCGTTGGAGCTGATAGCGGAGACGACTCTTGCGGCAAACAGCTTCGGCTCGACCTCTGCGTCGACGCTCACTCTGACGAGATCAGCGCACGCCTGATCGAAAACTCGGCTGACTTCCCATCCCTCTTCGGTCGTACGTTCATATACGGTTCCGGCGAGCGTGAAAAACTGCCACATCAGATCCGGCGCAAGCTTCGGGGCAGCCCGGGAGACATTCGAGACAATGGCGGCGCGCATGGCCTCGAGTTCTCTAGCCAGTTCGTCAACTTGTTCTGCGTCTAGGAACGACGTATGTTCGCTTAGGTCGCTGATCCACCGGTGAACGGTCTCCGACACGTTTTCTTTTTTTTGCGCGGACAGTTCGAATTGCAAGCGACGCCGCATGCACAGATTCATCATCGCCGCCTCGGCCAGCAACGTCGCAAGGCGTTCCGGTCCCAGGGTGACCAAGGCTTTGACATCGATCGGATTTTCCTCATTCGACATCGCTGCTCCTGCTGAACGAAAGCATCTGAGGCCGTAATCGGCCGGAATAGAATAGTCCACGCCTCCGGCCAGCACATCGAATCCAGTCGGCAAACCGTCCCTCCATATCGACGATCATTCTCCATTGATCGAGGCGGTGGTTATGCGATAGCCCATCGCCCTATAACCTCGTTGCCGCCTATCCCACATCTTCCGCAGAGCTGGGTGGCCCGCGTCGACGAAATCGATAATGCGCACGTCCGTCTTATTGGCATGCTCGCGATGCAAGCGTCCGGCGTATTGCTGCAGCGTACCTTTCCAGGAAACTGGCATCGCAAGCACCAAGGTGTCGAGCGGCGGATGGTCGAAACCTTCGCCGACCAGTTTGCCGGTGGCCAGCAGAATGCGAGAGGCGTCGGAAGGCAAGGCGTCCAAGTCGGTTATCAGCGCCGCTCGTTGCTTCTTGGACAGCCGACCATGCAACACAAACGGTGCTGGCACCACGCCTTCGAGCGCGCGAAGGATTGCGTCGATATGGTCGGTACGCTCGGTCAGCACAAGAACCTTGCGACCGCGTTCGACGGCGGCGCTGATCTCGGCGGCAATGGCCTCGGTTCGCGTCTGGTCGTTGGCGAGGTGCCGAAACACATCTTGAATGCCTGCATCAGCCGGCAAATCGATGGGAGCAGGCATCGAGCGAGGCACCACCTCCAAGTCGTCAGGCGCACCGGCCGGCTTGGCTGCCGTGTATCGGATCGGCCCGCATTGCATGAAGATGATCGGCTGCTGCCCATCGCGGCGAATGGGCGTCGCGGTGAGGCCCAGCACTAACTTCGCCTTTGTTCGCTTCAGGATGGCATCGAACGACACGGCACCGACATGGTGGCACTCGTCTACGATCACGTGCCCGTAGTTCTCCACCAGTGGATTCACCTCGCCCTGCCGCGAGACCGACTGCATTACAGCGATATCGATCACCCCCGTCGGTCTAGTCTTGCCGCCACCAATAGTACCAACCAGGCCCTTGCCGACACCCAGGAATGCCTGCAAACGCTCCTGCCATTGCTTGAGCAATTCGGCGCGATGCACAAGAACCAACGTATTCACGCCCCGACGTGCGATCATCGCAGCGGCCGTGACGGTCTTGCCGAACGCAGTCGGTGCGCAAAGCACACCAGTATCGTGGTGTAGCATCGCCGAAACCGCTGCCTCCTGATCGAGACGCAGCGTGCCGGTGAAACTGACATCAATCGGCGTGCCAGCGAACCGCTCGTCGTTCAAATCGCAGCGGATGCCGTTACCTGCCAGCAATTCGGCGACAGCTTCGAAGCAGCCACGCGGCAACGCGATGTGCTGCGGATAATTCTCGGCGCACCCAATGACGCGTGGCTTATCCCACACCGACATCCGCATTGCTTGCGCCCGATTGAACTCGGGGTTCTGAAAAGCCGCAAGCCGGATCAAACGATTGACCAGAGACTGCGGCAGTTGCGCCTTCTCGAAATAGACTTGGTTGGCGAGTGTCACCGTCGACGAACCCGGCATCTTCCCAGCCAGTTTCTTCGTGGGCGTGCTGCTCCGATTCCACGGCGTGGACAAGTCCTCATCGTCAATGAACGTCACATCCAGCGGATGAGTGCTTCCGGTAGCTCGCAGGATTGTCGGCTCTATGTCTTGAGGTGCCATCGGCTCGATCGAGGCGAGGAACGCCCATTGATCAGCATAGGGATGCAGATCGGTATCGACGAAAACGCAGCATCCGCTCTCACGCGACCGTTTCTGCAACGGCAACGCGATCAGATTGCCAAAGCCGCCCTTTGGCATCGTGTCCTGATTCGGGAACAAGCGGTCGTAGGACGAAAGCTGAAGCTGCCGGGTGCGGGAACAGGTGTGACTAATGATGGCCGTCCCCAGGCGGCGGGCATCGCGGGCAGACACCTTGGCCGAAAAGAAGATCCACGCGTGTGCCCCTTGCCCTGAACGCGAAATCTCCAGTGCCACGGGAACGCCCAATTCATGGCAGGACAGCACGAACGCTCGAGCATCGTCCCGCCACTCGGCCTCGTCGAGGTCGACTGCCAGGAAGTGGCAGATGTCATCCTCGAGCAAGGGATAAACGCCGACGGTGTGCCCGCCAGCAAGGTGATCGTAGATAACCGCGTCGGAAAGCGGTAGCAGGAGGCGGTTGCCGCAATCGCCGCATTTGATGCGCGGCTTCTCGCACACTCCGGCGCGCCATTCATTCGCACAAGCCGGCGTGTAGCCGGACTTGCCAGTGGTCTTGCTCTCCCATCGCACCGGATAGACGTCGGTACGGCCGCGAAACAGCTTGCGGAAGAGCGTAACTTTTTCATCGGTGGACATGCGCGAGAACCCCACCGTCTCGGGAATGTTCACGGTTTGAGGTGCAGGCGCCATTCGATGCCGTGGGCATCCAGTAGCGCGATCAGACGAGCGTTCTCCGCTTGCAATGCCGCCATGAGATCGCGGTCAGTCATCGACCTCATACTCGGCAAGCAACTCGTCCATGGCGTCGCCGACGCCATACCCGAAGTTATGGCTCATGCGACGGACTGCGTCCAACCGAGCAAGAAGTGCTGGTCGGCAGCCGTCAGGTAGCGCGCTGACGGTCTTCAGCGCCTGATCGAACATGCGCACCAACGCGTCAAAGTAGCCCTCATCCTGCAAGCCCACGTCATCGCTGAAACCAGCAGCGCACTCACAGTAGAAAATCATCAGCTCCGCCAGCCCCTCAGGCTGGCCGATAGCCTTCTTGTAGTCAGAGATCGCCTTCTTGGCCTTGGCGACCGAGGTGCCCTGATTCTTGAACACATCCGGCCACAGCCAGCGGTCGACCGCAGCCTTGTACGGCTTCAGCACATCGCCGCCCAGCGCGAAACGTGCATGGAGAAACGCCTGGTTGTCCTTGCTGGCGCCGTACAAGTCCTGAATCAGTCCAAGCAGGCCGGAGCGATCGAAGTCAGTGAGTTTGGATTTGACGTCAGTCCACGTCGGATTTGGCTTCTTCGATGAGTTCAATACGCAAACTCTCTTGTGTACGTTGAGTGTTGGCTCCCGACGGATTCTACTCGCAACGAATCGGGCGTGAGCCCGTACAGCATCGGTTGATCTCCAGTCCGCGAACGCAATGATCCCTTTGTCAAAGAGCAGCGTCTTGGCGATGCACGGAAGATTGCCGATCCGATTCCCGGCGTCGGTTTTTTGGGAAAAAGGACACATGGCGTAGGTTTTCGCACAACGAGGAAAAAACCTACGCCGGCGTCGTCCGTAAAACATAGGACAGTGAGCGGAAACCCATCGCCCGAGTGTTTAGATCTGAGCAACCAATCTCTTTTAAATCAATCGACTACGAACAACGACCGTACCGCTTTTCACGAAGCGGGCATTACTCTCGGTCATTATTGTAGTAATGGGAAACGCCCGCGCCGCCAGATCGCCATGCGCCGAAGAAAATCTTTATATATCAAACGACTACGGCGCACCACCCAAGCCCAGATGGACTGTCTCCGTCCAAGCCGAAGCTACTCATTCTCGTCGAAGTAATGCCCGAACTTCAGCTGCTTCGTGCGGATATACCGCTCGTTTTCCTCGCGCATCGGAATCGCGAGCGCAACACGCTCGCACACCGGAATGCCGTGCTTCGACAGCGTGTCGAACTTTTCGGGATTGTTACTCATCAGCCGCACCGACGTTACCTTCAGCGTGCGCAGGATGCCCGCGGCCGAATCGTATTCGCGTGAATCGTCGGGCAGGCCGAGATCGAGGTTGGCTTCGACGGTATCGCGCCCCTGCTCCTGCAACGCATACGCGCGGATCTTGTTCGACAGACCGATGCCGCGTCCTTCGTGGCCGCGCAGATACAGCAGTACGCCGCAACCCTCCGCCGCGATATAGCGCAGCGCGAGATCGAGCTGCTCGCCGCAGTCGCAGCGATAGGAGCCGAGCACGTCGCCCGTCAGACATTCCGAATGCAGGCGCGTCAGCACCGACGACTGGTTGGCGACATCGCCCATCACGAGCGCGAGATGTTCGGCGCCGCTGTCGACCACGCGAAACACATAGGAAGTGAACGTGCCGTAGCGCGTGGGCAGCGTGGCGGTGGCGTCTAGCACGACGCATTCGCCGGTGACGGCGCCGTCCGCTGCGGGCAATGGATCCTGAGACGTGAGCATGGCGTTGAACAATGGTGCTGGCATGAACCCGGTCGAGCCGGGGATAAGGTGTGGACTGCGAGTTTACCGCTAATCCGCTTGCAGCACGTGGATGCCCCTTTGCGGGCACGGGACGCTGACCCGCGACAAGCCACGCCAGGCACACGCGGATCACGCGAAACACGAGCCCGAGACCCGAAACAAGCCCGCGCGGACCGCGCCAATCCAGCGCGCGTCGTCCGGCACGCCCGAGGTATTCCCGGTGTACCGCGGGCGCACGTCGCGCCTATACTGGTATCGCCTGTCCCTCACGACCGTGCGCCACTTCGGCGTGCTGCATTGCGAAACGGAGCCGCTCCATGACAAGCGTTGCACAGCTTCTTAAAACGAAACCGAACCCCTCCGACGTCTACACGATCGGCGCCGACGATTCTGTCTACGAGGCGATCCGGTTGATGGCCGAGAAAAGCATCGGCGCGCTGGTGGTGACGGACGGCGACAGCATCGCCGGCATCGTCACGGAGCGCGACTACGCGCGCAAGATCGTGCTGATGGACCGGTCGTCGAAGGCGACGCCGGTGCGCGACATCATGAGCAAGGCGGTGCGCTTCGTTCGTCCGGACCAGACGACCGAAGACTGCATGGCGCTAATGACCGAGCGGCGCATGCGTCACCTGCCTGTCATCGACAACGAGCGGCTGGTCGGCATGGTGTCGATTGGCGACCTCGTGAAGGACATCATCGCGGAACAGCAGTTCACGATTCAGCAACTCGAGTTCTATATTCACGGCGAACGGCTCTAACAGGCAGCACGGCTTTCGCTGAGCGACACCGCATCGATCATCCGCGCGGGACCAGACGCAAAAAAAGCCCAAACCTCGAAGAGCTTGGGCCAAGCTACCTTGCGGCAGCGGAGGTTCCTTCGGAAAGAGGAACGCAACGCGCGCGGATGACACGCTCGCGCGCGCATGAGTGCGACGCACTCGGTTGAAACGGTTGAAACAGTACCGGGTATGAAACGCTGTGTGCGCCGTCAAGCGACGCGCACACAGCTTCTGCTGCCTGCTTAGTTACCGAAATAGACGCTCTTCGGGCCGCTCATCGGCTGCTTCATGCCGCCCGCTTGGGTCGATCCGCTCATTGGCGCGCCGTAACCGCTGGTATCAGCGCTCGGCTGGGTTTGCGCGACGGCCGGATTTTGCGCTTGCACGCGCTGCTCGGCGGCCTGGACGTCGGCCGGATAATTCGGGTCGCTCGAGGTTGATGGGTTATAGCCTGCGTGTTCCAACTGGATCAGTTCGCTACGGACTTCCGCGCGGGTGACCGGCTGCTGGCTCGACTGCGCGAACGATACGACCGGCGCGGCGACAACGGCTGCAATGGCAACTGCCTTGATCAGCGATTTCATGATGACTTCCCTCCAATGTGGTTTTAACTGCATCGCCGACACCTTGCTGTCCAGCGAATGAATTCAGTCTAGCCACCGCACGGCCAAGGGAAAACCCTTAATTACGAGATAGAAAATTGCTCAGTTCGCAACAAACTTCGGAAATATCATGGAACCGCCTTCGTTAGCATGATCTTCCGGGTAACAATTGCCCGGATCATCACCTTTGCGTCTGATATTTCCCAAGTACGTCTGATCGAAGAAAGAATTCGCCTGCCCGCACGCCGAAACGTCTGAATCGATCTACGCGCGTAGCTGCGACTCATGCGCCCGAATGCGGAATCGTCAGTAGCTTGCGCGGGCCGCTGACGAACGCGCTGCCCGGCTCGAAAAATCGCAACGGCCGGTGCATCTCGCGCGACAAGCCGATGCGCGTCGTCACGCCGATCGGCGCGTCGCCAGTCTCGATCACGCCGATCCATAGCCCCCGCCCCGTACACAAATCGCGCCCGTCGAACGCCTGGCCGATGCCGAACGCCACCGTCAGCCGGCCGGGTCCGCGCGCGAGATCGCGCAGCGGCACGCCGGGACGGCGCGCTTCCATCACAGCAAGTCCTTCGAGCGGTTCGATCGCGCGCAGCAGGATGCCGGCGCCGACCTCTTCCGCTTCGGACGACATGTTGAGCATGTAAGACACGCCGTAGGTCAGCCGCACATAAGCATGACCGCGCGCGAGGAACATCGACCCGTTGTACAGACGACGTCCGATGAACGCATGGCTCGTCGAGTCGCCGAGCGGATACGCCTCGGTCTCGACGATGCGTCCGCTCAGGCGTCCTTCGGGCAGATCGTGCACGAGATATTTGCCGACCATGAAGCGCGCGAGTTCCACGGTATCGATCGGCAGATCCCCGCGGCGCAACGGTCGGATCGGAAGAGCTTCGTTTCGCATGCGCAGGGGGTCCTTGAGTCGGTGCTGAAATCGGTGCTGAAACCTATGGCCTCGCGACAAGCGCGCAGTCGCCCCACTCCCACGTCATCGACCGGCTGCGATCGACAAATTCGTTGTACCGAAGCCTCATTTTCTGCGCCATGGAAGTCAACATGGCACCAATTGTTGTATTGTGAGCATCCGGCCGGTCACACGGCCGTTTGCATGTTTCGGCGCGCGCTTCGCGGCTCGCTGAAACCGCGTGTCGGCTGAAAGCGTTCGCAGACTGCTGTACCTGTTCCATTGGCATTGAATCCCGCTGTACCCGCTGGTGTAAAAAAATCGACCCCATCCGGGGATCGACGTTCTACGACAACAGGAGATGGTTGAATGAAAGCATTCTCGGCAATCAAGATGATCGGCGGCGCGCTGGTCGTTCTCGCTTCCCTCAACGCGTACGCGCAAAGCAGCGATGCGGCCGCGACCGCAGCGCCGGCGGCAACGGCACCGACCGCCAAGCAGACTCGCGCGGCTAATCGCGCGCTGCAGAAGAAGGTCCGCGCGGCGCTCGCGCGTACGAAGGGCGTGACCGTCGGCAACATCACCGTGCGCGCACGCGACGGCGCCGTCACGCTGGAAGGCTCGGTGCCGGAACAGGCTCAGATCGAACTCGCGACGAACGCCGCTCAAGGCGTGGCAGGCGTGACGTCGGTGAAGAGCGCACTGTCGATCCGCGCGATGGGCCAGTAATCCGGTCGAACGGCCGAAGAAGTTGCGGTAATAGCAGCAAGCTGGCGTCGACGGCGGAAAGCTCCGCCGCGACGCCAATTCCCCTCCGATCCAGCGCTCGACACCATTGCCTCACGGTGCGGCCATCGCACCATCCGACGCGGCGATTCCCCGCACCCCCGAAACCGCGATATTTTTAATGCGCGACGCGCGTCGCGATGACGACCCGACCGCGTGGCGACGGCTTCTCGTGACGAGTTATCCCCAATAATTTAATAGCTTAACGTCACTTGTTAAGATATTACTTCAGGTTCACACACGCACCGAAAGGAAGGCCGCATGACTTCGTCCGCGACCGTCTTGCCTCGTTGGACTCTCGTCGCGCCGATCGTTAGCTGGATCGTGCTCGGCGCCGCCTACGCGATGCCGGGCAATACGCTGCTGCTCGCACTGGCCGGCGTGTCGCTATGCGCGGCCGTGTTTGCCGCCGTGCATCATGCCGAAGTGGTCGCCCATCGCGTCGGCGAGCCGTTTGGCACGCTGGTGCTCGCGGTCGCCGTCACGGTGATCGAGGTGGCGCTGATCGTCTCGGTGATGCTGACGTCCGGTCCCGAGAAGGCCGGCCTCGCGCGCGATACGGTATTCGCGGCCGTGATGATCGTCTGCAACGGGCTCGTCGGGCTGTGTCTGCTGGTGGGCGGCATCCGCCATCTGGAACAGGACTTCCAGAGCCGCGGCGCGGCGGCCGCGCTGGCGGTGCTCGCGTCGCTGTCGGTCCTGACGCTCGTGATGCCGAATTTCACGACCACCAGCCCCGGGCCTGTGCTGTCGCCGTCGCAGCTCGCGTTTGCCGGTGTGTCGTCGCTGGTGCTGTACTGCGTGTTCGTGTTCGTGCAGACGGTGCGCCATCGCGACTACTTCCTCGCCGGCGTGCCCGACGAAGACGTCCATGCCGAGCCACCCGGCGCGCGCCTCGCAGCCATCAGCGGCGCGCTGCTGCTCGTGAGCCTCGTCGCGGTCGTGCTGCTCGCGAAAGTGCTGTCGCCGGTGGTCGAGTCAGCGGTGCTGAGCGCGGGCGCGCCGCCGGCGGTGGTCGGTATCGTGATTGCGTCGCTGGTGCTGTTGCCGGAAGGACTCGCGGCGCTGCGCGCAGCGCGCGCCGACCGTCTGCAGACCAGCCTGAACCTCGCGCTCGGCTCGTCACTGGCGAGTATCGGCCTGACCATTCCCACCGTCGCCGGCGTGTTCCTGTACATCGGTCAGCCCATCGTGCTCGGCATCGATGGCAAGGACATGGTGCTGCTCGCGCTCACGCTGGTGGTCGCCACGCTGACGCTCAGCACCGGGCGCACGACGATTCTGCAAGGCGCCGTGCATCTGTCGCTGTTCGCGGCTTATCTGTTTCTGTCGTTCGCGCCTTGACGCGATGCCTTATCCGGCGCGGGCGGACGGCAACCTCACTCTTCCCAATGCTCCGCGATCCAGTCGCGGAACAGATTCAGCTTCTGCTGTTGCGCGACTGAGTCCGGATACACGAAGTAATAGCGCCAGCCGGTCTTCAGCACGGTATCGAACGGCCGCACGAGGCGCCGGGCGGCGACGTCCTCGTCGATAAGCGCGAGGTCGCTGATCGCGACACCGAAGCCCTGCGCGGCGGCGTTGGTCGCCATGTCGAGCGTATCGAAGCTCGGGCCGACCTCCGCGTCGATCGTCGCGGCGCCCGCCGAATCGGCTTCCGCGACTTTCGCGAGCCACATCTTCCAGTCGCGGTGATCGCGCGTCGGATGCAGCAGCGTGTGGCGCCCGAGATCGGCCACCTGCGCGAGCGGCTTGTCCTTCAGCAGCTCGGGCGTGCAGACCGGCGTCAGACGCTCCTCGAACAGCGACACCGCCTGCACGTCCGCACCGGGCGACGAACCGTAGATGATCGCCGCGTCGAACGGCTCGCTCTGGAAATCGACGTCGTGCTGCCAGGTGGTGGTGATCTGCACGTGCAGATCGGGATAGTCGGACTGGAAGCGCATGATCTTCGGCAGCATCCAGCGCATCACGCAGGTTGGCACCTTGAGCGCGAGATCGGTGCGCTGCCTCGTCAAGCGCAGCGACATTTCCTCGATCCGCGCGAAGCTCTCCTTGACCGCCGGCAGCAGCATTTCGCCCTCGGCGGTCAGCGTCAGCCCCTTTGCGTGCCGCTTGAACAGCGGAAACTTGTAGTACTCCTCGAGCGCGATGATCTGCCGGCTGACCGCGCCTTGCGTCAGGCACAGATGATCGGCGGCACGCGTGAAGCTGCGATGGCGCGCGACGGTTTCGAAAATCTGCAGCGCGTTGAGCGGCGGTAGGCGTCGCATCGGATGTCCAGGATCAGAAAAAATCATTGCGTGGCTGCGGCGGCGCCCCTCGCCGCCCTGCCCGTCAAGCCCACAGCATACGCGATCGGCTATGCGCGCACGAGTGGGCGCGCGGGCAAACCCGCATGCGTTCGACTCATGGCATGCGTGAAAAACGCCCGTACCGAGGAATGTCGCACCGGCGCGGTGCAAAAAGCCCTCAGCAACCGCACCAGAACCGAGCTTTCCTCATACCTCGACGAACGCTGGGATTCCTCAGCCAGATATAGACGTTAACCCGCATACGCCATCGCCCGTAGCTTCCCGGCGCGTCGCCAAACCGCTCGCCACCGCGTTCGCCGGCGGCGAGCCATGAGCGTACGTCATGCGATCCATGCGCATATTTCGATTGTTGCGTGATTTTGGCAAACCTACAGTGCATCCACGCACGGTATATCCGGCAGCGGTCACGGCGAATCATGGGCAACGGGCGTTCAACAGAGGAGACCGCCATGCAGCAGATCAAACGGGGTAGAAGGCAGGCCATCAAGACGATCGGTACGGCGCTCGCGGCATCCGCGCTGCCGATGCCGTTCCTCAATCTGCGCGCGCAGGAGCACAACTTCAGCGGCAAGACGCTGCGCATCCTGACCTGGTCGGACGATACCGGCACGGCCGCGCTGCGCAACATCGCCGCGACCTTCACCGCGAAGACCGGCGCGAAGGTCATCGCCGATCGCGCCGACGGCACCTCCGGCATGGTCGCCAAAGTCAAGGCAGCGGGCGAGCGCCCCACCTATGACGTGATCACGCTCGCCGGTGTCGGCGCCTCCGGCCTCGCCGACGCGGGCCTGCTGATGAAGCCCGACCTCGACCGCCTGCCGAACCTGAAAGAAGTCGCGCCGCCATACCGCACCGGCGCGAACGGCTTCGGCGTCGGCTATCTGCTGTGGTCCGACGGCCTCATCTACAACACCGCGACGGTCAAGACGCCGCCTTCGTCGTACGAGGCGCTGTGGGACCCGAAATACGCCGGCCGCGTTTTCCTGCCGCCGCCCGAGTGGGCCGAAGCGGTCGATCTCGCGATCATCGCCGCGAAGATGAACGGCGGCTCGCAGCAGAACATCGAGCCCGGCTTCAAGAAGCTCGCGCAGCTCAAAGACCACGTGATGACGCTCGGCGAGAACCCGAACCAGGTTGCCGATCTGTTCCGCACGGGCTCGCTCGACATCGGCGGCATCTACTCGCCCGCGTTTTTCCCGGATCAGATCCGCAAGCCCGAATACAAGATGGGCGTGACCTACGGCATGAAGGAAGGCTTCGCGACGCAACTGATGTTCACGGTGATTCCGAAAGCGCATCCGGGCGACACCGACCTGATCCACGCGTTCATCAATCACTCGCTCGACGCCGGCGTGCAAGGCCGCATGGCCGCCGACGTGCTGAACGGTCCGGTCAACTCGAAAGCGATGATTCCGGCCGAGAGCCGCGCGTTCGTGCCGAGTCCGCAGCAGATCGCCGAGAAAGCCGTGCTGCATGACGACAAGGCGCTCGCCGCCGTGCAGCCGGCATGGATCAAGCGCTACACCGAAATCTTCTCGGCGTAACCACGATGCTCGCGCGCTTCCCGCGGCGTGCCGCGATGATGCCGGACGAAGCCGCGCCGGGCCCGACGCCCGGCGGCGCTGCTTCCGCTTCCGCCGTCGTCGAGACGGCTGTGACCGACCCCGCTGCCGGCGCAACGACGCTCGCGAAAGCCCGGCCGTGGCTGCTACTTGCGCCGATCCTGCTGTTTCTGGCGATACTCGGCGCGGCCGCGCTGGTCGTGCTGCGCATGAGCTTCGGCACGTCCGGCAACGAATGGCGCAGCTTCACGCTGCAGAACTACGCGGACCTGCTCGATGGCTACTTCCTGAAGTCGTTGTGGCTGACGCTGCGGCTCGCGTTCCAGAGCATGCTGTGCGCGGTCGTGCTCGCGATTCCGGTCGCGCTCGCGATGGCGCGCACGACATCGCGGCTCGCGCGCCGGCTGCTGCTCGCGGGTGTGCTGCTGCCGCTGCTCGTCAATCTGCTGCTGCAAGGCTATGGCTGGCTCGTGATCCTCGGCCCGGCGGGTCTGCTCAATCACGCGCTGCTCGCGAGCGGACTCGTCGAGCGTCCGGTGATGTGGCTGTATCGCGAGCATGGTGTGCTGCTCGGGCTGATCCAGACCGCGTTTCCGCTCGCCGTGCTGCCGCTGTCCAGCGCGATGCGCGCGGTGTCGATCTCGTACGAGGAAGCCGCCGCGACGCTCGGCGCGACGCGCTGGCAAACGCTGCGTCACGTACTGCTGCCGCTCGCGATGCCGGGCCTCGTATCGGGCGCGCTGCTGGTGTTCGCGTACAACGCGAGCGCCTTCGCGGTGCCGCTGCTGCTCGGCGGCCGGCGTGTGCCGATGCTCGCGGTGCTGGTGCACGATCAGGTCGCGCCGCTCCTGAACTGGCCGGCCGCCTCCGCTTCCGGCGTGGTGCTGATGATCGCGACGCTCGCCGTGATGGCGCTGTCGCAACGGCTCGTGCGCCGCACCCAACGTCTGACCGGGGAGCCTCACGCATGAGCACGCCGCTGCCGACCTCGCGCCTGCCGCGCACCGAACCTCGTTTGCCGCGCTTCCCGCGCCTGCCTCAGACGATGCCCGGCCAGCTCGGCCGCGCGACCGCGCTCGTCGCGGGCATCGTGCTGTTTCTCGCCGCGCTGCCGATCCTCACGATGATCGCGATGTCGTTCAGCGCGGCCGACACGCTCGAATTCCCTCCGCACGCGTACAGCCTGCACTGGTACCGCGCGGCGTGGCACAGCTTCGTGTCACCGGACGCGACCGATACACTGTCGATGGGCGCCGCGCTGACCACGAGCCTCGTCGTCGCGCTAGCGACGATGCTGATCGCGACGCTGGTCTCCGTGCCCGCTGCGTACGCGCTGTCGCGCTACCGTTTTCGCGGCAAGCCGATGGTCGAGCAACTGGTCGCGCTGCCGCTCGTCTATCCGCTCGTAATGCTCGGCCTGTCGCTGCTGCTGGTGTTCAACGTGCTGCCGGTCGAGCTGGGCGTCGGCCGGCTGATCATCGCGCATGTGATCCTGGCGCTGCCGTTCACGGTGAAGAACTGCGCGGCGTCGGTCGCGTCGATCGGCCCCGAGTTCGAGGAAGCCGCGCTCGTGATGGGCGCGAGCCCCGGCCGCGCGCTCATCGACGTGGTGCTGCCGCTGATGCGCCCCGGCATTCTCGCCGGTATGCTGTTCGCCTTCATCGTGTCGTTCAACGAGTTCACGGTGACGTTCTTCCTGTACAGCATCGATACGATGACGCTGCCGGTATGGCTCTATAGCCGCACGGTGTCGTCGCTCGATCCGACCGTGTTCTGTTTCGCGGTGGTCATCGTCGCGATCGACTTCGCGCTGATCTGGCTGCTCGAAAAGCTGATCGGCGACGAAGGCGTCGCGCTGTGAACCCGTCACCTTGCTGGAGCTTCCGATGACCCATCTGACCTTGCAGGCCGTCACGCGGCGCTTCGGCGCCGTGCATGCCGTCGACGACGTCGACCTGAGCGTGCCCGACGGCAAGCTGGTGTGCTTTCTCGGCCCGTCCGGCTGCGGCAAGACCACGCTGCTGCGGATGATCGCAGGCCTCGAAACGCCGACCGAGGGCAGCATCCATTTTGCCGGCCGCGACATCACGCGGCTACCGGCCAACCGGCGCGACTTCGGCATGGTGTTCCAGTCGCTCGCGCTGTTTCCGCATATGACGGTCGCGCAGAACGTCGCGTATCCGCTGAAGCTGCGCAAGGTCGCGAAGGACAGGCAAACGCGCCGCGTCGCCGAGCTTCTCGAACTGATCCAGCTGCCGCACATGGCGAACCGGCCGGTCACGCAGCTGTCGGGCGGCCAGCGTCAGCGTGTCGCGATCGCGCGCGCAA
Organism: Paraburkholderia lebeckiae; assembly: GCF_014201005.1. Lineage (NCBI taxonomy): Bacteria > Pseudomonadati > Pseudomonadota > Betaproteobacteria > Burkholderiales > Burkholderiaceae > Paraburkholderia > Paraburkholderia lebeckiae. The sequence continues at coordinate 159,574 of NZ_JACHDK010000011.1, read as the reverse complement.
TTGCCTCCGAGCCCCAACTGCTGCTGCTCGACGAACCGCTGTCCGCGCTCGACGCGAAGCTGCGCGAGGCGATGCAGGTCGAAATCCGCCTGCTGCAGCAACGCCTCGGCATCACGACGATCATGGTCACGCACGATCAGCGCGAAGCGATGACGATGGCCGACGAGATCGTCGTGATGGAGAAAGGCCGCATCGCGCAGGTCGGCAAGCCGCTCGACATCTACCGCGATCCGGTCAGCGAGTTCGTCGCCGACTTCATCGGGCTCGGCAACATTCTGCCGGTGCGGTACGACGGCGCGGGCGTCGTGAGCCTGCCGGGCGGACGGCGCATCGCGGTGACGCCGCACCCGAGCGCGCCGCTCGCCGATGCGCGGCAGCCGGGTGCGGCCGGCGACGCGATCCGCCTGCTGATTCGCCCCGAGGACATCTGCGTGAAGGCGGCCACGGAAGCACCGAACCCGAACCGGCTGCCCGGTACCGTCACGTTCATTCGCGACGTCGGCGCCTCGCTCGAAGCGACGATCGATTGCGCGGGCTTCACGCTGACCGCCGCGACCACGCCGCGCGAAACGCCCGGGCTCGCGCTCGGCATGCCGGTGCTCGCCGAGCTGCCGCCGCACGCGTGCAAGCTGATCGCCGCGCGCGCCGCCTGATACCCGAACCCATCACACACGCTTCGCTTCCATAAAACTGCATGACGATAGAGGAACAGATGATGAATCAGCGCCCCGCTCTCCAATCGACCCGCCGCGTGTTCGCGACGCTCGCCGCGACGCTCGCAATGACCGCGCTCGGCGCGCTGTGCGCGCTGCCGTCGGCCGCGCATGCCGACGCGCTCGACGACATCGCGAAGTCGGGCACCGTGCGCATCGGCGTATTCGAGGACTATCCGCCGTTCGGCTCGATCGGTCCGGACATGAAGCCGGTCGGCTACGACATCGACGTCGCCAATCTGATCGGCAAGGCGCTCAACGCGAAGGTCGAACTGGTGCCGGTCACCGGCGACAACCGCATGGCCTTCCTCGCCGACCACAAGGCCGATATGTTGCTGTCGGTCGGCCAGACGCCCGAGCGCGAAAAAGTGATCGACTTCTCGCAACCCTACGCGCCGTACTACCTCGCGGTGTTCGGCCCGAAGTCGCTGCCGGTGAAAAACGCCGCCGACCTCGGCGGCAAGTCGATTTCGGTCGCGCGCGGCACGCTCGAAGACCTGAGCGTGACAAAGATCGCGCCGCCGTCGGCGAACATCAAACGTTTCGACGATCCGAACGGCGCTATTTCGGCGTTTCTTTCTGGTCAGGTACAGTTGATGGTGGTCGGCAACGACGTCGGCGCGACGATTCTCGCGCGGCATCCGGCGAACGATCCGGAGCAGAAGTTCGCGCTGTTCAGCTCGCCCGATCACGTCGGTCTGAACAAGAACGAGCCGCGCCTGAAGGCAAAGGTCGACGAAACGATTGCCAAGGCCCGCAAGGACGGTACGATGAACGCGATTTCGCAGAAGTGGCTGCGCGCGCCGCTGCCGGCCGATCTTTGAACCCTGTGGCGCAGCGCCGTGAAGGCCGCGCCGCGATCTGATCCTACGATGGGCACGAGGCCATGACTTACGCGTTCGATTTCAGCGGCTTCGGCCTGTATGCGGGGATGCTCGCGCGCGGCGCCGCCGTGACCCTCGGCCTCACGGCCGTGTCGACCCTGGCGGGTGGGCTGGTGGGGATCGCCGGCGCGAGCGTCGCGGCGGCCGGGCCGAAGTGGGCGCGCTGGCTGGTCGCGAGCTACGTCGAGCTGATCCGCAACACGCCGTTTCTGGTGCAGTTGTTCTTCGTGTTTTTCGGCCTGCCGAGCCTCGGCATTCATATCGACGAGATCCAGGCCGCGATTCTCGCGATGACCGTCAATCTCGGCGCGTACGCGATCGAGATCGTGCGCGCCGGCATCGATTCGATTTCGCGCGGTCAGGTGCAGGCCGCCCAGGCCCTCGGCCTGCACGGACGCCAGGTGTTCCGCTACGTCGTGCTGCCGCAGGCGCTCGCCAACGTGTTTCCCGCGCTGCTCGGCCAGGTGCTGATCGTGATGCTTGGCTCGGCCGTCGTGTCGCAGATCTCGGTGCCCGACCTGACCTATGCGGCGAACTTCATCCAGTCGCGCAACTTCCGCTCGTTCGAGAGCTACGTGATCATCACGGCGACCTATCTGCTGATGTCGATCGCATTGCGGCAGCTGTTGAACCGCTTCGGCCGCGGGCTGTTCGCGGGCCGCGCGGCACGTGGTGACAACAGCCGTAGCGGCAACGACGGCTTGCCGCGCAACTGGCGCAGCCGCCTGATGTGGCGCGGCGCGCGCACTCTGCCCACGGAGCGCTGATCATGGTCGAATTCACCCTGTGGGACATCGCCCGCAACCTGCTGCTCGCCGCGCGCTGGACCGTGCTGCTGTCGCTGATCGCGTTCGTCGGTGGCGGGATAGTCGGGCTAGTGCTGCTCGCGATGCGCGTGTCGCCGATCGCGTGGCTGCGCCGCCTCGTCGTGCTGTACGTCGAGGTGTTTCAGGGCACGCCGCTCTTGATGCAGCTTTTTCTCGCGTTCTTCGGCTTGCCGCTCGTCGGCATCGACGTGTCGCCGTGGGCCGCCGCGACCGTCACGCTGACGCTCTATACGAGCGCGTATCTGGTCGACATCTGGCGCGGCTGCGTCGAAGCGGTGCCGCGCGGTCAGTGGGCCGCGGGTGCGAGCCTCGGCATGACGTTCGGCCAGCAGTTGCGCTATATCGTGTGGCCGCAGGCGCTGAAGATCGCGGTCGCGCCGAGCGTCGGTTTTCTCGTGCAGGTGGTCAAGAGCACCGCGCTCGCGTCGATCATCGGCTTCGCCGAACTGACGAAGACCGGCACGATGATCACAAATGCCGCGTTCCGGCCGTTTCCGATCTACGGCATGGTCGCGATGATCTACTTCGCGATGTGTTTTCCGCTGACCTGGTATGCTCGCGTGCTCGAAAAGCGGCAGAAGGTGGGACAGCATCGGTGAGGTGATTCGCAGTCTGTAGTTCAAGTCACGGATACGTGCTGCCGGGAAGCAATCTTGATGCGCGAGACGAACCACGCCGCCAGCACGAACCACCCCGCTGCGACGACAAACGCGACGACATAGGCGGGTCCGGCACCGGCAAACGCCTTGACCCATGACAGCATCCACCCGGTCGCGGCAGGGCCGAGGATCTGCGGTAGCACCATCGACACTTGCCAGATGCCCATGTCCTTGCCGCTGGACGCATTGTCTGGCAACACTTGCAGCGCGAGTGCCCAGTCGACGGCTTGATAGGTTCCGTAAGCGGCGCAGAAAACCAGCCCGACTGCGATCACCAGCAACAGGTTTGGATGCAACGCCAAGAGGACAAAGCCAATCGCAGCTCCGGCCATGATCCAGCTGGTCAGGCGGACGACGGGAACCACGCCGTGCCGGTCGGCGAGCCGTGCGCCCAGCAAGCTGGCCGGGATCGCTAGCACCACGCCGACGCCAAGCAGCCCATTCATAAGACTGGTCGGATGACGAATGCCGATCACGTCCTGCAGGTAGTACAACATGAAGGTGAAGATCGACCAGATTCCCATGTTGCCGAACAGACGGGTTACCAGCACCCAGTAAAAGTTTCGGTGCAGGCGTGGATCGAGATAGAACGAGCGCATGAAGGTGACGAGCTCGAACCGTTGTCGGGATCTGACAGGTGTCGGCTCGCGGGAGCCGCGAATCGTCAGCCAAAGGCAGAGCAACATAATCGCAATGAACGCGGCAACCGGAGGATACAGGTGGCCCGGCGAATAGAGGACAACGAGCACCACGTTGCCAGTGATCGTGCCGAGCACGGTCATCACGTTGAGCCATGCGCTCGCGCGGTTGGTATCCTGTTTTGGCACGACATCGGGCACCAGCCCGGCGTACGGCCCCGCCGCCCAGTTCCACCAGAACTGGAGATGCAGGAATGCGAGCGTATACATCACTACGCTCCCCCCGCCGTTGAATGAACCAAGCCATACCAGTGCAACCGCAGTGCCGAACACGCCGGTGACGAGAAACGGTCGCCGACGTCCATGTTTTGCAGAGCAGCGATCTGAAAGCGCGCCGGCCAGCGGCGCCACGATCATCGCAATGAATGCGCCGGACGCAATGACGGAGCCGGCCACGCCTTCCTTCAACGCGGCATCGCGTCCGAGCATATCGGCGACCTGTGCCGGCACGAGCACCGGAACGACCGTCATCCATTGGGTAAAGAGCGCAAACCACAGCGACGCGATCTGTATGTGACTGAGCGTCGGCAGGCGAGAAGCCGACGGAGTGACCGACACGTTTCGGGCTTGACTGGGCAGGGTCATGTCGGAAGTCCATGAGCTTCGCGCAGAGACTTCGGCGCCGCGGCGGACGAAGGTCGTGGCCAATTCTGAGAGCCGTTCGAACGCGACGGGGGCTCCCATAGGAGCAATGCGCCTGTATCGGTCGTGGTGCTAATGTCGGCATTGGCCGACGGCGAGTCCATCGACGAAGGCACGGTGTGGCCGTCCCACTATGATAGCTGCCGTCGGTTGGCCCACAGCCTGAAACGGCGCGAGGTCGGCAAGCGCGCCTCTGCGCCGCACTTAGCGACCGATCAACGCCCCGCCTGCGTCGACTGCCGCAACTTCGCCACCTCCGCCGCACCGACCGCCGGCGCGCCGTTGTTCCAGCCAGCCCGCACGAAGCTCAGCACGTCGGCGATCTGCTGATCGTCGAGCACCGCGGCGAAGCCGGGCATCGGAAACGGCGACGGCACGCCGTCGATCACGAGATCGCCGGTGCCGTTCAACGTGACGTTGATCAGCGACGACGCATCCTTCGCGAGCACGTTCGGATTGCCGGCGAGCGGCGCGAGCATCGGCGCGAAGCCGTGCCCGTCGACGCCATGGCAATGCATGCAATACGCCGTATAGACGCGCGCGCCGGCATCGTTCGCGGGGCGATCGAGCGACACCTTCGTCGCCTGCGGATCGTACGTATAGGCCGCCGCGCCGGTGCCGCCGGCCGGCGGCAGCGACTTCAGATACGTCGAGACTGCCGCGACGTCCTGATCGCTCATCGCTTGCGTGCTGTTGTTGATCACGCTCGTCATCGCGCCGAACGCCGATGCATGGCGATTCGCGCCGGTCTTCAGGAACGTGCGCAGATCAGCGTCGCTCCAGCGGCCGAGCCCGGTGTTGTGCTCGCCCGTGAGGTTCGACGCGAACCAGCCGTCGAGCAGCGCGCCGCTCAGGAATGCGCTGCCGCTTTCGTCGAGCGCACTTTCCTGGAACGCAACACCGCGCGGCGTGTGACACGACCCGCAATGTCCGAGCCCTTGCACCAGATAGGCGCCGCGATTCCACGCGACGTCCTTGCCCGGCTTGTCGCGATACGCACCCTTCTCGAGAAACGCCATGTTCCAGAACATCAGCGGCCAGCGCATGTTCAACGGCCACTTGATGTCGGACTCGCGATTCGCCTGCTGCACCGGCGCGACGCCGTGCATGAAGAACGCGTACAGCGCCTTCACGTCGTCGTCGTTGACCTTCGCGTAGGACGGATACGGCATCGCCGGATACAGGTTGTGGCCGTCTTTCGCGACGCCCTCACGCAGCGCCCGCGCGAAGTCGGCTTCCGTGTAACCGCCGATGCCGGTCCGTGCGTCGGGCGTGATATTGGTCACGTAGATGCGGCCCATCGGCGTGTTCATCGGCAGGCCGCCGGCGAACGGCTTGCCTTTCGGCGCGGTGTGGCAAGCGGCGCAATCGCCGAGTTGAGCGAGGTAAGCGCCGCGTTGCACGAGCGTTTGATCGGCTGCGCCGGTGGCTGCCGGAGTTGCGGCATCAGCAGGTGCCTGGGCGATAAACGGCAATGCGACGCATAGCGCCGCGCCAAGACGCTTCAGCATGTTTTTCATGTCGGGCTCCTTGCGCGTCAGGCGTTGTGCAGTTGGCGGCCAACCGGCAATTGCCGCAGCCGCGTGCCGGTGGCCGCATAGATCGCGTTGGTCAGCGCGGGCGCGAGCGCGGCGGTGCCGGGTTCGCCGATGCCGCCGGGCGCCTCGCCGCTCTTCACGATATGCACGTCGATCGGCGGCGTCTGGTTGATGCGCAGCATCCGGTAGTCGGTGAAGTTGTTCTGCTCGACGCGACCGTCCTTGATCGTGATCTCGCTATAAAGCGCCGCCGTGATGCCGAAGATGATGCCGCCCTGCACCTGCGCTTCGATCGTGTTCGGGTTGACGAACATCCCGCAATCGACCGCGCAGTTGACGCGCTTGACCGTCACTTCGCCCTGCTCGACCGCGACCTCGACGACGATCGCGAAGAAGCTGCCGAACGCGTGCATCACCGAGATGCCGCGCCCTTGCCCCTTGGGCAGCGCGCTGCCCCAATTGCCCGCTTGCGCGGCCAGGTTGAGCACGTTCAACGCGCGCGGCGATTTGCCGAGCAGATCGCGCCGGTACTGCACCGGATCGATCTTCGCGTGCGCGGCGAGTTCGTCGATGAAACTCTCGACGACGAACGTGCCGCGCGTCGGCCCGACGCCGCGCCAGAACGCGGTGGGCACCGCGTGCGGTTCCACGCGCACGTAGTCGACCAGCTGGTTCGGCAGGTCGTACGGCAGATCGGCGGCGACCTCCACCGCGTCGGGGTCGAGCCCGTTCTTGAACGCGGGCGGCGCGAAGCGCGCCATGATCGACGACCCGGCAATGCGATGCTGCCACGCGATCGGCTTGCCGTTCGCGTCGAGCCCGGCCGAGATCGTGTCGTAGTAGTACGGTCGGTACATGTCGTGCTGGATGTCCTCCTCGCGCGTCCACAGCACCTTGACCGGCGTCGACACCTGTTTGCCGACCTTCACGGCCTGCGTGACCATGTCGGTTTCGAGCCGCCGTCCGAAGCCGCCGCCGATCAGATGGTTGTGCACGATGATCTTGTCGGCGGGCAAGCCCGTGACCGCGACCGCCGCATCGACGACCCGCGTCGGCACCTGCGAGCCGAGCCAGATTTCGCAGGCGTCGCCGCGCACGTGGACCGTGGCGTTGACCGGCTCCATCGTCGCGTGCGCGAGGAACGGCTGCTGGTAGACCGCGTCGAGGCGCGACTTCGCATCGCCGAACGCGCGGCCGACGTCGCCGTCCTTGCGCGCCACCGCGCCGCCATGTTGCGAGGCCGCCGCGAGATCGTCGACGATGCGCTTCATCGATACCTGCGCGCCCGCGCCTTCGTTCCACTTGATGTCGAGCGCCTGCAGGCCGCGCTTCGCGGCCCACGTGTGAGCGCCGATCACCGCGACCGCGTTGTCGAGCTTGATGACCTCGCGCACGCCGGGGATCGTCTTCGCATGCGTATCGTCGACGCTCGCGAGCGTGCCGCCGAACACCGGACAGTTCGCGATCGCCGCGTAAACCATGTCGGGCAAGCGCACGTCGAGGCCAAACTGCGCAGTACCGTCGACTTTCTCCGGCGAATCGAGACGCTTCGCCGGCGTGCCGATCAGCTTGAAGTCCTTCGGGTCTTTCAACGGCACGTTCTGCGGCGCGGGCAGCGCGGAGGCGGCCTGCGCGAGCTGACCATAGCTCGCGCTGCGATTACTGGCCGCGTGGATCACCTGACCGGCCTGCGCATGGCAACTCGCCGGATCGACCTGCCACTGCTGCGCGGCCGCGTTGATCAGCATCACGCGCGCAGTCGCGCCCGCGCGGCGCATCGGCTCCCACGCGAAGCGGATCGACGTCGAGCCGCCGGTCAACTGCCCGCCGAGCAGCGGGTCCATGAAGAGCTTTTCGTTGGGCGGCGCGTGATCGAGCGTGACCGTGCCGAGCGGCACTTCGAGTTCCTCAGCGATCAGCATTGGAATCGACGTATAGACGCCCTGACCCATCTCGACCTTCGGTATCACGAGCGTGACCTTGCCGGCGTTGTCGATCTGGATGAACGCGTTCGGCGCGAACACGCCGCTTTGCGGCGCCTCGTTCGCATCGCCGCCGATCACGCTCTTGCCCGCCTTCTGATCCTGGCTCACGGCCGGCATGCTGAAGCCGAGCAGCAGACCGCCGCCGGCCGCGGCGCCGACCGTCACGCCGAATTTGAGGAAGCCGCGCCGCGAGATGCCGCGCGCATGCCGCGTGTCGGTGTCAGCCAGCTGCGCGCCGTTCTGTGCATCGAGCAATCCCTGGGACATGTCAGGCCCCCTTCGCGGCGTGCTTGATCGCCGCGCGCACGCGGTGATAGGTTCCGCAGCGGCAGATGTTGCCCGCCATCGCGGCGTCGATGTCGGCGTCGCTCGGATTGGGATTGCGCGCGAGCAGCGACGCCGCCGACATCACCTGCCCCGACTGACAGTAGCCGCATTGCACGACGTCGAGCTCACGCCAGGCCTGCTGCACTTTCTGGCCCGTGGGCGTGGCGCCGAGCGCTTCGATCGTGACGATCTTGCGGTCGCCGACCGCCGCCGCCGGGAACACGCACGAACGCACCGCGACGCCATCGAGATGCACGGTGCATGCGCCGCATTGCGCGATGCCGCAGCCGAACTTGGTGCCGGTCAGCCCGACGAGATCACGCAGCACCCACAGCAGGGGCATGTCTGGCGGGGCATCGACGGTATGGGTTTCGCCGTTGATATTGAGCGTTGTCATGAGCGGCTCCGGGTGGGGATGTTGTTGTGGTCACGCGGTTTAGATCGCGACACCGCACCAGACCGCGGACATGCACCGGTTTTGTTCGGCGTGTCGCGCTAATAAGCCATGAAATGCGGCCCGTGAGCGAGCGGGTGTCGCAAGAAAACCGGCCGATTGTAGCCGTGTCGAAAGAAGTTCGCATTGGCGGTGCCAGGCGGCACATCGCATGCTGTGCGCGGTGGATCGCATGTGTCGGCTGGAGCGATGCGTTACCATCGACGGATCGATCCGTTAGCGTGATCGCGCGACCCGCTGCATCGCACTTTGTGGTGTTGCGACGCACGATTCCGTCGAATCACCTCAGCCGCTGGAGCCGCCGATGAACGACCCGCAATGCACTCAATTCCTCACGGACATTCGCCGACCATTGCTTGCGCTGCACAAGGCGATTCTCGATCACGAACGCGCCGCGTACGAAAAGGAGTTCGGCCCGGTAACGCCGGCGGCATTCCTGCAGGTGCTGATCAACGGCTCGGGGTTTCGTTGGCTGACGCCGCTGTCGACGGTGATCGCGAGCGTCGACGAAGTTCTCGACGACGCGGAAGCCGAGGCCGGCGACCGTCTCGCGACCGCCGAGGCCGTGGTCGGCCTGTTCGCGCCCGATCAACCGCACAATCACTTCCTGCCGCGTTATCTGCCGCTCTTGCAGGCCGATCCCGCGATCCTGCATTACCACGGCGAGGTATCGCGGCTGCTGCGCGGAGTGCAAACGACGTAACGGCGATTCGCGCCAGGCACGGCGGCGGCGCGTGCGCTGCCTGCCGGCTCCTGCATCGCCTCACCGTTCATAAACGGCTGCGGGTCGTGGCCGCATGGTTGATTGTCGATACTATTGCGCAGATCGAGAGGAATGCTCTTACGTGAAGGTACTTTTGCAACGATTCGTCGACCGCCGGAATGCGCGGTCGATCAAATTACCTGGTTTAGCTGAATAAATTCAAGGTGAGCTTTTCCGGGAACGTCGAAGCTCAGCCGCGCCCCTGCGACAGATAAGGCAGCGGATCGACCGGCTTGCCGTCGCGCCGCACTTCGAACCCCACCGACACACGCGAGTTGTTCTCGTCACCCATCTCCGCGATCTGCTGTCCCTTGCGGACGATGTCGCCCATCTTGACCATCAGCTTGCGGTTGTGCGAATACGCGGTCAGAAAATCCTTGTTGTGCTGGACGATGATCAGACTGCCGTAGCTGTTCAGTCCGGTGCCCGCGTACATCACCTTGCCGTCGGCGGCGGCTCGCACCGGATCGCCCGCTTTGCCACCGATTTCGATGCCGCGTGTTTCGCCGGGCTGGAACGCTTCGACGACGCTGCCCGCGGCAGGCCACGCGAGCGCCACGTTGCTCGCGTGCCGGCGGGTTTCCTGCGTGACTTCGCGGACTTCGGTGGCATCCGGAGCCGGCGCGGCGGACTGTGTCGAAGCTTGCGCCGACGTTTGCGCTGTCGCTTGTGACGCACGCTGCGCCGCGGATTGCGCCGCCGCCTTCGCGGCGGCCGCCGCATTGGCCGCCTTCACCGCGCGCACCGTTTCCGGCGACGCAACGTGCAGCACCCGCCCCGGCTTCAGCCGCGCCGACGCCTTCAATCCGTTCCATGCCTGCAACTGCTTGACGCTGATGTGATGATGCTGCGCAACCCGCGCGAGCGTGTCGCCTCGCCTGACCCGATACACGAGCGGCGGCGACTTTTTCAGCGGCGTGTCATCGCTGGCGCCGATCGACAGCGGCGCGGCTGCCGCCGGGTCGCCAGACGCCGCTCCCGCCGCATTCGCCGCGGGCACGCCGGACGCCGCGTTGGCGCTGGTTGCCGCACCGTTCTGCACATTCGGCTGCCCGACGTTCGCACAACCGCTGACGGCCAGCGCGACCCACGCGCCGGCGAGACTGGCCAATAACGTTCTGTCGAAACGTTTTCTCATCCTGTTCGACTCCTGCTGTATGGATGCGCAAGCCGGATAGCCCGATGCCGCGGACGGGGTGCGCGATCTTCGGCCGCGCGGCCTTCCCGACGGCACGGCGAAGCCGCCTCGTATGGCGCTCACTTCCTGCCTGCTTGCCGATCAAATTTCTCGCGGAATTCTAAAGTGTCGTCTAATAAAAACGCCCTGCCCCACACACTCTGATACAGACGTTACGAGCCGTATTTCCCCGTTACGACCGCACGTCTATTGGGACGCCAACGACGCACACATCACCGCTTCGCCGCGGCGCGTTCAGACTTGTTGGCATTCGACTTATCGGCAGGCAGGAGGAGAACTTGAATAGCCATGCGTCGCGTCGGAGGGCGCAAAAAAGGCCAGCCTTCGGAATCCGAAGGCTGGCCGATCTGCTTTTGACGGGCAGCGAACTAGAACTTATGCCGGATCGCCGCGCGTACGACGACCTGCTTCGACGTCGACGACGGCGACTGCGTGCCGGGGATGAATGCGTAATCGAGGATCGACAGCGTGGAATCGCCGGTGACCTGTTGATAGGCGCCCTGCAGATAGAGGTCGGTGCGCTTGGACAGGTTGTAGTCGGCCATCAGGCCGAATGTATGGATGCGCGGCTTCACGCCGCCGTTCGATGCGTCGTAGGTTTCCATCGTGTACACGTACTGCGCGCCGACGAACAGCACCGGCGAAATCTGATATTTGCCGTTGATCTCGAAGTTCTGATACTTGAGCGAATTCAGCAGCACGCCCGGCGGTGTGACAGGCACGAGCGGCACCAGCGGCTCGATGCCGAGATAGCCGTTTGCGGTCGGCTCCAGGTAGTTCGAGTTGCTATAGACGAAGCCCGCCGTCGCCGGTCCGAACGTATAGGTGATGCCGCCGCCGAACACGCGCAGGCGCGTCGCGACGAAGCCGGTGTCGTTCGCGGTGATCGCCCCGTTCGAGCCGTTGCCCGGATTGTCGGCCTGCAGATAGGCCGCCGCGACCAGCAGCCCGCCGTACGTGTACTGGCCGCCGAAGCTGTAGGCGCGATTGTTGGCGAAGTTCGTGTCGTTGCTGAAGCTGTAGGTGCCGCCGAACTGGAAGCCCGAGATCGACGCGCTCGTGTACTTGACGGTGTTGTCGAGGCGGAACGTATTGTCGGTGTTGTCGTTGTCGTACGGATGCGAGAACAGCTCGCCGCCCCAATTGCCGTTGGCCGTGGTCTGCGCGAGATAATCGACGACCGAGTCATATTGCCGGCCGAACGTCAGCGTGCCGTACGCCTGTGAACTGAGTCCGACGAAAGCCTGCCGGCCGAACAGGCGGCCGCCCTGCCCGAGCCGCCCGGAATTCAGATCGAAACCATTCTCGAGCTGGAAGATCGCCTTCAGGCCGCCGCCGAGATCTTCGGAACCCTTCAGGCCCCAGCGGCTTCCCTGCGCAAGGCCGCTGGCGAGTTCATAAACATGGCCGTGGCCGACATTGTTCGTGTAGTTGATGCCTTCGTCGATCACGCCGTACAGCGTGACGCTAGTCTGCGCGGCGGCAGGCGCGGCAAGAACGGCGGACGCAGCAATGGAGACAGCCAGCGCGAACACTTGCTTGTTCATGATGATCTCCCTGCACCTCGAGTGATAGGACAACTCGATCCGGCCGCTTTGTTCTCTTTGCTCTTTATTCTCGTCACTTTTCCAGCAGTTCTGAAGACTGCTCCAATGGCTGCGCTTTTCCGGAAATCCTCACACGACATCGTCCGGCCGTCCATGAGTGGATGCGCCAAGCATCGAGAATGTTGCTAATTCTCCACTGCGCGTTGCTGCCTCTTTTTTCGTAACGTCGCTTCAGGTAAACAGCAGCGGCAGCCGCTGCCGGTCTCGGTGCGTCATTGTCATGAAAAGAAATATAATCCTGCGCTTTGCTGCGATGCAACGGAACTCGGCGTCACAGCGAAGGTCATCTTCACAGCCCGCTGACACGGCCGCCTTGCGATACCGGTCGAGCGTGGCGAGATGGGCCACAGGCGACGCCAGCACGGATCACCTCACCGCCGCAGCACCCAATCCCATATTAAAAAGCCTTGTGAGACGCCCGCCGCGCTGGATCAGCGCGCCGTCGCACGGGGCTGCTTTTGACGCAAAACAATGGCCAAGTCATCTTCTCGCCTGATCGAGCTCGACTTCTTCCGCGGACTGGTTCTGCTGATCATCGTCGTCGATCACATCGGCGGCAGCATCCTGTCGCGCGTGACGCTGCATGCGTACGCGCTGTGCGATGCCGCCGAAGTATTCGTGTTCCTCGGCGGCTTCGCGACCGCCACCGCCTATGCGACGCTCGCCGAGCGGCGCAATGAGACGATCGCGCGCGGCCGCTTCCTGCGTCGCTCGTTCGAGATCTATCGCGCGTTTCTCGTCACCGCCGGGCTGATGCTGCTGGTCAGCGCGGTGCTAACCGCATTCAGCATCGAGGGGCCGAATCTCGCCACGACCGATCTCGACGACCTGATCGACACGCCGCTTGCCGCGCTGCGCGACATCGTGCTGCTACGCCGCCAGCCGTACCTCGCGTCCGTGCTGCCGATGTACGCGTTCTTCGCGCTGCTGGTGCCCGCGATCCTGCCGCTCGCGCGCAGCAAGCCTTGGCTGCTGGTCGCCGGCAGCGTCGCCCTGTGGGCCGGCGCACCGGCGGTCAGCAAGTACCTTCCCGCCGCGCCCGACATGCACTGGGACTTCAACCCGTTCGCGTGGCAACTGATGTTCGTGCTCGGCGTGCTCGCGCGCTGCCAGCCGGTGTATCAGCGCACCAGCGCGCATCGATCCGGGTGGCTCGTCAGCGTGCTGGCGCTCGCGGTGGTCGTGGGCGCCGCGTACTACAAGCTCGTTCTGCTGCATGCGCCACTTGCCGCGAGCCTCAAGCAGAACCTGTCCTACCTGCGCGCTGGGAACTTCCTCGCGATCGCGTGGCTCGTCGCCAATCTGGTCGAGCTCGGCTGGGCGAAGAAGGTCGCGCGGCGGCTGCCGTGGGTCGGCGCGATCGGGCGTCAGGGCTTGCTGTGCTTCATTGCCGGCGCGGTGATTTCGCTGGTGATCGACTCGGTGCTCTACGCGGCGACCGATGGTTACCTGAACTATCCGCTCGGACTGCTAGCCGATGCCGCCGCGGTCGGCGCGCTGTTTGCCGTCGCCTTGGGCGTGGAGCCGCTGAAGCGGTTCGTCGGGCGGCTCGTGGACGGGCGGCTGCGGACGTCGGGCTGAAGAACTTTTCGGCAACGTTTCGAGCGCCCTTCGAGCGTGTCCCTGACGTGTCGCGATTCTCGGGGCACTTGACGTACCCTTGGCGCCCGAAGAACTTTGCGCGCATAAAGCGCCGTCCTTCTCTGCGCCACTTTCCATCTCAAATCTGGCGCCAATGCTGATAGCATGACGGCCGCGCGCGAGTCCTGCGCCCGCCGGCCTTCCCTACTGACATGCGTCGATTCCTCAGTTTCGCCCTCGCACTGCTTGCTTTCGCCGTCGGCGCGCCCGCGTTCGCGAGCACGGTCGCGAGCCGCAGCTTCCATTCCGATGCGCTCGGCCGCGACTGGAACTACACGATCTACCTGCCGGCCGGCTATCGCGCGGACGGTCCGCGCCTGCCGGTGCTCTACCTGCTGCACGGCAATAACGGCGACGCCAACGACTGGCTCACGCAAGGTCATTTGCAGAACGCCGCGGACGCGCTGATCGAGCGCAAGGAGATTGCCCCGGTCGTCATCGTGATGCCGCAAGGCGGCACGGACTGGTACGTCGACCGCAAGGAAAAGATGGAGAGCGCGTTCTTCGACGATCTGCTGCCGGAGATCGAAACGCACTACGCGGTCGCGACGCAGCGCGCAGGCCGGATGATCGGCGGCGTATCGATGGGCGGCTTCGGCGCGCTGCGCTACGCGCTGACGCGGCCCGAGATGTTTTGCGGCGCGCTGCTGCTCAGTCCGGCGATCTACACGAACGAGCCGCCGCGCGCGTCGGCGGCGCGGCGGGTCGGCGTGTTCGGCGAGCGCCAGTTCGATCCGCGCGTGTGGCACGAGCTCAACTATCCGGCGCAGTGGGACCGCTACATGAGCCAGGCGTATCGCCTGCCGATGTTCATCGCATCAGGCGACGACGACCTCGACATCCAGGCCGACGCGTCGCTGCTGTACACGCATCTGCGGCTCGCGGGCAATCCGGCGGCGTTGCGCATCATCGACGGCGGCCACTCGTGGGACGTGTGGAGCGCGCTGTTGCCCGCCGCGCTCAAATACACGCTCGGCTGCGCGAAGCCGCCGGCGCAGGAGCATCCGTCGAATCAGCGCCCTTGAGCCGGCGCGGCACGCGAGGCGCACGGCCGCCCAGCCCCGCGTCCCTCGACACCCGCGCTACTCCACGAGATCGGTCCACAGCACCAGCAGCACCGTCATCAACGCGGGGCCGATGAAAATCCCCAGCAGCCCGAACGTCTCCGCGCCGCCGAGAATGCCGAACAGCACGAGCAGAAACGGCAGGCGCGTCGAGCTGCCAATCAGCACAGGCCGCACGAAGTGCTCGGCGACGAACACGACGACCGCGCCGAATACCAGCAGCCCGGCCGCCGCGACCATCGAGCCCTGCACGAGCAGCCACAGTGCCGCAAGACCGAACACGATCGGCGCGCAGAACGGCAGCATCGCGGCGATCGCCGTGACGAAGCCGAGCAGCGCCGCATGCGGCATCCCGGTCACGAAGTAGGCGACGCCAAGCAACAGGCCTTCGCCGACGCCGACCACGATCAACCCCGACACGGTGCCGCGCACCGCGGTACCCATATGCGCGACGAGGTCCGCGCCGCTATCGCCGAAACCGCGTCGCGCGGCCTTCAGCAGCGAGCCCGACAACCGCGGCCCCGCCTGAAAAATCACGAACAGCGTGACCAGCATGAACGCGAACACCATCGCCGCATGCGCGGCGCGCGCGCCGAAATGCCGGCCGAGCGTCATCACCGTATTGCTGTGCAAGCCTTTCATCGCGGCCGAGTCGCGCAGCGGCTGAGCAAGATTGGCCTGCCACCACGAAGTGATCTGCTGCACGCCGAACGGCAGACGGTTGATGAAGTCCGGCAGCGCGATGCCGTTCTCCTGCACGCTGCGGAACCAGTCGTTCAGTTCGTGCGCCTCGTGCAGCGCCTGGGCGATGCCGAGTGCGACCGGCAGCAGCACGAGCACGGCGATCACCAGCGTGAAGACCGTCGCGAGCAAGGTCGCGCGCCCCTTGAACCAGTGGCTGCCCGCCACCTTGTGCAGCAGCGGCCACAGCGCAATCGCGACGACCCCGGCCCACGCCACCACCACGATGAAATCGCGCACCACCCACAATGCGAGCAGCGCGAGCCCGATATAGAGCACGACCGATGCCGCCTTCTGCTTTTTCAGGCGCTCGGCGGCGACTGACGACGCTTCGGGAGAGTTGGGAGGGACAGCGGGAGGGCGTGGAATCATGTGAACTCTTTGTTTTTGAACGGTGTGCGCGCGAGCCGACCTGAAAAATTCAAACCCGCTACACTGACGGCTCAGTTCGCCGCCCGACATTCGACATCTTAAAGGAAGCATTGCCGCCTCTTTCCCGGCCCCCTCCTCGTCGCGCCACAGGCAACACAGCGTTGCAAAAATAGGCATTATTAAAAAATCACATAAAAACCGCTTGCAACGCCTGTCATTTCGACGAATCGCAAATGTCAAGTCTGATTATTGCTAATTCCGGAACGGTGTTTCAACGGTGACACAATGGCTATCCGGCGCGCACGGGACTAAATTCGGCACTCCACAATACGGAGCCGATGATGACCCTGGAGTCCATCCCCCTCGACGGTAGCAATGGCGTACGCATCGAAATTCTCGAGAGCTCCGACACGACGCTGGTGATCCGCTGGGTCGAGCCGGGCCGCTGCCACTACGGTGAGCAGCGCTGGCGCCGTCGCTCGGCGCATTCTTCCGGCACCTGCGCGGTGTCGCGCCGCAAGATCCGTCGCGGTGACCCCGTGTTCAAGCCGGCCGAGCGCCCGGCGCCGTCGAATGCGTCCGCGATGATCTGCGCGGAAATCCTCGAACCGCTGCTTGAAGCGGCCTGACGCACGGAACGTTCCCGAGTCCCGCACACGAAGCGCGCGTGCCCTTAGCGACCGCGCGCCGAGCGGCCGCGACATCGCAAAATGCGGCGCCGCGCCGGCCCCGCTGCCGGTTGCCGCCCCGCGCCTCGTGCGTTAAGGTGGACTCGTTGCGCCCGCCCGACCGCCGGCCTCTCTATCCGGCGCCGGCGGCGCGCCTTCCACCACCGCGCCGCGCCCGCCGCGACGCCGTTTGAGGGCCGATCATGGCAGAAGACACGCCGCAAACCCGCGCGGCCAACGCCGCTTCCACGCCTCCCGCCTCCTCCGCTCCTCCCGCTTTGCTGATCCCGCCGCAGCAGTTCTCTCTCGACGTGCTGCTCGAAAAGTATGCGAAAGGCGACGAGCAATCGGCCGACGATGTATATCGCCGCGTCGCGCGCGGCGTCGTCGAGGCCGAGCCGCCCGAGTTGCGCGCGTCGGTCGAGGAACAGTTCGTCGACAACATGCGCCACGGCGCGCTCGGCGCGGGCCGCATCATGAGCGCGGCGGGCAGCGGCATCGCCGCGACGCTGATCAACTGCTTCGTGCAGCCGGTTGGCGATTCGATCCAGGGCGTCGATGAACAGGGCTTGCCCGGCATCTACGTGGCCCTGCTGCAGGCGGCCGAAACGATGCGGCGCGGCGGCGGCGTCGGCTACAACTTCTCCGCGATCAGGCCGAAGGGCGCGCGCGTTCACACCACGAGTTCGGCCGCCTCGGGTCCGTGCAGCTACATGGACGTGTTCGACGCGTCGTGCCGTACCGTCGAAAGCGCGGGCTCGCGGCGCGGCGCGCAGATGGCGGTGCTCGACTGCGACCACCCCGACCTGCTCGAATTCATCGAGGCCAAGCATTCGAAGGGACGCTGGAACAACTTCAACGTGTCGGTCGGCGTCACCGACGAGTTCATGCGCGCGGTCGAAAACGACGAGCCGTGGCAACTGGTCCATCGCGCCGAGCCGTCGCCGGCGCTGCGCGCGGCCGGCGACGTGCGGCAGCGCGAAGACGGCCGGTGGGTCTACAGCGAACAACCGGCGCGCGCGATCTGGGACCGCATCATGCGCTCGACGTACGACGTCGCCGAGCCCGGCATCGTGTTCATCTCGCGGATGAACGAGGACAACAATCTGCGCGCCGTCGAAACGATCCGCGCGACCAATCCGTGCGGCGAGCAGCCGCTGCCCGCGTACGGCTGCTGCAACCTGGGGCCGCTCAATCTGACTCGCTTCGTCGTCGATCCGTTCGCGCAGTTGCAGGGCCGCCAGCCCTCGTTCGACTGGGACGGCCTCGCGCGGCGCACCCGCACGCAGGTGCGTTTTCTCGACGACGTGCTCGACGTCACGCTGTGGCCGCTGCGGCAGCAATACGACGAGTCGCGCGCGAAGCGGCGCATCGGCGTCGGCTTCACCGGCCTCGGCGATACGCTCGTGATGATGGGCCTGCGCTACGACTCGCAGGAAGGCCGCGATTTCGCGGTGCGCATCGCGCGGCTGATGCGTGACGAGGCGTATCGCGCGTCGGTCGAGCTCGCGAAGGAGCGCGGCGCGTTCGAGCTGTTCGACGCCGCGCGCTATCTGGAAGCCGGCACGTTCGCGTCGCGCCTGCCCGATGACATTCAGCAGGCGATCCGCCGCGACGGCATTCGCAACAGCCACCTGCTGTCGATCGCGCCGACCGGCACCGTGAGCCTCGCGTTCGCCGACAACGCGTCGAACGGCATCGAGCCGGCGTTCTCGTGGACTTATACGCGCGTGAAAGTGATGGCCGACGGCGGCCGCGAATCGTTCGACGTCGAGGACTACGCGTACCGGCTCTATCGCGAGCTCGGCGGCGACGTGAGCCGGCTACCCGACTATTTCGTCAGCGCGCTGCAGATGTCGGCGCGCGACCATCTCGACATGATGGCGGCCGTCCAGCCGTACGTCGACACGTCGATCTCGAAGACCGTCAACGTGCCAGCCGACTATCCGTTCGACGCGTTCGAAAGCCTCTACTTCGATGCATGGAAAAGCGGGCTGAAGGGCCTTGCCACCTATCGCCCGAACGACACGCTCGGCGCAGTGCTGAGCGTGACGCCCGCGCAGGCCGACGACACGCTCGCCGAGATGGACCAGGACCCGCTGCGTATCGCGATCGATCATCGGCCCAGAGGCGAGTTGCCGGCGATCATCGAGAAGGTCGAGTATCTGACCCAGGCGGGCAAGAAGTCGCTGTATGTCGCGGCGTCCTTCATCGAGGTGACGGGGCGGCTCGGCGGCGAGGACGTGACGATCGAGCGGCCGATCGAGTTCTTCATTCCGACCGGTCAGCGCGACGAGTCGCAGCAGTGGATCACCGCGACGATGCGTTCGCTGTCGCTGGCCGCGCGCGGCGGCTTCGTCGCGCGCAATCTGCAGGATATGCGCAAGGTGTCATGGGATCGCGGACAGGTGCGGCTTGGCGACGTGCAGCGCCTCGACGGTCATCGCGCGCCGCGCTGGCACGATTCCGAAGTGGCGGCGCTCGCGTTCGCGATCCAGCAAATCCTGTATCGACGCGGCTTTCTCGACGCCGAGGGCAATCAGGTCGCGTCGCGGATGCTCGCGCGTTTGCCGCGCGGGCACATGAAAACAGACATGGCGCTGTCCGCCGATTTCGGCATCCGTCCGAATCCAGCGGATAGCGCCGACACCTTGCTGCAGCCGAACGGCACGCAAGGTCTGCACACGATGCTCGGACGCAAATGCGGTTCGTGCGGCGCGAATGCGGTGATTCGCAAGGACGGCTGCGATTTTTGCACCGCGTGTGGGGAGGTGGGGGCGTGCGGGTAGTATGAGGCGACGAGCGCGCTGGCACCCAGGCCGAACGCGCTCATTGAAGGCGATGCCTCACCCCACCCTCTCGTAGTAAAGATTCTGCGGATGCTTCGCCTCCGCGAAGAAAAACCAGCGCTCCGCCACGAGCCCCGCATACTGCACGAGACAAGCCGCGGCCAGCAAGCCGAACGACCCGCCGGGCGAACGCAGCCCCGCGCCCAGCACGATCAACACGACCGGCACGACGAACGCACCCGCGAGAAAGCCCCATTTGACGCCACGCAACGTCCGCGCCGATTTGCCGTGAAAGAACTCGCGCAAATTGAACGCACCGGCGGTGAAGCCTCGTGACACCTGCACGAGCTTCGGATTGCGAATGCCCGTCGCGCTCTGCACCGTCGATTTCGGCCGCAAGCGCGCATTGCGCATGAGCGACGCGTAGCGGCTCGCGCATCCGGCGAGCGTCAGCAGGCACGCGCAGATCGCCAGTCCCGCCGTCAGCGCGGGCGCGAACCATGCGCTCAGTGCGGTCGCGAGAGTCAAGCCCGATGCGCAGCCGAGCAGCACGAAGTTCACCAGCGTCAGCGGCGTCGCCCATTCCTGCAGAAAGCGCAGGCACGCATAGATCATCGCGGTGCAGACGAACAGCGCGGCGCTCGCGAGCACGCCGAGCCAGCCGAGCGCGAGCGACCACGGCGAGCCGAGCCAGTGCGCGACGCCATACAGGCACGCGCACGCCAGAAACGCCGGCAGGCACAGACATTCGCGCGACAGCCACGAGGTGCGCCACATCGCGATCGCGCGCCACGCACGTTCCGGATGGCCCAGATGGAAGAACGACGCGATCAGACCAAGACCGCCCAGCAGCACCGCGAGCGCCGCGCCGCTCACGTAGAACGCGATGGTGGCGGCGGGTTGCGCAACGAAGCCCAGGCACGCGGCACTCTCGACGCCGACGAGCGCGATCAACAGCCCCTGCGCCGCGCCGCTCAGCGTGGTCAGGAAGACTACGGAAAAAGCCGGATTCATCGTGTGGCCTCGATGTCGTTCAAATGCGCGTCGCGATCGACGCGAGATGCACTTCGCCATGCGCGAGCTGCCCCTCGATCTGTGAGTCGGGCGAGCCCGACGTGTGCATGGCATCGCCGGCGGTCGTTCCTGACGATTTGCACGAGCACCCGTCGCCGTCGCAACTCGCGGACGCGATCGGCACGCGCGGCAAATAGTGATTCGCTGGACGCGTGCCCCACTCCGGCATCAACTGATAGCCGCCGCGCTCGCGGATCGCTTGCGACACTACCGACTCCGGATCGTGGATATCGCCGAACAGCCGCGCGGATGTCGGACATGCGAGCACGCAGGCCGGCTTGCGATCGCGCTCGGACAGATGCTCGTCATGAATGCGATCGACGCACAGCGTGCACTTGGTCATCTCCTTGCGCGCTTCGTCGAGTTCGCGCGCGCCGTACGGGCACGCCCACGCGCAATACTTGCAGCCGATGCAGCGATCGAAATCGACCAGCACGAGACCGTCTTCCTTGCGCTTGTAGCTCGCGCCCGTGGGACACACCGGCACGCACGGCGGGTCCTCGCAATGCAGGCACGACTTCGGGAAATGGATCATCTCCGTGTCCGGGAAGCTGCCCGCTTCGAAACTCTGCACGCGGTTGAAGAACGTGCCGGACGGGTCCGCGTCGTACGGATTGAAATCGGCGAGGCTGCCCGATTCGCCTGACGTGTTCCACTCCTTGCAGCTCGTCACGCACGCCTGGCATCCCACGCATACGTTCAGATCGATTACCAGCGCCATCTGGGTCATTGCAAGCTCCTTGCCGTGGCTTCAACGATCGTCGCCGTTATGTTCGGCGCGGCGCAACGTCCCGCGCAGGCGAGCCGCGAATTCTCCGCGTCCCGCGAAATAGGTCTGGACGATGCGCGACACCACACTCTTCTGTGCAACCGCGCCGGGCAATTCGGGCATCGCCTCGAACTGCGGCAGCGTGTGCCGCGCGTCGGCTTCGGCCGGATAGATGCGCACGCGCACGTCGTACCAGGCTGCCTGGCCCGTCACCGGGTCGGAGTTCGACATGCGCGCGGGTGCCTCGTCGCGGCCCGGCAGCTCGTCGGTGATCAGGTGATTGAGCAGGAAGCCGCGCTGCGACTCGTTCGCGTCGGGACCGAGATTCCATGCGCCCGCCGCTTTGCCGATCGCGTTCCACGTCCATACGGTGCCCGGTTCGACGGTCTCGCTGTAGCGCGCCATACAGCGCACCCGGCCCCATTGCGATTCGACGTAGATCCAGCTGCCGTCGGCGATGCCGTTCGCGCTCGCCGTTTTCGGATTCACATAAAGGTAGTTCTCCCCATGAATCTGCCGCAGCCACGCGTTCTGCGAATCCCACGAGTGATACATCGCCATTGGCCGCTGGGTGACCGCGGCGAGCGGGAATCGCGCGAGATCCGTCGCCGCGCTTTCGAGCGGTGCGTACCAGAACGGCAGCGGATCGAAGTACCTGTCGACGCGCGCACGCAGATGATCGGGCGGCTGCCGGCCGCTCGTGCGCCCTTGCGCGGCGAGCCTGAACTTCTGCATCACGTCCGAGTAAAGCTGGATCAGAATCGGTTCGCTGAATTTGCGGAAACCGTTTTTGACCGCCCAGTCGAGATACGGTCCGTTGCAGTTGCGCATGTACTGCAAGGTCTCGGGCAAGCGGTAATGGAATACGCAGTTGTTCTTCGCGTACTGCTCCCATTGATTCGGATTCGGCTCGCCGACGAGCGCCTTGTCGCCATCCTTGCCGCGCCAGCCGATCAGAAAGCCGACGCCGGAACCGGGTGACGTCGTGTGATTGACGATGAAGTCCGGATAGTCGCGAAAGCGCCGGCCGCCATCCGCATTGGTGAACGCCGGAAACCTCAGGCGCGACGCCAGTTCGATCAGCACTTCCTGGAACGGCTTGCATTCGCCGGTCGGCGGCACGACCGGTACACGCACCGAATCGACGGGACCGTCGAACTCGGAGATCGGCCGGTCGAGCATCGACATCGCGTCGTAACGTTCGAGGTAAGTCGTGTCCGGCAGGATCAGATCGGCGAACGCGGTCATCTCGGACTGGAACGCGTCGCACACGACGAGAAACGGAATCTTGTAGTCGCCGTTCGCGTGTTTGTCGGCGAGCATCTCGCGCACCTTCATCGTGTTCATCGACGAGTTCCACGCCATGTTGGCCATGAAAATCATCAGCGTGTCGATGGGATACGGATCGCCGCGCCACGCGTTGGTGATCACGCTGTGCATGACGCCGTGCACCGCGAGCGGATATTCCCACGAGAACGCCCGGTCGATGCGCACCGGGCCGCCGCGCTCGTCGATGAACAGGTCCTCGGGTGCGGCGGGCCAGCCTAGCGGGCCCGTCGCAAGCGGTGTATTGGGCTTCACCGCTGCGGGGCTGTTCGGTGGTTTCGCCGATGGCGGCACCGCGCGCGGAAACGGCGACTTGTGACGAAAGCCGCCGGGCCGGTCGATCGTGCCCAGGAGCGACATCAGCACGGCGAGCGCGCGGATCGACTGAAAGCCGTTCGAATGCGCGGCGAGCCCGCGCATCGCATGAAAAGCGACCGGGTTGCCCGTGACCGTCTCGTGCGTTTCGCCCCACGCGTCGGTCCAGCGGATCGGCAGCGTGATGCGGTGGCGGCGGCCCGTCTCGATCATCTCGCCGGCGAGCCGCCGGATCGTCTCGGCCGCGATGCCGGTGATCGCCGCCGCCCATTCGGGCGTGCAGTCGGCGACGCGCTCGCGCAGCAATGCAAACGACGGCGTTACCGGCTTGCCGTTGTCGAGCGTGTAACGGCCATCGAGGGCCGGCGTCACGCCGCTCGCATGATGCGGCACCGCGCGCCGGGTGGCCGGGTCCCACCACAAATGATTCTGCGGAAACAGCGGATTGCCTTCGGCCCGTTCTGGATCGCGCACGAACAAACCGAAGTTTTCGCTCGCTTCGTCGAGATCGATCAGCTCTGCCGCGTTCGTGTAGCGCTGCACGAACTCGTGATCCCACGCGTCGGCGGCGATCAGTTCGTGCAGGAACGCCATGAACAGCGCGCCGTCGGTGCCCGGCTTGATCGGCACCCATTCGTCGGCGATTGCTGCATAACCGGTGCGAATCGGATTGATCGCGATGAAGCGGCCGCCCGCGCGCTTGAACTTCGAGATCGCGATCTTCAGCGGATTCGAATGATGATCTTCCGCGGTGCCGATCATGAAGAACAGCTTCGCGCTGTCGAGATCCGGTCCGCCGAATTCCCAGAACGAACCGCCGATCGTATAGATCATGCCGGCCGCCATGTTCGACGAGCAAAAGCCGCCGTGCGCCGCATAGTTAGGCGTACCGAACTGCCTGGCGAACAGGCCGGTCAGTGCCTGCATCTGGTCGCGGCCCGTGAACAGCGCGAACTTCTTCGGATCGGTCGAGCGAATCGCGGCGAGACGCTTTTCGAGCACGTCGAACGCGGTGTCCCACGAGACCGCCTCGAACTGCGCGCTGCCGCGCTGCGCGCCGGCCTTGCGCATCAAAGGCTGCGTAAGGCGCGCGGGTGAGTACTGCTTCATGATGCCGGAGGCACCCTTCGCGCAGATGACGCCCTGATTGAGCGGATGCTCCGGATTGCCGTCGATATAGCGCACCTCGCCGTCGCGCAGATGCACGCGGATGCCGCAGCGGCACGCGCACATGTAGCAGGTGGTGGTCTTGACATCGAGCCGTTCGTTCTGCGTGCGGGCGTGGTGTTCCATGGCCATCTCCGTCGCTGCTTCTGGTGGGCCGAAGCGCGCGTCATACGCGCTGCTCATACGATATCGACCATCGTATTCGCGCCTGCCTCACAAGGGAAATCGCGATTTGCGAGCAAAACTATCTGGCGCACCGATAGTTTCGGTTTCGCTTTCAGCTATGCGCTTTTTTCGACGGCGTGTCCAGTCGGGTGAGATCAGTTGGGTGCGTGCGCTGGGACGCTCGTTTAAGCGCGGCACTCCAGTTGCGCGATCAGCGCATCCGGAATGTCGACGCCCTCCGCGTATGCCGCCTGGGCAAGCTGCTCCCTGCGATAACCGGGCAGGCGCACGTCGTCATCCATCAGCATCATCTCGATCAGCGCCTCGACTCGCGACAGATACGCGTCGTCGCCAGCCAGCGCGCCCGGGTCGATCGCCCAGAACAGATGGCCGATACGCGAGCGCTCGCCCTCCTCGGTCAGGAACGAGCCCGCTTCGTAGCCGAAGTTCGCGCCGCTCAGCGCGGCGGCCAGCAGCTCGACCACCAGCGCCAGCATCGCGCCTTTCGCACCGCCGAACGGCAGCATCATGCCGTCGAGCGCGGCGCGCGCGTCGGTGGTCGGCAGGCCGTCGCGCGTGGTCGCCCAGCCTTCGGGGATCGGCTTGCCGTCGCGCGCGGCCAGCGCGATCTTGCCGCGCGCGATCTGCGAGAGCGCGAGGTCGATGACGAGCGGCGCGCCGTTGCGGCGCGGAAACACGGCGGCGATCGGATTGGTGCCGAACAGCGCGCGGCGGCCGCCCCAGGCGGGCATCGCGGCCGGCGAATTGCTGAACGCGAGCGCGACCATGCCGGCTTCGCCGAGCGCGGCCAGATGTGCCGCGCCAACGCCGAAATGATGGCTGCGGCGGATGCCCGCGACCGCGCTGCCGTACTGCCGCGCGCGTTCGGCGAGCGTCGCGACCGCGAGATCGCAGGCTGGATACGCGAGGCCGTCCGCGCCGTCGATCAACACGGCCGCGCCGCGATCCGCGACGATGACGGCTTGCGCTGCCGGATCGACGCGACCGTTGCGCAACTGTGCGCAGTACATCGGCAGACGCGATACGCCGTGCGAAGAAAGGCCGCGCACGTCGGCATAGACGAGGGCGCACGCCGTCGATCCGGCCGTCGCCGGCGACGCGTCCGCGCGGCGCAACGCACCAATCGCAAGCGCGGTGAGCGCGTCGGGAAACAGTCGGGCCATCGGGTCTTCCTTGGTTCGGTTGTCATCAGCGCAACACTTTGTCGTTGCGGCGGTGAAGCATCAAGTCCGGCACTACCGTTCGATGCCGGCGCGCCGCGATCCTCACTTCGCCGCCTTCTCGAACAGCGCCGTTGCGCGCGGCAGGTCGGGTTCTTCCTCGCGCGCCTGACCCGCCTGCCCGGCAGGGCCCGCTTGCGTCGCCTGCGGTTTGCGCGCCGGCTGCGTCGATGCCTGCGCTTGCACCTCGCGCGGCGCGGCAAGGAATTCGCGCGCGGCGCGTGCATCGAATGCGCGTTCCCAGCGCGCGACCACCAGCGTCGCGACGACGTTGCCGATCATATTGGTCAGCGCGCGGATCTCGTTGAGCACGCGGTCGACGCCGAGAATCAGCGTGATGCCCGCGACCGGAATGATGTTGTGCGTCGACAGCGTCGCGGTCAACGCGACGAGCGCCGCGCCCGCCACACCCGCTCCGCCTTTCGAGGTCAGCATCAGGATCGCCAGCAATCCGAGCTGCTGCGTCAGCGTCAGATGCGTGTTGGTGGCCTGCGCGATGAATAGCGACGTCATCGTCAGATAGATCGCGGCGCCGTCGAGATTGAACGAGTAGCCGGTCGGCAGCACGAGCCCGACGACAGCGCGCGGACACCCCATGCGTTCGAGCTTTTCCATCAAGCGAGGCAGCACCGACTCCGTGGTCGACGTGCCGAGCACGATCAACAGCTCCTCGCGGAAGTATTTCAGCAGCGGCCACAAGCCCACGCCGGCCCAACGCGCGGCCGCGCCGAGCACGATCACGATGAACAGAATGCTAGTGATGTAGAAGCACAGAATCAGCAGCCCGAGTTGCTGCAACGTCGCGATGCCGTATTTGCCGACCGTGAACGCAATCGCGCCGAACGCGCCGAGCGGCGCTAACCGCATGATCATTTCGACGATGCGCATCAGCGTGTCGCCGAACTGCTCGATACCGCGCATCAGCAGCCGGCTGCGCTGCGACATGATCGACAGCGCAATGCCGAACAGCACCGAGAACAGCAGCACCTGCAGCAGATCGCCGCGCGCGAACGCGCCGACCACCGAGTTCGGCACGATCATGTCGATGAAGCTCGACGATGCCGCGTGCGCATCGGCGACGTAATGCGTGAGCGCATGAGGATCGAGCGAAATGGGATCGATATTGAGCCCCGCGCCCGGACGCAGCACGTTCGCGACGACGAGGCCGAGCACGAGCGCGATGCTGGTGACGACCTCGAAGTACAGCAGCGTCTTGAAGCCGACGCGGCCCACCTGCTTCAGGCTTTCCATGCGCGCGATGCCCACGGAAACCGTGCAGAAGATCACCAGCGTGATCAGCATCTTGATGAGGCGAATGAAGGTGTCGCCGAACGGTTTCATCTGCACGCCGAACGCGGGCGCGAAATGACCGACGAGAATACCAGCCGCAAGTCCGATCAGGACCTGCACGTAGAGATGTTTGAGCACGCGCAAGATGGTGTCTCCTCCACTCGCTGCTGCCAGATGTCGAGCCGGCGCCACTGCCGCATGAGCTGCCGGTCACGGGGGGCGTCGTCGGCCACTTCTGCGTGCCGGCATGCGCCGGGAAGATGAGGACCGCGGCGCGCGAGCCGTGCGGCTCGCCGCGGCGGTCGGGGCCGCCCGCGTCAGGCGCTTTCGAACAGACGCGTCAGGACGAACTCGCGGTGACCGAGCGCTTCGGCCGCGGTGAAACGGCCGTTGATCGTCGCCATCATGGATTGGAGCAGCTGGTCGCCGCTCTGGTCGAGATTCTGCTCACGCTGCAGAATGCCGGTCACGTCCACGTCGATATGCTCGCCCATCGTGCGGACCGTGCGCGGATTCGCGCAGATCTTGATGACCGGCACGATCGGATTGCCGATCACGTTGCCCTGCCCGGTCGGGAAGAAATGCACGACGAAGCCCGATGCCGCGCACAAGGTCACCATCTCGGCCGCGGCCGACGACGAATCCATGAACCACAGCCCGGCATGCGTCGGCTGCTCGGCTTTGTCGAGCACGCCGTCGACCATGCACTTCTTGCCGATCTTCTGGATGTTGCCGAGTGCCTTTTCCTCGATCGTCGTCAGGCCGCCCGCGATATTGCCCTTGGTCGGCTGCGACTCGGACAGGTCGTCGGTTTTCCAGCGGTTGATCATGTCCTGATAGCGGTCGAACATGAACTGGAAGCGCTCGCGCACGCCGTCGTTCGCGCAGCGCGCGGCCACGATCTGCTCGCCGCCGGTCAGCTCCGAGGTTTCGCCGAACACGAGCGTGGTGCCGAGGCCGTAGAGTTTATCGAACGCATTGCCGACGGTCGGATTCGCGCCGCAACCTGAGGTGGTGTCCGACTCGCCGCATTTGGTCGACACCCATAGCTCCGAGATCGGGCACGCTTCGCGATCGAGCGACGTCGCGTACTGCACCATTTCCTTCGCGGCTTTCGACGCGCGCATGACCGTGTCGTGATCGCCATGCAGTTCGATGCCGAAGCCCATCACCGGCTTGCCGGTTTTCGCAATGCCGTCGACGACACGCTTGGTCCAGCCCTCCTCGATACCGATCACGACCACCGCCGCGACGTTCGGATTGCTGCCAGCGCCGATCAGCGTGCGGAAATGCAGTTCGAGGTCGGCGCCGAATTGCAGCCGCCCATACGGATGCGGCAGCGCCATGGTCCCCTTGATGTTGTGTTCGACCGCCTGCGCCGCGGCATTGGACAGATCGTCGACCGGCAGGATGATCACGTGGTTGCGTACGCCCACGCGGCCGTTGTCGCGACGATAGCCGCGGAAAGTCGTATCCAGGTCAATCACGCTCATGGTGTCTCTCTCGTTCGGGTTGATGCCAGTGAGGGGCGGCTCGATGCCGCGAAGCGGGAATCCAGCAAAACAGGCAGGAACGGCGCGCGGCCCTGCTTACCAGCGCTTCGTCTTGATGTTGTGCACGTGGGCATGCTCGCCGGCCTTGATCGGCGCGACCACCTTGCCGATGTCGACGCCGTACTTGAACACCGTGTCGCCAACGGCCATGTCCTTCAGCGCGACCTTGTGACCGATCGGAATGTCCTGCTTCGCCGGCACGGTGACGATTTCGTCGTCGTCCATGATCCATGCGTTGAGCAGCGTGCCCGCCTTGATGCCCTCGACCACCGCCACGCCGACCGTGTCTTTCGCCTCGTGCAGCACGATGTGGATCGTTCTGCGCGGCGCCGACGCGCCCGCTGCGGTGTCGTTGATGTCTGCCGTGGGATTGCTCATGAGCGTCTCCATTCGTAGTTTGAATGCGGTGAGGGTGCCGCCGGGGCGGCGCAGCCAGGTGCGCCGCGGTGAATCGATATTAGGCGGCGACTTACCCAATGTCAACTAGGTCATATATATGTGCTAGACGACTGGGCGAGAACCGGGCGGTTGTCGCGATTCACCGACAACATACGATTCATCCAGATGTATTAGATGACCTGGTCGTTTAGAATCAGGGCAGGTTCAACCCCGGCGAGCGGCCCGACTCGCGTATCCCAGAGGTTTTCATGAGCACGCTCGCGATCAATGCGCCCGCAGTAGGAGGCACACGGTACAAGGAGGTCAAAAGCGCGATTCTCGCGGCGCTCGCGGCCGGCGAATGGAAAGGCGGCGAATGCATTCCTTCGGAAAAGCGCCTTGCCGAACGCTTCGGCGTGTCGATCGGCACGCTGCGCAAAGCCATCGACGAACTGTGCGCCGAGAACATTCTGATCCGTCATCAGGGACTCGGCACGTTCGTGGCGATGCATCAGCGCGACCGGCACTTCTTCCGCTTCTTTCGCATCGTGCGGCGCGACGGCGACAAGGCCTACCCGGTCGTCACGCTGATCGGGTTCAGGAAGGCGCGTGCCTCGCGCGAGGCGGCCGCCGCGCTCGGCATCGACACCGGCGCGCGCGTTCTGCAGTTCGTCAACGGGCTCGCGCTGCACGGCAAGACCGTGTTGATCGAACATATCACCGTGCCCGAAGCGCTGTTTCCCGGCCTGACGGAAAGCAAGCTGCGCAACCGGCCGAACACGCTGTACAACTTCTATCAGGACGGTTTCGGCATCAACGTGGTCGAGACCGATGAGCATGTGAGCGTTGCGCTCGCCAATGAGCTCGAAAGCACACAACTGGGCGTCGAAGTCGGCGCGCCGCTGCTCGAGATCCGGCGCATCGCGTACTCGTATCACCGCAGCGCGGTCGAACTGCGCATTTCGCGGCTCAATACCGAGGAGTACGAGTACATCGGCACGCGCGCGGCGCGCGACGATCAGAAATAGCGGACCTCGGTCGCTGCCCGCGCTTCATATCACATCTGCGCAAAAACGACAGGCCAATCGTCTTTCATTTTGGGCCGGCGCCAACCTGTCTAAAATAGCCGCACTTCCGCCTCCGAGAAACTCATGCTGGATACCCTCACGAGCGGCTCCGCGCCCATCAACGACGACTCCGGGATGTTCGACCTCGCGCCCGTGTCGCTGTGGCTCGAAGATTTCAGCGGCGTGCGCGCATTGTTCGACGCGTGGCGAGCCGCCGGCGTGACCGATCTGCGCGCCCATTTCGCCGAAGACCCGCGCCGCGTCACCGAATGCGCTCATCGCATCCGCGTGATCAAGGTCAATCGCCAGACGCTCACGCAATTCGAGGCCGCCGATTTCGACACGCTGACGAGCAATCTCGCCTCGGTGTTCCGCGACGACATGCTGAAAACGCACCTCGAAGAGCTGTGCCAGCTATGGGCCGGACAGTCGAACTTCACGAGCCACACGGTCAACTACACGCTCGGTGGACGGCGCCTCGACGTCCTGCTGAAAGGCGCGGTGCTGCCCGGTCACGAGGAACGCTGGGACCGCGTGCTGGTGTCGACCGAAGACATCACCGAGCTCGAAGGCGCGCGGCGCCGCGTCGCGCAAGCGGAAGAATACGCGCGCGGGCTCTTCGAGCATTCGCCGGTATCGCTGTGGGTCGAGGATTTCAGCGCCGTCAAACGCCTGCTCGACGGCGCGCGCGCGGCCGGCATCAACGATTTCCGCGTGTTTACCGACGTCCACCCCGAGTTCGTCGAACGCTGCATGGCTGAAATCCATGTGCTCGACGTCAACCATCACACGCTCGGGATGTTCGGCGCGAAGGACAAGAAAACGCTGCTCGCGCGCCTCGCCGACGTGTTCCGCGACGACATGCGTCCGCATTTCCGCGAGCAATTGATCGAACTGTGGGACAACAAGCTGTTCCAGCAGCGCGAGGTGCTCAACTATTCACTCGACGGCAACGAGGTGCACGTACACCTGCAATTCTCTGTGCTGCCAGGCCACGAACAGGACTGGGACCTCGTACTCGTCGCGCTGACCGACATCACCGCGCGCAAGAAGGCCGAGGCCTACCTCGAATTCCTCGGCAAGCACGACGTCTTGACCAAGCTGCGCAACCGCTCGTTCTACGTCGACGAGCTGAACCGGCTCGAACGCAAGGGACCGTGGCCCGTGACGATCATCATGGCCGACCTGAACGGCCTGAAGCGCGTGAACGATCAGCTCGGTCACGCGGCCGGCGACGCGCTGCTGCGGCGTGCCGGCGAAGTGCTCGCGAAGGCGATGGAATCGCCGTTCCACGCGGCGCGCATCGGCGGCGACGAGTTCGCGATCCTGATGCCCGATACCGACGAGCGCGGCGGCGCGGCGATGATCGACGCGATCCGCCAGCTCGTCGAGATGAACAACCAGTTCTATCCGGGCTCGCCGCTGAGCTTCTCGATGGGCGCGGCAACCTGCCAGCGCGGCGATCGGCTGGAAGCGGGCGTGCAGCACGCCGACCTGCTCATGTACGAGGAAAAGCGCGCGCACTACGGGGCGCAGCCGGGGGCGGACGCGGCGGCGAAGTAACGCTCGCCGGCGTCAGGCGTTCACCACGCCAACGCAACGCTCAACCTCAGCCCGGCAGCCTGGCCGCGAGCACATCCACCTTGACGATGCTCGGTGGCGACGCGAACAGCTCGCCCGCCTTCTCCATCAACGCGGCCGCGACCTTGCCGTTCAGATGCGCGTCGCGGCCGGCTTCGTCTTCGAACGCGTCGAAAATGGCGTATGTCGACGGACCGAGCTTCAGACCGAACCACGCGGCGGTGGCCGGCTCCTGCTCGACGAGCGGCAGGGCGCCGAGCAGAAACGCCTCGACTTCCTTTTCCTTACCGGGCTTGGCTTCCAGACGGACATACAAAGCGAGCTTGACCATGATGCGACTCCTGGTGGGTTCGGCAGCGAACGGTTCTTTCAAAGCGCTTTGAAGAGTATAGGCGGCGTCGGCTGAGGCGGCGCCGGACCTACCCCGATAGCAAGTCACGCACCCGGAAAGCGCAGCTCGAAGCGCACGACGCCTGGCAGCGGACACACCACGCGCGCACTGCCGCCATGCAGATGCATGATCGCCTTCACGATCGCGAGCCCGAGTCCGTTCGATTCGGTGAACGCGCTGCGCGCCGCGTCGCCGCGATAGAAGCGGTCGAACAGCCGGTCGAGTTGCACGGCGGGAATCGGCTCGCCCTCGTTTTCGACCGTCACCAGCGCGCCTGCTTCGTCCTGCGCGCCGCGCAGGCGCACGATCGTGTCGCCCGCGCCGTAACGCACGGCGTTGACGACCAGATTGTTGATGGCGCGGCGGCACAGCATCGGATTGGCAGACGCGACACCCGCCGCGTCGACTTCGAAACGCATCCCACGTTCGTCGGCCAGGCCTTCGAAATAGTCGGCGATCCTGATGAGCTCGCCATGCAGATCGACCGGCTGCCGCTCGATCGACAACGCCGCATGATCCGCATGCGCGAGAAACAGGATGTTCTCCGCGATATGGCTCAGGCGATTCAACTCCTCGAGATTCGATTCGAGCAGTTGCTGATATTCGTCGGCTTCGCGCGGCTGGGCGAGCGCCACCTGGGTTTGACCGACCAGCGCGCCGACCGGCGTGCGAATCTCGTGCGCGAGATCGGCGGAAAACTGCTGCAGGCGTTGATAGCCGTCGGCGAGACGATCGAGCATCGCGTTGAACGCGTGTGTGAGTTGACGCAGTTCCACCGGCGCCGCTTCGTCGTCGAGCCGCACCGCCAGGTTCGTCGGACTGATTTGCGCGGCCCGCCTGGCGATCTCGCGAACCGGTCGCAACGCGCGGCGCAGCACGCCGTAAGCGAGCAGCGTCGCGGCCAGCATGCCGCTCAGCGTCGCCAGCACGATGCGGTTGCGGTATTCGGCCAGCATGCGCATTTCGTGCGTCATCGGATGGCCTGCGATCACCTCGACATCGGCGCCATCCTCGCGTGCTGTCGCGGTCGAAATCGCCCAATGCACCGGCACGCCGTCGGGCAGGCGCGTCTGACGCACGTCGGCGGCACGCGGGGGATTGCCCGCCGGGCCGGCCGGTAGCTCAGGCACAGCGAGCCTGCCCGGATTCACGTCGACGAACGGCGCTTCGCCCGGCCGCCGGAAGATCAGCACGTCCTCTTCCGCGCCGAGCATCGTCTCGAACAGCAGCGGGCGCTTTTTTAATTCGCTAACCGAATAAAGGTCGTGCACGATGCGGCTGAAATGCTCGACACGGCCGCTCAGCACGACGTCGGCGCGGCGTTGCAGCGAGACTTCGGCGGAATGATAGAAATACGCGCCGAGCGAGCCGATCACCGCGCAGGCGATCAGCGCGAACAGCAACGTGGTGCGCACGATCAGCGAGCGTTCGGTCCAGAGTTTCATGCGCCGTCGCCGAACGTGTAGCCGATGCTGCGCACCGTGTGAATCAGCTTCTTCCCGAACGGGTGATCGACCTTTGCGCGCAAGCGCTTGATCGCCACGTCGACCACGTTGGTGTCGCTATCGAAGTTCATGTCCCACACCTCCGATGCGATCTGCGAGCGTGACAGCGCTTCGCCCTCTCGGCGCACCAGCAGATGCAGCAGCATGAACTCCTTGTTGGTCAGCGCAATGTCGACGCCCTCGCGCGTGACCCGGCGGCGCAACACATCGAGCTTGAGGTCGGCGACTTCGAACACGTCGCTCTCGCGGATTACGCCACGACGCAACAGCGTGCGAACGCGCAGCACCAGCTCGGTAAACGAAAACGGTTTGATCAGGTAGTCGTCGGCGCCGAGTTCGAGACCGCGAATGCGGTCGCTGACCTGATCGCGCGCGGTCAGGAAAATCACCCGCAGATCGCGCCGCGCACGCAACGCCCGCATGATTTCCCAACCGTCGATGCCGGGCAGCATCACGTCGAGCACGATCAGTTCGTATTCATGCTCGAGCGCCAGATGCA
This sequence comes from Paraburkholderia lebeckiae, assembly GCF_014201005.1. Lineage (NCBI taxonomy): Bacteria > Pseudomonadati > Pseudomonadota > Betaproteobacteria > Burkholderiales > Burkholderiaceae > Paraburkholderia > Paraburkholderia lebeckiae. The sequence continues at coordinate 125,683 of NZ_JACHDK010000011.1, read as the reverse complement.
GGCCGTCCGTGCCGGTGCGCGCGAGGTCGACCGCGTAGCCATTCTCGCGCAGGCCCTTCTTCAGATAGTCGCCGGTTTTCGGATCGTCTTCGATGACCAGAATGCTCATGATGCTCGCTGCTCCTCTCGCGCGATGCGACCGTACAGGCCGCGCTCGCACGCGCAAAAAAGCCTGATGACAGCGCTCGAGAACAACCGCAGCGCTCCCGGCGGCCATTCTACGTGGCCGCCCTCGACCCTTGATGACGTTTTTGTCATCCTCCCGTCACTCTGACGAGCCGATGCGACGGCTAGTCTGAACCCACCGTCCACCACGCTGCATCCCTTCCTGGAGTTGCCTCATGAAGACCCGCATGAAGATCGCCCGCGCACGAACGCTACGCGCCCTCGCCGTCCCCGCGCTCGCCGCCGCGCTGTTCGCGACGACGTTCGCGGCTTCGGCCCAGACCGCCGCGCCGACCGGCGTGCGCGGCACGGTGACGTCGCTGTCGGGCGATCTGCTCAAAGTCCACACGCGCGACGGTCAGGACGTCGACGTGAAGCTCGCCGCCGACACGCCGATTCGCGGCGTCACGCTCGCCAACGTCACCGACATCAAGCCGGACAGCTACGTCGGCACCGCCGCGATTCCGCAGCCCGACGGCACGTTGAAGGCGCTCGAAGTGCATGTGTTCCCGCCGAGCATGCGCGGTTCGGGCGAAGGTCATCGGCCGTGGGATCTCGGCGCGAACAGCACGATGACGAACGGCACGGTCGGCTCGCTCGTGGTCAGCAACGGCCGCACGATCACCGTCAAGTACAAGGATGGCGAGAAGAAGATCGTGATTCCGCAGGACGTGCCCATCGTCAGTCTGGAGCCGGGCAGCCGCGCGTTGCTCACGCCGGGCACGAAGGTCGTGCTGTTCGCGCACAAGGACGCGGACGGCGCGATGGCGGCGAATTTCATTTCGGCCGGCGAGCATGGCGTGACGCCGCCGATGTAAAGCAGCCCGTCGTTCGTCTTTATCCCCCTCGTCTTTGAAGCCAATGCCCGACTCGCAAGCATTTCTGGTCGTTCATCCCCTCGTCGTTCGCGTCACGCACTGGATCAATGCGTTCGCGATGGTCTGCATGGTGATGAGCGGCTGGGCGATTTATAACGCGTCGCCGATCTTTGCGTTCCGGTTCCCCGTGTGGGCGACGGTCGGCGGATGGCTCGGCGGCTCGATCGCATGGCACTTCGCGGCGATGTGGCTGCTGTGCGCGAACGGCCTGCTGTATCTCGCGCATGGCGTCGCGAGCGGCCATTTGCGTCGCAAGCTGCTGCCGCTGCGTGCCCGCGAGGTGGCGCGCGATGCGGCGCTGGCGTTGCGCCTCAGACTGCCGCACGAAACCGGCAAGTACAACGCCGTGCAGCGCGCGTTGTATCTACTGGTACTGTTGCTCGGCTTGCTGCTGGTCGCATCGGGACTATCGATCTGGAAGCCGGTGCAATTGTCGTGGCTAACCGCGCTGTTCGGCGGCTTCGATTTTGCGCGCCGCGTGCATTTCGTCGCGATGGCCGGCGTGGTCGGCTTTGTCGTCGTGCATCTGCTGCTGGTGCTGCTGGTGCCGCGCACGTTGCCGCCGATGTTCACCGGACGCGCCCGGCGCGGCGCGCAGCGCATCGATCAAGCCCCCCAGAGGACTCGCGCATGAGCGCCCCGCAACGAACCGACATGGCGAACGATACGCGCGCCAATACAGAAGACGCGCGCCGCTCACGCATCGTGCTTGCCGAGCACCGGCCGCAAATCGAGCAGTTGCAACGCCGCTTGTTTCTGCGCTCGTCGCTATCGATCGGCGCGCTCGCGATGCTGTCCGGCTGCAACCTGCAGGACAACGATTCCGTCGACAAGGTGCTATGGGCGATGTCGCGCTGGAACGACCGCGTGCAGGCGTGGCTGTTCAATCGCAACAAACTCGCGCCGACCTGGTCGGCGCGCGATATCACCGATCCGTTTCCGTTCAACGCGTTCTATCCCGAGTTCGACGCGCCCGATATCGACGGCTCGACCTATCGGCTCGAAGTATCGGGGCTCGTCGCGGATAAACGCGGCTGGAGTCTCGAGCAACTGCGCAGGTTGCCGCAGGTCTCGCAGATCACGCGTCACGTGTGCATCGAAGGATGGAGCGCGATCGGACAATGGAGCGGCGTGCCGTTTCGCACGTTTCTCGAACTGATCGGTGCCGATCTGAGCGCGCGCTACGTCGGTTTCAAATGCGCGGACCGCTATTACTCCAGCCTCGACATGGCGACCGCGCTGCATCCGCAAACGCAATTGACGCTCGATTTCCGCAACTCGCCGCTGCCGGCCAGATACGGCTATCCGCTGAAGCTGCGCGTGCCGACCAAGCTCGGCTTCAAGAACCCGAAGCACATCGCCGCGATCTTCGTGACCAACACGAATCCGGGCGGGTACTGGGAAGATCAGGGCTACAACTGGTTCAGCGGGCTTTAGACCGCGGTCACATAACGCGGCACCGGCTTGTGCGCGCGCGGCGGCGGCGCATCGTGAGCGACGCGCATGCGCTTGACCTCGTCGACGGGACTCAGGCCGAACAGCCGCTTGAACTCGCGGCTGAACTGCGACGCGCTTTCGTAACCGACCCGCACGGCGGCCGCGCCCGCATTCAAGCCATCCTGCACCATCAACAGACGCGCGTGATGCAGACGCGTGGTCTTCACGTACTGCATCGGCGAGGTCGCGGTGACCGCCTTGAATTGCGCATGAAACACCGCGAGGCTCATGCCGGCCTCGGCCGCGAGCGTATCGACATCGAGCGACGCGTGGTAATCCGCATGAATGCGCCGCAGCGCTTTCGCGATGCGGCCAAAGTGATTCTGATGCGTGAGCGCCGCGCGAATCGCGCCACCCTGCTCGCCGGTCAACACGCGATAACAGATTTCCCGGACGATGCCAGGCGCCAGGATTTGCGCGTCGAGCGGCGACGCGAGCGCCTCCAGCAGACGCTGCACCGCGCTGCTCAGTGCGGCATCGAGCGGCGTCGAATACATGCCGGCCGGTTCGTATTGCGCGAGGCCCTGGGTTTCGTTGAGCGCCATCAGCAGTTCGGCGACCATCGTCAGATCGACACGCACCGACATGCCGAGAAACGGCTCCTGTTCGCTTGCCTCGGTCTCGCATTCGAACGGCAACGGCACCGACAGCACGAGGTACTGCTGCGCGTCGTACTGGAACACCTGATCGCCGAGGTAGCCGCGCTTGCGCCCCTGACAGACGATCACGATGCTCGGCTCGTACATGACCGGCATGCGCGGCATCGGACGATTTGCGCGCAGCAGGCTGACGCCTTCGAGGCTCGAACGCGTCATGCCGGCATTCGGCGCGAGCAGGTTGAACAGTTCGAGCAAGCGGCGTTGCGCGGGGTCTTCCGGAATGGAACCGACAGCTTGAGTGGACATGACGATATGGCGACGGCCAAGAGAATAATGCTTGAAATTTAGCATCAAACAACCTGTCGCGCTGCCCCTCCAGAGTTTTAGGCAAATCTTCAAGACGATCAGGTATTCCCCGGGCGGCGCCGGGCTCCTAACATGGGAACCCTGCCGGATCGCCTTTTTCGACGCGCGCAGCGTGCGCGGTCATCGACCGCCATGCGCCGACAACTTGCCAACGGCGGCCCCCAACGCTCGCGCCCCGATCCCGGTTCATGCTGCGGCCCGCCGCATCCGCAACCCAGTGTTGCGCATCGTCGGCGCGTCGCATGTTGCGCCATCACCCTCTTTGCTGGAGCCATCCATGAGCACGACGTATGCCTATGCAGCGACCGACGCCACCGCGCCGCTCGCCCCATTTGAAATCCAGCGCCGCGCACCCCGCGCCCATGACGTGCAGATGGAAGTGCTGTACTGCGGCGTGTGCCATTCCGATCTGCATCAGGCGCGCAACGAATGGAAGAACACGATCTACCCGGTCGTGCCGGGCCACGAGATCGTAGGCCGTGTGACCGCAGTTGGTCCGAACGCGACGAAGTACAAGGTCGGTGAACTGGTCGCGGTCGGCTGTCTGGTCGATTCGTGCCGCACCTGTTCAAGCTGCGCGGAAGGTCTCGAGCAGTATTGCGAGAACGGTTGGGTGGGCACGTATAACGGTGTCGATCGCGTCGACGGACAGGTCACTTACGGTGGCTATTCGACGCAACTGGTCGTCGATGAGGCTTTCACGCTGCGCGTGCCGCAGAATCTCGACCCCGCGGGTGTCGCGCCGCTGCTGTGCGCGGGCATCACCACGTATTCGCCGCTACGCACGTGGGGCGTGGGCCCGGGCAAGAAGGTCGGGATTGTCGGCCTCGGTGGACTCGGCCATATGGGTGTGAAGCTGGCTCGGGCGATGGGCGCGCATGTCGTGCTGTTTACGACCTCGCCGTCGAAGATCGAGGACGCGAAGCGGCTTGGCGCGCATGAAGTCGTGGTTTCGAAGAATCCGCAGGAGATGGAAGCGCATGTGAATAGCTTCGATTTCATTCTCAATACGGTGGCTGCGCAGCATGATCTGAATCCGTTTTTGAATCTGCTCAAGCGTGACGCGACGATGACGTTGGTGGGTGCGCCGGAGCACGATCATCCGGCGCCGCAGGTGTTCAATCTGATCTTCAAGCGGCGGCGCCTTGCTGGTTCGCTGATTGGCGGTATTGCCGAGACCCAGGAGATGCTCGATTTCTGTGGCGAGCATGGCATTACTTCTGATATCGAAATGATTCCGATGCAGAAGATCAATGAAGCTTATGAGCGCATGCTCAAGAGCGATGTGAAGTATCGGTTTGTGGTTGATATGGATTCATTGCGGAAGTAATGGCAGCTTTTTTGGCCGCGCAGCGGGCGGGGTTTTTTTGCGCCTGCGGCGCGGGGTCCTGTTTTGTTGTTGTGTTTTTTTGCCTTCGCCCTTTTTTCTGTGTTCTTAGGGCGTTGGCCTTTCCTTGCTGACTTATCGGTCTATTGGCGTTGCCCCTGTGCGGGGCGGCACCTACTTTCTTTGCTGCTGCAAAGAAAGTAGGCAAAGAAGACAGCTTTAAACCGCTAACTCTTAAGCGGGTCCCTTTGTCCACCGCGGGTAGTGGTGCATCTGGAATCTGTGTTCCCGCACACTCCGCGTTAGTGACAAGGCCGTCATTCTTCCGGCGGCGCTGCGCGCGCCGAAGCGCCGGTCTCAAACCATTGGTCGTTTCGGCGTATTGCCGAGGCGCGGCCAATGGTCCCACTAACATAAAAAAACAGTCTGGTTTTCCTTGCATACCCGTCCGCGACGCACGTAGTGCGGAGTGGGATGGATGACGGCTTTGTCACTGCCGTGGAATGTGCGGGGGCACGGATTCCAGATGCACCACTGCCATTTGTGCAGCACGGTGCCCGCTTAAGAATTAGCGGTTTGAGCTGTCTTCTTTGCCTACTTTCTTTGCAGCAGCAAAGAAAGTAGGTGCCGCCCCGCACAGGGGCAACGCTAATAGACCGACAAGTCAGCAAGGAAAGGCCAACACCACAAGAACAAAGACAAATCCGCCGCAGGCAAAAAAAGAGAAAACCATTTGGAGCATCCCAGTGATCGACAGAATAACTGCAATGCGCACATTCATCCGAATTGTGGACACCAACAGCTTCACCCGCGCAGCGGAATCATTAAACATTCCGCGCGCAACGGCGACGACGATCGTCCAAAACCTGGAAGCCCTGCTGGGCACAGCGCTGTTAGTCCGCACGACGCGCCGCCTGAGCATCACACCAGAAGGCGCAGCCTATTACGAACGCTGCGCGCAAATCCTGGCCGACATCGACGAAATGGAAGCCAGCCTCCGTAATTCGACCGACAACCTCACCGGCCGCCTCCGCATCGAAATGCCCAGCGCGGTAGCGAGTGCAATCGTGCTGCCGTCGCTAGACGACTTCCACACCCGTTACCCGAACCTCGACCTCGCGATCGGCGTCAGCAACCGCACCGTCGATCTGGTCTCCGAAGCAATCGACTGCAGCATCCAGCTCGGTGAATTGCCCGATTCCAATCTCGTCGCGCGGCAACTCGGCACGCTCGATCACGTCACCTGCGCGAGTCCGGCCTACCTGGCCCGCCACGGCACGCCCGCCGATCTCGACGATCTGCGCGCGCACGTCGCGGTCAACTGCGTGTCGCCGCATAGCGGCCGCGAATGCGACTTCGATTTCGAAGTGGGCGGCGAAGCGCGCAAGGTCAAGCTCAACGGCTTCGTACAGGTCAGCGACGAACAGGCGTACCTGACCTGCGGACTGCAAGGCCTCGGCATGATCCAGCCCGCGCGCATCGCCGCGCAGCCTTACCTCGATTCGGGCTTGCTGCATGAAGTGCTGCCGCAATGGAAACCCGTGCCGATGCCGGTCTCGGTCGCGTATGTGAAGAACCGCCGCGTGTCGCCGCGCGTGCGCGCGTTCGTCGATTGGCTCGCGGAGCTGTTCGAGAAAGCCGGGCACGTCGAGCAGGATCTGTCGCGCGTGCGTCAGTTGCTGCGCGGCCTGCATCCCGCGTGAAGCGGGTGCGGGCGCGCGGCGCTCGCGCGTTGACTAGTCCAACGGCCGCACCGGCACCGGCCGCGTCAACAGATCGACATAGAAATTAAAAAACGCCGGATTATCAAATCGTTTGACGACCGTCATCTTCTGCAAACCCGGCGGCGGCGAACTCGTATAGCCCCTTGCCTTACCATCGTTGGCGCCGAAGCCCGTATCCACATCCACCCACTCCTCGACGGTCTGCGTCGCGAACGACGGATGCATCAGATAGGCGAGCGTCAGCGTGTCCCAGATGTTCGTCGTGTAGTTCGGATCGGTCTCGAAGCCGTCCTTGCCGTCGTATCCGTAGCCGTTCAGCGTCCTGAACAGTTGCGTGATGATGGTCTGCTTCGCCGGATCGTGCGCGACGCGATCGTACAGTGCCTTGTCCATTTTCACGGTATCCGTCACGTCGAGCGGAATCACCGTCTGTTTGATCGGCAGACGCAGCACCGCTTTCGCCGCTGCGGGATCGAACCACCAGTTGAATTCGGCGGCGGGCGTGGTATTGCCCCGCACGTCGATCGCGCCGCCCATGTAAATGATCTGCTTGATCTGCGGCACGATCTCGAGATGCTCGCGCGTGGCCAACGCGATGTTGGTCAGCGGGCCGATCGCGAGGATCGTCACCTCGCCCGGGTACCGCTTGACCGATTCGGCGAGGAAGTCGATCGCGCTCTGGCTCTGCACCTTCGTGTGCCTAGCGAAGCCGTCCGGCGGCGCGACGAGGTCGCTAGCCGATTTCGGCTCGGGCTTGCTCCATGCGCCAACATAGCCATCGCCGCCGGGGAATTCCATCAGTTCCCGCTGGATCGTTTTGAAGTTGTGCGTCAGTGCGTAGTTGGCGCCCGCATAGACGCCGATCTGTTGTTCGACGCCGAGTCGTTCGACCGATTTCAGCGCATCGGCAACACCTTGCTTCAGCCACTGATTGCCCGACACCACGGTAATGCCGAGCACTTTCAGGGAGCCCTGCGCCTGCAATTGCGCAGCCATCACCCCGAGCTGGCCGTCGTCGCCGAGCGTGTTGTAGTCGCTGTCGATGATCACCTTCGGCGGATCGCTCCGGGCATCGAGACTGCTGCTGGCGCAAGCCGTGAGATCGAGTGTGGTTGCCACGCTTGCCGCCCAGATCAATGCCACGAGAATTCGCCTCATCGATGCCCCGTTTGGAATGCCGCTGAGCGACGCGGACAAGGAAACCATCATAGGCGCAAGCCGTATCAATGACGAATAATCCACGCGGCAACGACAGCACACGCAAAAGCGGCTCGCGACGCCACTGCAACGTCGCGAGCCGCTTCGAATAGCGCGCTGTCAAAAGCCCGTTACTGCGATTCCTCCGCCCACACGGCGTTCTCCCGCGTCATCAACGCGGTCGATGCCGCCGGTCCGAACGTGCCCGCCGAATATGAGCGCGGCCGCTCGCCCGACTTCGCCCAGCCTTCGAGAATCGGCTCGGCCCACGCCCATGCCGCTTCGAGTTCGTCGCGGCGCATGAAGTGCGTCAAACGTCCGCGGATCACGTCGATCAGAAGCCGCTCATAGGCTTCCGCGCGACGCTCGGTGAACGCCTGCTGCAGGTCGAGGTTCAGGCTCACCGGCAGCATGTGCATGCCGCTGCCCGGCTCTTTCGCGAGCACCTGCAACTGGATCGACTCTTCGGGTTGCAACTGGATCACCAGACGATTGCCGTAGGTTCGTCCACCACTCGGGATGATCGAGAACGGCAGATCGGAGAATTCGATGACGATCTCCGACAGCTTCTTCTGCATCCGCTTGCCGGTGCGCAGGAAGAACGGCACGTTGGCCCAGCGCCAGTTGTTGATCCGCGCGCGCAACGCGACGAAGGTTTCGGCGCGGCTGCCCGCCGGCACGTTGTCTTCCTCTAGGTAGCCCTTGACCGCCTCGCCATCCACCGCGCCCGCCGTGTACTGGCCGCGCACCGTATCGCGCGCGATGTCCTCGGGCGTCATCGGCCGCAGCGAGCGCAGCACCTTCAGCTTTTCGTCGCGCACCGCGTCGGGATCGAGCGACACCGGCGGCTCCATCGCGACGATGCACAGCAGTTGCAGCAGGTGGTTCTGCACCATGTCGCGCAGCGCGCCGGTCTTGTCGTAGAACCCCGCGCGGCTGCCCACGCCGACCGTTTCGGCCACCGTGATCTGCACGCTCTTGATGTACGGCGCCTGCCACAGCGGCCCGAAAATCGGATTGCCGAAGCGCAGGACCATCAGGTTCTGCACGGTTTCCTTGCCGAGGTAGTGGTCGATCCGGTAGATCTGCGCTTCTTCGAAATGCTTGCCGACCGCGTTGTTGATCTCCTGCGCGGACGCGAGATCGTGGCCGAGCGGCTTTTCGAGCACCACCCGCGAATTGCCGTCGACGAGTCCGGCCGACGACAGGTTGTCGCAGATATGGGTGAACAGATCCGGCGACGTCGCCAGATAGAACACGCGGTTCACGCCGTCGCGCGACGCTTCCTTCAGGCGCAGGTAGTCCTCGGCCGCATCGACGTCCATCCGCACGTATTCGAAAATCGCGAGAAATTTGTCCCACGCCGACGCGTCGAACGCTTTATTGTCGATGAAGGGCTTCGCCTTCTGCTCCATGAATTCGCTGATGTATTCATCGCGCGACCAGGGTTTGCGGCCGATCGTCAGAATGCGGGTGTCGGGCGGGAGGTTGCAGTGCAGATGCGCCATGTACAGCGCGGGCAGCAGCTTGCGGAACGACAGGTCGCCGGTGCCGCCGAAGATGATCATGTCGAGCGGCAGGTCGGGTGTGGCAGGAGCTTGTTGGGTCGTCATGGCACGGTCGCAGCGTCTAGGGGGAAGGCGTCGATCAGGAATCGGCGGCGGGCGGACGGGCTACGGCTCACGTCCGCTATGGCGCTTTTTCCGGCAAACATCTATGGTGCAACGTTTTGAGATAGTTTGCACGGCAACATCTGCCGCAGGTTAGCGCAAGTTGCCAATCTTGCGCGCCAGACAGTTGTTTTTTCGGGATATTTTGCGCGATTCTTTGCCGGTTGGGCCGCTGACGGTCAGCCGCGCGCCAGCGCGTCACGTGCGACCCGGCACGCGGCCAGATCCCACGCCGCGCAGCCGACGCTCTTGAACATCACCGGCCCCGCCGGCAAGGGCGGCGTCTGCTCGAGCACCGCGGCGATCCCGCCCACCCGCGCCCAATCGACACCGGCCTGAATGAAATCGCCGGCCTCGTGCATTGCGCCAGCCTGATCGTCGACGAACAGCGCGCTGCCCGCGATCGTAGTCGCGCCGATCTCGACCATCTGCGGCGTGAAAGCGCCGACGCCGATCACGAGCCGCTCGGCGCGCGCCGTCTCGTCGTAGACCGGCTGTTTGCTCGTGGTCAACGCGATCACGACGTCGACCGAGGTGGGAATCGACGCGCCCGCATCCGCGAGCGGCCGCAGCTCACGCACCTTGCCGCGCTGCGCCGCGCAGAACGCTTCGGCGCGCGCGGGCGCGCTGCCCTTGACCCACACGCGCGCGTCGGGAAACAGTTCGCCGATCGCCTCCAGATGATTGAGCGCCTGCGTGCCGGTGCCGATCAGCAGGAATTCACGTGGCGTGCGCGCGGCGAACGTCGCGATGCCGAGCATCGACATCGCCGCGGTCCGGCGCCCCGTCACTGTCGGACCATCGAGGATGAACAGCGTCTCGCCGGTATCGGCATCGAAGGCCATGACCTGACCGTGGATCGTCGGCAGATGGCGCGCGCCGTTGCTCGCGCACACATTGACGAGCTTGTGGATCGCGAGATCGGGCGCGGTGGCGGGCATCGACAGCATGACGCCACCGGCGTTCAGCGGCACAACGAGCCGCTCGGGGCTCACGATGCGTCGTTGCGCGTAGTCGATGCTAGCGCGCCTCAACGCGTCGACAAGCGCTGCGTAAGGCATCAGCCGCGCGGTGGTGGCGGCGTCGAAGATTTGTGTGGTCGGGCGGGTCATGGGCGGAACGATCCAATGGGGGATGGAGTGGGCATGACGTCACCGTAACCGAGCGCGAAAAAATTGACCAGTCGTGTGGACGTCTACTGCCCGCCGAATCGCGAACTCCGCTTCATGCCCAGCGCGCCGGCTAGCTCGTGCCGCGGCTGAGCGTCATCCCCCGCCCTGCATAGAAACGCGACATCGTCGCGAACGGCAGGTACACGTCGGACTGATGCGGCGCGACGCCCGACGGGTTGTGAAACCACACGCCGCCGCGATCCCGCCCGTGCAGCAGGATCAGATGACCGCCCCGCCGCTGGTTCGTCCGCTGCGGATAGCGGATCTCGGGACTCACCGACACGATCGCGAGCGTATCGTCGTCGAGCCGCGCCGCGATCTCCTCGAGCGACGCCTGTGGCAGCACGTCGATATCGAGGCCGAACGCCGGGCCGGCCCAGTCGGCGAACGGCCGGTAGATCAGACCGTCGACGCCACCATCGTCGCGCAACCGGTATACGCCGTGCCGCAGCGCGTCGTCGAGCAGTGCGGCGCGCGGCGCGTGATCGATGCCCCAGTAGTCGAGAGCCGACTCGAGGCACGTCAGCCCGCACAGGCGTTGCGCCCAGAAGCGATAGCGCTCGGGGTCGGCGAAACCGCTGCGCTGCCAGTGCGGATCGTCGCACGGGTCGCGCTGCTGTTCGACGATGTCGCGCACCCACTCGGGGCTGCCCCATTGCGTGTAGTACGGGACGTCGGCGTGGCGGAGGACGGGTTCGGTCATCGGTGCTATCGGTCGGATTGGGTTGGATCGGGCTGGGTTGCGCGGGGTTACAGCATGCTGCGCGGCCGCTTCATCGTGCCGTCGAAGAAACGCTGCAAACGGAACGCCGACAGTTCGAGCGACGCCTCGCCGCCATCGTTGAGTTCAGCCAGCAGCTTGCCGACGATCGGCCCCATCGCGAAACCGTGACCGCAGAAGCCGGTCGCGATCGTCAGGCCCGGGACCTGCGGCGGCGCATCGATCACCGGAATGCCGTCGGGCAACACGTCGATCAGCCCCGCCCACGCCTCGACCACCTGGGCGTCGCGCAACGCCGGAAACAGTGCGCGCAGCTTTTTCAGCGCGCGCGGCGCGTGGCTCGCGTTCGGCTGGGGATGCGGGTCGCGCGGATAGAGCACGCGTTCGGCGTCGGGCACGCCGCCTGGCAGACGTTCGCGCAGATCGTGCAAACAGGCGCCGTTCAGATGGAAGCTGAACTTCTCCCGCTGCGTCCACAGTTCGGGCAAAAACCATTTCAGCGCGCGGAAATGACCGAGCGTCATGTCGACGTCGACCTGCATGTCGTCGGCGAGATTGATCGCGCCGTTCGCGCGCTGCCGGATGCCGAGACCGTGGCCCCAGAAGGTCGACGCCGTGATCGGCGGCAGCGGGTTGGTGCGCATGCAGGTACCGCGCACGGCCTGCTGCGGCAGTTCGAGACCGAGCGTTCCGAGCAGCCGCCAGCTGCTCGCGCCGGCCACGCAGATCAGACGCGAGGTACGAATCGTGCCGCGCTCGGTGACCACACCAGCGATCGCACCGCCCGCGCGTTCGACGCCGACCACGCCGCAGCCCTCGAAAAACAGCGCGCCGGTTTCGGCCGCGCGTGCCGCGAAGGCCGCGGCGACGCGGCGCGGTTCGGCCTGACCGTCGCTTGGCGTGTACAGGCCGCCGAGCGCGGGGCCCTGCATGCCGGTCACCACGGCGTCGATCTGCCTGCGGTCGAGCGTGCGGGTATCGAGGCCATACTGACGCGCGACCTCGATCCATTGCTGAAACGATGTCCAGTCTTCGTCATGGGTGGCGACATACCGGCAACCGCCCTGGCGCCATTCGAGATCGAAATTCAGCTCGCGTTCGAGTTCTTTCCACAATGGAATGCTGGCCATCATCAGCGGCACCTCCGCGGCTTCGCGACCCTGCTGACGCACGAAGCCCCACGCGCGCGATGACTGCTGCCCGGCGATCCGCGACTTGTCGAGCACCGCCACCGACAGGCCGCGCCGCGCCAGGTAATAAGCGGCCGCGCAGCCCATGATGCCGGCACCGGCGATCACGACGTCGGCGTGGCTGGGAAACGGTTGGTCGGCGAGCGTGAAGGTCGAGTGCAGCGGGTAAGCCGTGGTCATTGGTGGGCGGGTTGGAGAGGTGGGCGTCATCTTCGCAGTGCGGGCCATTGTCCGCAATGACGAGCGACGTCGGCACCGCGGCTGGTAGCAGCCGGCGCCTGCCGAAATGCCCGATTATCCGTCACACGAATATTCGTCGATTATGCGTCACGCAAATATTTGACAAATATTCGTCTCACGCATAAATTGCATTTATTCGTTTTGCAGATAATCCGCCCATGCTCCATTTGATCGCCACTTCGGACCAGCTCGCGCAGTTGCTAGCGGCCAGCCGCCGCCAGGCCGGCCTCACGCAGACCGAGGCCGCCGCGCGCGTCGGCGTGAGCCAAAGCCGCATTTCCACGCTCGAAACCGATGCGAGCGGGCTCACGCTCACCCAGCTGCTCGCGCTGTGCGGCGCCTACGGCCTGCAACTGCAGTTGCGCGACAAAAATCAGCCGAGCTCCGAGCCGGCACCGAACGTCGAGTGGTGAGATGGCCCGGCAAACCGCTTCGAAGGCATTGTCGGTGTGGGCCAACGGCGAGCGCGTCGGGCTCTGGCGGCTGCCCGCGCGCGGCCCGATGGAGTTCGCCTACGACGCCGCCTGGATCGCGTCGCCCGCGGGTCGTCCGCTGTCGCTGTCGCTGCCGTTCACGCCCGGCAACATGACGCACAAAGGGCCGCGGGTGCTCAACTACTTCGACAACCTGCTGCCCGACAGCGACGTCATCCGCAAACGCATCGCGCAGCGCTACCGGACCGAAACGCTCGACGCGTTCGACCTGCTGCAGGCCATCGGCCGCGACTGCGTCGGCGCGGTCCAGCTGCTCGCCGAAGACGACGCGCCGGCCGGGGTCCAGCGCATCGAAGGCACGCCGCTTTCCGACGACGACATCGAGGCGCTGCTCGCGCAGACGGTCGGCAAACCGACGCTCGGCGCGCCCGACGAATTTGACGATTTCCGCATCTCGCTCGCCGGCGCGCAGGAGAAAACCGCGCTGCTGTGGCACGACGGCCAATGGCAACGGCCGCACGGCGCGACGCCGACCACGCATATCTTCAAGCTGCCGCTCGGGCTGGTCGGCAACCGGCTCGCCGATCTCAGCACGTCGGTCGAAAACGAGTGGCTGTGTCTGCGGATTCTGCGCGCGTTCGGCCTGCCGGTCGCGAACACCGAGGTGCTCAGGTTCGGCAAGCAGCGCGTGCTCGCCGTCGAACGCTTCGACCGGCAGATGCATTCGAGCGGCAGCTGGCTGCTGCGTCTGCCGCAGGAAGATTTCTGCCAGGTGTACGGCGTGCCGTCGCATCGCAAGTACGAAAACGAGGGCGGCCCCGGCGTGCTCGACCTCGCGCGGATTCTGCAGCAATCGGTCGAGGCGCGGCAGGACATCGAGACCCTGCTCGCGAGCCAGATCCTGTTCTGGATGCTGGCCGCGCCGGACGGCCACGCGAAGAACTTCAGCATCCGCCTGCTCGCCGGTGGCCAGTACCGTCTGACGCCGCTTTACGACGTGATGTCGATCTGGCCGGTCGAGGGCAACGGCCCGAACCAGTGGTCGTGGTACAAGGCGCGGCTTGCGATGGGTCTATGGTCGCGCAGCAAGCACGATGCGTTTCGCGACGTGCAGCGGCGACACTTCAACGCGATGGCGTTGAAGTGCTCGTACGGCGCCGACGCCGAGCCGCTGCTCCAGCGTCTGATCGAGCAGACACCTGGCGTGATCGAGCGGGTGTCGGCGGAGTTGCCCGAGCGCTTTCCGGGCAAGGTCGCCGAGCGGATTTTCAAAGGACTTCAAAATTCGGCGGCCCGGCTTGACACGATGCCGGCAAGCTGAACGCGGACCGCGCGTGCCGGCCCAAACCCCATACCTCCGGACGCACTTTTCATTGCGCGTCTCGCCTGGCTTTTCCGCAAGGGCGGACGGGCCAGGCTTTGCGGCAAGCGGCCGGATCCGTCGCCTTGCGCACTACTCATTCGTGGATTCCCTACGGTTTCGTCATCGATTCACCGGTAGAATGCCTTTTGATGCTCAATGCATCAAAGTCACCGGCACGGCCATGGCGTCGCTTGCATCAGCGGACTCGGCGGCCGGTCTGACAAAATCATAAATGGTGAATTTTTTTTACGGTACATTTGCTGTCCCCGCGTGGCCGATTCATGCGCATAGCATGCGCAGGGTCGGCTTGCGCCTGCCGACCGCGCTCCAGATGTACCTTTTAACCCGGCGGATTTTCACGCAGCATGGCCAACGAAACACACTCACCCGACTCCATCGCGGTTGCCGAGCGCGTGCGCGAGTTGATGAGCAGGCATGGAATCGGCAAGCGACAGCAAACCACGGAGCTATGCCGCATCCTCGATCTGAGTTTTTCTCAGGGGCACCGCAAACTGCGCGGCAATAGTCCGTGGACGCTGTCGCAGATCAAGAAAGTCGCCGAGGTATTCGACGAACCCGCGGCGCAGCTGTTCGGCGCGCAGTCGCTCGATCCGGGCGTCGTCGGCGCGATCGCCCAGGAGGCGGTGTTCTGCATCGGCGCGACCGAAATCGCCTGCACCGCGTGGGTCGGCGCGGCGCTCGAACCGGGTAGCCGCCCGGAATTCGTCGCCTATTCGCGGCTCGGTCAATGGCGCGTCTCGCGTCATGATGGCGCGCTGTATCAGAGCGCGTACGAAGTCCACAAGATCGAGATCTATCCGCGCCGCGCCGAGACCGACAAGCCGGCCATCGCGGTGGTCGACGACGACCGTGCAAGCGCCGATAACCTGCGCGATTATCTGGAGCGCAGCGGCTTCACGGCGGTCGCGATCTATGGGCTCGCGGCCTTCAGCGAGCAGTTGCAAACGCAAGTGTTCGACGGCGTGATCATCGACTGGCTGTTCGGCTCGCAGACCTCCGCGGCCGCGATTCGCGCGGTGCGCGCGTCGGAGAACCCGGACGCGCCGATCTTCGTGCTCACCGGCGAACTGCTGACCGGCAAGGCCAGCGAATCGGAGATCAGCGAGGTGATCCGCGATTACGACGTCGCGTGCTACGAGAAGCCCGCGCGCATGGCGATCCTCGTCGCCGATCTGTCGAAGCGGCTGAACCGCCCCTGAAGCGCGGGCGCCGATGCGCGCCCCGTTCGCGGCAGCGCCGCCTTCACGCACTCACGCGCTCACGCCTGATGCCGCGCCGACAGCGCCCGCTGCAGGGCGTGCTTCAGATCCTCGTAATGGACTGGCTTTAACAGCGCCTCGAACACCGACGGCGCGCCAGTCGCGCCACTTTCGCCATTCCGCACGACCTCCGGCGCGTACGCGCTGACCACGATCACCGGCACGCCCGCCGACGGTCCGTCGCGCGTCGCGAAGTCTTCGAGAAACGTGTAGCCATCGCGCTCCGGCATGTGCAGATCGAGCAGCACCACTTCGCAGCGGTGGGTGTCGAGCCACGCGAGCGCGTCGTTGGCATTGCCGAGTGCGAGCGAGTCGTAGCCCATGTGCGCGACCATTTCGCTGAGCGACTCGCGGATCAGCCGGTTATCGTCGATGATCAGCACGCACGGCTGCGCGCCGTCCGGCTCGGCTTGCTCCGCGACGTCGGCCGGCTCGACGCTTGCGACCGGCACGACCGGGATCGTCACCGTGAAGCTGGTGCCCTCGCCGACCGTGCTCGCAACATCGACCGTGCCGCCGAACAGCTTCACGAGCCCTTGCACGATCGTGAGCCCCATCCCCGCGCCTTCGAAGCGGCGCGTGCGCGACGCGTCGAGCTGCGTGAACTCCTCGAAGATCAGCGGGATCTGTTCGGACGGCACGCCCGGCCCCGTATCGCTGACGACGAAAACCAGCAGCGCCGGCTCTTGCCGCAGTTCGACGCGCACCGTGCCGGTCTCGGTGTAGCGGATTGCGTTGGTGACGAGGTTGTTGACGATCTGCCGGATGCGGTGCGGGTCCGACTCGACGAGCCCGCTCGCGCCGCTCGCCTCGCTTTCGAGCTCGAGCCCGCGCGTCCTGGCGGACATCGTGTGTTCATCGACGATCGACGCCAGCAGCTCGCGCGGCTCGAAATGCTGGTGCCGCAGTTCGAGCTTGCCGGCGCCAAGGCGCGCGTAGTCGGTCAGGTCCTTCATCTGCGCCTCGAGATGGCGCGCCGCGGTTTCGAGCCGCTGGATCACGTTGCGGTCGGCCTCCGAGTGATAGTTGAAGCCGAGCAGTTCCACTGACGAGACGATCGCATGCAGCGGCGTGCGCAGCTCATGGCCGATCATGCCCAGAAACGCATCCTTCGCGAGGCTCGCCTCGCGCGCCGCGCGGCTCGCCTGATGCTCGGCTTCCAGCGCTGCGCGCTGCTGGCGCATCAGCCGCGTGCGGCGCCGGCCGTTGAGCACGAGCAGCAGCGTCGCCGCCGCCGACAGCAATAGCAGCACCAGACCGCCCGCGAACAGAAAGCGGCGCTTGTCGATGAAATCGCGGTTCATCGCCTCGCGGTCGGCGACGTCAGCGAAACGGCGCGACAGCGCGAGATCGTTGACCTCGCTCCAGTGCTGGCGCAGCTGCGCGTCGATCCGCGCGGCACCCGCACGGTCGCGCTGCAGTACGTCGACCTCGGGCTGGATGTCGTCGAGCACAGTCTCGAGCGTCTTGATTTCGTCGAGCTGCCGCTGCAACAGAGCGAGCTGCGCGGAGAGCCGCTGCGTCGAGCCGGCCATCACGCGCAGCTTCGATTGCAGCAGCTGGAAGCGCAGCAGCAACCGCTGATAATCGTCGTCGGCACCGGACTGATACAGCAGCAACTGGTTCTCGAAGCGCGCGTACGCGATCTGCAGTTGCGCGGCGTCCCAGTAGAAACCGTCGTAGGTACCGGTCAGCTGCTCGGTCGCGCGCGGGTTCAACAGGTTCGCATAGAGCAGATAGCCGATCGCGCCGGCGGGCGCCGCGAGCGCCATCAGCCAGATCAGCACGTACAACACGCGCCGCCACGGACGGCGCGCTATTTGACGATGAGGGCCTTGATCTGCCATACGAATTTCGAGTCGCCGACCGCGCCAGTCAGTTCATCGGGAAAAGCGTCGCGCGGATAGATCAGAAACAGCGGCCCGAAGTCGCTGAGTTTCAGCCGCTGGCCGTTCATGCTGTACGCGACGATCACGCCGTAGCGTTCGCAGTCCGACACCGGCACGGTGTAGGTGTAGTCGTCGAACGTGTGGAGTTCGATCTGGGTGCCGTGCGCGCCGACGGCCTTCAGGATGTCGGCGAGCCTGGGCCCGGTGAACGTCGAGCGCGGCGTCCAGGTGGTCGAGGTCGTGATCGTATGCACGGGCAGCGCGAGCAGTTGAGCCTCGTCAAAGTGATAGGTGCGATGCGCGGCGTCGTTGGTATTGGCGATCTTGCCCTGCACGTCGAGCGCCAGCGCCGGCGACTGCCGCGCGCCCGGCTGCGCATGCGCGCAACAGACGGAAAGCCCGACGATCAGTCCCGCCAGCCCCGTCAGCCAACGCATCCGCCAGGGCACACCGGTTCCGCTGGCTGCGTTGCGCAGCGTTGCAATCAGATTGGCCATTTGCTTTTTTTATCCGTTTTCGTTGATTCGCCGGACCGCGGGCGGCGCCACGGTCAGCCGATCTCATGCCACGCGAAGTGTTGCGCCGTGCCGCGCCGTCAAACGCGTGCCACCCCGACACGCGACCTTTGACCCGCATGCATAATATCGCCAAAATGCGCTGACTCAAAAGCGGAGACCCGCTATGTCGCGCCAGTGCGTCAGCGCGCGCCGCGCGCGCATGCCCGCGCACCATTGCCTTCCATCGCGCCATGCGGCGCCTCGATAGTCATGAACAAGCCGGTCCTGCCTCTGACGTACGAACAGCTCGATCACTGGATCGAATCGCTGCAACCCGCGTTGCTCGCCGAGCGTTTCGCGATGGCGCTCGGGATTCTGCGCGGCGGCGCGCCGCTCGCGCTGATGGTGTCGCACGCGGTCGGCGCGCCGGTCGCGTTCCTGCGCTACGACCGCCAGACTCGCGCGGTCGCATGGGATTCGACGCTGCCGATCCCGCCCGCCGGATCGAAAGTGCTGTTGTGCGAGGACATCGCGGGACGCGGTTTTACGCTCGTCGATTGCATCGCGTTTCTGCAGGCGCACGGGCTCGAAGTCAAAACCCTGACCGCCGCGGTCGATGATCTGAGCCGCGCGCAGCCCGACTACGCGATCGATGCGCGCGGCTACTTCGCCCTCTTTCCATGGGAGCGCCAGGCGTACACCGAGCGCTACCGCGACGACTGGGCGCGCGTCGAAGCCGGCGCCGCGCCCGCGATGGCCAACGACCACGAGTACGCGGCCTACGCGATCGACCTCGACGGCATCCTGCTGCCCGACGTACCGCTCGCGAGCTACGACGAGGACCTCGCCGCCGCGCTCGCCGAGCGCGACGCACTGCTGCCGTTCGAGGTGCTGCCCGGCATCGACCTGCAGCAGGTGCGCACGATCATCACGGGCCGCCCGGAGATGGATCGCGCGCGCACCGAAGCGTGGCTCGCGCGACACGGCTTCGCTCACATGCAGTTGGCGATGCGAACGCCCGGCCTGCACGACGACAGCCCCGCCGGCGCGGCCGCGCACAAGGCGAGCGCGGCGCTGCGGGCGGGTGTCACGCACTTCGTCGAAAGCGATCCGGTGCAGGCGCTGCTGATCGCGCAGCAAGCGCCGCTGCTGCGCGTGATCTGGTGGGATGCGCTGACGCGCACGGGGATGCTGGTGAGCGCAAGGGCGTGGAGTTGAGCGCAACGTTCCGAGTGGGCGCAGCGCCCGAACGCCGCCACTATTTGTCCTTCGCCTCGCGCAACTGCAAATGCCGCGCGGCCCGCTGCGACGTGACGACGATCAGCTTCATCGTCGCGCGCGTCGCGCCGACGAACAGCTTGCGCGCGCTGCGTTCGTCGAACGCGTCGAAGTCGATCTCGGTGAAGATCACGCACGGCGCCGCCTGCCCCTTGAAGCGGTAGATCGACTCAAACAGCACGTCGCCTTCACGATACTCCGGGTTGCCGAACAGATCGTATTTGCCGGTGAAACTGCGCAGCCGATGCGGTCCGAGATGATCGAGCGCGCTCATCGCCGAGCCCTCGCGGCCGCGGAACGACAGCACCGCGATGTCCTGCTTGCGAAAACCGAGCGATAGCGCCTGCGTGATGGCGCGCTTGGTTGCGTCGATACTGCTATCGGCGCCCAGCGCTTCGTCGTAGACCGACACTGAAACCTCGGAGCCGTCGAACGGACTGCCCGACGTAAGTGCCGCGGCCAGCGGCACCGACGCGCCCAGCACGTCGCGCAGATAATCGAGGATGTCGCGAGGACTGCGGTAATTGGTCGTTTCTTTCAGCGTGGTCCAGCCGGGCAACGAGACCGGCTCACGCATGTACAGATTCTGCAGTGGGTCTTCGAGCCACCACCACGCGGCGCCCGGCCGCAGCAGCCGCTCGAGCGCGGCAACCCATGGCTGCTGGAAATCCTGCCCTTCGTCGACGATCAGCACGTCGAATTGCCAGCGCGGTTCGATCGGCGTGTCGGCGAATACGGCCTCCAGTTGATCGAACACCTGCGCCGACCGGAAATCGGGCGCGCGGCCCGCGTCGCGCGCGACCCAGTCGCAAAGCTGGTGATAGTTCGCGATTTTCGCCTCCGGCGGCGCGACCCGCGCGATGTGATCGGCGAGCGGCCGGTTGAAGCACACGTACAACGGCCGCTCGCCGCGCGCGACCGCGTCCTTCATCACCTGCACCGCGAGTTGCGTCTTGCCGGAGCCCGCCGTGCCGATCACGCGCAAACGGAACGGCGCGAATTCGAGCCGCCGGGCCCATGTCGCGAGTCCGCCCGAAAGGCGCGTGACGAGCGTGCCCGCCTGCCCGACGAGCGCGCTCGTGTCGGGCGTCAACGCGAGTTCGTCGGCGAGAAAGTGGTGGATTTTCGACGCGCTGGGAAGCCGCGGTTCATCGGCCGGCAGCGCTTCGCGAATAATCGCGGCGAGACGCTCGCGCCGCGTAGCGTCGACGATGCGCGCGGGATTCACGCCGGCGATCGCCGCATCCTTGACGATGTGATCGGGACAGTACAGCAGTTCCTCGATGAAATACGCGCCCGCGCCGAACGCCGCGGTAAAACGCCGGTGCAGACTCTCGATCGTATGCGCGAGCGCGATCGCAACGTTGCGCTCGGTTTGCAGATACACCTTGACGAGCCCCTTCGGCGTTTCGCGCAGAAAGCCGGTCTTCTGCTCGATGATCAGCAGGCGGCCGGCGGGACTCACGATCACGAAATCGGCCTCGCCGAACACGGAGAAGTTCTGGTTCAGGCGCGTCCAATGCACGCCGTGGTAGACGGTGTAGTCGGCGGGCAGTGCCTTCTCGAGCAACGCGAGCGTTTCGCGTTCGCGCGCCGCCGCGCCGGTCGCTTCGAGGCTCTTCCAGTCGTCGGGAACAATGCGGGCCATGCGATGCCTCAATGAGTTGGGATGCGTGTTTTCAGCGGGCAATCCGGAGTGCGGTCATTGTACGCAACGCAATGTCGGCCGGGCGGCCCTCGCGCAAAGCCGCGCGGATCGTGTATCGTTACTGGCTGAACGCCGCGCACGCCGCGCGGCTTGCCAACTGTAAGAGAAAAGGATTTACCGGATGATTACGTTCTGGGGACGCGCCAATTCGGTCAACGTCCAGAAGGTCTTGTGGTGCTGCGACGAACTCGTGCTGCCGTTCGACCGCATCGACGCGGGCCTGCAATTCGGCCGCAACAACGAACCCGACTATCTCGCGATGAACCCGACCGGCAAGATTCCGACGCTGGTCGACGACGACTTCGTGCTGTGGGAATCCAACTCGATCCTGCGCTATCTGGCGATGCAATACGGCGAATCGAGCCTGCTGTATCCGGCCGACCCGAAACTGCGCGCGAGCATCGACCGCTGGCTGGACTGGTCGCTGTCGACGCTGCAGCCAGTGGAACGTCCCGTGTTCTGGACCCTCGTGCGCACGCCCGAGGCCGAGCGCGACGCCGCCAAACTCGCCGCCGACGCGAAGGCGGTCACCGTCCTGTGGCGCCTGCTCGACACGCATCTGCAGGGCCGCTTCTTTCTCGAAGGCGACAAGTTCACGCTCGCCGATATCGTGATCGGCGCGTACGCGAAGCGCTGGTTCGGCCTCGACGGTTTGCAGCGGCCGCCGCTGCCGAATCTGGAGCGCTGGTATTCGCGTCTCACGACGCGTTCCGGGTTCAAGAAGTATGTGGATTTTCCGTTGACCTGAGCATGGCGCGGGTCGGCGGAAACGATTCAGGTATTCGCGCGACCCGCAAACTCTTCAACCCTGCTCGCGGGGCCCGACACGATCAGCAGATCCCCCGGCACAACAACCGTGTCAGGCCCCGCGTGCTGGAACTCTTCGCCAGCGCGCCTGACGGCCATGACCATGACACCGAACGCCTCCAGAACGCCGCAATCTGCGAGCGGACGGTTGTGTGTCGGCGCCGGGGCATGAATCGCGGCGACGGCAAATCCTTCGCCGAATTCAATGTAGTCCACGATTCGGCCTGCGATCAGGTGAGCGATCCGTTCACCCATTTCCGCTTCCGGATAAACCACGTGATGCGCGCCGATGCGCTGGGCAATCTGGCCGTGTTCCGCGGTCACCGCCTTCAGCCAGATGTCCTTGATCTGAAGTTCCGTTAGGGCCATCAAGGTCATCAGGCTCGCCGACAGGTCGCTTCCAATGCCCACGATCGCATGAGGGAAATCGGCAACGCCTAATTGGCGCAGGGTATCCACGTTGGTCGAATCGGCCTGGACGGCATGCGTCAACCGGTCCGCCCATAACTGCACCTGCTGCTCGTCCCGGTCGATTCCCATCACGTCATGGCCCAGCCGAAGCAGCGACTGGGCCACGGCACAGCCGAACCGCCCCAAACCGATGACGACCACACTGTCGCCTTTCGAAAAAGAGAGCGAAATCTTGAACAGGTCAGCCAACAATTGGATGCTCCTCGGGGTAGCTATATTGCGCACGCCGCTCAACCAGCATTAACGACGTCGCAAAGGTAATGGTTCCAACCCGGCCGACGTACATCAGCGCGATGATCACGAACTGTGCCGGCGCAGGCAAATCACCGGTGATACCCGTTGACAGACCGACCGTACTGAACGCCGAAATAACTTCGAAGATGACCTGATCGGTAGGGAAATCGGTGATGTGCAAAATGATCAGTGTGCCGAGCGTGATCATCACGGCACCCAGCGCCACCACGGTAATCGCTTGCCGCTGCGCCGACGCGCTGACACGGCGCCCAAACGCTTCGATATCGCCACGCCCGCGGATCTCTGCGATCACCAGCAAGGCCAGAATGGCGATGGTGCCAATCTTGACACCCCCTGCCGTCCCCGCGCTGCCCCCGCCAACGAACATCAGGAAGAAATGCAGGGCCCAGCTGTCATGACTCATTGCGCCGACGTCGAGCGAGTTGAAACCCGCCGTGCGCGCGGATACCGAGGCGAAAGCTGCCGAAAGGAGCTTCTCTCCGAACGGCATCGGACCCAGGGTTTTCGGATTGGTCCATTCGAACAGCAGCAACGCAAGAAATCCGCCGAGCAGCAGCGCCCCCGTGACCACTAAAGTGAGCCTGGTGTGCAATGAAAGCCGACCGGCACCCCGAAGTTTTTCCCGCAGATCGTACAGAACCGGAAACCCGATTCCGCCGACGACAATCGCGACCATCACCGGTACCAGCATCGACGCGTCGGCGGCATAGCGCATCAGACTGTCCGGGTGAATTGAAAAGCCCGCGTTGTTGAACGCGGAGACCGCATGGAACCATCCACTCCATGCGGCCTCGCCCCATTGGAAGTGGTACCCGAGATGAAGCCTGACCGTCAGCCAGAGTGCCGTGGTCAGTTCAGTGACGAGCGTCACGACGAGCACCAGGCGCGCCACGCCGCCGATGTCCCCGAGACGGAGCGCGTGCGTCTCGACCTGGGTGATCAGCTTCGCTCGCAGCGGCAAGGACCGGTTGACCATGAGTCCCAGCAAGGTGGCTGCGGTCATCATGCCGAAACCGCCAATCTGAAACAGGCCGAGGATGACCCACTGTCCAAAGCTTGACCAGTAGGTGCCCGTATCGACAACGACGAGTCCAGTCACGCAGACGGCGGAGGTAGCGGTAAAAAAAGCGCTCAGCCACGGCGCTGCCTCACCTTTGGCCTGCGACAAGGGCAACCTCAAAAGGAGCGTCCCTGCGGCAATCGCAAAGAGAAAGGCTAAGGCTACTGCCCGAGATGGGTGAAGCAGTTGTCTCATCGATGTCCCATCAAACACATTCAGCGACTGACTGACAAAGAATAGGCATTTTTTGCCAGTAAAGACCCTATTTTTCGTTTGTTGTCAGTTGTAAGCCAAATATGGGGAATCCCGATTCTCTCGACGCTTCGACCGGCGCGGCACTTGCATCCCCCTGCCTCTATAATCGACGCATGAAAACCGCCAAGCCCGCCGCGACCGGCCGTCCGGTCGCTCCCACACCTGCCGCCCCCGCCGCCGATGCACACGATCATCAAGCGCATCACGACGTGCACGAGTCGTCGCACGCACATGGCCCGTCGCAGGAAGCGGCCCTCGCACTCGCCGAGGAATATTGCCGCGAACGCGGCGAAAAACTCACGCCGATCCGGCGCAAGGTGCTCGAACTGCTGCTGAACTCGGGACGCGCGACCAAGGCCTATTCGCTGCTCGACGAAATGCGCCAGATCCACGCCGGCTCGGCGCCGCCGACCGTCTATCGCGCGTTGGATTTTTTACTGTCCGTGGGGCTCGTGCATCGAATCGAATCGATCAATGCGTTCACTGTCTGCCATGATCTGACGCAATGCCAGCACGGCATTCTCGTCGTATGCCAGCAATGTGGCAGCGTCACCGAATTGCATCAACCGAAGCTGCGTCAGGCCCTCGTCGCGCAGATCGAGGACGCGGGCTATCGGCTCGCGAGCGACGAAATCGAATTGAAGGGATTGTGTGCCGCCTGTCAGGCGGCCAAAGCGGCCAGCGCGGCCGCGCCGGTGGCCGCGGCGAAATAGCGGCGCGCCACGCGTCGGGTGCGCAACGCTGTATGACGCGCTGCGAAGCGTCGACGGCCGTGCGAGCCGCTGCGAAGCGTCGATCAACCTGCCGCGCGGGCGTCGATCGCGTCGTGCAGCAGCGTCACGAGCGCTTCGGGTAACGCGGGTTTGGTCATGAAATGCTGGAAGCCTTCGCCGATGCTGCGCAGGCGGTATGCGTCGTCGGTATGGCCGGTGAGGGCCACCGCCACCGAGGGGGAATGACCGCCGCAAATCTCGTGGTCGCGCAGCCGCTGGATCAGATAGAAGCCATCCATGGCCGGCAAGTCGAGGTCGCAGACGACCGCGTCGGGAAGCAAACGCATTGCCGCCACGACGCCCTCTTCCGCATCGGCGACCGCGCAAACCTTCGCGCCTTCCGCCTCGAGTAACAAGGTCAACGATTCCCGGCTGTCCGGGTCGTCCTCCACCAGCACGATCGTGGCCTGATCGAGCCTCATTGCTGCGTTCATCGTATGTTGTTGCTCTGAAAAACCGGTTAGGCCGTCCGAGGGGGCCAAGGTTTCACCTTGTAATTCACTTTGCTGATTGCCGCCGATTCGCGCGGCCAGGGTGTTGCTGTCCATGATTCCGACTCGATTTCGCACGCCGGGTTGCAGACTGGTCCGCGATTGTAAAACATTGCTTAACATCTTCCCGAGTACAACGCTTGCGCACCGTAACGCGCCAAAATTGCACGTCGATGAAAAAACGACGCTCGACGCATACCGCGCTTTAGCTGCTGAGTGTCCGCAGTTTATCCGCGGCTCGCCGATCGCCGGCACCCGATGTTCCGGCGCGGTTCGTACGAACCCCGTTCGTACGGCCTTCTCCGCCCGGTATCGATTCTGTCCTTCGTATTGTTTGCGCAACGCGGCGCTGTCGTTCGTTTTGCGTCGCTCGCATCCGACGACACTGTAAGCACGTCGCGTGCCTCGTTGCAGCGGTTCGCGTCACGTAAAGAAGGGCTCGGTCGCGGTTGCCGATGTCGCGCGATGAATGGCGCTGGCCTGCTAACCGGTGGTGTCGCGGCGCTATCATCGTAGGCGCGCACGCGCGCCTACCGATGCCTCCTCATCCCAACCCGAGGTCAACCGACACCATGTCCGCCACATCGCCCGCGCTTTCCGCCGCGACGCTCGACATCCTTCGTCACGTCAGCACCGCCACGCTGACCACGCAGCTATTCAAACGCGGTCTGCGCAACACCTTCATGCAGGGCGTCGCGCCGCTCGGTCCGCGGCGCGGCGCGAATCTGGTCGGGCCGGCGTTCACGCTGCGCAACATCCCATCGCGCGAAGACATCGACGTACTGGAGCTATTCGCGGACCCTGAGTACGCGCAACGCAAATGCGTCGAGACCATTGCGCCGGGCCACGTGCTCGTGCAGGATTGCCGCGGCGAGCGCGGCAGCGCGTCGTTCGGTTCGATTCTGTCGCTTCGTTTGCAGGTGCGCGGTGTTGCCGGCATGGTGTCCGACGGCCCGGTGCGCGACAGCGCGACGATCGCCGCGCTCGACATGCCGGTGTTTTGCGCCGGCGCGAGCGCGCCGCCCAATCTGATCCGCCATCACGCGGTCGATATCAACGTGCCGATCGGCTGTGGCGGGGTCGCGGTGTTTCCGGGCGACGTGATCGTCGGCGATGTGGATGGAGTTGTGGTAATTCCGCTGGAGATGGCCGACGACGTCGCGCAAGCCGCAGCCGTGCAGGAACAACTCGAGGCGTTTCTCACCGAAAGGATTCGTGCCGGCGCCGCGCTGCCCGGCACCTATCCGCCGAACGACGAGACGAAGGCGGCGTTCGACGAGTGGAAGAAAAATCGCAAAATCTAGGGCGTTTTCAAAGGATGCGGCGACCGGTGCGCCACACCGGCCGCCAGTTCAATCGCCCTTGCCGGGCCCAATGCCCTGAACCAGCAACGCCACCGCGTGCCGCGCAATCTCCGCGCCGCCGATACTGCGGCGCAACGGATCGTTGCGCCACAGCTTCGAGGTGGCAAGCGGCAGAATCGTCATGCCGAGCAGCGTAACGAACACGAGCGCGGGTTCAAGCGATGCATTCAGGCGCCCCTCCTTCTGCCAGCGCGCGATCGCCAGCAGCGACGCCTTCTGATGCTCGAAACCAAAGCGCTCATGCATGCGCTGGCGCAGCAGCCCGCCGTCGCTGATCACTTCGCGCACCCACAGCGACGCGAACCACGGGTTGTCGCTCGCGATCTGCACGAGCCGCTCCGCGAGTTGCGTGATTGCCGCGACCGGATCGTCGGGATTCTCCTGAAACGGCAGCCCGAGGCTCGCGCGCAACGGTGCGAAACACTCGTCGATCAGCACGTCGAGCAGTTGATCGCGCGTCTTGAAGTAGTAGTGCACCATCGCGGGCGTGAAGCCGGCCTCGCGGGCGATCTCACCCAGCGATGTCTCGACGATCCCCTGCCTCGCGAACAGCGTCAGCGCGGCGTCGAGCAAGCGCGCACGCTGCTCCGGGCCGCGCGCGGCGCCCGACGGCCGGCCGGGGCGGCGGGCGGCCGACCCAGCCGGCGCGCTGCTTCCGATATTCGCGGCGTGAATTCCCGTTGGCGCTGCCTTGAGTTTGGGCTTCGACGCGTCGCGCTCTTTCGCGGCAGTTCGCGCGGGCGGCTCCGTATCTGTCACGGCATTGTGCGCCGCGGCGTCGTCAGACGAGATCCTTGTCATTGCATGGAATTTGACGTGAGAGGCGATGTCGAATATATTAATCTCTCAGTTAATTAATTTCAACGCGTTGCCGCCATGGAACAATCCGCTACGACCCTGTCAGTCGACTCCGCGCCCGAGGATCCGCGCACGGCGGCGCCCGCCGCCGACCATCCGCCGATCCGGCTGCTGTTTCCGGCGCTGCTGCTGGTCATGCTGCTCGCCGCCCTCGACCAGACGATCGTCTCGACTGCGCTCCCGACCATCGTCGGCGAACTGGGCGGGCTCAATAACCTGTCGTGGGTCGTGACCGCCTACCTGCTCAGTTCGACCATCGTCGTGCCGCTGTACGGCAAGTTCGGCGACCTGTTCGGCCGCAAGATCGTGCTGCAGACGGCGATCGTCATCTTTCTCGTCGGCTCGGCGCTGTGTGGCATCGCGCAGAACATGAGTCAGTTGATCGTGCTGCGCGCGCTGCAAGGGCTCGGCGGCGGCGGCCTGCTCGTTGTGACGATGGCGGCGATCGCGGACGTGATTCCGCCCGCTGAGCGTGGCCGCTACCAGGGCGTGTTCGGTGGCATCTTCGGCCTCGCCACCGTCATCGGTCCGCTGCTCGGCGGCTTTCTGGTCGAGCATCTCACGTGGCGCTGGATCTTCTACATCAACCTGCCGCTCGGCATCCTGTCGCTCATCGTGATCGGCGCGGTGTTCAAGCCGCACGTGCGCCACGTGAAGCACACGATCGATTACATGGGTGCCGCGTTTCTCGCCGGCGCGCTGACCTGCATCATCCTGTTCACGAGTCAGGGCGGCACGATCCTGCCGTGGTCGTCGCCGCAGCTGTGGTTCACGCTCGGCATGGGCCTCGTAGCGATCTGGGGATTCATTCACGAAGAACGCAGCGCGGTCGAACCGATCATGCCGCTCGGACTGTTCAAACAGCGCACGTTTCTGATCAGCAGCCTCGTGAGCTTCATCATCGGCGTATCGCTGTTCGGCTCCGTGACGTTCATTCCGCTCTATCTGCAGGTCGTGAAGGGCTCCACGCCGTCGCAAGCCGGCATGCAGATGCTGCCGATGATGGGCGGCCTGTTCATCCTGTCGATGGCGACGGGCCGCGTGATCAGCAGGATCGGCAAGTACCGGCTGTTCCCGATCATGGGCACGTTCCTCGTCTCCGTGGCGATGCTGCTGCTCGCGCGCCTGCAGATCGATACGCCGATTCATGTGATGTATCTGTACATGGGTCTGCTCGGCTGCGGCCTCGGCATGGTGATGCAGGTGCTGGTCCTCGCGGTCCAGAACACCGTCGAGTTCAAGCATATGGGTGTCGCGACGTCGGGCGTGACGCTGTTTCGCTCGATCGGCGGCTCGATCGGCGTGGCCGGCTTCGGCGCGGTGTTCTCGAACGGCCTCGCCGGACGCCTCGAAAAGCTGATCCCGCCCGACACCGAACTTCCGCAGGCATTGGGTCCCGCAGCGATTCATCAACTGCCCGAAGCATTGCGCAACGATTATCTGCATGCGTTCGCGGGTGCGTTGCACACCGTGTATCTGTCGGCCGCATGCGTCGTGGTGCTCGCCTTCGTGCTCGCATGGCTGCTGAAGGATCATCCGTTGCGCAAGCACTGAGCGTACTTCGACGCCTGATCGGGAAGCTGATGCAAACGCGTACCGGCAAGCGCCAGATAGCAGGTTGATCACGAGGCCGCACGCACGACGCGTCGGCCTCGTTGTTTATTTGTCGCGCTCACTTCATGCAGCGCGATGCTTCCGGTTGCCTGCCATTTGTCGTGAAACAACAGGCACATACACTCGTTTCGAATGTATGACCAGGGTTTTCTTCATACCTCCAAATGAGCGGTAGCGCACACAATCCAGGGGCCATCCGCGTTGACGTCCCCCGTGAAACACCACATATTGGAAACCGTGGAAACGCAGCCGCTGCCTACGTCTCCGCGACTTCCGGCGCATGTGGATTGTGATTCCGCGGACAAGGCTCCTGCCTCAACACGATCCGAAGCATGCCTTTACGGCATCGTTTTCCAAAGGTGGGTCCACGGCATGTCCACCCAGACAGCAACCGGCCAAAGTTTCCCCACACCCTGCAAACGCTGCGGTGGCGCACTGTACCGACAAGTCGACGCCTGCCCCTACTGTGGCGCTACGCATCCGTTCGACCACGACGATCCGCACATCCGCACCGGTATTCCAGGCAGCCGTGCGAGCGCCACGCACAAGCCCCTGCCCCGTTTCGACGACGAGCTCGGCACACGGGACGAGCCCGCCATCGCCGCTGCCGCGATGACGTCCGAACCCCTGTTGCAGACCGAGCCGGTCATGCACACGGCGCTCGTGTCGACCGACACCAGTATCCCGCCTTACGAAGATCCGATGTATGCGCCGCCCAACACTGCGCAGACGATCTGGCGCGTGCTGTACGTGATCGGCGCGCTTGTCGCAATCGGCCTAGCGTATGTCGCTTATACGCTATTCAGCGACGGCGGCGAATCGGAAGATAAAGGCGTGGAGCAGATTACGACGGATGCCAGAACAACGACCGGCATGATCGCGCCGCTTGCTTCCGCGCCCGTGATTGCTCAAGCACAGACCACGCACGCGCCGGCCGCGGCCAAGCCCGCGCCACCGCCCGTGACCGAACTGGCGGCGAAGCCCGCGCCCGTCGCGCCCGCGGCTCCCGTCATTCCAGCGACACCAGCTGCGCCGCCAGCCGCGCCGCCGATGGCCGCGACGCCCATGCGGCCCGCGCCGCAATTCCGCGACGCCGGACAAGCAATGCAGGTCGCGAGGACAGCGTTCCGCGCGAACGATCTGTCCGCCGCGCAAGCCGCTCTCGCCGCCGCGCAAACGTTACAACCTGGAAACAGCGACGCGCAGGGTCTGGCCGATCAGATGCGGCCGCTCGTCCAGCGTCGCGATACTGCGCTACAGGCCGCGCAGGCCTGCGTCGCGCAGCAGTCGTGGCCGTGCGCGCGCCAGCACGCGAACGAGGCGCTCGCGATCGACAGCGGCAACGACGCGGCGAAAGTGATCCTCGAGCGCGTCATTCGCGAGACCGGCTGGGCGCCGCTGACTCCGCCGCATGCGGCGACGACGGACGCCGCGCCGGGCGCGCCGCTCGCGCAAGCGCAAGCGCAGGCACCGCTGCCCGTCGGCATCCAAGCGCCCGGCGAACTGGTCGTAACTGCAACGAACGTCGGCGTCGTGAGAACCGCGGCACCGCGGAGCAACTAGCGCTCACCCGCGACGCGACGGTCCGAACAGGGTCCCGGAGACGCAAACTGCTGCGCCGTCGCGCAAAAACATTGCTTCGCATACCAGATCAAATGGCCGCCGTCTGTGCCGATTCGCACATTATCGTGCGTCCTCTGAGCGGAAACAGACGGAGCGACCCTGGCAGCAGTTTGAACATGACATGGCAACCGGATCACTGGTGCTTCCACGCGCCACGCGTGAAGCGGGATCAACCTGACCGATAGGTAGAAAGACCATGCTGAAGAGACTTCTCGCGGGCTGGCTGGGCCTGGTGGTACTGGTCGTATGTTCGCTGGCCGGCGCGGAACCGGCGCACTACAAGATCGTCACCGGGCCGGAGCGCGGCACATATATCCAGATCGGCAATGACCTGTCGAAATGGGTGGCCCAGCCGGTTGGCATCGACCTCGAAGTGGTGGCGTCGAAAGGCTCGGCGGAAAACGTGCAGCGCATGCGTTTCGAGCCCGGCGTGAAGCTCGCGCTCGTGCAGTCCGACGTGTACCAGGCGTTCATCGACATGGCCAACTCGGGCAACCCCGATGCGGGCACGACGATCCGGCCGCTGCGACTGATCATGCCGCTCTACGACGAGGAAATTAACGTCGTCGTGCGAGCGGATTCGCCGCTGAAAACGCTCGCCGACATCAAGGACAAGACCATCAGCGTCGGCCTGCTAGGCAGCGGCACCGCGCAGTCGGCGACGACGCTCTACCGCCTGATGTTTGGCCAGCCGATTCCCGAGCAGAACGTCGTGCATCTGAGCAACGAGGACGCGCTCGCCGCGCTGATCGTGAAGAAGATCGACGTCGCGATCATCGTGGTCGGGCAGCCGGCAAAGCTGTTCAACGACATGAAACCCGACCTGCTGTCACAGTTGCGTCTGTTGCCCGTCGATCCCAACGCGCCGGAGACGAATCGCGCGAAGCATACCTACTTTCCGACTACGATCCGCCAAAGCAGCTACCCAGGCTGGTTGAAGGAAGACGTGCCGGGTCTGACCGTCAAAGCGTTTCTGGTCACCTACGATTACGGCTTGCGCGACACAGTCAGCAATCTGAATCATTTCGCCGACTCGTTGTGCGCGAACTTCGACAATCTGCAGGAGCATGGCCATCCGAAATGGAAACAGGTGAAGCTCGAATTGCCGACGCTCGTTCATGGGTGGAAGTACTACGGTCCGGTCGAGAAGCATCTGCGCGCGTGTCTCGCGAACCGCAGCGCGGCGATGAGCGCGGCGGCCGCGCAACCCGCGCCGAAACCGCACACGCCTTGCTCGGAAGAAGAACGGATGCTTCTGCTGTGCAAATAACGCTGTAGCGGGGGACCGCGAACGCCTGCTTCGCCTGAGTTCGTCTCAGTCCCGCTCGCGCCCCGCGTCGGCCGACACCGTGCACGCTTGCATCGCCCGTTGCAATGCCTCGTACACCTTCGGGCGATTGCATTGCGACACGTTGAAACGCAGAAAGCCCGCCGCCGCTTGCGACGCGCTGAACACGTTGCCCGGCGCGAACACGACGCCCGCCGTCAGCGCATGACGGGCGATGTCGGCGGCATCGAGCGCCCCGGGCAAGCGCGCCCATACGAACAGGCCCGCGCGCGGCCGTGTCCAGATATCGAGGCCCGCATAGCCGAGACGCCTGATGGTCTCTCCCATCGCATCGGCCAGCTTCGCGCGCATCGCCTCGAGATGACGCCGATAGGTACCGTCGACGAGCATCCGATGCACGACGCTCGCCGCGAGCTGACCATTGCCGAACGATGTCGCGAGCTTCAGATCGATCAACGGCTCGACCCATTCGGCGCGTGCCGCGATATAGCCGCAGCGCACCGCCGCCGACAGCGTCTTCGAAAAGCTGCCGATCGACACGACGCGCGCGAGGCCGTCGAATGCGGCAAGGCGCGGCGCGGCTTCGTCTTCGAAGTCCGCGAAGATGTCGTCCTCGACGATCAGCAGATCGTGCTCGCCGGCGAGCTTCAGCAGCCGGTGCGCGACGGCCGGCGCGAGCGTCGCGCCGGTCGGATTGTGGATTGCCGAGTTCGTCACGTAGAGCCGTGGACGCTGCTCGACCAGAACGCGCTCGAACGCCGCGAGATCCGGTCCCTGCGGCGTGTACGGCACGCTCGCGATCCGCACGCGATGCGCGCGCAGCAACGCCTGAAAATTGAAATAGCAAGGATCGTCGATCAGCACCGTGTCGCCGGGTTCGAGCAGGAAGCGGCACACGAGATCGAGCGCATGGGTGCCGCCGTCGGTCAGCAGGATCTGCTCGGGCGGCGCATCGACCCCGTGCGCGGAAAGCCGCCACGCAAGCTGCTGACGCAGCGCGGGCAAGCCGGCCGGGCTCGCGTAATCCGCGAGCAGCGATTGCGGATCACGGGCGACCGCGCGCAGCGCGCGCCGCACGCCATCTTCCGGCAACCACGAAGCCGGCATCCAGCCGCAGCCGGGCTTCAGCGCTTCCGAGCCGGTCTCCAGCGACTGCCGCGTGAGCCACAGCGGATCGACCTCGCGATCGAGCCGCGGCCCGAGATCGGCAAGCGCTAGCGGCGGCGCATGGCCCGACACGAAGAAGCCCGAGCCGCGCCGCGCGATGATCACCCCTTCCGCAACGAGACGGTCGTAGCCTTCCACCACGGTCGACTTGGATACGCCGAGCGTGTCGCTCATCGCGCGGATCGACGGCACGCGAGCGCCCGGCATCACCGAGCGGCTCGCGATACGCTCCCGCAGATTGTTCATCACGAGGCCGACACGCGTGCCCGGCACCGTCTCGTTGTTCTCGCTTTCCGCCATCTGTACTGCTCCCATGTTCGGTACAGTTTGGGCGAACTGTACTGATCTGTAGCTTAACGTTTACGGCCGCGGCGCGCATCATGAGACTCTTTCAGCGCAGGGACGTTTGCCATGGACAAAACCACCAACGGCTGGCTCAGCGGTTTCGCGGGCGTGCTGATTTTCAGCGGCTCACTGCCGGCCACGCGGCTTGCCGTGCAGGGCCTCGATCCGGTGTTTCTGACCGTGGCGCGCGCGACGATCGCGGGCATCCTTGGTCTGCTGCTGTTGCTGGTGTTCCGCGAGACGCGCCCGGAGCGGCGCGATCTGCTGCCGCTCGTCGTGGTCGCGCTCGGCGTCGTGGTCGGCTTTCCATTGCTGACCGCGCTCGCGCTGCGTCATGTGAGTGCCGCGCACGCGGTCGTGTTCATTGGCCTGCTGCCGCTCGCCACCGCGATCTTCGGCGTGTTGCGCGGCGGCGAGCGCCCGCAGCCGGCGTTCTGGCTGTTCTCGGCGCTCGGCAGCGCGGCGGTTGCCGCGTTCGCGCTGCGTCACGGCATCGACGCCTCGCCGCTCGGCGACGCGCTGATGCTCGCGGCGATCGTCGTGTGCGGGCTGGGCTACGCGGAAGGCGCGCGGTTGTCGCGTCATCTCGGCGGCTGGCAGGTGATTTCGTGGGCGCTCGTGCTGTCGCTGCCGTTGATGCTGCCGCTCGCATGGTGGACGCGGCCCGTGTCGTTCGACGGTGTCGGCGCCGCCGCGCTGTGGGGACTCGCGTACGTGTCGCTGTTCAGCATGCTGATCGGCTTCGTGTTCTGGTATCGCGGGCTCGCGCTCGGCGGCATCGCGGCGGTCGGCCAACTGCAGCTGCTGCAGCCGTTTTTCGGGCTGCTGCTCGCCGGCGTGCTGCTGCACGAGCAGGTACCGCCATCGATGATCATCGTCACCGTGATCGTGGTCGCCTGCGTGGCTGGCGCACGGCATTTTTCGCGCGCCGCGCCGGTGCGGCGGCCGGTCTGACGCAGCTCGACCGTCGCACGGCGAGCAGACTTTTTCAGGATCGAATTGCGCGAGCCGTGGATCGATATGTCATCATTTCGCAGATTGGCACAACCACCGCGCCGCGACTGACGATGACGACCGCTTTTGCCCAAACCGTCGAAGCCCGTTTTGCCGAACTCACGCCGACGTCGAAACGCGTTGCCAGCTACATGCTCGCGAATCTCGACCGGCTCGGCCTCGAGACCGCCGATCAGATCGCGCAGCAAGCCGGCACCAGCGGCATTTCGGTCGGCCGCTTTCTACGTAGCGTCGGCTATCGCAATCTCGACGATCTGAAACGCGAGCTGCGCGGCACGCAGCAGCGGCCCTGGCTGATCACGGACCGGCTCCACGCGTTCCGCCGTGGTCCGAGCGACAGCGCGCAAACCGGTGAGCTTCATGAACCGAGCGTCGCTGATGGCTCCTCGCCGCGCGACGCCGCGCTTGCCCAATCGCTCGAACTCGAGATCGGCGCGATCCGGCACGTGTACGAACTCGCGCGCTCGCCTGCTTTCGCGCGCGTCGCCGAGCGCATTACGAACGCCGATGCGGTCTACATCCTCGGCATCCAATCGACGCGCGGCATCAGCAACGCGTTCTACAGCTATCTCGAATACATCCGCCCGCGCGTATTCTATTCGGACGGCATGTCGGGTTCCTACGTCGATTCGCTGAACTCGGAATTCAGCACGCCATATCTGATCGTCACCGACACGCGCGCCTATTCGACGATCGCGCGACGCTATTGCCAGGCGGCCTCGCGCCGCGGCCTGCCGTTCGCGCTCGTCACCGATATCTACTGTCCGTGGGCGCGCGATTTCGACGGCGATCTGCTGCAGGTGAAGACCGACGTCGGTCAGTTCTGGGATTCGCTCGCGCCGCTGACGTGCCTGTTCAATCTGCTGATCTCGGCGGTCGTCGAACGGCGTGGACCGGCTATCGACGAACGCGTGGCGCGTAATCGCGAGCTGCAGAGCGAGTTCGATCAATTCGACCTTTGACCCGCTTCAAATCCGCCCCGGCGACAGGCATAGTGAAGACTTTCGCTAAACTGCGCCCGCCTCGACAGGACCCCGCATGAGTTCACCCCGCCCTCCGCTCGACGCCCCACTGATCCGCGACGCCAGCGAAGCCGACCTCCCCGCGATCCAGGCGATCTACGCGCATCACGTGCTGACCGGTGTCGCGTCGTTCGAAGAAACCCCGCCGTCCGTCGACGATCTGCGCGCGCGGCTCGCAAGCGTGCGCAGCCACGGACTGCCATATATGGTCGCGGACATTGAAGGCGACGTGGCCGGCTATTGCTACGCAACGCCATATCGCCCGCGCGCCGCCTATCGCAACACGATCGAAGACTCGATCTACGTCAACGACGCGTATCGCGGACACGGCATCGGACGCGTGCTGCTGCAGGCGCTGATCGAACGTTGCGAGACCGGACCGTGGCGTCAGATGATCGCGGTGATCGCCGATGGCGGAAGCGGCGGCTCACTGTCGTTGCACGCGCAACTCGGCTTCGAGCTGACCGGCACGTTGAAGGCTGTCGGCTACAAGCACGGTCGCTGGCTCGACACGACGCTGATGCAACGCCCGCTCGGGCGCGGCGCATCGACCGGGCCCGACGACGATTCAAACGCAGCAGGCGACGCCGAACGCAAAACCTAACGCGCGCGCGGCAAACGCGTGAACAAGGTCGGATAGTCGATCACGAGACCATCGCTATCCACGCGCAAATTCGCGGTGAACTCGCGAAAAATGCCTTCGTAGCGGTACTCGCCATTCAACTCGATGCACGTGTATGCCTGCTCGGCGCGCGTGACCTGCAAGTCTGGCGTCGAGATATACGCGACTTCGATCGGCTGACGGTCGCCTTGCGCCAGCTGCAGCCGACGGATCGGCAACGTATTGGTGTACGGCGTCGCCGCGATATCGATGTCGATACAGCCTTCGATCGCGCTGAGCGCGAGGCCGTGCCCGTCGTGCCAGTGGCCGTCGCCATCGCCATGCAGCTCCAGCTCGCCACCGCCGACGATCTTTAGCCGCGCGTAGCGCGTGCGCCAGCGCGCGTCGCAGCGCACCGCGTAATGCAGCCCGTACGCCTTGCCATAGCGCTGCCCGACCACGACGCTTTCAACGGCGAAGCCATCGTCGCGCGCATCGAATACCAGATGTTCGATGCCGTCGCCCTCTTCCGAAGCCCATCGTAATTCACGCATCGGCGTCTCCTCGCGAAACGGCGCGGGAAAGCGCGCCGGGTTCTCATCGTAACTCGAAAGCCCGCGCGCGAGGCAATCCCAACTCAGGCGCTTGCGGCCGGCAAATAGCCAGTATCGACGCGCCAGCGGCCTGAACGCCTGCCGCTCGACTATGCTCGCGGTTGCGGTAGTTCCGAACCCGCCCCAATGCACGCCGCCGCGACCGATGCGCCCTCCCCCTCGCTCAGCGCCCCGCTGCGGACGCTGCTGCGCAGTCTCGGCCAGATCGTGCTGCAATCGAACGCCGCGACCGGCGCGTGCAGGATCGGCGCGTGGTTGCTCGGCGAGCCGCTTCTCATGTATGCCGCGCTGCTCGGCGCGTTCGCGGCCAACATCAGCCCGATGCTCGTCGGTTCGGCCGACGCCGACCTGCGCGCTGGCATGCTCGGCTTCAACGGCGCGCCGGCGGGTCTCGTCGCGTTCAGCTTCATGGGCGATCCGGCAAACGCGTAGGCCGTCGCGATTCTTGCCGCGACGGGCAGAACGGCTGCGCGAGTGCCCCGCAATGTCGGCGGTCGACATCATCCTCACCGACGTGAAGCGCGAAAACTGCGCAACGAGTGGACGTTTGTGGTCGGAGGCCTGATCGGCCCGAAAACAACGACGTCGGAGCGACGTCGCGAGCTGCACGCCGAAGTCCCTGATGTCGCGATGATCTGCCAGCGCTGGCGAGAGCAGCGCTTTCGATGCATCAAAATGAAGCATCGAAAAAAAAGCTGCGCACGTAATGTGGGCAGCTTTGCGAGACTGACGACGCAAAAAAAACGCGTCGATGTGGCGGCAAAACAACGCGCCGCCACGTATTCAGTAACTGTTTAGAACTTATGGATGATACCAACGCCGACAGCGACCTGGCTGCGCGACGACGCCGGCGAACCGTTCTGACCGTCACCGATGCTTGCAGTTGCGTCGATGATCGTTTTACCGTTGCCTGCCAGCGTCTGGCCACCAGCGCGCTGAAACGCCTCAAGCGCGTACAGGCCGGTACGCTTCGACAGCGTGTAGTACTGCGACAGGTTGAACTGGTTGTAGCTAGCCGTGCTCGAAATGCCGTTCGACGACGTTGCACGGGTGTAGCTATAGCCAGCGGCCAGGTCCAGCACCGAAATCGGCTTCCAGTGCAGCACTGCGCCACCCGTATTCCAGATCTGGGTGTCGTGGAAGAACGAGCCCGTACCCGCAGCGTATTGAACGTTCGAGTATGCGAACGAAACGTCCCACGCCGAGTTGAACGCGTAGCCGCCCGTCACTGCAATGCGCTGCTGCTTCGCTGCGGTCTGGAAGCCGTTGTTGATAGCCGAGTTGGCCGGCGCCGCAATCGGGGCGGTGGTGCTGTTGATCAGCGTGGAGTTCGCGCCCCACAGGCCGCCGTTCGAGTTGCCGTTGTCGATGCGCTGGATACCTGCAGCGATACCGATCGGGCCGTTCAGGTACTGTGCTGCCACGCTCCACGTCTGGCCGGCGCTGAAGCTGCCCGGCGTGCCGCCGATCGAGTACGAACCGCTGACCGTCAGACCGCCGAAGCTCGGCGACGTGTAGACCAGCGAGTTGTTCGCGCGGTACACCGTATCCAAC
The DNA here is from genome assembly GCF_014201005.1 of Paraburkholderia lebeckiae. Classification (NCBI taxonomy): domain Bacteria; kingdom Pseudomonadati; phylum Pseudomonadota; class Betaproteobacteria; order Burkholderiales; family Burkholderiaceae; genus Paraburkholderia; species Paraburkholderia lebeckiae. The sequence continues at coordinate 87,312 of NZ_JACHDK010000011.1, read as the reverse complement.
GAGTCGATATCACCCGGGTGCGCGCCGTATGCACCGGTCAGCCACGTGGTCGGGCTGTACGGCGACAGCATCGTGTAGTACGACGTGTACTGGCGGCCAGCCGTCAGCGTACCGAACTGCGCGTTCGTCATACCGACCCATGCCTGACGGTTGAACATCAGACCCGACACGCTTTGCGCGCCGGTTGCGCTGTTGAAGCCTTCTTCCAACTGGAAGATGGCCTTGGTGCCGCCACCCAGGTCTTCCGAGCCCTTCAGGCCGAAACGGCTACCAGCCCAAATGCCGTTGATCATCTTGACTTGCGAAGCACCGCCCGGCGACGGACGGGCCGATGCGGCGCCAGACGTCGGGCTCAGCGTCGTCGAGCTGTTCTGCCAACCAAACCCCGTATCGACAATACCGTAAAGCGTCACGCTGCTTTGCGCGTGTGCGCCCAGGGCGACCAACCCCAAGGCCGAAGCTAAGAGAGTCTTTTTCATTTTTACTCCTCTGTTAAAAACTTTCTGATGCGGCCTGTGCGAGCGCCGCTGAGTGTGGGAAAGACGTTTTTATTTGGATCAGAACACCGGGTGACCGTTGATGATGCTCGGCAACCAAGTCGAGAACCACGGGACATAGGTGACGATATTGATCGCCGAGAAGATAGCGAGGTAATACGGCCACGCCACCTTGGTAGTTTCCCCTATCGACACATTGCCAATTGCGCAACCAATGAACTGCACCGAGCCAATCGGCGGATGCACGAGACCCAATGCGCAGTTCAGCAGAATCATGATGCCGAACTGAACCGGGCCCACCCCGTTGTGCATGGCCATCGGCAGGAACAGCGGGGTCGTGATCAGGATGTGCGCCGCCATGTCGACGAACGTACCGAGGAACACCTGAATCACGTTGATGTACAACAACATCAGCCACGGCAGCGAGGTCGCGCCGTCGAGCATGCGTTCGATCGCCTCCGGGATCTCCAGATAGGCCATCTGGAAGCGCAGCATGTTTGACACACCGATCAGCAGCAGCACCACGCCGGTCGTTTTCGCGGCCTTGCCGAGCGCATGGCCGAGCTTCTTCATCGACAGCGAGCGATACACGACGATGGTCAATATCAGCGAATAACCCACGGCGATCGCGGCCGCCTCCGTCGCGGTGGCGATACCGCGCGCCACGCAGAACAGAATGATCGCGATGACCATCAGACCCGGCACCGCGCCGATGAACGTCCGCAGCACCGCCATCCAGCCCGGGAAACGCTGCAGTTCGGTCGAACCGTCGGGACGGCGCGGATAGCCGAACTTGACGGCCTGCCAGTAAGCGGCGATCAGCACGAGGCCCATCACCCACAGCACCGGCAGCAGACCCGAGAACAGCAGATCGCCGATCGACACGCCGCTCATCTGCTTGCCGTTCAGCACGCCGCTCACGCCTTGCGCGGCGAACGCGTAGATGATCATGTTGGTCGACGTCGGCATCAGCGCGCCGGCGAGCGACGAGTGCGTGGTCACGTTGACCGCGTATGCGGCGCTATAACCTTCGCGCTTCATTAGCGGGATCACGACGCCGCCCATGGCCGACGTATCCGCGGTCGGCGAACCCGACACGCCGCCGAACAGCGTACAGGCGACCACGTTGGCCATGCCGAGGCCGCCACGGAAATGGCCGACCGTGGCCTGCGCGAAACGCAGGATGCGGTCGGCGATGCCGCCGTGGAGCATCAGCTCGCCGGAGAAGATGAAGAACGGGACCGCGAGGAACGAGAAACCGTTCATGCCCGAGATCATCGACTGCATCGCGGTCGCGGTCGGCAAGCCTTCGAACAGGTACGTCAGAACGCAGGACAGGCCCAACGCGAATGAAACCGGAACCCCGAGGAAGAGGAAGATTAGAAAACTGGCGGTAAGAAGGGCAAGTTCCATGATGGTTCTACTTTTATTCCGTGGCGGAGAGTTCGAGCGCCGGCTCTTCCCGTTTCCCCGCGAAGAGCTCGAGCAGATGCTCGATCGAGAACAACGCGATGCACACACTCGCGAAGATCGGGATGCAGTAGCGCACGCCTTCCGGTACGCCGATGATCGGAATGCGGTCGCCCATCGTGGTTTCCGCCATCTCCAGGCAACCGACGAAAACCGCCACCGCGAAAGCGACCAGACACAGGTGCTGAATCCCTTTCGCGATCACCTGGCCTTTCTCGGGCAATTTCTTGACGAGCGAGTCGAGTCCGATGTGACCGCCCTCGCGAACCTTCAGCGCGGCGCCGAACATCGCGATCAGGATCACCAGCAACAATGCGATGGGCTCAACGAAATCGGGCGCGTCGCTAAACACGTAGCGCATCACCACGCTATAAATCACGAGCAGGCAAAGTACGGCGAGGCTAAGCGACGCCACCACCAGCAGCACGCGAAAAAGAAAATCATTTGGGCGTTTCAGGAAACTCATGACCCTGTCCTTGCTTACGACCGACCTGTGCTTGAAATTCAGCCGTCCCGATGCGACGCGATCCGCACGCGCGCGCGAAATCGCGCGGCGGAAGGTCTCGCGAGTTTCCTCGCGGGACCATTCACGCCGCTGTTGCGACAAGCGCTGCAATTGCTGATTGCGTCCGGGACGCGAGACTTACTTGATCGCTTCGATCTCGTCGACGATCTGCTTCATCTGCGGGGTCTTTTCGTACTTCGCCCACACAGGCTGCATCACCTTCACGAAAGCCGCGCGGTCGATCTGCGAAGCCGCGATGACCGTTGCGCCACCCTTCGTGACGGCCTTCTGTGCGTCGGCTTCGCGCGCGGTCCACAGCTTCTGGTAGTACGGCACCGAGTCGGCCGCGGCCTTCTTGATGATCTGCTGCTCTTGCGGCGACAACGTGTCCCACACCTTCTTCGAGAACACCAGCACTTCAGGCGTCATCGAATGCTGGGTTTCGGAGTAGACCTGAGCGACTTCGAAGTGCTTGGTTTCTTCGTACGACGGCAGGTTGTTTTCGGCGCCGTCGACGAGGCCGGTCTTCAGGCCTGTATAGACTTCCGAGAACGGCATCGGGGTCGGCGTGCCGCCCATTGCCCTGATTTCGTCGACCATCAGGTCGGACGGTTGCACGCGAACCTTCAGGCCCTTCATGTCAGCCGGCGACTTGATCGGCTTCTTCGCGTACATCGAGCGTGCGCCGCTCTCGTAAAACGTCAGCGCAATCATGCCCTTCGCCGTGAAGGCGTCGAGGATCTTCTGGCCTTCCGGACCGTACATGACCTTGCGGAAATGGTCGACGTCGCGGAACAGGAACGGCAGCGACGGGATCATCGATTCCGGCACGATTTCGTTGAACGCAGCACCGTTGGCACGCGCCATGTCGAGCGCGCCGATACGGACCTGGTCGATCGTGTCGTTTTCCGAACCGAGCGCGCTGTTGCCGAACACCTTCACGGAGTCCTTGCCGTCGGTCGCCTTGTTGATCTCCTCGCCCATGTGCTTCACGGCCATGTTGGTCGGGAAGGTGTCGCCGTGCACATCGGCAACGCGGAACACACGCGCTTCAGCCGACATCGTGCTGAACGCCAACGCCGCGGCCGCGACGATCATCGAAACATGGGAAGAGGCAAACTTCTTGTTCATCGTGACATTCCTTGAAAAATAGACCATCCCAGCAACAGCGGATGTGACATGGTTTTGACGCGTCTCCGGCTTCACGCTCACTGCCCTCGCAGGTGCGGGCGTTGGCCGTACTGGCTGCGCGACTTCCCCGGCACAGTTGACCCAGCACTCCAGTCGACAACTCGACTACTACTTCAATCACGCCGGCCGGCTTCGGACATGCATGCCGCATCGACCGCAGCGGCACGAATGCCCTGAAAACCCACCGAATTGCACTGTCACACGAACACAGAAAGCCATTTGTTTGGGCTTATATGTTGTACGACAACATACGAAGTCTATAAAAGGGGTTTTACCTTGTACAGACGGTATTTACCCGCATCAAGAAAAGCGCCGGTACGGATGACCGGCGTGGCATGCCACGGGGCCTCACGCCGTCTGGCGTTGGATGGGGACGACATCGGTACAGTCTGTGAAGCTGTTGTATTTTTGCTGAAGAAATACGTGGCGTCGTGGTCTTCACGCTACACGTTGTACGACAAGTGACGAATAAAGGGCCACACGAGTGGCCCCGAAAATGAAAACGCCGGGAGAAAAACTTCGTCCCGGCGCATGCTTCATGCAAGCAACGTTACAGTTGCCCTGCGAATTCGGGCTCAGGCAGCCCGCTCACGCCGGGCCGCAGCGCGAACACGTGGCCGTCGTGCTCGCTCGCGCCGTTGGCGGGACGAATCGAGGTGACGAACAGCGTATCGAGATCGCGGCCGCCGAACGCGCACATGGCAGGCTTGATGGCCGGCACCGGAACCTGCCGGTCAAGCTTGCCCTGCGGCGTAAAACGCAGCAGCAGACCGGCGTCGTTCGCGCAGATCCAGTAGCATCCGTCGGCATCGACCGCCGCGCCGTCCGGACGGCCCGAATAGTGATGCAGGTCGGCGAACACGCGGCGGTTGCACGGCTCACCGGTGTCGACGTCGTAGTCGAACGCCCAGATCAGCCGGCGCAGCGGATGCGAGTCGGACAGATACATCGTCGTGCCGTCCGGCGACCAGCCGAGGCCGTTCTGCGTGATCAGCGAATCGACGACCGGCGCTGACAGCACGCCCTTCTCGTCGAAGCGGTACAGCGCGCCGCCCGGGATCGCCGCGGCCATGTCCATCACCATCGTGCCGGCCCAGAAACGCCCTTGCCGGTCGCAGCGGCCGTCGTTGAAACGCATTCCGCCGTGCGGGAATTCAGGCGCCGCGAGCTTGCGCAGCGACGCTGTCAGAGGCTCGCCGCTCGCCGCCTTCGACGCGTCCTCGAGCGAGACCGCGAACAACCCGGTCTCGCAGCCGGCGAGCACCGTGCCGGCGCGATCGAACGCGATGCAGGCAACCTGCTCCGGCAGCAGCCATGCGGTGCGCTTGCCCGTCTCGAGCGAGCCGCGCACGATCTTCTTCGCCGGAATGTCGACCCAATACAGCGCCTGCTCGGCCGCGCGCCAGACCGGGCTTTCACCGGTGGCCGCGGGCAACGGACCGGCCGCTTCGAAACGCTCCACTTGCGGATTCGCGCTCATTGTTTAGGCTCCCGCTTCGACTCCATCGGACCGGCCAGCACGAACGGGCCGCCCTGGTACAGCTGGGTCGGGTCGTCGAAGCGCGTGTCGGGGGCGCTCGGCGGGAACAGGTGTTCGAACTGCGCCGAGCTGTCTTGCGGACGGTAGCCGAGAAACGCGGCGTTCGTGTTGTCGACCCACGAGATGCGGTTGTTCGACACGCCGTAGACGATCGCGTGACCGACGCGGTTCGTGAACAGCGAGCAGCGCACGAGCTCGATGAAATCGCGGTAGCTCAGATACGTGACGAGCATGCGCGCGGTCTTCGGCTGCTCGAACGACGAGCCGATCCGCAAACACACGGTCTCGAGACCGAAGCGGTCGAAGTAGTAGCGCGACAGCGATTCGCCGAAACACTTCGTCACGCCGTACATGCCGTCCGGACGCAGCGGCACTTCGGTATCGAGAACCGACGTCACCGGATGGAAACCCACCGCGTGATTCGAGCTCGCGTAGATGACGCGCTTCACGCCATGCTTTTGCGCCGACGAGTACACGTTGTACAGGCCGCGGATGTTCGCTTCGAGCAGGTCCTCGAACGGCGCTTCGACGGAGATGCCGCCGAGATGCACCACCGCGTCCACGCCTTCGAGCAGCGCGTGCACGGCTGCTTCATCGGCGAGATTGACGACGGCCGCTTCCTCGTGCGCGGCGACTTCGCCGAGCGCAGCGATATCGGACACGCGCACGATGTCGGCCCATTGCGCGAGCGCGGGACGCAGTTGCTTGCCGAGGTTGCCCGCGGCGCCGGTGAGCAGCAGACGGCGGAAGGGTTTCTTTGCCGCGGAGCGGTCAACGTTCAAATCGGTCATGTCTCTTTGCTGTTGTGATTGCGATCGGGTCTTCTGAACGGAAAAGCGAGCGCCGGCTGGACCGGCGCTCGCCTGAGTATTGACGGGGCAAGGTGCCTGCTCAGGTCACCGGCGCCGGGTTGAACAGCGTCAACGCATTGTGCAGTCCGAGCTTCTCCGCGCAGGTTTCCTTGCGGCCGCTCGCGACTTCGAGCATCAGGCGGAACAGTTCCCAGCCCACCTCCTCGATGCTGGACTGGCCGGTCGCGATCGTGCCGGCGTCGAGGTCCATCAGATCGTGCCAGCGACGCGCGAGGTCCGAACGCGTCGCAACCTTGATGACCGGTACTTCGGCGAGGCTGTACGGCGTGCCGCGGCCGGTCGTGAACACGTGCAGCGTGATGCCCGAGGCGACCTGCAGCGTGCCGCAGATGAAGTCGCTGGCCGGCGTCGCCGCGTAGATCAGGCCCTTCTGATTGACCTTCTCACCCGGCGACAGCACGCCGGAGATCGCCGAGTTGCCCGACTTGATGATCGAGCCCATCGCCTTTTCGACGATGTTCGACAGGCCGCCCTTTTTGTTGCCGGGCGTGGTGTTCGCGCTGCGGTCCGCGCCGCCGCGCTTCAGGTAATCGTCGTACCACTGCATCTCGCGGATGATCGCCTGTGCGACGTCCGCATTGGCCGCGCGCGCGGTCAGCTGATCGACGCCGTCGCGCACTTCGGTGACTTCGGAGAACATCACGGTCGCGCCGGCGCGCACCAGCAGGTCCGTTGCGAATCCGACGGCCGGGTTCGCGGTCAGGCCCGAGAACGCGTCGCTACCGCCGCACTGCACGCCGATCACCAGATCCGACGCCGGACAGGTTTCGCGACGGCGGTTGTTCAGGCGCTTCAGATGCCCTTCGGCCATCCTCATGATCGACGTGATCATCGACTGGAAGCCGACGTGCGATTCGTCCTGCAGCACCACGACGTCGCCGTTCTGGTCCAGCGCGACATCACCGATGTCCGCGACGTCGTCGACGACCGCTGCCGCCGCGATCGGGATCGTTCCCGGCGGCATCAGACGCTCGGGCTGCAGCTTCTCGCAGCCGAGGCTCACCATCATCACTTCGCCGCCGAAGTTCGGGTTCAGCGCGATGTTGCGCACGGTGCGGATCGGCACCATCGCGTCGGGCGCGTCGATCGCGACGCCGCAGCCGTAGGTGTGACCGAGGCTGACGACATCGTCGACATTCGGATATTTCGGCAGCAGCTCTGCCTTGATGCGCGTGACCGCGTGTTGCACGACGTCGGCGACGCACTGCACGGTGGTCGTGATCGCGAGAATGTTGCGCGTGCCCACCGAGCCGTCCGAGTTACGGTAGCCCTCGAACGTGTAGCCTTCGAGCGGCGGCATGTCCGGCGCCCTGGTCGTGGCGATCGGCAGGTCTTCGAGTCCCGGTGGGCTCGGCATGCGGATCACGTGTTCGTTGATCCAGCTGCCCTTCGGCAGCGCCTTCAGCGCATAACCGATCACGACGTTATAGCGGACGACCTCGTCGCCCTCGGCGAGATCGGCCAGCGCGACCTTGTGGCCCTGCGGCACACGCTCGCGCAGCCTGAGGCCATCGGCAAATACCGCGCCCTCGCCCAGACCGCCGTCGTTGACGACGATCGCGACATTGTCATTGGGATGAACGCGGATGTAGAGCGGAGTTTGTTCCATTGATCGATCCTGAAGGCGTGATAGGCCTGCTTCGCCATTAATCATACGTCATCCTACAACATGAAGTTTTGCTCGGATGTTCCGTATTTACCCTATAGGGTGCATTATGCCGTGAAAAGCCCGTTGAGTTACCGGATTTGTTGTTGTACGATGACGTATAAGAAATCTGATTTCCAAAGATTTTCTACTAGTACGACGTCCGTTGTACTGGTTGAAACCAACAACGACTCAATCCGACGCCTGGATATTTGATCATGACGACACCGCAGGAACTCAAGCAGATCGTTTCGGAAGGCCTCCTGTCCTTCCCCGTCACCGACTTCGACGCTAAAGGCGACTTCCGCGCCGACACCTACGCGGAGCGTCTCGAATGGCTCGCTCCGTACGGCGCTTCGGCGCTGTTCGTCGCCGGCGGCACGGGCGAATTCTTCTCGCTGACGCAAGACGACTACACGCAAGTAGTCAAGACCGCGGTCGAAGTCTGCAAGGGCAAGGTACCGATCCTCGCCGGCGCCGGCGGCCCGACCCGCGTGGCGATCGCCTACGCGAAGGAAGCGCAGCGCCTCGGCGCGCACGGCATCCTGCTGATGCCGCACTACCTGACCGAAGCAAGCCAGGACGGTATCGCCGACCACGCCGAAGAGGTCTGCAAGGCTGTTCCCGGCATGGGCGTGATCATCTACAACCGCGCGAACTCGAAGCTCAACGCCGACATGCTCGAGCGTCTGGCAGACCGTTGCCCGAACCTGATCGGCTTCAAGGACGGCGTGGGCGAGATTGAAAACATGGTGACGATCCGCCGCCGCCTCGGCGAGCGCTTCTCGTACCTCGGTGGCCTGCCGACCGCGGAAGTCTACGCTGCCGCCTACAAGGCGCTGGGCGTGCCGGTGTATTCGTCGGCGGTGTTCAACTTCATTCCGAAGACCGCGATGGACTTCTACCGCGCGATCGCCGCTGACGATCACGCGACGGTCGGCAAGCTGATCGACGAGTTCTTCCTGCCGTACCTGAAGATCCGCAACCGCCGCGCAGGCTACGCGGTCAGCATCGTCAAGGCTGGCGCGAAGCTGGTCGGTCACGACGCAGGTCCGGTGCGAGCACCGCTGACCGATCTGACGCCGGAAGAAATGGAGCAGCTCGACTCGCTGATCAAGAAGCTCGGACCGCAGTAAGGCACCGGCGTCAGGGCTTCGAGCGAAGAAGCTCGCGAGCCTCATCGACGAGGGCCGCACAGACGGCCCCGTTGTGAACGCCCGGCACGGCAACGTCGCCGGGCGTTCGCGTCTTTGCACCACAGACAGGTGGTCTGCGGGCCGGCCGGCGCGCAGACCACACCTCGCCCGACCATACAGGAGATGACCCATGGACTTGAGCCGCATGGCCAGTTCCACCGACGCCGCTTCTAGCGCGGCACGCACCAAGGTCCGCTACGGGATCCTGCTGCTGATCTTCGTGATCACCACCCTCAACTATGCCGACCGCGCGACGCTGTCTGTCACCGGTTCCGCGATGCGCACCGCGTTCAGCTTCGACGCGATCCGCATGGGCTATATCTTTTCCGCATTCAGCTGGGCCTACGTGCTGTCGCAACTGCCGGCCGGCTGGCTGCTCGACCGTTTTGGCGCTCGCCGCGTATACGCGGCGAGCATCTTCTCGTGGTCGCTGTTCACGCTGCTGCAGAGCTCGGTCGGCCTGCTCGGCAGCGCCGGTGCGGCGATCACCGCGCTGTTCGTACTGCGCTTCGTGATGGGCGCGGCCGAGTCGCCGGCGTTCCCGGCGAACGCGAAGGTCGTCGCGAGCTGGTTCCCGACCAACGAGCGCGGCACCGCGTCGGCGATCTTCAACGCCGCGCAATACTTCGCCGCGGTCGTGTTCACGCCGCTGATGGCGTGGCTCACGCACGCGTTCGGCTGGCAGATGGTCTACGTCGTGATGGGCGTGGTCGGGCTGCTGCTCGCGCTGACGTGGCTGAAGGTCATGAAGAATCCCGCCGACCATCCGCGCGTGTCGCGCGCCGAGCTCGAGTACATCGAGCAAGGCGGCGGACTCGTCAGCGGTGCGCGCAAGACGCACCCGGACGACGTGTCGAAGGCCGGCGGCTGGACGCTCGTGCGTCAGTTGCTCGGCAACCGCATGCTGCTCGGCGTCTATCTCGCGCAGTACTGCATCAACGTGCTGACCTACTTCTTCCTGACCTGGTTTCCGATCTACCTCGTGCAGGCGCGCGGCATGACGATCCTGCACGCGGGCCTCGTGGCCTCGCTGCCGGCAATCTGCGGGTTTCTCGGCGGGGTGCTCGGCGGCGTGCTGTCGGACGGTCTGATCCGCCGCGGCTGTTCGCTGACCGTCGCGCGCAAGGTGCCGATCGTCGGCGGCATGCTGCTGTCGACCTGCATCATCGGCTGCAACTACGTGTCGACCGACTGGGTCGTCGTCGCGCTGATGTCGCTCGCGTTCTTCGGCAAGGGCATCGGCGCGCTCGGCTGGGCGGTGGTCGCCGATACGTCGCCGAAGGAAGCGCTCGGCCTGTCCGGCGCGATCTTCAACATGTTCGGCAACGTCGCCGGCATCGTGACGCCGATCGTGATCGGCTATCTCGTCGCGCGCTCGGGCTCGTTCAATGGCGCGCTGGTGTTCGTCGGCGCGAACGCGCTGCTGACGGTGATCAGCTATCTGGTGATCGTCAAGGATATCCGGCGGGTCGAGTTGCGCCCGGCGTGAGCCGGTTATAGGCTTGGTTATCGTCGCGGTTATCGTACTTCCGGCCGGCCGACCCGGCGCCTCGCGCGATCTATCAGCGCCGAGGCGCCAAACTTCGGGACTGCGCTTATATAATCAGTCGTCAGACGACGATATAATAAAAATGCACGATTCCCAGCGATCTTTCAAACAAGGAGCGTTTTCGATGGCTACACCACTAGCATCCGCGGCACCGCCACGACGCGCTCGCAATCTTGCCGAGTTCGTCGTCAACTACGTCACCGAGCAGATCGCGGCCAACCTGCTGAAGCCGGGCGACAAACTCCCCACCGAATCGCAGCTGATGAACACGCTCAGCGTGAGCCGCACGGTGATTCGCGAAGCGATTTCGCGCCTGCAGGCAGGCAAGGTCATCGAGACGCGGCACGGCATCGGCAGCTTCGTGCTCGAGCCGCAACGCGAAAAGCTCGGCATCGACATGGTGCCCGCCACCACGCTGCGCGACGTCCTGTCCATTCTGGAGCTGCGCATCAGCCTCGAAACCGAATGCGCCGGTCTGGCCGCGCAACGCGCGAAACCGGACGACCTCGCGCGCATGCGCGCCGCGCTGGACGCGATCGAGGCCACGCGTCACAACGGGCTCGACAGCGTGGAGGCCGACCTGCAGTTCCACATCTCGGTCGCACGCGCAACCGGCAACCGCTATTTCGTCGACATCCTGTCGCAAATGGGCAGCGCGCTGATTCCGCGCAACCGGCTCGACTCGGCCGGCATCGCGCGCGCCGATCCTGATGCGTATCTGTCGCTCGTGAACCTCGAGCATGCAAGCATCCTCGAGGCGATCAGCCGGCACGACGCCGAAGGCGCACGCGCGGCGATGCGCATGCATCTGTCGAATAGCCGCGAGCGGCTGCGTCGCGCGAATGAAGCGAGCGAAGCGAACAGCTGATTCTCACGAAGCTCGCGGGCGAAAAAAATGGCCGGGAATCTCCCGGCCATTTTTTTATCTTGCGATTGCGTCCGCCCTTCCCTTCGATCCGCGCCCGGCCAACCGGCCCGGGCGCGCATCCGTTCAGGACGGCGTCACGCGATTAACCGCGCGTGAGTTCGCCATCGCGACGACGCCACAGTTCCAGCGGATTGCCGTCGGCCAGCGTTTGCGGCAGCAGCTCGGCCGGGAAGTCCTGGTAGCAGACCGGGCGCAAGAAGCGATCGATCGACGTGGTGCCGACCGAGGTCGCTCGGCTATCCGACGTTGCCGGGAACGGGCCGCCGTGGACCATCGCGTGGCACACTTCGACGCCGGTCGGGAAGCCGTTGACCAGAATCCGGCCGGCCTTGCGCTCGAGAACCGGCACCAGCTTCTTCGCAGCCGCCACGTCGGCGCTGTCCATTTGCAGCGTCGCGGTCAGCTGGCCTGCGAAGTGTTCGGCGACCTTCAGCATTTCCTGCTCGTCCTTGCAGCGGATGATCGTCGACACCGGGCCGAACACTTCGTCTTCGAGCGCCGGGTTCGCGAGGAACGTCTGCGCGTCGGTCACGAACAGCGCCGCGCAAGCCTGGGTCGGGCCGGTTGCGGCGACGCCGCGTGCCACGACTTCGACACCCTTCGTTGCGGCCAGCTTGCCTTCGCCGTCTTCATACGCGGCGTGAATGCCCGAGGTCAGCATGGTCTGCGCCGGCTTCGCCGCGAGCGCTTCCGATGCCGTCGCGACGAAGCCCTTCAGCGCGTCGCTGTCGACCGCGATGGCGAGGCCCGGGTTCGTGCAGAACTGGCCCGCGCCGAGCACGAGCGAGTCGACGAAACCGCGCGCGATGCTGTCGCCGCGTGCCGCAAGAGCGTTGGGCAGCAGGAACACCGGGTTGATGCTGCTCATTTCCGCGTACACCGGGATCGGCTCCGGACGTGCCGCCGCGACGCGCATCAGCGAGGTACCGCCCGCGCGCGAACCGGTGAAGCCGACCGCCTTGATGGCCGGGTGCGCAACCAGCGCCTCGCCGACCGAGTTACCCGCGCCTACGATCATCGAGAACACGCCCTCGGGCAGATCCATTTCCTGCGCGACGCGCTGGATCACGCGACCGACCAGCTCCGACGTGCCGAGGTGAGCGCGATGCGCCTTCACGACGACCGGGCAGCCAGCAGCCAGCGCCGCGGCGGTGTCGCCACCCGCCACCGAGAACGCGAGCGGGAAGTTGCTCGCGCCGAACACCGCGACTGGGCCGAGCGCGATCTTCTGCATGCGCAGATCCGAGCGCGGCAGCGGCTTGCGCTCCGGCAGCGGCGAATCGAGCGTAGCGTTGAGCCACTGGCCCGCGCGCACTGTCTGCGCGAATAGCTTCAGCTGGCCGGTGGTGCGGCCGCGCTCGCCTTCCAGACGCGCCTTCGGCAGTCCCGATTCAGCCTGCGCGCGCTCGATCAGCTCGTCGCCGAGCGCAGTGATGCCGTCAGCGATACGGTCCAGGAACTCGGCGCGCACTGCGAGCGGCAGTTGACGGTAGGCGTCGAACGCCTGTCGCGCGAGCGCGCAGGCCTGCTCGACGTTCTCGACGGTGCCGCTGCCGAACACCGGCTCGGCAATCTCGGAACCCGTGGCAGGATTGAACGCGCGCAGCGGTTTTTCTTCGCCGCGCACGGCTTTGCGACCGATCAGCATTTCGCCGGTAATAGGCATTTTTGGCTTTCCTTTAATGACGGCTAAAGATATAGGTCATCCTACAACATCGCGTGGGCCTTATGCAACCCAAAACGCTTGTCTGACAGGGGCATACGGGTATACTCGCCCGTTACAACTGGGCCGTGCGGTGCTAATCTGGGCCAAGTCATACGACGACTTATAACTCGCATTTCGCGAGGCTTAGCATTGTCGCAGCTTTTCCCGATCCATCGCCGTTCGAGGAGACACCGCATGCCCGCCGTCACGCCTTACGAATCGTTGCCCAACCGTTTCCGGCGCGCGGTGCGCGAGGGAAAAACCCAGATCGGCTGCTGGGCGTCGCTCGCCAGCCCGATCGCCACTGAATTGCTGGGCACGGTCGGCTTCGACTGGATGCTGCTGGACGCCGAACACGCGCCCAACGACGTGCTCACGCTGATCCCGCAGTTGATGGCGCTCAAGGACAGCGGCAGCGCACCGGTCGTCCGACCACCGGCCAACGACAGCGTCGTGATCAAACGTTTTCTCGACAGCGGCTTCTCAAACTTCCTCGTGCCCTTCGTCGACAGCGCCGACGACGCCGCCCGCGCGGTCGCGTCGACGCGCTATCCGCCGCAGGGCATTCGCGGCGTGTCGGTCGGCCATCGCGGCAACCGCTATGGCACCGTGCCCGACTACTTCGCGATCGCCAACGACAACGTCTGCGTGATCCCGCAGGTCGAAAGCCGCAGGGCGGTCGAGAATATCGACAGCATCCTCGCGGTGGACGGTATCGACGCGGTCTTCATCGGTCCGTCAGACCTCGCGGCGTCGTATGGCCGCCTCGGCAACGCGAGCCATCCGGACGTGCAGCAGGCGATCGCGCATGTGTTCGCGCGCGCGCAGGCGGCCGGCAAGTCGAGCGGCATTCTCGCGCCGGTACAGGCCGACGCGGAACGGTATCTGTCGATGGGCGCGCGCGTCGTCGCCGTCTGCGCGGATCTCGGGTTGCTCAAGGGCGCCGCGCAGGCGGCACAGAAACACTTCATGCAGAAACCGGCGGGCGAGGCTTGAACGCGGCCGCCACGACATCTTCGGAGCATTCCATGCAAAAAGCAGGCTTTATCGGACTCGGCATCATGGGCAAGCCCATGGCCGCCAACCTTCTCAAAAACGGCGTCTCGCTCGCCGCCTTCACGCGTAGCGGCGTGCCCGCCGAGCTCACGCAGGCCGGCGCCCAAGCATGCGACAACCCCGCCGCGGTCGCCGCCGACGCGGACGTGATCTTCATCATGGTGCCTGACACGCCGGACGTCGAACGCGTGCTGTTCGGCGAGAACGGCCTCGCGAGCGCGCTGCGCGCCGGCCAGACCGTCGTCGACATGAGCTCGATCTCGCCGATGGCGACCCGCGATTTCGCGGCGCGCGTGCGCGCAACCGGTGCCGATTATCTCGACGCGCCGGTGTCGGGCGGCGAGGTCGGCGCGAAGGCCGGCTCGCTGACCATCATGGTCGGCGGCGAACAGGCCACGTTCGACAGCGTGAAGCCCCTGTTCGACATGATGGGCAAGAACGTCACGCTGATCGGTGCGGTCGGCGCGGGCCAGGTGTGCAAGGTCGCAAACCAGGTGATCGTCGCGGCGACCATCGAGGCGGTCGGCGAAGCGCTGCTGCTCGCGTCGAAGGCGGGTGTCGATGCGGCGCGCGTGCGTGAGGCGCTGATGGGCGGCTTCGCATCGTCGCGCATTCTCGAAGTGCATGGCGAGCGCATGACCAGGCGCACGTTCGATCCGGGCTTCCGTATCGAACTGCACCAGAAGGACCTGAACCTCGCGCTGTCGACCGCGCAGGCGCTCGGCGTGTCGCTGCCGAACACCGCCACCTGCCAGGCGCTGTTCAACGCGTGCGTTGCGCACGGCGGCAAGGCGTGGGACCACTCGGCGATGGTGCGCGCGCTCGAAGTGCTCGCGAATCACGAGATCGGTCAGAAGAGCGCGTGATTTGACGTAGGTTCGAAATAGTTGCGATCGGGTTGTCCGTCGGTCTTCATGTGACTGATGGCCGGCTCGATCGCACTTTGCATTCTTGAGCATCGTACGTAGTTCGCGCGTGATGCCCTTTCCCTCTTCCGAGGCCGTGGAGCCTTTCGCCGCCTAATGCGACGCCTTATCGTGTTTAGCGATGGACTCCCGGCCCCGTGTCTCCCCGGATCAATCGGACACAGGAATCATCTATCGCCCATTTCCTGTCCCTGTGGTCGACTGCTATTTTGCGGGGTTCTTGTGGGAGACAACGATCACTTCAACACAAAGAGGCTTCTCAGCGAGTAGTTTGTCGCGATGCTCGCGCCACAACACCAGCATCCGGTCGACCGCCTCAAAGCCCGCAAATAGAAAAAACGGCGCCCACGCACGGGCGCCGCTTTCATTCACCGGATCGGCCCAACAGAGCCGACCGCACCTCACATTACTTCGTCGTCACCGCATCCGGCAACGTCCACTTCGGCTCCGGCATCTTGTCCGAACTGCTGGCCATCAGGCAGACCACGACCGCGGCAATCAGATCGAACACCGCCAGCACGACGAACAGCGGGCTGTAGCCGATCTGCGTAACGAGCACGCCGAACAGTGCGGTGAACGCAGCGGCGCCCAGATAGCCGGCCATGCCGCCCATGCCGGTCGCGGTCGCGACCTCGTGCTTGCCGAACATGTCCGACGTGATCGCGTACAGTGCGCCCGACAACGTCTGGTGCGCGAAGCCGCCGACGCACAGCAGCGCCACCGCCATGTACGGGCTCTCGACGAGACCGATGCACGCCGGCCCGATCATGAACAGCGCACCGACCACGAACACCATCTTGCGCGACGTGAACAGCGACACCTTCGCGTACTTGTGGAACAGCGGGCTCAGATAACCGCCGAGCACGCAGCCGATGTCGGCGGCGAGGAACGGCATCCACGCAAACATCGCGACTTCCTTCAGGTTCATGTGACGCTCGGTCATCATGTACAACGGAATCCACGCGTTGAAGGTTTGCCAGGCCGGCTCGGACAGAATTCGCGGAATACCGATCGCCCAGAAATCGCGGCTCGCCAGCATTGCGCGCCAGTTGCGCTTCGGCGTGTTGATGTCATCGTGATGCTTCGCTTCCTGGCCGCTCAGAATGTAGTCGCGCTCCGCGTTGGCCAGCAGCTTCTGGTTGCGCGGATGCTTGTAGATGATCATCCACAGCACGCTCCATACAATACCCGCCACGCCGACGATCACGAACGCGAGTTGCCAGCGGCCGTGAAACAGTGCCCACACGACAAGCGGCGGCGCAAGCAGCGCGCCAATCGACGAGCCGATGTTGAACCAGCCGATCGCAACCGAACGCTCTTTCGCCGGGAACCACTCGCTGGTCGCCTTCACGCCAGCCGGAATACCGGCCGATTCGGCGAGACCCAGGATACCGCGGAACACCGCGAGGCTGCGCCAGCCCGTCGCCCATGCAGCCGCCGCGCAAGCCACCGACCACACCAGAGCGAACACCGCGAAGCCGACCTTGGTGCCGATCGTGTCGAGCACGAAACCGGCGACCGGCTGCATGAACGCATAGCAGAGCTGCCACGCCACGACCACGTGCGAATACTGCTCGGTCGTGATGTTGAGCTCCTTCATCATCGTCGGAGCCGCGACCGACAACGTGTTACGCGCCAGGTAATTGATGATCAGGCCGGCCGCGACCAGCGCGACCATCCACCAGCGAATACCCTTGATCTTCATTGCTGCTACTCCTCGTGATGCCTTGCCCGTCAAGCCGAACGGGACTCAAGCCTTGCGCGAATAGTCGATGCCGACGAAGCTACCGCCCTGGTAGCGCTGGCACAGCTCATCGAGCGGATTCGGGCGCGACAGGATGTCGTGCGCGTAGTCCTCGGCGTTCTGCTTCGGCTCGTAGCCGAGACGCGCCGCGCCGCTGTTGTCCCACCAGCTGCGCGTATTGGCCGACACGCCCCAGATGGTCAGGAAGCCGACGTCTTCCGCTTCGATGCAGCGGTCGAGGAAATGCATCAGGTCCTTGTGGCCGAACCAGGTGCTCAGATGGCGCTGCTCGGTCGGACGCTCGAGGCAACTGCCGATTCGCACGCACACGCTTTCGATGCCGTGCTTGTCCCAGTACATGCGCGCGAGCGCTTCGCCCCACACCTTCGACAAGCCGTAGAAGCCGTCCGGGCGCAGTTCGCAGTCGAGGCTCAGATGCTCGGTGACCGGATACATGCCGATCGCGTGGTTCGAGCTCGCGAACACGATGCGCTTCACGCCGTTGCGGCGCGCACCTTCGTAGACTTCGACGAGGCCGCGCAGGTTGTTCTCGATGATCTCGGGCAGCGGACGCTCGACGCTCGTGCCGGCGAAATGGATCAGCACGTCCACGCCGTTCAGCAGACGGTCGACCACCGCCGGATCGCGCAGGTCGCCGTTCATCACGTCTTCGCCGTCGACGAGCGGCGTCAGTACTTTGGAGCCCGCGGCCGAGCGCAGCGGCACGCCGCGCGCGACGAATTCAGCACGTACCACGGAGCCGAGCTGGCCGCCGGCGCCACTCAGGGCAATCTTCTTCATAGGGGTTCCTTTTACTGCGCCGCGCGCGAGGTCTTCAGAGAACAGACAGAGGATCTGAGCGGCCGGCGAAATCGCGCTGCGCGTCGCATAACACACTCAAGTTGTACGATAACGTACTATCGATGATGAGCAAGCGGATTTCAACTCCGCATTTACCCTTAAACTACTGCGCGGTAATTTCGGAGCTCTTTGAAAAACAAAGACATAAGGACATCGCATTCATGCGACATCGTATAACTTAAAGTGGATTTTTGTTCCAGGAGTGGCTTTGCCTGACGCCAGCGGGCGCGTGGCGTCCGACGCGAGCGGCGTCCGTATGCCGCCCGCGCCCTCAACAGATCACCTCGTTACGTTCGCTCAGGCGCCGATGAATTCCAGCAGATCGGCATTGACCTTGTCGGCCTCCACCGTGCACATGCCGTGCTGTCCGCCCGGATAAACCTTCAGCGTTGCGTTCTTGACGATCTCCGCAGTGCGTCGGCCGGCTGCGTCGATCGGCACGATCTGGTCGTCGTCGCCGTGCAGCACCAGGGTCGGCACGTCGATCTTCTTCAGATCTTCGGTGTAGTCGACTTCGGAGAACTGCTCGATGCAGTCATATAGCCCCTTGATCGAACCGGCCATGCCCTGGCGCCAGAATGAATCGATCACGCCCTGCGACACCTTCGCGCCCTCCCGGTTGTAGCCGTAGAACGGCACGGCCAGATCCTTGAAGAACTGCGAGCGATCGTCCGCGACGCCCTTGCGGATGCCGTCGAACACGTCGATCGGCAGGCCGAGCGGATTATCGGCGGTCTTCAGCATCAGCGGCGGCACCGCGCCGATCAGCACGGCCTTCGCGACGCGCCCCGTGCCATGCCGGCCGATGTAATGCGCAACTTCGCCACCGCCTGTCGAATGGCCGACCAGCGTCGCGTCCTGCAGATCGAGATGTTCGATCAGCGCGGCGAGGTCGTCGGCGTAGGTGTCCATCTCGTTGCCGTCCCACGGCTGCTCCGAGCGGCCGTGACCGCGCCGGTCGTGCGCGATCACGCGGAAGCCCTTGCTGCCGAGAAACAGCATCTGCGCATCCCACGCATCGGCGGTCAGCGGCCAGCCGTGCGAAAACACGACCGGGCGGCCATGGCCCCAGTCCTTGTAGAAAATCGAGGTACCGTCTTTCGTCCTGATCGTGCTCATCTGCTGACTCCTTGTCGATGAAGTCTGCCGTCGCCGGCAGGTGGATGAAGCGGAAGCTGCTCACGAAGCATGCGCGCGACGCATGACAGAACGCCGGCGAATGCGGCAATGAATAAAGGAAACGACGGAAACGGCCGCAATACCTGGGCAAGACATGGTACGGCGAAAAGCGGCCACGACGGCCCGCGCAATCGCCTCGCGGCAATTGGCTATCGAGAAAAGCCGCCGCGAAATAGCACCGCCACTGAACGCCATCCAATACGCTGCAAAACGGTTCACGCAAACCCAGCGAATACCAAACCAATGATGAGCGGATAACGCAACAAAAAAGTGAAGAGAAAAAGCTGAAACGCCCCGGCGGCAGCGTGCATCGTAGAAGTAAAAAAATCGCCTGACCAGCACGCCCACAGACGAAGTCGGTTTGGATGGATCGATTGTCGGCTGGCGACAGACACCGCCCGCGACCTTGCGGCGCAAGGCTGCGCGAAACGCATTGCTGCAGCGCGGTCGATTGACGCAGCTCACGCGACGAGGCACACACGGCCACGTTTCGGCCGCCAAAAGAAACTTGATACTCAACAACGGCTTGCCTCATCGATAAGCGTATTTCGCATAAAACAAGGCGGTTTTTTGACGCACATCGCATCGCAACACTTTTTGTTTCGATCCCCTACTCTTGCGCCATCTGCCCAGCGCAGTGCGCACCGACACCGGTCGACGCGCGTAAGTCCGCTCACGCGGCCATCACGCACAACAGGATCATGAACTCCGCACTATCGGCATTCGATCTCGCGCGCATTCAATTCGCGTTCACCGTTTCTTTTCACATCGTTTTCCCCGCGCTCAGCATCGGTCTCGCCAGTTTCATCGCCGTTCTCGAATGGCGTTGGCTGAAAACCGGCAAGGCCTACTACAAAGATCTTTGTCTGTTCTGGTCGAAGATCTTCGCGGTGGCCTTCGGCATGGGCGTCGTCTCGGGCGTCGTGATGAGCTATCAGTTCGGCACCAACTGGTCGGGCTTCTCGAGTTTCGCCGGGCCGATCACGGGTCCGCTGCTGATGTACGAGGTGATGACCGCATTCTTTCTCGAAGCGGGCTTCCTCGGCATCATGCTGTTCGGCTGGCAGCGCGTGAGTCCGCGGGCGCACTTCGGCGCGACGCTGATGGTCGCGATCGGCACGCTGATCTCGACCTTCTGGATTCTCGCGTCCAATAGCTGGATGCAGACACCGCAGGGCTTCAAGGTCGTCGACGGTCATGTCGTGCCGCTCGACTGGTTCAAGATCATCTTCAATCCTTCGTTCCCGTACCGGCTCGCGCATATGGCGCTCGCGGCGTTCATCGTCGCGGGGCTGGTGGTCGCGGCGGTCGGCGCGTGGCATCTGCTGCGCGGCCGGCGCGATCCCGCCGTCAAGAAGATGTTCTCGATGGCGCTGTGGCTGCTGTTGATTCTGACGCCGATCCAGGCATTCGTCGGCGATCAGCATGGCCTGAACACGTGCGAATATCAGCCGGCGAAGATCGCGGCAATCGAAGGCTTGTGGGATACCGAAAAGGGCGGTACCGCGCTGAACCTGTTCGGCATCCCCGACATGAAGGCCGAAACCACGCGCTACGCGGTGTCGGTGCCGCACCTCGGCAGCCTGATCCTCACGCATAGCTGGGACGGCGAAATCCGCGGCCTTAAGGAATTCCCGCCGCAGGACCGGCCGGATTCGACCGTCGTGTTCTGGAGCTTCCGCATCATGGCCGGCCTCGGCGTGCTGATGATCGCGATGTCGGTCGCGGCCTGGGTGCTGCGCCGGCGCGGGCGCCTGTTCGAAGCGAAGTGGTTCCAGCGGCTGTGCGTCGCGATGGGACCGAGCGGCTTCATCACGCTGCTGGCCGGCTGGGTCACCACCGAAGCGGGCCGTCAACCGTGGGTCGTGTACGGCGTGATGCGCACGTCGCAGGCGGTATCGCCGCTGACCACGCAGCAGGTCGGTCTGTCGCTGATGACGTTCGTGGCCGTCTACTTCCTCGTGTTCGGCACCGGCATCTACTACATGCTGAAGCTGATGCGCTCCGGTCCTGCGCTGCCTGGCGGCAAGTCGCACGACATGTCCCACGGCCTGCCGCAGCCGACGCCCGCGCAGACCGCGCGCCGCCCGCTGTCCGCCGCCGATCGGATGATCGACGCCGTCTAACCTACGCTTCGAGAGAAAGAAAAAATGGACGTAACCGTCGTATGGGCCGCGATCATCGCCCTAGGCCTTTTCATCTACGTGGTGCTGGACGGCTTCGACCTCGGCATCGGCATCGTCTTTCCGTTCTTCCCCGACGAAAAGGAACGCGACCTGATGATGAACACGGTCGCGCCAGTGTGGGACGGCAACGAAACCTGGCTCGTGCTCGGCGGCGCCGCGCTGTTCGCGGTGTTTCCGGTCGTCTACTCGACCGTGCTGTCGGCGCTCTATCTGCCGCTCGTGTTCATGCTCGTGTGCCTGATCTTTCGCGGCGTGTCGTTCGAGATCCGCGCGAAGTCGCGGCGCACGAAGCATCTGTGGGACCTCGCATTCATCGGCGGCTCGGCGGGCGCAGCGTTCTTCCAGGGCATCGTGCTCGGCGCGTTCCTGCAAGGCATTCCGGTCGCCGATGGCGCCTATGCCGGCGACGCGTTCGGCTGGCTCACGCCGTTCAGCCTGCTGACGGGCCTCGGACTCGTCGCGACCTACGCGCTGCTCGGCTGCTGCTGGCTCGTCGCGAAGACCGAGGGCGATCTACAGCGAAGGCTGCATCGCGTGGTCTGGCCGCTGACGCTGGTGCTGCTCGGCTTCATCGCGCTCGTGAGCCTGTGGACGCCGCTGATGGATGCGGGCATCGCGCAACGCTGGTTCCATGACGGGATCTTCTATCGTCTGCTGCCGGTGCCGTTCCTCGTCGCGATCTGCGCGTTCTTCATGCATCGCGCGGTGCGCGCGCGCCATCACAACACGCCGTTCATGCTCGCGCTGGCGCTCGTGCTGCTCGGCTATCTCGGGCTGCTCGTGAGTCTGTGGCCGTATGCGATTCCGTCGAGCATCACGCTATGGGAAGCCGCCGCGCCACGCGCGAGCCAGACGTTCACGCTGGCCGGCGCGGCGGTGATCCTGCCGATCATCGCCGCCTATACGGCGATGGGTTACTGGGTCTTTCGAGGCAAGGTGCGTCATGGCGACCAACATCACTATCACTGAAACGCGGGGTCCCAGTGCGTCGGCTCCCACCGCCACTGCCGCAACGCCCAGCCGCAAACTGCCGGGCTGGCTCTGGTTCATCGCGCTATGGTGCTTCGGCGTGGCCGCGGCGATGTCGCTCGGCTTCGCCTTCAAGCTTCTGATGAATGCGACGCTGTTCGCGGTCAGATAGCGGCGCGCGAACCCGTGTCGATCCGGCAGGCATAACCTTCCGGATCGTGCGCGTCAGCGCTTCAAAAACGGGGCGCGCGGCTCGTCTACGTAGCAAGCCGGAACCTATGCGCGGCAGACCTGCCTTAACATCACGAAGCGCATCGAACGATGCCGGATGCGGCGGTAAGTGCGACACTCCACGCGGCGAGGAACCGAGGCAACGATTTCGGCGACGACCGCGGTGCGTGTCACGAGTACAGCAGTTAGTCACACTGCAACTGCGCAGCCTGCGACTGCGGCATGTGCAACGGCGGCAGCCCTCAACGGACAGGCTCGACTCGCGGAGACATCATGAAGTTTCTTGTAGCCGACGACCATGAACTGATCCGGCAAGGCGTCAAAGGCATGCTGCGCGGCTTCGATCCCGACGCCCAGTTCGACGAAGCCGACAGTTGGGAAACCCTTGCGACCGCCGCGCGACCCGACGCGAATCACGATCTGGCGATCGTCGATCTGCATATGCCGGGCATGAGCGGCGCGAGCTCGCTCGAAACGCTGCTGAAGGCGAATCCGGCGCTGCCGGTCGTGGTGCTGTCCGCCGAGGAATCGCCCAACGAGATGCGCGCGGTGCTCGCGGCCGGCGCGCTCGGCTTCGTGCCCAAACGCCAGCCCGCCAGCGTGATGCTGAAGGCGATCGAGCTGGTGCTGTCCGGCGGTGCCTATGTGCCGATGGAAGCGCTGAGTCTGCTCGGCTCGCGCGAGACGCAGGCGGCCAGCTGCGCGGGCGCCGATGCTGATGAATCGGCACGTGTGCCGGCCCCGAGCGCCGCCGCGCAAGCCGGCCGCGGGCCGGGCCCCGGCACCGTCTCCCAGATCGAACCGGTCACGCAGGTACCGTCGCTGCAGCCGCATCAGCAGCATCTGCTGGAGAACCTGTCACCACGTCAGCAGGACATCATGCGGCTCGTGCATCGCGGCTGGACCAACAAGATGATCGCGCGCGATCTCGGCGTCGCCGAAGGCACGGTGAAGGTGCATCTGTCGGTGATCTTTCGGGCGCTCGGTGTGCATAACCGGTCGACGGCGATCGCCGTAATCAATGGATGGCTGGAGGCCGGGAAGACGTTGTAGCGCTTTGTGCTGCGCCGCAAGCCCAAGCCGTCTTTGTTTCCCGCCTCTAAGGCTGCGTTTCGCTTTGCGCGCCTGAGCCCGCTTCGGCTTGCGGCGAGCCCGCCGCGGCGGGCGACGGCGGTGAGTCGTCCGCCGCTCCGCCCCCCAACGCCACCGCACCCGCCGGCCGCCCCTGATCGAGCTCCGCCTGCTGCCACAGCATTTCCAGCGTGCGCCGCAAGCGCGCCGGCGTCACCGGCTTGTGCAGCACCGGAATCCCCTGCAACGCGAGCGCCGTCAGCTCCGCCGACGCCATATCGCCGGTGATCAGCAGCGTCACCACATTGCCGTGCCCCTCCCGCGCAAGCACGCCCCGTATCGCGCTCAGCGCCTGCGCGCCGGTGCGGTGATTGGCGAGCTGGTAGTCGCACAGCACCGCGTCGGGCACGAAGCCGTCCGCGAGCGCGGCGAGCGCGCCGGCTTCGTCGCGCGCGCCGCGCACGTCGCAGCCCCAGCGCTCGAGCAGACTCGCGAGGCCTTCGAGTATCGACGGCTCGTCGTCGATGCACAGCACGCGCCGCCCCTGCGCGGCCGGGCCGCCCGCGACCGAATCGTTCAGACTCGCGACGATGCCGCTCGCGTCACCCGCCTGCACCGCAAAGCGGAACACCGAGCCGCGCCCCGGCGCCGAGCGCAGCTGCAACTCGCCGCCGAGCAGGCCGACGAGCCGCCTGACGGTCGGCAGCCCGAGCCCATGCCCCTGACGCGCGTCGCGCTGCGGATTCTCGACCTGGTAAAATTCCTCGAAAATGCGCTCATGCTCTTGCGGCGCCATGCCGACGCCCGAATCGCGCACCTCTATATAGCCGCCCTTCTGTCGTCCCGCGCGCCGGAAGCCGAGCCAGATCGCGCCTTGCTCCGTATAACGCACCGCGTTCGACAGCAGATTGCTCAACACGCGTTCGAGCAGCACCGGATCGTCGTAGACCACCATCGTCGTAGGCGCGATGCGCAGCGCGAGCCCCTTCGCCGCGGCCTGCGGACGATACTGGCTACCGACCCGGTCGAACAGCTCGGAGAGCCGGAAGTGCAACCGGATCACCTGGGTCACGCCGCTTTCGAGCCGGGCCAGATCGAGCACCTGGTTGAACAGCTGATTGAGCGCCTCGACGTTATAGACGATGTGCCCGGCCGTCTTCGCGTGCTGCGCGGGCGTCGCCGCCGGATCGTTCAGAGATGCCGCGAGCAGGCCGATCGCATGTAGCGGCTGACGCAGATCGTGGCTTGCCGCCGCGAAAAAGCGCGTCTTCGCGAGACTCGCTTCTTCGGCGACGCGCTTTTGCGCGGCCAGCGATTCCGCGAGGTATTGCTGATCGACACGCGCCTGCACGACCTGGCGAAACAGCTTGCGATAGCTCATCGCGTAGACGTTGATCGCGCAGAAGAAGAACGCGAGCACGATTGCGAGAATCGTGCGATCGAACGTATGCGAGCCGAAATGCAGCACGATCGACGGCAGCAGCAGAAACGGAATCGACGTCGAAAAATTGAGGAGATCGAACCCATTCGACATGAACACGCCGGCCGCGAGCGTCACCAGCAGTACGGTATGCAATAACGGCAGATCGGTTTGCGGACTCTGGAACGCGAACCACACCGCGAACCCCGGCCCGCTATAGAGGAGCACGCCGCGCAGCGCGTGCAGATAGATCCAGTCGCGCGGCGAGACGAGCTGCGGATAGCGGCGGTTGCAAATCCACAGCGCCAGGCCCGCGCAATTGGCGAGCGCATAAAAAACGAAGCACGCGATAAACAGCGGCGGCGCCGGCACATGCGGCCAGTAGATCGCCACCAGCACCGCGATCGAAAACCAGTGCGAAAAGAACGCGATCGGATCCTGCGCGTAGAGCACGCGCACGAGGTCTTCGTCGATGGCACGCTGGATCGGGTCGGCCCGCATGGGGCGGTCTCCTCTGTCGATCGGCGTGAGCGCTTTAGCGCTTACGCCGATCCCACGCAGCTTATCGCGGGGGCATGGCAACTTCGTTGAGACGAAACACTGACGAAGCGGCGGCGCTCCGGCACTTCGTGGCAACCGCGGGTCGAATCGGGCGACCGAACGCGCCGCCCGCGCGGTCTATTCTACGGCGATTGCCCGCTCTTCAGACGAATCGTCAGCAATCCATCAGAAGGTTTACCCGGCAGTTTACCCATCGGCTAACACTTAATCCATATAGGCGAAGGCCTTGCCGCGAACCATACTGCATTCACGTTTCAGCGCGGCATTTCAGCCACCTTCCCTCGACTCGCGGCCCACGCGCCGCGGCTCGCCGCGCTCCCTGCCAACCGTGACGGAGGTTTTCCATGGGCGCAGTCCCGAGCTACGAGTTCGCCCGCCAACTCGACGACGCGATCCTCCCCGATCTGTGGCGCAGGCGCACCCGGCTCTCAGCGGACGAAATGGTGTCGATGGTCGAACTGGTCAAGCGCGCGTTGCGGACCTACCACCCGCTCGAATTGCAGGCGCTCGGCGAGGACAAGGAAGAACTGGTCGCTCAGTTCATCTACGCGAAGGTGTTGCGCCTCGCGCCCGGCCACACTGAAACGAACGCGCGCGCCGACAGCGCGCCGTCCAACAGCTACGCGGTATGCGCGTATTTCCGCCGCTATCTGATCGACTGCCTGCGCAGCGCGTGCCATCAGCGCAACGTGTCGATGGAGACCGAGGGCGTCGCGCAGGAAATCGATCTGCACGCGCACGCGCTCGAAGACCCGGTGGAAAGCGTGCTGCTGCAATACGGCCTCGACGAACAGCGCGTGCGGCGCGCGGCTCGCGAGTTCATCGAAGGGCTCGACGAACCCGAGCGGATCGTGCTGGCCGGCAGCCTCGGCTGGTGCTCCGAAGGCAAAGGCGGGCTTTCGGCGGTCGCGGCTCAGCATCGGGTGCCCTCTTATCACTATCGCGCCGTCAAACTCGGCGTCACCACGAAAAAGACGGCCGGCGCCGAGGAATTTTCCAACACCAAGCTCGGCCGCTGGCTCACCGACGCGCTCGGCATCGAGATCGACGTCGACAATCGCGCGGCGATTCTGGTTGCGCTGAATCTGCTCGCGGCGGAATCGAGCGATAGCGAATTCAATGAAGTGGCCGCGTAATAGTTCGGATAACCAACAGGCCACATAAGAAGCGCGGTAAGTGCGCATGCCCGTACGGTCGGGTACACCCCGGCAACGGCCGGCCGGTCGTGCCGCCCTGAACGTCGCACGCTACGACTTCGGCGCGCCCTCCACGGCGCGCTTTTTTTGCGCCGATATTCCGCCTACGATAAAAAAGCTCCCGCAGCACGCCGTCTTTGTTTCGAAGTCGAGCTTCCGTTCCCCGCATCCGATTCCAGACGAGGTTGTCCTGATGAACCGCTTATCGAGCGCGCCGACGGCGCTGCAACGGCATTACGAGGTGGTCGTGATCGGCTCGGGCTACGGCGGCGCGATCGCCGCGAGCCGCATGGCGCGCGCGGGCCGTCGCGTGTGCGTGCTCGAGCGCGGCCGCGAATTCATGGCCGGCGAGTTTCCGCGCACCCCCTTGCAGGGCGTCGAGCAGATCCAGTACAACACGGCCGAGGCGCAGATCGGTTCGCCGCTCGCGCTGCTCGAAGTGCACGTGAACGAAGACGTCAACGCGGTGGTGGGCTGTGGGCTCGGCGGGACGTCGCTGATCAATGCGAACGTAGCGCTCGAGGCCGATCCGCGCCTGTGGGACGACCCGCGCTGGCCGGCCGCGCTGCGCGCCGACCAAGCCGGACGCGACGACGGCTATGCGCTCGCCTGGAAAATGCTGTCACCGTCGCCGGTGCCCGACGATTTCCCACCGCTGCCGAAGCTCCAGGCGCTCGAAAAATCGGCGCAGGCGCTCGGCATGGCCGACCGCTTCAGCCGTCCGCCGATCACGGTCACGTTCAAGGACGGCCCGAACGCGGCGGGCGTCGAGCAGCAGCGCTGCGTCGGTTGCGGCGATTGCAACTCAGGTTGCAACTACGACGCGAAGAATTCGACCCACATGAACTATCTGCCCGACGCGGTCGCCCACGGCGCGCAGATTTTCACCGGCACGGCCGTGCATTCGGTGTTGCGCGATCCCGATACGCAGCAATGGAAGGTCAACTTCCAGCTCGTGAAGCTCGGCCGCGAAAGCTACGACGCGCCCGATCTGTTCGTGCTGGCCGACATCGTCATCGTCGCGGCGGGCACGATCGGCTCGACCGCGCTGCTGCTGCGCTCGCGCGACGCGGGCTTGAGCATCTCGGAGACGCTCGGCCAGCATTTCACCGGCAACGGCGACGTGCTCGCCTTCGCGTACAACACCAGGGACACGATCAACGGCGTCGGCTGGGGCGAGCACAAGCCGGGGCAGATTCCGCCGGTCGGGCCGACCATCACCGGCCTGATCGACAATCGCGCCGACCAGAAAAATGTCAGGGATGGCTATGTGATCGAGGAAGGCTCGCTGGCCGGTGCGGTCGGCGAGGCGCTCGTCGGCATGCTCGGCGCGGTCGCGCCGCTCGAAGGCGTGGATGCGGCTGGGGCTCCGTCGCTGCTCGAGCGCATGAGTTATGACGCGCGTGCGCTCGAAAGCCTGATCCGCGGCCCGTACCACGGTGCGATGAATCACACGCAAAGCTATCTCGTGATGGCGCACGACGACGAAAGCGGCCGCATCACGGTCGGCGACAAAGGCCGTGCGCGCATTGAATGGAAAAACGCGGGACGCCAGCCGATCTTCCAGAGCATCGAGAACGTGCTGATCGAGGCGACCAAACCGCTCGGCGGCAAATATCTGCGCAACCCGATTTCGACGAAGATCGCCGGCCGGCACACCGTCACCGTGCATCCGCTCGGCGGCTGCGGCATGGGCGAGGACGCCGCGCATGGCGTGGTCGATCATCTGGGCCGGGTGTTCAGCGGCACGGCCGGCGTCGCGGTGCACGACGGCCTCTACGTGATGGACGGCGCGGTTATGCCGATGTCGCTCGGCGTCAATCCGCTCCTGACCATCTCCGCGCTCGCAGAGCGCAATTGCGCGCTGCTGGCCAAAGCGCACGACTGGTCGATCGACTACATGTCGAAGGGCACCGCCGCCGCGCCGCCCGCACAGAAGATCGGCCTGCGCTTCACCGAGACGATGGTCGGCACCTACACGCCCAGCGTGGCGGGCGAAGCCGCGAAAAGCCCGATCGAATTCACGCTGACGGTCGAGTCCGACGATCTCGCCGACATGCTGAGCAACCCGAATCACCTCGCGCGCACCGCCGGCACACTGACCTGCCCCGCCCTGTCCGCCCAACCGCTGACGATCAGCGACGGCACGTTCAACCTGTTCGTCGTCGACGAATCCGACGTCGACGAACGCAACATGAACTACCGGATGACGCTCGACGCGGTCGAAGGCAAC
This sequence comes from Paraburkholderia lebeckiae, assembly GCF_014201005.1. NCBI lineage: Bacteria > Pseudomonadati > Pseudomonadota > Betaproteobacteria > Burkholderiales > Burkholderiaceae > Paraburkholderia > Paraburkholderia lebeckiae. Next base: position 58,581 of record NZ_JACHDK010000011.1, on the reverse strand, counting down.
ACCTGGTATCTGACCGGCAAGAAGATCATCACGCGCACGTCGCCGATCAACCTGTGGGAGCAGACCAACACGCTGTATGCGGAGATTCGCGCCGCGGCGCAGGACGATGCGCCCGTCGTCGGCACCGCGACGCTGATCATCACGCCCGAAAACTTCCTGAAGCAGCAGCGCACGCTCGAAGTCACCCACGCGCCCGACCTGAAGACGCGCCTCGAATGGACGCTGAAGTTCGGCAAGTTCTTCGCGGGCGTGCTGTTCACCGAATACGGCGGCGTGGCCGCGCCGCTGCAGTTCTACGATCCATACATACCACCGCGCGCGAAACGCACGCTGCGCGCGCCGGCGCCGCAGATCACGTACTTCGACACACCCGACCGCACGCGGCTCAAGCTCACGCGCTACTGCGATCCGGCCGTGGGCAAAGCCGCGAAGCCGATCCTGCTGATCCACGGCTCGGGCGTATCGAGCCGCATCTTCTCGACCGATCTGATACCGACCAACCTCGTCGAATATCTGTACGCGTCGGGCTACGACGTGTGGCTCGTCGATCTGCGCGTCAGCATCGAACTGCCGAGCGTGCTCGTGCCGACCAACGTCGACAAAGTCGCGCGCGAGGACATTCCCGCCGCCGTCGCGAAGATTCGCGAAGTGACCGGCGCGCCGGACATTCAGGTACTCGGCCACTGCCTGGGCGGCCTCGCGCTCAGCATGTCGCTTCTCCATGGACTCGACGGCGTGCGCTCGGCGGTGATTTCGCAGGTGTCCGCGCATCCGGTGCCGGGCACGTTGCAACGGATCAAGGCCGGCTTGCATATTCCCGACCTGATGCAGCATCTGCGCATTCGCGACCTCACCGCCTATACGCAGGAAGATTCGTGGCCCGCGAACCTGTTCGACGAAGCGCTGCGTCTCTATCCGCTCGATCACGGCGAGGGCTGCGGCAATCCGATCTGTCATCGCGCGACGTTCCTGTATGGCCTGCTCTACGAGCACGACAAGCTGAACGAGATGCTGCATGCGAACCTGCAGGAACTGTTCGGCATTCACGACATGGCCGTGTTCCAGCATCTGGCCACGATGGTGCGCGCGGGCCAGGTCGTCGATGCGCGCGGCGACGACGTGTATCTGACCGGCGCGGACGGCATGAAAGGACTCGAGGGCATGCGTTTGCCGATCGGCTTCATACACGGCGAGAAGAACGAAACCTATCTGCCGGTCAGCACCGCGCGCACTTACGAGCTGCTGCGCAAGCGCTTCCCCGAGCAGCCGTACGAGCGGCATCTGATTCCGGGGTATGGGCATATCGACTGCATCTTCGGCAAGAACGCGGCGGTCGATGTTTTTCCGTTGATCGTCGGCTATCTGAATGCGCATTGACGGCGGAGCATGGCCGATGCACCACGCATTCGGAGAATAAAGCCAAGCATAAAACAAGAGATTTTGATAGAAGCCGGCGTGTCGAAGTGGCCGACTACGAACTGCTTTACATCGGCGCAATGACGGCTATAGATCTGATTGTGGCGATCGTTATTTATGTGCTGATCGTGAAAATATGGCGGACTTGCACGCGAGGGAGAAGTCGTTGATTTGCTTCTCATCGAAACTCAGAACAGCTTGCCCGGATTCAAAATGCCGTGCGGATCGAGCGCGCGCTTGATCGCGACCATCGCCGCAAGCTCGGCCGGTGAGCGCGAAATCGGCAGGAACTCGCGCTTCAGCGAACCGATGCCATGCTCCGCCGACACCGACCCGCGCAACGGTCCGAGCATCTCGTAGACGAACGCATAGACCGCGTGATGATTGACGCCCGGAATCGAATGACCATCCACGGTCAGATGCAGATTCGAATCGCCGATATGCCCGAAGAAATACGCTTCGTTGCCCGGCCAGCGCTGATCCAGCGACGCGCGGCAATGGTCGACGAACGTGCCGATCTCGCCGATCGGCAGACTCACGTCGAAGTTGATCGGATCGAGCTTGAGCGGAAACTCCGCCGTGCACTCGCGGATCGCCCATAGCGCGCGCGCATCGGCGACCGACTGCGCGATCACCGCGTCGCGCAACGCGCCCGCTTGCAGCGCATCGGTCAGCGCCTGGGCGAAGCGTTCGCCAGCGTCGTCCCCATCGAAGCCCGCGTGCTCGATCAATGCATAGAGCGGATGCGCGGCGTCGAACGGCGAGCGCGCGCCCGTCAGCTTCACGCCGAAGTCGTAGAAGTCCGGCCACATGAGCTCGAACGCGCCGATGTCGTTGCCGAATCGCGTCGCGAGACGACGCAACAGGCTCACCGCGGCATCGTAATCGTCGAGCGCGACGAGCGCCGTATGACGCGCCGCACGTCGCGGATGCAGCCGCAGCACCGCGCGCGTGATCACGCCGAGCGTGCCCTCCGAACCAATGAACCAGTGCTTCAGGTCGTAGCCGGTGTTGTTCTTGACCATCTTGCCGAGCGAACTGAGCACGTCGCCATTGGCGAGTACCACTTCGAGACCGAGCACCTGGTCGCGCGCGGTCCCGGACTGGATCACGCGATTGCCGCCCGCGTTGGTCGCGAGATTGCCGCCGATCTGGCACGAGCCGCGCGCGCCGAGGTCGAGCGCGAGTTCGAAGCCGGCTGCTTCGGCAGCTTCCTGAGCGGTTTGCAACGTGGTGCCGGCACGAACGGTCAGCGTGGCCGACGCGGTGTCGAGTTCTTCGACGCCGCTCAGGCGTTCCAGCGACAACGCGATATCGTTGGCGCGCGCGATCGCGCCGCCCGCGAGTCCGGTCATACCGCCTTGCGGTACCACCGGCTGATGCGCGGCGTGGCAGATCGCAAGCGCACGCGATACTTCGTCGGTCGTGCGCGGCAACAGCAGTGCGGCCGGACGCGTCGGCTCGTGGCGCGTCCAGTCGGTCAGCGCGCGTTCGCCGATCTGCTCGTCGACGCGCACCGCGTCGACGCCGAGCGCGGCGCGCAAGGCCGCGAGTGTCGTCGCGAGCGGTGCGGTTGCGGCTGGGGTTGCGGTCCGGGTCGTCTTGTCGTCGGTGATGCTCGGTTCTGTCATGCAGGAGGTCCTTACTGTGCCGTAGCGGCGAGTTTCTTGCGGTAGCCCATCGAATCGTTGATGCGGCCGAGGATATAGTCGCCCGCGGCGACCGGCTGATATTTGCTTTGCGCGTCACTCGCGCCGAGCTCACGCGGATCGACGCGCGCGCCGTAGGTCGGATCGTAGAACGTCGCGATCGAATAGCGCTCGCGCCCCGATGCATTGATCACGCGATGCAGCGTCGAGCGGAAGCGGTCGTTGGTCCAGCGCGCGAGCAGATCGCCGACGTTCACGACGAAGCTGCCTTCGACTGGCGGCGCCTCGACCCACGTATCGTTGGCGATTTCGCGCACCTGCAGGCCGCCGACCTGATCCTGCCACAGCAATGTGATGCAGCCGTAGTCGGTGTGCGGCGCGACGCCGAACTGATCTTCGTCCGACTGCGGCGGCTGCGGCGGGTAATAGACCATTTGCGTGCGCTGCATGCGCTTCGTGTAGCGCGGCGCGAAAAAATTTTCCTCGATGCCGAGACTCACCGCGACCGCGCGCAGCAGCTCGGCCCCGCACGCGCCGACCGCCTCGTAATAGTCATACAGCACCGGCCGCAACCCGGGCATGAAGTCCGGCCAATTGTTCGGCCCGCGTAGTGCCTGGCCCGCCAGCACGTCGGGATCGTCTTCCGGCAGTTCGAGGCCGATGCTGAAGAACTCCTTGTAATCGGGCCGCTTCGCCTGATACATCGTCGCGTCGCCAAGCGCATTGAAGCCGCGATGCCGATGATTGACCGCCGCGCGTCGTTTCGTGTCGACCGGAAATGCGAAGAAAGTGCGGGCAGCCTGCGCGGCGGCATCGATCTTCGCTTGCGGCACGCCGTGATTGACGATATAGAAAAAACCGATCGTCGTACACGCTTCATGAATTTCCTTCGCGACGCGTCTGAGCGCCTGCTGATCGCCCGCACGCACGCCGGCGACATCGATGATCGGAATGCGGCTCACGGGCATCGCGCGGCTCCTTCGAGGATCGGTATTGCAGTGGTATATACCGCCAAAAGCAGCGCCGCAAGTTGCTTCGCACGCCCTCGATATCAGGGCTTTTCTCTACTCACGCGAGCATTTATTTTTCGCCGGCAACGCGGTATATACTGCCCAGCGAGGCCCCGCAACGCGCTGCCGGCGCGGCGGGTCTGGAACGAACACTTCGACACGCCGGCAACCTAACACCAATTCGCCCCCGGAGAACCCCATGCGTATCCTTGCAGGCTGGAAATGTCGTCTGGTCATGCTGGCGCTGTGCGCTGCAAGCGTCGCCGCGCACGCCGAAGACCAGCTCGCCAAAGTGAAGAAAGCCGGCGAACTGGTGGTCGGCACCGAAATGCAGTTCGCGCCATTCGACTTTCTCGAGAACGGTCAGCAGGCCGGCTTCAACATGGAGCTGTTCGCGGAGATCGGCAAGGAAATCGGCGTGAAGGTGCGCTTCATCGATCTGCCGTGGCCGAGCGTGCTGCCCGGTCTCGAAGCGGGCAAGTTCGATATGGTCGGCGGCCCGCTGACGGTCACGAAGGCGCGCATGGAACGCTACACGTACACGCTGCCCGTCGCCGATGCGACCGACGCGCTGCTCAAGCGCGCGAACGATGCGTCGATCAAGCAATCGTCGGATATCGCGGGCAAGACGGTCGGCGCGGGCAAAGGCACCGCGCAGCTGGACCAGCTGAAGAGCTACGCGGCCACGCTGCCGAAGCAGCCTGAAATCCGCGAGTACGTCGACAACAATCAGGCATATGCGGACCTCGCGGCGGGCCGTATCGCCGCGGCAGCGAACTCGATGACCAACATCGCGTATGTCGCGAAGCAGCGCCCCGAGATGTTCGCGGTCGTGCAGCCGCCGTTCGGCGCGAAGGTGTACTTCGCGTATGCATTGCGCAAGGACGCCGACAGCAAACCGCTCGCCGACGCGTTCAACGCAGCGCTCGTGAAGATGCAGAAGGATGGCCGCCTCGCCGCGTTGCAGAAAAAGTGGTTCGGTGTCGCGATGGAGATGCCGTCCACGATGCCCACGCCGAACTACTGAGCGTCTTCAACGTGGGCGTCCCGCGTCGTGCAATAGTTTCGCCGTAGCGCGGCGCGCGTCGCCCTTCCCCTTCAATCGGCCGCGACCCATGTTCAACACGACCGTCTTCGTTCAGGGCCTGCCGCTGCTGCTGCATGCGGCGCTCGCCACCGTCGGCATTTCGCTGACGGGGCTCGTGATCGGATTCTTCGTCGGCATCGGCGTGTGCACCGCGCGGCTGTCGCAGCATCGCGCCGCGCGCCTCGCGGGCGGCGCCTACGTGTTCTTCTTTCGCGGCGTGCCGATGCTCGTGCAGCTGCTGCTCGTGTACTACCTGCTGCCGTTCGCCGGCATCAACGTGTCGCCGATCGTCGCCGCGATCAGCACGGTGTCGCTGTGCTCCGCGTCGTATATCGCCGAAATTCTGCGCGGCGGTTTTCTGAGCATTCCGCCCGGACATCTCGAAGCCGCGCGCATGCTCGGGCTTTCCCCGCTCGATACGCTGCGGCGCATTCTGGTGCCGCAAGCATTCCGTTTGACGCTGCCGTCGCTCGTCAACGAAATGGTGCTGCTGATCAAGGCTTCTTCGCTGATCTCGGTGGTCGGCGTCGCCGAGTTGACGCGCACCGCGCAGAACATCGCCGCGAGCACTTACCGGCCGCTCGAAGCGTATGTCGCGGCCGGGCTCATCTACTTCGTGATCTGCGGTTCGCTCGCGCTGGTCGCGCATGCGGCCGAACACCGTTTGCAGCACGCCTGAATCGACTCACGTTTAAGCGAACCTCGCCATGCAAACGTTCGACCCGACCGTCATCACGCACAACCTGCAGCCGATCGCCGCCGGCCTGGCGACGACGCTCGCCAGCTGGGCCGCGGGCGTCGCGATCGGTCTCGCGATCGGCTTTTTGATCGCGGTGCTGCAACTGTTCTGCGGACGCTGGCTGCGCGCCGTGTTGCGCGTCTACATCGAGCTGCTGCGCGGCACGCCATTTCTCGTGCAACTGTTTCTGCTGTACTACGGCGGCCCGTCGATCGGCCTCACGCTCGAACCGATGACGGCTGGCATCGTCGGCCTCGGTCTCTACGGCAGCGCGTATTTTGCCGAGGCGTTCCGCTCCGGCTTCCAGTCGGTGCCCAAAGGCCATCTCGAAGCGGCGTCGTGTCTCGGGCTCACGCGCTGGCAGGCCATCGTACGCATCCAGGCGCCGCAGATGCTGGTGCTGATCGTGCCCGCGCTGACCAATCTGATCATCGTGCTGAGCAAGGAGACGGCCGTGCTGTCGATCGTCACCGTGCCCGAACTGACGTTCGTGCTGACCGGCATCGGCTCGGCCACCTTCGCTTTCGTCGAAACCCTGCTGGTGCTGTGCGTGTGCTATCTCGCTCTAGTCGAGCTGACCTCGCGCGCGGGCATGTGGGCCGAAGCCCGCCTCGCACGCTTCATGGCATGATTCCGGAACACCTATGAACGCCATCGCCGACATGCCCTCCACCGCGCAATCTTCCGCGCCGTCCGCCAGCGCAACGGCGAACGCATCGAATGCCGCGCCGCTGATCGAAGTGCGCGATCTGCGCAAACGCTTCGGCGATGTCGAGGTGCTGCGCGGCGTCGATCTCGAGATCGCGCGCTCGGAAGTGGTCTGCATCATCGGGCCGTCGGGCTCGGGCAAGAGCACGCTGCTGCGCTGCCTGGCCGCGCTCGAAACCTACGATCACGGCGACGTGCGCATCGAAGGCGAACTGCTCGGCTATACCGAGCGCAACGGCAAACGCGTGCGCGCCTCGCAGGGCGAGATCAACCGCGTGCGCCGCAACGTCGGCATGGTGTTCCAGCAGTTCAACCTGTGGCCGCACATGACCGCGCTCGGCAACGTGATGGAAGCGCTGCTGCGCGTGCGGCGCCTTTCGTACGACGAAGCGCGCCGCCGCGCGAGCGCGATGCTGGAGACGGTCGGCCTCGCGCACAAGGGCGATGCGTATCCGGCGAAACTGTCGGGCGGTCAACAGCAACGCGTCGCGATTGCACGCGCACTCGCGATGGAGCCGCACATCATGCTGTTCGACGAACCGACGTCGGCGCTCGATCCGGAGCTGGTCGGCGAGGTGCTGCAGGTGATGAAGCAGCTCGCGCGCGACGGCATGACGATGGCCGTGGTCACGCACGAAATGGGTTTTGCCGCGCAGGTTGCCGACAAGGTCGTATTCATCGATCAAGGCCGCATCGCCGTGCAGGGCAAACCGCGCGACGTATTTCACGATGCCGCGCAGCCGCGTCTGCGGCAGTTTCTGCAAAACTATTTCGACCGCAATGCGTTCTGGACGCGCGGCCCGGACGACACCCCGCCCCTATGAGCGCCACCGCTCGCAACAAGCCTCATGGCAAATCGTCCGCCAGCGCGGCCAGCGCCGCGGCCAAAATCGCGCGCGGCAGCGACGAAGCGCCGGCCGCGCGCTACGAGCAGGTCAAACAGCACATTCGCCAGATCATCGACTCGGGCGGACGCCAGGCGGGCGACCGTCTGCCTTCTGAACTCGACCTCGTCGCGACGCTCGGCGTATCGCGGATGACGGTCAACCGCGCGCTGCGCGAACTCGCCGACGCGGGGCTCGTCACGCGCGTATCGGGCGTCGGTACATTCGTCGCGCCGAACAAGCCGCAGTCCACGCTATTGATGATCGCCCATATCGGCGACGAGATCCGCTCGCGCGGCCACGCTTATCGCTGCGATATGGTGCTGTTGCAGCGCGAGACCGCGTCGGTCACGGTGTCGAACGCCTTGGGGCTGACGCCGGGCGCGTCGGTGTTTCATGTGATCTGCGTGCATCGCGAGAACGGTCTGCCGGTGCAGCTCGAAGATCGCTATGTGAATCCGGCCGTCGCGCCGGATTTTCTGCAGCACGATTTCTCGGCGCTGAAGCCGTCCGAGTATCTGCTGACGGTCGTGCCGATGCACGATCTCGAACACGTGGTCGATGCGGCGCTGCCGACGCCTGCCGAAGCAGAGCTGCTCGAAATTCACGCCGAAGAGCCGTGCCTGACGCTGACGCGCCGCACGTGGACGGGCGGCGTCGCCGTGACGTTCGCGCGTTTCGTGCATCCGGGTTCGCGCTATCGGCTCGGCTGCCGCTTTTCGCCGAATACGTCGCAGCGCCAGGGATAACGCGCGCTTCAGCAACCGTACTACACGGTCCCCGCCAGATGAAAACGCGACGCCGGATGCCATAGCCGCACCGAGGTCGCGACGTTCTCGCCGACCCACGTGCGCCGCCACAGCAGCAGACACGGCTCGCCGATATCCATCATCAGATGACGCCGCACATAGGCGTCGGGCTTTTGCGCGTAGATGCGAAACTCGGCGCGCTGCACGGGCGCGAGCCGCACCATGTAGTGATTCGGCGTTTCGACCGAGAAGTCCTGCTGCAGATATTCAGGGAACACCTTCGGATTGACGAAGCGGTCCTCGTACTGGATCGGCTCGGCCTCCTCGCTGTGCACGATGCACGAGTGAAACGCGGGACCGCTCGCGAGACCGAGCGCTTCGAGTGCATCGGCGTCGTCGCTCGGTTCGAGCGTCAGCACGCGCGCCGAATGACGATGACCGCGCGCGGCAATTTCATCGGCGATATTGCGGATCTCCAGCACCGTCGATTCATACCGCTGCGGCGCGACGAAGGTGCCCGAGCCTTGCACGCGCGTGAGCACGCGCTCGGCGGTCAGCTCGCGCAGCGCGCGCGACACCGTCATGCGCGCGACGCCGAACTCCTTGACCAGTTCCGTTTCGGAAGGGATCAGCCCGCCCGGCTTCCATGCGCCTTCGCTGATGCGCTGAAGCACGTAGCGTTTGATCTGCTCGTAGGCGGGCATCGCCTTGACCGGCGTGTCGCGATCGCGATCGCGTTCGGCGGAATGCTGTTTCTGCTCGGCCTGTGCGGCGGGCGCTATGCGCGCCTGTGTCGTTGTTTTCACTCCAAACCTCATCGGTGGTTCGCCGGTGGTACATGAGGTACACCGTGGCCGGTTCTCCGACGGCCGGGCCCAATCTTACCCGGTTCGACGCTGGGAGACGGCTGGAACGCGCTACCAGATAAACGGCACGAAACGGTAACGCACACGAGCCATGTATTGGGTGTAGCCGTCGAGCTGCCCGGCGAGCAGCCGCTCCTCGCGCACCGCGCGCCAGCCCATCCCGTACGCCATCACGGGCAGCGCCACGAGCCCCCACCACGAGCCGAGCATCAGCGGCGTGCCGACGAAGAACACCAGCGCGGCCGCGTACATCGGATGACGGACGTACGCGTAGGGCCCGGTGTCGGCGACCTTGTGTCCGCGGCTCGACTGAATCTTGACCACCGGTGCGGCATAGCTGTTCGCGCGAAACACGAACCGGCACGTGAAGATGCACAGGAACACGCACAACGCGCCGAGGCCCATGAGCCACGACGGCAGCGGCGCGGACCAGCGAAACCGCATCGCGTCGAAACCCATCAGGATCAGCCAGCCGCACCACGCGGCCCCGATCGCGGCCATGAACACACGATCCCAGCGGCTCTGCTGCGCCTGCACGAACGGCGCGAGCCGTTCCGCGAGCAGCGCGGGATCATGACGCGCGAGCCACAAGCCGAGCCACAGACTCAGTACCGCCAGCTCGAACAGATACCACCACGCGGCCGGCCACGCGAGCGTGCCGGCCGCGCCGAACAGCAGCACGCCCATGAAAACCAGCCACGCCAGCGATTGCAGGATCAGACGTGCGATCATCGCGGCGCCCTTGAGCGGTCGGCTCATGCGTCCTCATCGCGCGTACGCACGCGCTCGAACACGTCGGCGATATCGATGTCCTCAAGGTTTAAGCCGAAGCGCTCACGCAGACAGTCGGCGAGTTCGGCGGCGCTCGCGAGGCGCCGTTCGTTGACGATCTGCCCTCGTGCGTCGCGCTCGTTGAACTGATCGTTGAATAGCGCCAGGCGCCGTTCGGGCAATACGCGGCACGCCAGGAGGTTATGAACGAACTTCGAATCCGGTGACGTCGACGTGTACCAGTTCGAGGTTTCGTAGTCGATCCACTCGACTGCGCGCAGATCGACGTGATAAACGCGGGTCCAGCTCTCGTCCGGCGTCAGCACCTCGAGATAGACGGTGTCGCGCCCCGCGTCGGCGAGACGGAACGTGCCGAGCGGAATCGGCTGCGCGAGGCCGGCGGTCTGCCGCAGCGGCGCGGTCAGCGTCACGGCGCCGAAGCCGACGTCGGCGATCCATGCGTCGCCGTCGATATCGACGCGCAGCACCATATGCGTGCGCGGCGCAATCGTGCCGGGCTCGCGGCCCCACACGACGCGCGCAAGCATCGGCGTGACCCGGAAGCCGAGTTGCATCAGCACGTTCGCGAACAGAATGTTCTGCTCGAAGCAGTAGCCACCGCGCTTTTCGGTCACGAGCTTGCGTTCGACGGCTTCGAGCTCGAGCCTGACGGGCCGGCGCGTCAACGGGTTTAGGTTCTCGAACGGGATCGCAGCGGGATGGAGCCGGTGAATCGCCCGCAGCACGTCGAGCGTGGCGGCGCGCGGGCCCTGATAGCCGATCCGGGCGAAGTAGTTTTCCAGATTGATGGTGTGGGACATCGGCGGAATTCCGGTTGGACTGCGGGTTCGACGCGATCATAGCGGCTTTCGGCGCTGAATCGACCGCGCGCGGGACGAAGCGAAAACGCGCCTACAACCCTTTCAACGCCGACGTCGCGATCGACGGCACCGTAATGCCGTGGCTCGATGCGAACTGCACGGCCGAGCTCAGCGTCGACATCAGCGACGGCAACTGCCCCGGCGCCGACTGCGCAATATACGAAGCGCTTTGCGCGGTCTGCGGATTGAGGCCCGATTGCAGCAGCGACGACGGACTCATCTGACCGAGGCTGCCGAGCCCCGACTGCAAGCTCGAATACTGGCTTACACCCTTGCCGAGCGACGACAGACCTTGCGTGAACGCTTCCTTGTTGACCGGCGTCGCAGACGCGCCGCCACTTGCATGATTCGCGAACGCATCGGTCAGCTTCTGCGACAGCGACTGCTGGGTGCTGCCGACCTGCGTCAACTGACTGACCGACGGCGTGCCGCCGCTGAGCAGCCCCGCCGCCTGCTGCGCCTGGCCGGCGGCACTCGTCATGCCCATCGCCGACGCGAGGCTCGACTGTCCGCTCAGCACCTGCTGGTTCGCGCCCACGTAACTCTGCAGCAACTGCGACACGCCGCCCGACGACGCCCCTGTACCCGCCGCGCTATCGCCGCCCCCGCCGATGCCGAACTGCTTCAGATTCAACTGCGCGTGCGCTGCGCCGCCCAGCAACAGACCACCACTCACCAGCAACGAAACCAGAAGAATGCGCTTGCCCATTTCTACCTCCTTACTTTGACTTTCGGGGTGACTCGTGCGCTTCGACACCTCGCCGTTTCGCACGTTCGGCCTGACTACATCAATACGTTTTCATTACGCGACAATGAATATCTGTTTACATCCTCATAAAGTTTAGGCGCAGTCCGTCAATCCGGGAATTACATGCCAGCAATATTGTTGCGAATCGTTCTCATTTTTTTGACTGCCGCAATACGCCTGCGTACGATCACGCCATCAGCCGCTTTGGCAGCCTGGGACAACATGCGATGTCGCGCCAGGCAATCGCCGATTGATAACATCGGTCGAAACAACACTAATGAGGATTTCGATGCAGTTCGCCCAACTCAATGGATCGCGTGCCAATGCGCGTCCGGTTTGCGACGCTTCCGCAGGTCCCGGCGCAACTCATCGTACGCGTTTGCCTTCGATGCGGCGCGTCGCGCTGTGCACGGCCTTCGCGTGGGCCTCGTTGACCGCCCACGCGGCGCTGGCCGAAGCCAATCCCGATGCGAACCCGGAAGCGCCCGAGGCCGACCTGAACATTCAGGCGACGCAGACCAACCAGTGGACGGGCCTCTGGAACCGCCAGCAATTGCTTGGCGACATGGGCGGCCTGCGTCCGTGGCTCGGCAAGTACGGCATGACCTTCACGCTGACCGAAACCAGCGAAGTGCTGGCCAATCTGCGCGGCGGTCTCGCGCGCGGCGCCAACTACGATGGCCTGACCACCGCCACCTTGCAGATGGATACGCAAAAGGCGTTCGGCCTGCCGGGCGGCCTCTTCAACGTCAGCGCACTGCAAATTCACGGCGCGAACCTGAGCGCGAACAAGCTCGGCACGTTGAATACCGCGAGCGGCATCGAGGCCGACAACGCGACGCGTCTGTGGGAGCTCTGGTATCAGCAGTCGTTCCTGAACAAGCGCGTGGACGTGAAGATCGGTCAGCAGAGTCTCGACCAGGAATTCATCACGAGCACGTATGCGGCCCTGTTCCTCAACACGATGTTCGGCTGGCCCGCGCTGCCCTCGTACGACATGCCGTCGGGCGGTCCCGCCTATCCGCTCGCGGGTCTCGGCGTGCGCGTGCGCGGCCAGATCAGCCCTTCGTTGACCGCGCTTGCCGGCGTGTATTCGGGCGACCCGCTCGGCAACGACCCGGACAACATGAGCGGCACGAACTTCAACCTGCATAACGGCGCGTTGTGGATCGGCGAGCTGCAGTATTCGATCAACCAGCCGGCCGAAGGCGAAATGGTCGGCACGGGCGGCGGCGGTCTGCCGGGCACCTACAAGCTCGGCGTCTGGTACAACACCAACAAGTTCGCCGATCAGCGCTACGACAACATGGGGCTGTCGCTCGCGAATCCGGCGTCGACCGGCATTCCCGCGAATCACAGCGGCAACTACAGCTTCTATGCGGTCGCCGATCAGATGGTGTGGCGCCCCGACCCCGACGAACCACGCAGCCTCGGCGTGTTCGCGCGCGTGATGGGCGCGCCGGGCGACCGCAACCTCGTGCAAGTCGCGGCCAACCTCGGCGTCGTGCTGAAGGCGCCGTTCAAGGGCCGTGACAACGACAGCGCCGGTCTCGCGCTGACCTACATCAAGGTCGGCAGTCACGTGAACGGACTCGACAAGGACTTCCTGGCATTCAACGGCAGCCCCTACGGCGTGCGCACCAGCGAAACCACGCTCGAGGCGACCTACCAATATCAGGTCAATCCGTGGTGGCAGTTGCAGGCCGACGCGCAATACACGTTCAACGCCGGTGCGGGCCAGAACCCGAACGACCCGACGCAGCCGCTGCGCAACACCTTCGTCGTCGGCGTGCGGACCAATATCAACTTCTGACGCCGCCCGCCGCGCGCTGGCGACCAGAATCCGTACGCGCTCGTGGTCGCGCCGGTCAGCAAGGGCACCGTGAAGAAAGGCGACGTGCTGGTCGGCAACTTCAACAACTCGACGAACCTTCAGGGCACCGGAAGCACGATCATCGACTATCACCGGACACCAGACAGATGACGGTGTTCGCGACCGTGCCGCGCGATCTGAAGGAATGCCCGGGCGGCATCGGCCTGTCGACCGCGATGACGATGCTGAAGTCGGGCTGGGTGATCGTCGGCAGCACGCCGAGCAACGACGGCACGACCGGCACCAAGGGCGCTGGCTGCCTGATCGTGATCGACTCGCTATCTGTGCCCGCGTCCGGGTGAGCGCGTGCGGCTCGCGGTCGAGGGTGAAGTGACCGCCTATTCGCGCGCCTGAACGACTAAGGCTGGCACGTTCGGCTACCGCAGCGACAGATCCTGCACCATCTGCTGCGCCAGATAATCGCAGGTCGGCCGATCCGATTTCGCGCTGCGCGCGACCACGATTTCGAGCGGCGCGATTCTCGGCAGGCCTTGCGCGTCGCCGAGTATCGCGAGCCGCGGCGGCACGCTGCACCGCGTCAGCGCAATCACCGACAACCCGGCATCCACGGTCGCGACGAGCCCCATCAGGCTCGCGCTGCTGAATGCCGCGCGATAACGGATGCGCGCGCCATCCAGCGCAGCCAGCGTGTGCTGGCGTGCGACGCAGCCCGGCTCGTACAACCCCACCGGCAACGGCGAGGCCTTCAACACCGGCGTATCGACCGACGCCCCCACCCACACCATCGGTTCGCTGCGCACGAATTCGCCGCGCAGCTTGCGGTCGCGCGTGACGAATGCGAGGTCGATCTTGTTGTCGGCGAGCATCGGCGCGAGCGCCGTGCTCTGCGCGCAGACGATCTCGATCTCGACGCGCGGGTACAGCGTCGCGAAACGCCGCAACACCGGCGATAGCAGCGACGACACATAGTCGTCCGGCGCGCCGAGCACCACCCGCCCGGTCACCTCGGGCCGCACGATCGCCGACCACGCCTCCTCCTGCAACGCAAGCGCGCGCCGCGCGTATTCGAGCAGCGTACTGCCGGGCCGCGTCAGCGACAGGTTGCGTGTGTTGCGTGCGAACAGCGTCGTGCCGAGCATCGTTTCGAGCCGCTTGATCTGCATGCTGACCGCCGCCTGCGAGCGATGCACGCTCGCCGCCGCCTTCGTGAAGCTGCCCGCCTCCACGACCGCGACGAAGCTGCGCAACAGATCGACGTCGAATTCAGGGTTCAAGATTTATCAACCGGGCTTATGGAATTGCTCAATTTAATTCGTTTGTGAACAGGTCGCAAGCGGCGCAATACTCGCAGGCATCATGTTACGGAGTCATTGCGCATGTCTCTCACCTCACGTCAACAAGGCGCGATCACGCTGGCGAGCGGCGGCCTGCTGATGGGCACGATCGGCGTTTTCGTCGAGGAGGCGCGGCTCGATGCGCTGACGCTCGTATTCTTCCGCTGCCTGTTCGGCTTTCTCTCGCTCGCCGCCTATTGCGCATGGAAGGGCTTTTTCACGCACGCGCAGTTCACGCGCCGCACGGTCGCGCTCGCGCTGATTTCCGGCGTGCTGATGGTCACGCAATGGGTCGGCTTTTTCGATGCGATTCATCGCACCAGCATCGCGGTCGCGACCGTGGTGTTTCATGTGCAGCCGTTCTGGGTCGTGCTGATCGGCGCGGCGCTCTTTAACGAGCGGCTCGGCGCGGACCGGCTCGGCTGGATCGCGACGGCGTTCGTCGGGCTCGTGCTCGCATCGGGCGTGATCGCGGCCGGAAACCTGCAAGGCCACAGCAGCTATCTGATCGGCTTGAGCGAAGCGCTGCTCGGCTCGCTGCTGTATGCGAGCGTCACGCTGATCGCGAAGAGCCTCGGCGAAATGCGCCCGCATCTGCTGACGCTCACGCAATGCGCGGTCGGCGTGATCTGTCTGCCGCTGATCGCGCCGCTCATCGCGCCTTTGACGCTCACGCATATCGGTCCGATGCAGTGGTTCTGGCTGATCGGCATGGGCGTGCTGCACACGGGATTGTCGTATGTGCTGATTTACGGCGCGCTGCCCAAGCTCAGCACGCCAGTGATCGCGGTGCTGTTGTTCGTGTATCCGCTGACAGCGATCGTCGTTGATGCGCTCGTGTATGGCCGTGCGCTGTCGCTGTCGCAACTGGCGGGCATGGCGCTGATCGTCGCCGCGAGTCTCGGCGTCAATCTCGGCTGGCCGTTGCTGACACTGCTGCATCCGGGTGGGCGGACACGCAGTCACGCGAAGTAAAGCGCGCCGCCCGCCCTGTTCTTACTGCGGCAGCGTTTCGCCCTTCGTCTCCGGCGCGAACGGAATCACGAACAGGCCTAGCACGAACACGAGCGCGGTCAACGCGATCGGCACGCCGAGCGTCTGCATATGCAGCACCGCCGCGCCGAGCAGAAAGTTGACACCGGCGCCGACGAAGCGCCCGAACGACGTGCAGAACGCAAACGCCGTCGCGCGTACACGGGTTTCGAACTGCTCGGGCAGCCACAGACTGAACAACGCGAAGTTGCCGCCGAAAAAGCCCAGCACGAACAGCCACGCGATGAACGGCGCGAGCCCGTTCGGCAGATAGAACGCCCAACCGAAGCTCGCCGCGATCGACACCGCCATCCCCGCGAAGTACACCGCGAGCGTCATCTTGCGGCCGATGCGCTCGGCCAGTGGCGGCAGCGCGAGACAACCGAGGATCGTGCCGATCGACAGCAAGCCGGTCGCGAGCGACGCGGTGCGAATCGAATCGCCCTTGGACATGCCGGCGCGCGCCGCCAGTTGGATCACCGCGGACGGCTCGTAGACGGCGCCCGCCCACAGCCCGATGATCGCGATGGTCAGCAGAATGCACGCGACCCAAGTGCGACGCCGGTAAGCCGGCCCCATGATCTCGCGCAACGGCTTCACGCGCACCGTCTTTGCGTCGGCTTTCTGCCACTTCTCCGGCTCCTTCACGCGCAGCAGAATCAGAATCGCGACGACGACCGGTACCGCGCCGGTCAGGAACATCGCGCGCCAGCCGAAATGCACGCCGACCGTGTAATTGAGCGCAGCCGCGAGAAAGAAGCCCGCGTAGTAGCCGGTCTGCAGATAACCGGCGCCCATTTTGCGACGATCCTCCGGCCAGGCCTCGGCAACGTAGGTGCCCGCGAGCGCCCATTCCCCGCCGATCCCGACGCCCGCGATGAAGCGATAAATACCGAGCTGCCACACATTGGTCGAGGTCGCGGCGAGCCCGGTGAAAATCGCGAACGTGAAGATGGTGGCGGCGAGCACCTTGGTGCGGCCGAAGCGATCGGCGAGCGGTCCCCAGATGAACGACAGTCCCCAACCGACCAGAAACAACGCGAACAGGATCGATCCCGCGAGGCCGACATTCGACGGCGTCGCCGCGAAGCCCGAACGCGGCAACAGCTCGGTCAGCGCGGGCGTGAGCACCAGCGCGTAAATGAACGAGTCCATGCCGTCGAGCGTCCAGCCGGCCCACGCTCCCCAGAACCCTGCGATCTGCGAACGATTGAGCGGTGTGCGCTGACGCGCGACCGCTCGTCGGTCGGTTACTGTATTCATCATGCTCCTCCGGCCTGCGATAGTTGAATGTGACGAAGAAAGGGACGGGCGCGCTTGGGGATGGCTCGACGACGTTGATTGATCGGCGATGTCCTCGTACAACTCATTCAGAGGACGGCGTGAGCACTTGCCTGGATGTGGTTCAAGACTTCCGGGTTTGCCCGCGCTGAAATGCGCGTCTTTTCATATATAATATTTGATATCATGACAGACGCAACTGAAGGTTTTCCCCTGGACGCGGCTATGACCGGTTCGTTTCTTCCGGCCGCCGCGCCGCGCGAAAGTACCTCGCACATGATTGCCGAGGCGCTGCGCGCGGCGATCGTCGACGGCACGCTCGCGCCTGGCGCCCCGCTGCGCCAGGACGCGATTGCCCGGCATTTCCTGGTCAGTGCGATTCCCGTGCGTGAGGCGCTGCGCCAGCTCGAAAGCGAGGGCTGGGCACGCGCGGCGGTCCATAAAGGCGCGAGCGTCGCGCCGCTGTCCGCCAACGAAGCGCGCGAGATCTACGAGATCCGCTCGGCGCTCGAAAGTCTCGCGCTCGGCCTTGCGATTCCGAATCACACCGCCGCGACGCTGCGCGAAGCCAGGGACTTGTGCCGCGCCGCCGAGCGCGAAGAGGATCCGTCGCTATACGTCACGCGCAATGCCGCGTTCCATATGTGTCTCTACGCGCCCGCCGGCCGGCCGCAGCTCGCGGACATGATCGGCTTGCTGCACCGGCGCGGCGAACGCTATCTGCGCCTGAAGTTCGGCTTGCCGTCGTACAAGGGCGAGTCCGACAGTGAGCACACCGCGCTGCTCGAAGCCGTCGAGCGCCGCGATATCGCGACCGCGCAGTCGCTGGTGGTCGCGCATCTGCTCGGCACCGGCGAGCTTCTGCATCGTTTCCTGACCGAGCGCGCGCGCGAAGAAGCGCTTGCGCATCAACCGAAGCCGCGCGGCCGACGTCCGCGCGTTACCACCGGGAGCTGATCGAACCGATGACCGAGCCGATGAACCACTCCGCCGAAGCCGCCGCATCGCGGTCCACTGCCCGCTCGTGGACGACCCGGCGCGACGAAAAGAACCGCCGCCTCGCGGCCATCGCGCCGTGGCTCGAAGACGGCGTGCTGCCCACGCACCGCATCGTCGATGCGCTCGAAACGCTGATCCAGCCCGGCGAGCGCGTCGCGCTCGAAGGCGACAACCAGAAGCAGGCCGACTTCCTGTCGCGCTCGCTCGCCAGGGTCGATCCGCACAAGCTGCACGACGTGCATCTGCTGATTTCGAGCATCAGCCGTCCTGAGCACCTGACGCTGTTCGAGCGCGGCATCGCGCACAAGGTCGATTTCTCGTTCGCAGGGCCGCAGAGTCTGCGCGTCGCGCAACTGCTCGAAGACAGCCAGCTCGAAATCGGCGCGATCTATACGTATGTCGAGTTGTATGCGCGCATGTTCGTGGACCTGACGCCGCACGTTGCACTGCTGTGCGCGGACAAGGCCGACCGTCACGGCAATTTGTACACCGGCCCGAATACCGAGGACACGCCGACGATCGCCGAGGCCGCCGCGTTCCGTCACGGCATCGTGATCGTGCAGGTCAACGAGATCGTCGACGAATTGCCGCGCGTCGACATTCCGGGCTCGTGGGTCGACGTGGTCGTGCAGGCGGACCGTCCGTTCGCGGTCGAGCCGCTGTTCACGCGCGATCCGCGCCATATCGGCGACTTGCAGGTGCTGACCGCGATGATGGTGATACGCGGCATCTACGAGCCGTATGGCGTCACGTCGCTGAATCACGGCATCGGCTTCGATACCGCGGCGATCGAACTGTTGCTGCCCACCTACGGCGAATCGCTCGGTCTCAAGGGCAGAATCTGCCGCAACTGGACACTCAATCCGCACCCGACGATGATCCCCGCGATCGAATCGGGCTGGGTCGACAGCATCCATTGCTTCGGCAGCGAGGTCGGCATGGAAGCGTATATCGAGGCGCGCCCCGATGTGTTCTTCACCGGCAACGACGGCAGCCTGCGCTCGAACCGCGTGCTGTGTCAGTTGGCCGGGCAATACGGCGTCGACCTGTTCATCGGCTCGACGCTGCAGATCGATGCGGACGCGAATTCGTCGACGGTCACGCGCGGACGCCTCGCCGGTTTTGGCGGCGCGCCGAACATGGGCCACGATCCGCGCGGCCGGCGTCATTCGAGCGAAGCGTGGCTGAAGCTGTTGAAGGGCGACGGCGCGGTGTCGCGTGGCCAGAAGCTCGTCGTGCAACTCGCGGAAACGTACAAGAAAGGCGGCGAGCCCACCTTCGTCGATGAACTCGACGCGGTCGCGGTCGGCGCGAAAAACGGCATGCCGATCGCGCCGGTGATGATCTACGGCGACGACGTGAGCCATGTGGTCACCGAGGAAGGCATCGCGCATCTGCACAAGGCCGAAGGCATCGACGAGCGGCGCGCGGCGGTCGCGGCAGTGGCCGGTGTCACGCCGATCGGTCTGCGCGCGAAGCCCGAGAAAACCGCGGAATTGCGCCGGCGCGGCATCGTCGCGTATCCGGAAGATCTGGGCATCCGGCGCGGCGAAGCGAAGCGTTCGCTGCTCGCGGCGCGCAGCATCGACGATCTGGTCACGTGGTCGGGCGGACTGTACGCGCCGCCCGCGCGCTTCCGGAGCTGGTGACGATGGCGTCCGCTGCTGTTCTTCCTGAACGGTTGGACGCGCCGCATGTTTCGGTCCTACACGATGCATGTGGCAGGTCGCCGGTCGCGCTGTTTTCCGACGCCCAACTCGCGCGCGACGCGATCATCGCGCTGATCGACGAGGCGGAGCTCACGCCGAAGCCCGCGCTCGTCGACCGGCGCGGCAGCGGCGCGCATCGCGACCTCGATCTCGCGATCATGCGGCGCTCCGCGCACGCGCTCGAACCGACCTTCGCGGCGCTGGCGCGCACGGCGCGTCGCCGCGGCGAACCCTCGGCGCTGCTGCGCGCCGAGCTCGCGCAGATCGGCCGCGCGGGCGAACAGGACATGATGCAGGCGACGGGAGGGAGCAATGCGCATCGCGGCGCGATCTGGATCATCGGCTTGCTGGTTGCGGGCGTCGCGCTCGAAACGGCTTCGAGTTCCTGCATGCGTGCGCACAAACATGGCGATCCCAACCATCTCGATACCTCGCGCGTCTGCACGCTGGCCGCGCAGATCGCCTGCTTCCCGGATCGCTTCGCCGCTTCGTCCGATAGCCACGGCGAACGCGCGCGTCGACGCTATCAGGTCGGCGGCGCGCGGCGCGAAGCGCAGGATGGCTTTCCGCACGCGCTCGACGTCGGCCTGCCGGCATTGCACGCGGCCCGCGCGCGCGGCCTCGACGAAAACGCCGCGCGCATCGATGCGTTGCTCGCGATCATGAGCAGGCTCGACGATACCTGCCTGCTGCATCGCGCGGGACTCGCCGGCTTGCAGGCGGGGCAGCGCGGCGCGCGGCGCGTGCTCGACGCGGGCGGCAGTTCGACAGTCGCGGGCCGCGTCGCGCTCGACGCGCTCGAACGCGAACTGCTGTCGCTGAACGCATCGCCGGGCGGCGCGGCCGATCTGCTCGCCGCCACCCTCTTTCTCGACATGCTGGCGCATCGCGACGCCAGCCGGAGCTGAGCCTCATGGAACATCTGACCTTCGACTATCCGGCGCAACGCGCCGTCACGACCCGCGCGCACGTCGGCGTGGTCGGCTCGGGCGATCTGGAAGTGCTGCTGTCGCCTGCTGCCGCCGATCCGGGCGGTTCGGCGCTCGCCGCGCACGTGGTGGTGCGCACCAGCGTCGACGGCTATAGCCACATCTGGAAGAGCGTGTTCGACCGCTTCTTCACGCGCTACGACGGCGCCGTGCACATCGAGATCAACGACTTCGGCGCGACGCCGGGCGTGGTCGCGTTGCGGCTCGCCGAAGCCGTCGAAGCGGCCGGGGAAGGAGACAGCGTATGAGCACGAGCGCCAGCGTACATAGCGCGCCGCTGCTGCGCGAAAGCTTCATCGAACTGCCCGCGCGCGAGCGCGCCCGCTCGCTGCTCGACGCGGGCAGCTTCCGCGAACTGCTCGGACCGTTCGATCGCATCGAGTCCCCGTGGCTGCCCTTGCAGGGCATCGTCTGCCAGGCCGACGACGGCTGCGTGATCGCGCGCGGCACGATCGACGGCGAACCGGCCGTAGTCGCCGCGATCGAATCGGCGTTCCAGGGCGGCAGCATCGGCGAAGTGTCGGGCAGCAAGATCGCCGCAGCGCTCGAGATGGCGCTACGCGACTGCGAACGTGGCAAGCTCGTGCGCCCGGTCGTGCTGTTCGAGACCGGCGGCGTGCGGCTTCAGGAAGCGAACCTTGGGCTTGCGGTCATCGCCGAGATTCAGGCGGCGATCGTCGCGCTGCGCCGGCGCGTGCCGGTGGTCGGCGTGATCGCCGGCATGGTCGGCTGCTTTGGCGGCATGTCGCTCGCGGCCGCGCTGTGCTCGTATCTGATCGTGACGAAGCAGGGACGGCTCGGCATGAACGGACCTGAAGTGATCGAGCAGGAAGCCGGTATCGAAGAACTCGATGCGAGCGATCGCCGCCGCGTATGGCAACTGATCGGCGGCGAGCAGCGCGTCGCGAGCGCGCTCGCGGACACGCTCGTCGACGACGATGCCGAGGCCGTGCGCGCCGCCGTACGCGCCGCGTTTGCGCAAGGCGTGCCGTCCACGCATCGCAGCGAGCAGGTCGACACGTTCTTGCAGAGGCTCGCGCGGATCGATCCGGCGAGCGTCACGCCCGAGACGCTGCGTGATGTGTACAACCCGCAAGGGCGCGATGCGTCGAACAGGGAGCAGGCATGAACGATACGACACTCACGCGCGGCGCGCGCTGGTTCAATGCACTTGCCGGCGAATCGTCGCGCGCGGCGCCCGTCTGGAGCGGCGATGCGCCGCTCGGCGGCGACACCGCGCGCTTCATCACGGTCGTGCCCGATCCCGCGAACCGTTTTCCGCGCGCGACCACCAACGTGGTCGGGCTCGAACAAGGCTGGCAACTCGCGCGCGCGGTGCGCGAAGCGATCGAAGCGGATGCGGGTGTGGACGCCGGCACGCGGCGCCCGATCGTCGCCATCGTCGACGTGAAGAGCCAGGCGTACGGCTATCGCGAGGAAATGCTCGGCATTCACCTCGCCTGCGCGGCCGCCGTCGACGCCTATGCGAGCGCGCGCGACGCCGGCCATCCGGTGATCGCGCTGATCGTCGGTCCGGCGATGTCCGGCGCGTTCCTCGCGCACGGCTATCAGGCGAACCGCATCGTCGCGCTCGACGCGCCCGGCACGATGGTCCACGCGATGGGCAAGGAAGCGGCCGCGCGCGTCACGCGCCGCACGGTCGAAGAACTCGACGAACTCGGCGACACGATCGTGCCGATGTCGTATTCGATGACGTCGTTCGCGAAGCTGGGGCTGCTCGATCAGTTGATCGAAGGCATCGACGCGGACGCGCCCGACGCGGCACAGATCGAGCGCGTGCGCACGGTGCTGGTCGAGCAGATTCGCAGCGCGCGCGAGGGGGATCGTACGCTCGCGCGTCGGCTGGAATCGGCGGCGGCGCGGCAGACTCGCGCGGCGTCGATCGAGGTGCGGCGGCGTCTTGCCGAACAATGGGATGCCGTGTGATGCGCGTGTGTGCGGCTGCGCCCTTCTCCACCGTGCACGCCATGTCGTGCGACACGCGGTGGCGGCCGCATGATCTGCTGCACTTGCGGCGGCTGGACTCGCCCGATGACGAACCAGCGTGGGTTCGCGACGCGTTCGAACGCGCGCCGTATGCGGTCGTCCGGCGCGCGTTCGCCGCTGATGGTTTCGTCGCGATCGGCGTACGCGGTGCGAAGCGAGCGCAACGCTACGGCACATGGGTGCATGCGGACGATATCGTCGGTGCCGTGTCGCCGGAATCGCTCGCGCAGACGCAAGCCGATGCTGGACGTGATGCATTGCCCTCGTTCGTTGCACTGCTCTCGTTGCAACGTGATTCGGGCGGTCCGCTTGGTGGATTCGCTTGGGGACCTATTGGCAGCACCGGCTTTGAACTGGCGACGCACGTGCCGACTGTCAACGAAACGAGCGACCTCGATCTGTTGATCCGCGTGCCGCAACCGCTGGCGCTGAATGTCGCGAGTGCTTTGCTGGAGCAACTGCAAACGCTCGCGGCGCATATCGGTATCCGCATCGATGCGCAACTCGAAACGCCCGCGGGTGGCGTGGCGCTCGCGGAATGGGC
Organism: Paraburkholderia lebeckiae; assembly: GCF_014201005.1. Lineage (NCBI taxonomy): Bacteria > Pseudomonadati > Pseudomonadota > Betaproteobacteria > Burkholderiales > Burkholderiaceae > Paraburkholderia > Paraburkholderia lebeckiae. Next base: position 35,344 of record NZ_JACHDK010000011.1, on the reverse strand, counting down.
CGCGGGCAAGGCGCGCGTGCTTGCCCGCGATGCGAGCGGCCCCCGCTTGATCGCCGATCCGTGGTCGGCGGTTGCTCACAATGGCATTGCCTGATGCTCGCGCTTCTGTTCCCCGGCCAGGGTGCGCAGAGCGAAGGCTTTTTGCATCGACTGCCGCAGCATCGCGCGGTACAGGACACGGTCGCTGAAGCCTCCGACACACTTGGCATCGACGTGCTGACGCTCGACTCATCCGACGCTTTCGATTCGACGGTCGCGGTGCAACTGGGCTTGACCGTCGCGGGCGTCGCGATCATGCGCGCGCTCGCCGATGAAGGATTGGTGGCGGAGATCAGCGCGGGACTGTCGATCGGCGCGTATGCGGCGGCGGTCAGTTGTGGCGCGGTGGCGTTCCGCGACGCGCTGAAGATGGTGCAGCGACGCGCCGAGCTGATGGAAACCGCTTATCCGGCGGGCTATGGTCTCGCGGCCGTCTCCGGCTTGAGCGAGCAGCAGGCGGAAACGCTCGTTGCACAGCAGGCCGCGGAGCAACGGCAACGCGTGTATATCGGCAACGTCAATGCGCCGCGCCAGATCGTGATGGCCGGCGCGGACGATGCGCTCGACGGGTTCATCGAACGCGCGCTCGCGGCCGGCGCGCGTAAGGCCACGCGGCTCGCGGTCAGCGTGCCCTCGCATTGCGAATTGCTCGCGCGTGCGAGCGACGAACTGCTGGCGTACTCGCGCACGTTGCATGTTGAAAGACCGCGCGGTGTTTATATCGGCAATCGCGGTGGACGCCCGTTATATACGGCCGATGCGATTCGCGAGGATCTTGCGACCAATATGCGTTACACCGTGCGCTGGTTCGATGCGCTGACCGTGATGCAGGAAATGGGCGCGCAGGTGCTGGTCGAGGCGCCGCCGGGGCAGGTGTTGACAGATATCGTGAGGGAGAATTTTTCTGAGGTCAGTGCGTTGGCTGCGAGTACATTGCCGTTTGACAGGTTGGTGGGGACGGTACGCAGGCGGTTGGAGCGTGGCTGACGGGGTGTGCTTTGCGGTGTGCGAATGCGGCTGGGCCAGGGGCGTCTGGGAGCTTCGGCCAGACGCCGCTCTCGCAAGCCGGCGTCGGCGAATGGTCGCTCTCACCGATGTGGAATGAGTCTTCCCGACCTCAATGCGACATCCGTGGCTGCGCAAAGCGGTCATTCCGACGCCGAGTCGCAGCCTGTGTTGCACCTTGCGCCTCGGCAGCGCATGACTTGGAGCGTCAGCGCCGGCGCGTAGCCGAACGGCAGAAAATGGCCGCCCGCTGCCCGAGGCAGTCCGCGCTGGTCTGCCCGATCAGGTCGTTCGATGGCGACCACCGTCATGACTGTTTTCAATCCAGTTACGACTTGAGCTCGAGTTCAGCTAACGGTCGCATCAAAGGCCGTGCGAAGCTGCTGATTCGCAGAAGCTACCTCGACGGCTCGGACACGCTGCCGGGCAGTTGCCGCACCAGCTCGATGAATGCCCGCAACCCGGCGGGAATATGTCGGCTTCCGGGAAAATAGAGAAACAGTCCGGGAATGAGCGGGCACCAATCACTGAGCACCGCAACGAGCCGCTTGCGTGCCATCGCGTCGCGTGCATACGGCTCGGGTACGTATGCAATACCGAGTCCCCCCAGTGCCGCTTCGATCATCAACGTATTGCTGTCCATCGTGAGCGCGCCGGGCGGATCTATCGTGAAGGCCTGACCGTGACGCGCAAACTCCCATCGATAGCGTTTGCCACTGGGCAGACGTTGCCGGACGCAGCGATGGGCCTGCAATTCGTCCGGCACGGCAGGCCGGCCATGCTTGCGCAGATAACGCGGCGACGCCACTGCAACAAAGCGTGAATCCTCGCTGACCCGTACCGCGATCATGTCCCTGGGTACCGCTTCACCGAGCCTTACGCCTGCATCAAAGCCTTCCGCGACGATATCGACGAAACGTCCGTCCGAGACGAGATCCAGCTCCATCTGCGGATACATCGCCAGAAAGCGCGGCACGACAGTCTGGAGCAGTTGACGGATCGCCCCGTCGCTTCCATTGATGCGCAGCGTGCCGCGAAGCGCCTCATCTTCCCGCGCGACATCGTCGAGCACGTGATCGAGATCGCTCAGCACAGGGCGCAGACGTGCAAGCAAACGCTCCCCCGCTTCTGTCAGGGATACGCTGCGCGTGGTCCGGTGCAGCAAGCGCACATCCAGATCGTTCTCGAGTCCGCGCATCGCATGGCTCAGCGCCGAACGCGACACGCCCAGTTCGCCTGCGGCCTGCACGAAGCTCCGCCGCGCGGCTACGACCATGAACGCCTGCAAAGTCGTTGAGAGTCGGTTTGCCCATTGGTGAACTTCCTTCAACACGTCATGCCGATCGGCCTAGCTTCTCCGACGAATTCCATTGTTCTAGCATGAACTCCTGATCCTTCCAACGGAGCATGAGCATGACGAAGAACTGGCTGATCACGGGCGCATCGAGCGGACTGGGGCGTGGGCTGACGGAGAAGCTGCTGGCACGCGGCGACGGCGTTGTCGCGACGCTGCGCAGGCCCGGCGCATTGGACGATCTGCGCAAGCAACACGGCGACCGACTGGAGGTCGTCACTTGCGACCTGACGAACGTCGATGCAATCAGAGCCGCTGTAGCGCGGGCATTTGCTGCGCTCGCGCGCATCGACGTCGTCGTCAGCAACGCGGGCTACGGGCTGTTCGGCGCGGCCGAAGAGCTCGACGACACCCAAATTGCACGGCAGATCGAGACGAATCTGACCGGGTCGATCCAGTTGATACGCGCGGTCATTCCGCGTCTGCGGAAACAGGGCGGCGGACGGATCGTGCAGGTGTCGTCGGAAGGCGGCCGAATCGGCTATCCGGCTTTTAGCATTTATCACGCGACGAAATGGGGAATCGAGGGTTTCGTCGAAGCTGCCGCGCAAGAAGTCGGACCGTTCGGCATCGACTTCGTGATCATGGAGCCCGGTCCTACGCGCACCAACTTTGGCGCGGGTCTCGATCGCGCGGCGCCGATGCGCGTGTACGACGACACGCCCGTCGGTGAAATCCGGTGCGCACTCGACGCTGGCTATTTCGATTTTGCGGATGCGGCGAAAACTGTCGACGCAATGATCACTGCGATCGACAGCCCGTCCCCTCCGCTACGGCTTGCGCTGGGCAAGTCTGCGTACGAATCGATACGTGCGTCGCTGACAAAGCAACTCGCGAGTCTCGAGGCGCAGAAGGAGATCGCGTTGTCGGTGATGGAGCGTGGATAGCCAGATGGCGAGCCACTCGATGGCCCCGGAACGTAGCGCAAGCGACGTTTCTGAAGGATGACTTCCGAGGGATGAAGAGATTCGAACAGCCGAACACTTCGTCAACCAAGGGAGCAGATGTGGCCGGTCCGTAGTTGACGCGATCGCCCCAGATCGACACGCAAGTGCCCTCCGAATCCCGCGTGCCATTTACGCCGGCTTCCGACCCTGAGCAGCGCCTCGCCTCTGCCAACAACGGACGTTCGGAAATCAAGCACTGTTCGGAGGCGCAACTGCTTGTGTCTCCTTGAGAGATTCGAGCGCTGGACTTTCAGGTTCCAGTTCAGGGCGGGTCTTAAGCCAAAGTCCAAAGTCGCGCATGACGTCGACGACAGGCTTTAGCCGCTGCCCATCCTCGGTGAGTTGGTACTCCACCTTTACCGGCACTTCGGCGAACACTGTCCGTTGGACCAGGCCGACCTGTTCGAGTGCACGCAAATCAAGCGTCAACATGCGCTGCGATATTCCCGGGACATCCCTGCGCAGATCGTTGAACCGCTTTGGCCCATTCAGCAAATATGACACCAGCAGCAGGCGCCAGCGACCACCCAGCAAGCGCATTGCCTCTTCAACTGAACACGCTGTTGCGCTTATCTTCATTGCTTTTTCCCGCTTAAGTATATTTTTTGTACCTATACCACAAAATTCTGCCTTCTTCTCTTTTTATCCTCGATGGGCGATATTAGTTTCCGCCCCACAAACGTGGCGGTACATGTTTTCGGTCATGAGGAAAAACGCATGAAGCTATATCACGCACCCGGTAGTTGCTCACAAGCGATTTGCATCGTCTTGCAGGAAACCGGGTTGAATACGGAAATCATCAAGGTCAATGCCCGTAAGCATTTATTGGATGACGGAACTAGCTACTACGATCTTGCCGAACTGGGATACGTACCGCTCTTGCAGCTAGACGATGGTACGTTTCTGCGTGAAGGACCTGTCATCGCGCAGTATCTTGCCGATCAGCGCCCCGAGTCGGGATTGGCACCCGCCCACGGCACGAGAGAACGCTACCGGATGCTTGAATGGCTCAATTTTCTGACTTCTGAAGTTCATAAAGGCTTCATCCCATTGCTCTATGCTGTCGCGGCGGGCAGATGGGTCGATACCGCTAGGCCAAAGCTCGAAAGCAGGTACGAGTGGATTAATCAGCAGCTCGCTGGGAAGCAGTTTCTAATGGGAGACGTTTTCACCATCGCCGACGCCTATCTGTTCGCGCTAACGGGCTGGGGTAAGGCCACATGGATGCAGTCCGTGTACAACGTGAACATTGACTTCAGTTTGCACCGTCACCTGCAGGCTTGGTACGAACGTGTCAGGGATAGGTCAACGGTCCAGCGCGTCCTGAGTGAAGAGGGATTTCTAGACAATTGAAGCGTGATGCCGGATGAGTTATCGGTCGACCCCTTCTTTCGGCAGACGCAGGTCGTAAATTGAAAATCATCTAGCGGACCTCCTGCTGCCTGCTGGCGTTCAAGGCTGGATTGCGTCGCCGCCGAGGATCTGCATCAGAGTCTTCGCGTTACGCTGCCCTTGGTCCTCGTAATTGTTGTTCTCTACACCGACAACCGTTACCGGCGACGACGGAGGACAGTGAACGACCCCACAACGGCCGTCCGGACTTATCGAAAGTGGCCGTTCGAAACATAGACCGCGCTAGCGGCGGGCCGGGGCTTTACGGTCATCCTCGATTAACATCGAAGCGGGATCAACGATTTGGTCGGTCCCGCTCCGCTCACTCTGCCGTAACTACCACCCCGCTCGAGCGCTACCTATCATCGTCGCCACGATATATCCCGCAATGCGCGGATTCTCCTTGATTCGTCGGGTGCTGTAGCCATACCAGTCAAGACCGTATGGCACATAGACGCGCACGTTGAAACCTTGCGCAAGCAGACCGTCGCGCAGCGGTTCGCATACCCCTAGTAGCATCTGGAACTCGAATCGTGACCTGTCAATCCGCTCGCGTTGCAGCCAATCGATCAGCGCATCTATCAATTGAGCATCGTGCGTTGCAATACCTACGAATGCCCCCGCCTGTATTGAGCTCGAAACGAGCCGAACGAAGTGGGTATTGATCGCAGCACGGTCTCTCGATGCGCCGTCCACGAGATGCTCGTTTGCCTCTGCATAAATTCCCTTGCAAATGCGCATTGAGCTCTTTCGTGCCTGCAGCGAGACAATGTCCGTGTTCGTCCGCGTCAAATATGCCTGTAGTGCGATACCGACTGGATACCCCTCGGATTCGAGCCTGCAGAATGCGTCGAGCGTTTTCTGGGTGCAACTGACGTCCTCCATGTCGATGCACGCGCTGATTCCGTGCGGCGCCGCCGCCCGCAAAATCTTCGAGACACGCGCCAGGCACGCGTTTTCGTCGAGATGCAGCCCCAGCGCGGTCAACTTTATCGACAACTCGGTGCGCATATTTTCCGCACCGAGCGCCTGAACGAGATCGAGATAATCGCGAGTCATCGACTCTGCCTGATCCAAAGAGGACGCAGTCTCGCCTAGGACGTCGATGGTTGTTCGGAAGCCTTTTGCGTCGAGCGCGTGGATGCGCGCGAGGGCGTCGACTAGCGTTTCGCCGGCAATGTAGCGGCGAGAAATCTTACGGATCAGTGCACGAGGAACGAGCGGGATGGCGCGAGCCGCCATCGTATTGAAAATACGCATGTTGTGGTCTCATGAAAATGCAATCGCACGAATCTAGAGGCAAGAAATTCGATTCGAGCGACATCACCGGCCTGTTGTTCACAGGCCCGGGACGAACGCCAGCGTCGATGCAATTACCGCATCGACACAGGCTTTCAGTGCATTTTCGAGGGAGGCCAGGCAGCTGCGTGCATTGTTCGAATGGAGGTTTATACGGTTAACCGTGGGGCGGATCAAGGCCTGCTTTCGTTACTTCACTCAGGCTCCGCGATCGTAGCACGAGAGAAGGAGCTGGTCGTGAACCGGTGAACGATATTGGTCGACCTCTGCTTGACGACTATCGGCAGAAACCGACCCGTTGCAGCCGGTCGAGCAGTCTCTGTTCTAAGGGTAGGTATCGGAGTGGAACGGTCATTTCCGTGCCGTCGCCTGGGGGACAAGTCATCGGCCTCTGCGGACGCTTAGACCCGTGAGTTGGTGAGGCGGCTTACGCCGTGCAAGGATGACGTCTTGCTCGACCCTCGAATTGCTCTCGAACTTAAGTTTGATTTCTCTATAAGCAATCAGCTTGTCGTTCACCAGATCGAAAGGAAGCGCCCGCAAGGTTAGGGATGGTGTTCAGAACTCGTTTTGCCGCACTGAGCCATCCACATAGGGCCGATGCGGTGGAAGCGGTGCGGCACCTGGCTCGAATGCAGCGCTACGTTCGGCATAAGGAAGGCGCCGATTGCCTGCCCGCGCGGGCGGCTTTTGCGCTCATGCAGCGGCCTCGCGCATCAGTCGTTCGCGCGTCATCCACAGATTGCTTAGAGCGAACAGCGTGTGCAACTCTGCGGGTTCTTCATCAAGCCGCGATAGCGCACCTTTAGATGCCACCGTGCGCGGCGATGAACATGGCGACGGCCGACCGGCAATAGGATTCGATTTCGTTGTCATCCTCTGCTCTCGCCTCATCGAAGCGTGCGACAAGCAGAAGATCGGATCCTTTGAAAAGCGCGGCAAACAAGCGGGCGGATCGGAGAGCATCGGGTACGTTCAGAATCGCTTTCGCGTGCAACTGACGCAACACGGCCTCGATTTGGGCGATGACATGGGCGGGCCCGGCTTCGTAATGGAGCTTGCTTAACGACTTTTGATTCGTCTTGTCGGCCAAAACCATGGCTTCGACACTGCGGACGTCCGGGCTCAACAGCGTGCGAAGCAGGGATGATCCCACCGCCATGAGCTGATCTTCGGCTGAACCGTCGACGCTTTCAGAAAGGGCCTGGGGTGCAAATTGATGGCAGTGGGCCACCATGGCCGCGCTGAACAGCGCCTCCTTGTTCTCGAAGTGCCGATAGATGCTGAGCTTGGATATCTTCGCCCGCTGCGCGACCTTGTCCATGGTCGTCGCTTGAAAACCCAATTCCACAAAGAGTTCGCAGGCGGCGTCGACGATCGTTTGGCGAAGCGCCTCGTTGGCGGGCCGGCCGCGCCGGCTCTGGCTGTTTTCGGTCACAACAATTCCAGTACTTGACAGTATTCAAATTCTTGCACTACGATACCACGCAGTATCTTAAATGTGCAAGCCAAGGATAGGTTTCAACCAGTTGCCCAAATCAGGTTTCCCCGGGGCGCCTGGCGATATCGAATGCGGGATTGTGGGGCCGATCAATACAGCCATCAGCAACTTTCTCGCCAATGCCGAAGCCCTACTCGCTGACCGTCTCAAGCGCGTATCGCTGGACGATATTGCACACCACGCCCAGCCCACCCCTCCAATCACAACACGGAGCCCATCACCATGGATGACGTCATCATCATCGGCGGCAGCTTTGCCGGCCTCGCCGCCGCCCTGCAGCTCGGCCGTGCCCGCCGCAAGGTCACGGTTCTCGATACCGGCCGGCCGCGCAACCGCTTTGCAGGCCACTCGCATGGCTTGCTCGGCCACGATCACAAGCCACCGCTGGACATCCTGATCGAGGCGCGGCAGCAGTTGACGCGCTATCCAACGATCAGGCTGGTCAATGCCCGGGCCGAGAGCGTGTCTGGCGCCATCGACGATTTCTGCGTCGTCACTGACGATAACGAAAGCCTGAGGGCGCACCGCCTGATCCTGAGCTATGGCGTCGCCGACCAGATGCCTGATGTTCCGGGCTTTGCCGAAAGCTGGGGCACGTCCATCGTGCCCTGCCCCTATTGCGACGGCTTTGAAGTCGCCGGCCAGCATTGGGGCCTCGTCTGGTCCAGCCCGCAGTCGCACCAGTCTGCCAGGCTGTTCCGCGATTGGACGGACAAGCTGACTGTCTTCGCCGATGGTCATGACATTGCGCCCGATATCCAAGTCGATCTGGCGCGTCGCAACATACCTGTCGTCGATGGCCGGATCGTCGAGATCGCCCATCACAAGGGCCATATCAACACCGTCAATCTCGATACCCGCCGCAATGTCGCGGTCGACGTCCTGTTCGCCCATCCGCGCAACAAGCCGTCCGCACGCCTGCATGAATCACTGGGCCTCGCCACGGTCGATACGCCCACCGGCATCGTCCTCAAAGTCGACGAGCGCCGCCAAACCAGCATGCCCGGCATCTACGCCGCTGGCGACCTCGCCACGCCCTTCTTGCCCTCGGTCACCCAGGCTTCATCGCAGGGCGCGATGGCGGGTATCTTCGCCCAGCAGTCGATGGTGGTTTGAGAGCACAGATCCCTGCTCTTGTTGCGTCGTCGCCTTCGAAAAGGTTGGCGTAAATCGAGGCGGCGAAAGGCGGATCGTCGAGTCAAGGAGATGACATGGCAAAGCAAAGTGCTGATCAGGTGGGTGACTGGAATGGTCAAAGCGGGGAGCGCTGGGTCGCCAACCAGGCCCGGCTCGACGCTCTGGTGGCGGTGTTCGGCCAGGCCGCGATCGAAGCCGCCGCGCCCGCGACGGGTGAGCGCGTGCTGGACATCGGCTGCGGCGCGGGTGCGTCAAGTCTGGCTCTGGCCGCTCGCGTCGGCGCGGGGGGCCAAGTGCTGGGCGTGGACATATCCGAACCGCTGATCGATCGAGCGCGCGCGCTTGCGCGCCACGATACGCCGGCCCTGTTTCAGGTGGCCGACGCCAGCAGCGCAGAGCTGCCCGAAGGCGCGTTCGACATTCTGTTCTCGCGTTTCGGCGTGATGTTTTTCCCCGATCCGACAGCGGCGTTCGCCCATATGCGACGCGCGCTCCGGCCGGGCGGCCGGGTCGCTTTCGTCTGCTGGCGCGGTGCGGCCGAGAACGATTGTATGCGACTGCCGGTGGGCGCGCTCAAGGACATCGTCCCGCCGAGCGCGCTCCCCGATCCCGAAGCGCCCGGCCCGTTTTCGTTCGGCGACCGGGAGCACGTGGCGCGCATCCTGACGGCGGCCGGTTTCACCGAAATCGTTATCTCGCCCTTCGACGCGGCCGTCCCATTCGGCGAGGGCGAAACGCGGGACGCGGCGATCGACGACGCAGTGAGGATGACGCTTGAGGTCGGCCCGCTGTCGCGTGCGCTCGCTGGTCAGCCCGACGACATCCGCGCCCGTGCCTCCGCCGCAGTTCGTGCCGCCTTCGCGAGCCTCCCCGGCGAGGGGTCGGTGATGATCAACGGCGCGGCATGGGTCGTCATGGCACGAAATCCGGCAAGCTGACAGGGATTCACAGGGGAGATGCCTCCGCTCGGTGGAACAGGGCGTCTTTGGCCGGCCAGATTGATGTCCCTTCTGGCCGCTGAACGAGCGCTCGCCTTGCGACAATCAGATGGCCGGTTGCGAAGCAGAGCCGACGCCTGAGCGGCCTTCCGGCGGCGCATGTGACCGGCAGTTTGTGGCCGCACTGTGCCTGTCACGTCGCAGCGACTGTCGCCACACGTTATCCGCAGCAGCCGACCTATTCTGCCAAGAATCGCTTGATCGCTGCTGAAAATTCGACATCGTTGTCGAGCATCATCAGATGGCCGCTGTTGGCAATTGTGTAATCTCCTGCGCATTTTTTCGATGCCCAGTCAGGTACGTTCCAGCCTTTGCGGGAGTGCTCACCGGACAGCAAATACACCGGATGCCGATCGAAGACCTGCTCGAGCAATCTTAGGTAATCATCTTTTCCTGTCGTCGTGACTACAGATTGACCCATTGCGCGGAGAGTGGATGCTGGCTGATGAGCAAGCCACCGGGCGGCGATCTCGCCGACATACGGCGCAGATGTAGTAACGGAACCGCTAATCCAGGCTAGTGGGTCAGCACGAAAATCTGCCAGCATGGCGTCAGCCTCGCTCTGGTTCATCCGTCCTACCGACGCGGACCAGAACGCATCCTCCAACGTGAAATTCCCTTCGACATTGACGATCCTGCGGATGTACCCAGGGTAAGTCCGAGCGAACAACATAGCGATCGCACCACCAACGGAATGACCAACCACGTCAACTGGTTTGCTTCCAAAACGGGCATCCACGAACGCTCGCAGATGCTCGACTTGGCCCGGTAGGGATATGGCATTGAACGGAACGATTTGGTGCTCGCCGTACCCAAGCAGATCGGGCGCGGCATGCGGCAACTCGTAGCCGGTGACGTCGAGCGTACCGATGAAGCCGTGAACGAAAACGACAGGAGGAACGTTGCTCATGCTTGTTAGACGGGAACTGTTTGAAGTCGTTGGGCCGGCATCTCGATGCGACGAGTGGCGAGCCGTTGAGGAAATTGTCAACGGTTTTGATCACCGTGTCGACTGTCTGTTTGTGGCCGATGACTACCTCATGCAATCGGCACACATCGCTCGAACTTCGCAAGGCCGCGATCGGCGACACGCGACCCGTTGTTGACGATGGACGAACACGCGTGGACGTCTCCAATTGAATGGCAACCCGCCGTACGTTGATTGCGGCGCAAATCCGGCTTCGCCGACCTGCCGCCGAGGATTCGCCCCGGAAGTGATTCATCGGGCAGCCTTTTATGCAGTTGAGCAAGCGGACTTGCTCTACATGCACAGCGGACGCCACTCCGTCGCAATCATAGTAACCACAAGAGAGGCCTGCACTATTGTCGTTGCGGATGATCAAGAAAGAAGCGCAGCATTTCGGCACTCGCATCCGGACCAGTAGCGTCCGTATAACTGCCTCGTGCATTGCCGCCTGCCCAAGCGTGCCCTGCGCCATGAATGGTCCACAACTCGGCGTCGATACCGTCGCCGGAAACCAGCCGCGAGACGGTACAGGCGCGTCGGCCCGCGTCGACCCGACGCCGTTCGCTGCCGGCGTCCGGCCGTGCGTCGAACCTCTGCACGAGCCGCGTGGCATTCGCTACGTGAACGGTGGCATCCGCGTCACCATGAAAGACAATCATGGGCCGTCTCGGTGACAAGTCTGTATCGCCTTGCACGCGCCGTGCGTTTCGGGGGTGCTTGCCGCCTTTCATCGCCGCGAGCGCGGAGGGTAAATTGTGCGCGCACCGTGCCGGAAGACCGGAATGCACGCCGACCGCGGCATACAGTTCGGGATACTCGGCGATCATGATCGCCGCCATCGCGCCCCCCGCGGACATCCCCGCGACGTACACGCGCGCAGGATCGACGTTGTGGGCCGAGATGATTTCGCGCGTGATGCCGGCGATCAGCGACGGCTCGCCGCGCTCGCGATGCTGATCGTCAGGTTTGAACCAGTTCCAGCACTTCGACGGATTCGCCTGCTGCGGTTGCACCGGATAAGCTACGAGACATCGATGCCGCTCGGCAAGCGCGTTCATCTGCGTGCCTGCTGCGAAATCGTCGGCGTCCTGCGTGCAGCCGTGCAGCATCACAATCAGTGGCAGCGGCTCGCCGGCGCCCCCCGCCGGCACATACAGCCGATATTGACGGCGACCGGCGGCATTCGCATACGCAAGCGTGATGAAATGTCCTCGTTCCTCCACGTCAAGGCAGTCTTCTCGCGCCTTGTGCGCGGTCGCTTCCTTTGTCTTTGCAAACGGGAAGACAACGGGCTCTGGCGTCTTGTCCCGCGACGCAGTTTCGTTCACTGCACCGGCGCTTTCCCCTCGCAGTGCGCGTTGTATCGCTTCTGTCGCTTCGGCAACGCCGCGGGTACGCAGCAAAGTCATCGCTTCGTGCATTGAGTTCAGAAAGCCTTCGTCGAGTTTCATCACATTCGTCCGATTACCGGTGTTGAGGGGGGTGGGCCTCGCGCGGCTAGTGGATTCTGCCGGCAAGCGCCGTCTTGACTGCGGGCGAAGCGTGAAAGGCTCCCAGCACCACGACGCTTTCGATAGTCGCGAGCGCGAGTTCCGGGGAGACATCGGCGGCAATGCTGGCCAATCCCAAGACCTGAATGTTGAGACGCTCGCGCGCGGCTCGAATCGCCTCGAGATCCTGCCTGGAGAAATGCTGCAGCCCGAGCACGAGTGAACGACGCGCAACCGTTTCCTGGACGACCCGCGCATGTAGCGCGAGCTGGTTGCGAATCGCCGTTCGGATCAGGTCGGTCCGGTTCGCATAGAAGCCTTCTTCAACCAGCAGGTCGATCTGCCCGAGGTCGACGGGTCCGAGGTTGATCGTGATTTTTTCCGAGTCGCCGCCTTTCGAGCGGGGGGTGTCCAATACCGCGGGTTTCTTCATTGCACCATCCTTTCACCATCCATGTGGATGGTTATAGGATGGTTTTAGATGCGCCGCAACATAAAAATTTGGGGTCGAGACGCCTTCTGGGTCGCCGCATCGCTGGTCGCGTGCGGGCTAGATAGAGCGCTACCGCCGGTCGGTCGGCACTGATGTTCGCTCGAACACAACGGATGAGCGTCAAGGCGCAAAACCATCAGAATAAGGCGCGAAATGGAGAGGTTCCCCGACCAGTTTTGACAAATTCAACTGCTATCCTTCAAAACTTGAACCCGTTCACTATCGCGACTTTATCCAGGTAGTTCATGCCGCAGGTCTCGCCAAACGCAGTCCATCAGCGCTCAAAATCGGAGTAGTCAACATCCCGCGAACCTCTCAACCCCGATGTCACTCGGGCAGCGAAAGCCGGTACTGCGGAAACGGATTGCGCAGAGCTCAACATGGACCAAGGATTACCAGCATACTGGCCCGGTAGAGCCTGAAATTCGTCGTATCGTTCGCACCGCCATGAGGGAGATATGCATAAACCCATCGACACTGAAACGATCCCGAGCAATGAATTGCAGCAGGTCAAGGCGACTTATGCCAAGCTTTGCGAGGACTACATTGCACATCGTAGCGATGGTGAATACCGGGACTACGTGCAATCGGTCATTGCCAACAACGCGAGTCTCGATCGCCACGTGCGCGCGTTCGAAATTTACGCACCGTATATCAAGCGTGGCATGAAAGTGCTCGACTGGGGATGCCGGCACGCCCCAGATTCGTGCATGCTTCGCACGCTCTACCATGACATCGATATATATGGCTGCGACATCTGCAAGGATGGGCAATTCGCGGAATTCCATGAGTACGCCGGGTTATCTTTCGCATCGCTCGATCATGAATTTCTGCTGCCCTACGAAGACAATCAATTCGATGTGGTGATCGGAAGCGGTGTACTCGAGCACGTGGCCCGCGAGCAAAAGAGCCTCGATGAGCTATGGCGCGTGCTGAAAGACGACGGTTTGCTGATAATCACATTTTTACCTAACCGCTTATCGGTGACCGAAAACGCGTGCAGAGTCATGAAGAAGTACACGGGCCATAACCGGCTGTACAGTCTCAGCGACGCGAAGCGCCTGTTTCTCAGGTCGGGATTCGTACTGGAAGAATGCGGCTATCATCAGGTCTTTCCCACCTTCGCAAAAGGCATAAAGGGCGGCGGAGCGCTCAACGCCCTGGCCAATATCGGCATGAAGCTGAACCGGCCTTTCGAGCGGATACCGATCGTGAATGCAGTCTCGGCTAATCTGTTTTTCATCCTCCGCCGCGTGCATGAAATGTAGCAGGCGGCCGCCAGGGCCGCCTACCTCGCGGCATCATTGCGCAAGGCCGCGCCCTCCTGTTGCGACGTCACAAATCCTCTCAATGCGGGGGTGAGCCGGAACACAAGCTTCTCGATCTCCACCACGAGGAAAAACAGGACGCCACCACCGATGAGCCACCCCCACGCCGACAAGGGAAGAGCCTCAGTTTGGAAAATGGCATGGAACGGGAACGTATAGGTGAACAAAAGCTGCAAGACCACGACGCCGGCTATTCCGTACCAGAGATAGCGATTGCCTATATGGGCGCGCACGGACAGCGACGAATCGAGCAGATACCGGATGTTGAGCAGATAGAAAACCTGGCCCAACGTAATGGCGTTGACTGCGGCCGTGCGCGCCATCTGATCCGACGCCCCTTGCGACTTCATCCAGAAGAACGTCGATAGCGTATAGAGCACGAGCGCCGCGCCGACGAACAGGATGCGCCAGATGCCGAAGCTCGTGACGATCGGCCGGTCGATTGCGCGTGGCGAGCGGCGCATCACGTCTGCCTCGTGCGGCTCGAACGAAATGGTCAGGCCGAGCGCGACGGAAGTAACCATGTTGACCCACAGGATCTGCGGCGCCGTGATCGGCAGCGTGAAGGCGAACAGGATCGCCACCGCGATCACCGCGCCTTGCGCGACATTGGTCGGCAGCATGAACAGCATCGCTTTCTCGATGTTGTTGTAGACCGTGCGCCCTTCCTTCACCGCCGCAGTGATCGACGCGAAATTGTCGTCGGCGAGGATCATACCCGCCGCCTCCTTCGTCACCTCGGTGCCCTTGATCCCCATCGCGACACCGATGTCGGCTTTCTTGAGCGCCGGCGCATCGTTGACGCCGTCGCCCGTCATCGCGACGATCTGCCGATTCGCCTGGATCGCCTTGACGAGCCGGAGCTTGTGCTCGGGACTCGCGCGCGCGAACACGTCGACGCCGCGCACGCATTCCTGCAGCGCCGCATCGTTCATCGCCTCGATCTCGGTGCCGGACACGGCGGTCTTGCCGTCGCCGATGCCCAGCATTCTTGCGATCGCAGCCGCCGTGATCTTGTGGTCGCCCGTGATCATCGTCACGCGGATGCCGCCGCCGTGGCATTCGCGCACGGCGTCGATCGCCTCTTTGCGCGGCGGGTCCATCAGGCCCACGAGGCCGAGCAGTACGAGGCTACGCGGCAGGTCCTGCGGCCCGAGGCCGCCCGTACGCAGGCCCGGGTCCGACAGCCACGCGAGCCCGAGCACGCGCTCGCCTTGCGCGGCGAGCCGGTCGCCCTCCCTCGCGAAGTGCTCGCGATCGAGCGGCGCCGGGCCTTGCGCCGTCTGCTGCCGGTCGCAGTGGTCGAGAATCACCTCCGGCGCGCCCTTGACCAGCAGCATCTCGCCGTCCGCCGAACGGTTCAGCGTCGCCATGAACTTGTGCTCGGACTCGAAGGGGATCGCGTCGATCCTCGGCGCGGCGGCCGTCTCGGCGGCGCGGTCCATGCCCAGCTTGGAAGCGAACGGATAGAGCGCGCCCTCGGTCGGGTCGCCCTCCACTTTCCATTTTCCATCTTCCTCGAAGAGCTCGGCGTCGTTGCACAATAGCGACACGCGGCCCATCAGCTTGAGCACGTCCGGCGCGGCGCCGAGCGGCTTGCCATCGGCGCTGACCTCTCCTTCGCTGGCGTAGCCGTCGCCCGTAACGGCATAGGCCGCTTCGGCCGTTACGGCGGAGGTCACCATCATCTCCATCAGGGTCAGCGTGCCCGTTTTATCCGAGCAGATGCGCGAGACGGCGCCCAGTGTTTCGACCGCCGGCAGGCGGCGAATAATGGCGTTGCGCTGGGCCATGCGCTGCACGCCGATGGCGAGCGTGATGGTGATGAGCGCCGGCAGGCCTTCCGGGATGACCGATACCGCAATCCCCACGATGGCCTGGAACAGCTGAACGAAAGTCATGTGTCCGAGCCAGTGCCCCCAGGAGAACAGCAGCACGCTGACAACGGCGATCACTGCCGTGATGACGTAGCCGAACTTCTTGATCTGGCGCAGCAGCGGCGTCTCGAGCACGCTGACCTCGGCGAGCATCTGGTTGATCCGGCCGAGTTCCGTCTGGCTCCCGGTCGTCACCACGACGCCGGTTGCCCGGCCCGACAAGACCATCGTGCCGCAGAACGCCATGTTCTCGCGGTCGCCGACCGTGGCTTTGGCGGGTACCGGCGCGGTGCCCTTCTCGGCCGGGAGGGATTCCCCTGTGAGAGCTGCTTCTTCCGTGCGCAGGTTCCTGGCGTCGACCAGACGCATGTCCGCCGGGACTTTGTCGCCCGATTCCAGTAGCACGATGTCGCCAGGAACGAGTTCCTCGGCGGGGATCAAGCGAACCGCTCCGCCACGCATAACGCGCGCTTCCGCGGACAGCATGTTGCGAATCGAGTCGAGCGCCTTCTCGGCGCGTCCTTCCTGCAGGAAGCCGAGCAGCGAGTTGAGGATGACGACGGCCAGAATGACCGAGCCATCGAGCCACAGGCCCATCATGAACTTGACGAAACCGGCCGCGAGCAGCACGTAGATCAGAACGTTGTGAAGCTGCATCAGGAAGCGTACGACCGGCCCCCTCTTCTTGCCCTGCGGGAGGCGGTTCGGCCCATAGGTGGCCAGCCGCCCGGTCGCTTCCGATGCATCGAGGCCCTGCGCGGGATCGACGTTGAACTGCCGTTCGATGTCACCGGCCGGCATCGCATGCCACGGCGTCGCACTCTCAACTGAGCTCATCCTCGTGTCTCCCGGTTCCAGTGATTTCGGGTCAGGGGGCCGCTCTCAATGGTCTGGATCGTCCCCGGGTTGATCGGGTCTCGTCGCGTCCACCGCTTCAGCGTCGAGTTCCTCCCTCGCGGCGGCGAGATCCTTCATGTGCTCTCGCGTGGCTTTCGGATATTCGAGGTCGAGCTTCTCGACGGCCTCGACGATCGCGGCCGCGACGATGAGGCGCGTGAAAGGTTTGTTGTCGGCGGGCACGACGAACCATGGAGCCGCTTCGGAGGCCGTCGCGCGGATCGCCACTTCATAGGCGTGCATATAGTCGTTCCAGTAGCGACGCTCGCGAACGTCGGCGGCGGAAAACTTCCAGTGCTTGTCGGGATTGTCGAGGCGATCCATGAATCGCCTCTTCTGCTCCCCGTACGACAGGTTCAGATAGAACTTGAGAATGACCACGCCCTGGCGCGTCAGATAGTCCTCGAAGCGCGCGATGTCGGCGAGCCGCTCGTCCCATATGTTGTTGCCGACCCGTAGCGGCGGGATCTTCTGCGCATGGAGTAAGTGCTGATGCACGCGCACCACCAGCACCTCTTCATAATACGAGCGGTTGAAAATGCCGATGTGCCCGCGCTCGGGCACTTTCCTGGAATAGCGCCAAAGGAAGTCGTGGGAGAGTTCCTCATCCGACGGCTGCTTGAACGAGATGACATCGCACCCCTGCGGATTGACGCGCGACATCACATGCTTGATCGTCCCGTCCTTTCCCGCGGCGTCCATGGCCTGGAACACCAGCAGCACGGACCAGGAATCCTGCGCGTAGAGGATTTCCTGCTCCATCGCGAGCCATTTCGACCCGCGCTGGAGTAGTTGCTGCGCCTCTTCCTTATGCATTCTGAGTCCCAGCGTCTCGCCGGGATCGAAATCCTTCAGGAAGAAATCTTTGCCGCTGGTGACGCGGAACGGATCGGTGTATCCCCGCAGCGCGTTGAGTATTTCCGTGCGAACCATCGCTCTTTCTCCACGGCATCTGCATTCACTTGCACGATTCGCGGATTGCATCGCAACCGCAGTCGTACTGTTCACAACTCTTTCTGATAATAGGTCACGCAGACGGAAACGTGCTCATCGGCAACGACGCTGCGCACCCGCGTAGCGACGGGAAACACACGTCTCAACGCTGCAACGTTCCGGACAGCCGAGCCGGTCGATCACAGCCTGTCGGCCCGGTCGACCCAGTCACGACAAGGCCGTCAGACGATAGGCATTACCTGTGCTTGTCATTCATCAGACAGCGCCAACAAAAATTGCCGAGCACAAGGTCGAGCCACGAACACGAACACGAACACGGGGAACAGCGGAGAAGTGGGCGTTACCTGAACCGATACCTGAGCGGTTGGGCCGCGTGGCCCTCGTCACCGCGTTCGACTGGTTCTGGGTCGCCGGCAAGGGCTACATCGTGCCCGGCGACGGCGTCGCCAATCTCGCGCAAGCCGGCGCAAGGCATGGTGTCGATGCCTTCATTTCACACGACGCTCGCTATTGTCTTCATCTATGCGCTGCGTCGCATGCCACGGCTTTGCTGATTGCGATTCCTCTCAACGTGACGATGATCCTGTCGACGCCGACGCAAGGCGGTCACTATCTCGCCGATGTGTTTGCGGGTCTGCTGCTCAGTGCGCTGACGATTGCAGCGCTCAAGCGCTGCATGCACCTGCTGGCGACGCGCAAATCCACGAATGCGCCGAGTTCGCGGTCTATGCCGATGCAAACGGCATGAACTGACGCTCGGAAGCGGCCGCGCGGACTAACGTGAACGCGGCGTGCGCTGCGCCGCGCCGCCGTGGTTCGAAGCGACTGGAAGACCGCGCGCTAGCCCGGCGCCCGGCCCAACACCTGCGAATCCGACGACGCCGTCGTCGACGTCTCGTCACGCCCGTGCCCATGCCCCGTCGTCGTGACCGCATTGGTGCCGCCGGGCCGACGCACCGACTTCGCGTGCCGCTCGATCAATCGCTGCAGCAAACAGAACGCGCACAGCAGCGCGCCGATCACGATCCGCGTCCACCACGAACTGAGCGTCCCGTCGAACGTAATCAGCGTCTGGATCGTGCCCAGAATGCCGACGCCGAACAGCGAGCCGACCACGTAACCGACGCCGCCCGTCAGCAGCGTGCCGCCGATCACCGTGGCCGCAATCGCATCGAGTTCCATGCCCTGCCCTTGCAGCCCATAGCCCGACAGCACGTAGAACGTGAACACCGCGCCGCCGAGCGCCGAACAGAAGCCGCTCAGCGCATACACGCCGACCCGCGTGCGCGCGACCGGCAGGCCCATCAGCAGCGCCGAGCGCGGATTGCCGCCGACCGCATACACGTTGCGTCCGAAGCGCGTGAAATGGGCGACATAGATCGCGGCCGCGAGCGTCACGGCCGCGATCAGCACGTTCGCCGATACCGAACCGACGCCGACGCTGAGACGAAACGCGGAGATCGCCTTGAACGTCGGATCGGTGATCGTGATCGACTGCGTCGTGATCAGAAAGCACAGGCCACGCGCGAAGAACATCCCCGCCAGCGTCACGATGAACGCCTGCAGGCGGAAGTAGTGAATCAGCGCGCCCTGCACCGCGCCGAACACCGTGCCCATCAACAGCACGATCGGAATGATGAGCCACACCGACACATGCATGTGCTCGGACAGCACGGCTTCGACGATCGTCGTCAGCGCGACGATCGAACCCACCGACAGATCGATGCCGCCCGACACGATCACGAACGTCATGCCGATCGCGACGATCAGCAGGAACGCGTTGTCGACGAGCAGATCGAGCAACACCTGCCACGCGAAGAAACCGGTGTACATCACCGAACCAAAGCCGAACAGCGCGCAGAACAGCAGGACCGTCACCGCGATCGGCAGCGTGCGCGGATCGACCACGCGGGCGAGTGCTTCGAGAACGCGCGTCATCGTGCCACCCCGCGCGATTTGACGAGCGACGCGCCGAACGACACCGCGAGCGCGCGTGCCACCGGCGACTGGATCACGCTGACCGCGAGCACGACGGCCGCCTTCACGACGAGCGTCGCTTCCGGCGGCACGCCGATCGAATACGTGGTGTACGTGAGCGTCTGGATGATCAACGCACCGAGCACCGTGCCCGCAAAACTGAAGCGGCCGCCGAGCAGCGACGTGCCGCCGAGCGTCACGGCGAGAATCGCGTCGAGTTCGAGCAGCAGGCCCGCGTTGTTGCCGTCCGCGCTACGCACGTTCGAGCTGATCAGGATGCCGGCCAGCGCCGCGGTCAAGCCCGAGAAGCCGTACACCGCGAATACGATCGCCTTCGAGCGCAAGCCGACGAGCCGTGTCGCAACCGGGTTCACGCCGATCGCGCGAATGAACAGGCCGAGCGCCGTGCCCTCCACCAGGGCGGCGGTCGCCAGCACGGCTACGGTCGCGATCCATACCGAGCACGGCACGCCGAGCCAGTAGCCGCCACCGACGAACAGATAGCCGGGCGCGCCGATCGGGATGATCTGCCCGGCGGTCAGCAGTTGCGCGATGCCGCGGCCCGCGACCATCAGGATCAGCGTCGCGATGATCGGCTGCATGCCGACGAACGCGACGAGCAGCCCGTTCCACATGCCGCTCAAGATGCCGACGACGAGCGCGGCCAGCAGCGCCTGCGCGATCAGCGCACCGCTCGGCACGGCCTGTGTCGCGAGTATCGTCGCGGCCGCGGCGCCCGCTATCGCGACCACCGCGCCGACCGAAATATCGATGCCGCGTGTCGCGATCACGAGCGTCATGCCGATCGCGACCAGCACGAGCGGCGCCGCGCGATTCAGGATGTCGATCGGCGCGCCGAACAGGTGGCCGTCGAGCGTGCGCAGCGCGAGAAAATGCGGATTGACCAGCAGGTTCAGTCCGAACAGCAACACGAGCGTCACGCATGGCCATAACAGCGGACGCTCCACCCCGTCGCGCGCGAACCAGTTCGATAGCTTCATTCGCCGCTCCCTGCGATGAGTCGGTAGATGTTGTCCTCGTTCGATGCCTTACCGGCCACCTCGGCGATCTTGCGGCGATCGCGCAGCACCGCGACGCGATGGCTCACGCGCAGCACCTCGCTGATCTCCGACGAAATGAACAGGATGGACAGGCCGTTCGCGCACAGCGCGAGCAGCCGGTCCATGATGTCGAACTTCGCGGCGACGTCGATGCCGCGCGTCGGCTCGTCGAGGATCAGCAGTTTGGGATCGGTTGCCAGCCAGCGCGCGAGCAGCGCTTTCTGCTGGTTGCCGCCGGACAGCAGCGCGATCGGCTGCTCGGCGTCGGACGCCTTGATGCCGAGCCGCTCGATCCACATATCGGCGAGCTCGCGCGCGCGTTGCCGGCTGATCTTGCGCCACCAGCCGCGCCGCGCCTGCAACGCGAGCATGATGTTTTCGCGGATCGACAGTTCGGCGACGATGCCTTCCTTCTTGCGGTCTTCAGCGCAATAGCCGATGCCGTGGCCCACCGCGTCGTGCGGCGTGCGCAGCCGCACGACGCGCCCTTCGACGAGGATCGTGCCGCTGTCCGCGCGATCCGCGCCGAACAGAAGCCGCGCGGTTTCGGTGCGGCCCGAGCCGAGCAGACCCGCGAGGCCGAGAATCTTGCCGGCCTGCATTTCGAGATCGATCGGCTGCAAGGTGCCGCGACGGCCGACGCCGCGCAGCTCGATGAACGGCTGCGTGGCCGTTGCTTCCGTGTGCTCTTGCGCGACCTCCTGCAGATCGTCGGCGGCCTGTCCTTCGTGCGCCGCTTCGCGCAGACGCGCGCTCATGCGCTCGTGGCCGACCATCTTCGCGACCAGCTGATCCGCGGACAGATCGCGCGCGAGATATTCGCCTTCGCGCTCGCCGTTGCGCATCACCGTGATGCGATCGGAGATCGCATAAGTCTGCTCGATGAAATGCGTGACGAACAGGATCGCAATGCCCGATTGCTTAAGATGTCGAAGTATCTTGAATAGCTGCGCGACTTCGCTGTCGTCGAGGCTCGAAGTCGGTTCGTCGAGAATCAGCACGCGCGCATCGACGGACAACGCTCGCGCGATCGCGACCATCTGCTGCACGGCGATCGGATAGGCGTCGAGCGAGCGCGTGACGTCGAGCGACACGTCGAGGCGCGCGAGCGCTTTCTGCGCGCGCCGCTTGATGTCGGGCCAGTCGATCGCGCCGAAGCGGCGTGGCTGCCGCCCCGCGAAGATGTTCTCCGCCACCGACAGATTCGGGCACAGGTTCACTTCCTGGTACAGCGTGCGCACGCCGGCCGCCTCGGCTTCCTGCGGCGACGCGAACGCGACCACCTCGCCGCCGAGGCGGATCGTGCCGGCATCGGGTGCGAGCACGCCGGTGAGCACGTTGATCAAGGTGGATTTGCCGGCGCCGTTCTGGCCCATCAGCGTATGGACCTCGCCGGGAAACAGGCGGAAGTCGACGTGTTGCAACGCCTTCACGCCCGGAAATGTCTTGCTGACGCCGGAGGTTGCCAGAATCGGTTCGCGCGCGCTCATGTCATTCTGTTGGCTTGGCGCGCCCGGCGGCGTGCCGCGCTGCGGCTGGTCCGGCTGATTCGGTTCGGTAGCGGAATGGCTCATGGACCTCGCTCGATCGGCTATGCATGGTTCGGCAGGCCCCAGTGACATGCTCCGGCGGGCGCATGCTCCTGAAAAGAGACCGCCCGCTGCAGAAGAAAGCAGCCCGGGCGGTCAGGCACCACTGGAGAAACCTGTTCGATGCGTCCGTACTGCACATCTCCTTCGCGCCGTGAGCCCGTTGGCCCCGGCGCCTGAACACCGCACACGCCGCGGCACTCGCGCGAGCGCTGCCGCGGCGACGTTGCGCGCCGCGTCAGTACTTACGCGACGGCAGAGTTTGCGCGGCCACGCTCATCGGGAAGACAGTCTCCTGAGTCAGGATGCGCTTCGGCAGCGGCTTGCCTGCCACCACGTCTTTCACCGCCGACATCAGCTGCGGTCCGAGCAGCGGGCTGCACTCGACGTCGACGTTCATCTTGCCCGCGGCCATCGCCTGGAAGCCGCCCTTGGTTGCGTCGAACGAAACCACCACGACGTCCTTGCCCGGATGCATGCCGGCTTCTTCCATCGCCTGGATCGCGCCGAGCGCCATGTCGTCGTTATGAGCATAGACGACGTTGATCTTGTTGCCGTAGGTCTTGATGAACGCTTCCATCACCTGCTTGCCGCCGGCGAGTGTGAAGTCGCCGCTTTGCGACGCGATGATCTTGAACTTCGGATCGCTCTTGATCACTTCGATCAGACCCGCGTGGCGGTCGTTGGCCGGCGCGGAGCCGACCGTGCCCTGCAGCTCGGCGATGTTGACCGGACCTTTATCGTCCTTGTAGTGATCCGCGAGCCAGTGGCCGCCGCGCCGTCCTTCTTCGAGGAAGTCCGAGCCGATCATCGTCACGTACAGCGACGTGTCCTTCACGTCGATGTTGCGGTCGGTCAGGATCACCGGAATCTTCGCGGCCTTGGCTTCGAGCAGCACCGGCTCCCAGCCCGATTCGACGACCGGCGAGAACGCGATCACGTCGACCTTCTGCGCGATATACGAGCGGATCGCCTTGATCTGGTTTTCCTGCTTCTGCTGCGCGTCGGAGAATTTGAGGTTGATGCCGGCGTCCGTCGCCGCCGACTTCACCGATTCGGTATTCGCGGTGCGCCATGCGCTTTCCGCACCGACCTGCGCAAAACCGAGCGTAATTTTCTTGTCCTCGGCATGCGCGCCGGGCGTGGCCAGCGTCAGCGCTCCGAGACTCGCGGAAAGCGCGAGCGCGCCCAGAGCGCGACACGCGGCACGTCGTGTATTCGCCATGACAGTCTCCAATCGTTGTTGTGTAGACGACCCAGCGGTCTGCCCGGCCCTCGCGGCCCTCACGTCGCATGGATCGTGATGTAGCGTACTGTGCGACGCGTTAACCGTCCAATCATATGATTCGCGCCCTCGATATCAATTTTGGTATAGCGCACCGGTCAGAGCATTGCCGCTCGCTGCCTCAGGTCGGCGTCACTCTCGGAGTGACCCAGCGAAACGTCAGATTGATGCGCTCGCCGCTCACGCGCGGCTCCTTCGGCACCCGATGACGCCACTGCGCCTGGGTGTCGCCCTTCATCACGAGCAGGCTGCCGCCCTTCAGCGAGAACGATTGCACGACGCCGCTGCGGTTGTGCCGCAGATCGAACCTGCGCGCGACGCCGAGGCTCGCCGACGCGATCACCGGTTGCTTGCCGAGTTCGGGTTCGCGGTCCGCATGCCAGCCCATGCTGTCGGCGCCGCTGCGGTAACGATTCAGCAGCACGCTGTTAAAACGCGCGCCGCAGGTCGCCTCGACGGCGGCCTTCAGTTCGGCGACGGCGGGCGTCCATGCTTGCGGCACGTTGCGGATGCCCGAGTACACGTACACCGCGTCCGGCTCGCCCTGCCAGGCGGTCAGACGCGGCAGTGCAACACGGCCCGCGGGCGTGCTCATCATGTCCTGGCGCCATTGCACTTCGTCGATCAGTCGGGCCAGCAGGCGTTCGGCGTCGGCCGCCGCGAGCCAGTCTGGATACCAGTCGACGTCGGGCGTCGGCAGGTCGTTGAATAAATCGGTGCTCATCGGAATGTCTGGATGCAAGCGGACAAGTCAAAACCCTGACTATTATGGCGACACCGGCTCACCCGCTGATTCACGCGCATTGCTCTTTCATTCGACGCGGCTCTCCGCGTTCCCTCTGTTCTTTCGCACGGACTACTTCCATGACACTTTCCGATCAGGCGCTCGCGCAGCTCTTTCGCGACGCGCGTACGCACAATGGCTGGCAGAACAAGCCGATCGACGACGCCGTGCTGCGCGAGCTGATGGAGCTCGTACTGCTCGGCCCGACCTCGGCCAATTCGAGTCCGGGCCGCTTCGTGTTCGTCAGGACGCCGGAGGGCAAGGAGAAACTGCGCCCGGCGTTGTCGGCTGGCAATCTCGAGAAGACGATGGCCGCGCCCGTCACGGTGATCGTCGCCATGGACATGGCCTTCTACCAGTATCTGCCGAAACTGTTTCCCCATGCGGACGCGCGCAGCTGGTTCGTCGGCAACGAGCGGTTGATTGCGGACACGGCGTTTCGCAATTCGACGCTGCAAGGCGGGTATCTGATTCTCGCGGCGCGTGCGCTCGGTCTCGACACTGGGCCGATGTCGGGCTTCGATCAGGCCAAGGTCGACGAAGCGTTTTTTGCGGGCACGACGCTGAAGTCGAACTTCCTGATCAATCTTGGCCACGGCGATCCGTCAAAGCTGTTTGCGCGCAGCCCGCGTTTTTCGTTCGACGAAGCGGCGCGCATAGTGTGACGGGGCGTTGATGATGGATAGCGCTGCGGGTGCGCGCCACGCGCTGGATCGGATCGCGTCAGGTCAGCACCGCGACATAAAAGACCACCGTGCCGATCAGCGCGCCGATGAAGCAGAAGCCCTCTTCGGCTTCGTCGCCATTCGAGCGCAGCCACGCGCCGACCGCACCGAACAGGCCCGCGATGCCGAGCGCGACGCACACCATCACGACGTCGAACAGCGCGCTTTTGCCGAGTTCGGAGAAATCGATGTTGCGTACGCCGACGTAAAGCGCAATCGCCATCAGCGAGATGCCGACGAGCGGCAGCATCACATGGCTTCCCTCGTGCCCGACATGATGCTCATGATGCACATGATGCACTTCGTGCGCGTGATGCCACAGGTGGCCCGATTTGAGCAGCTTCATGGTGTGCCTCCCCCCGCCCGATCTTTCCCGGCGACAGAACCTGTCATGGCCGAAGCGCCCTACGCTGCCCCGGCAACAAGCTGGCTTGTTTCAAGCATACTCCACGCATGAATACAATTCAAAGCCCATTTAATTCGCTTGCATAGGCATTGAATGCGTGGCGCGCGGCCCTGTAAGTATGTGCTGAGCACGGAATGCGCCTGCCCCGGCGAACACCTTTCGTGGCTCGTCCCGGCGGCTTCGGGGCCCGGCGCGTCGTGCGGTGCGGGAGCACGAATTTTGCGAAGGCAAGGGACCGAACATGTCGGTAGAATGATTCGCCGCGTTTGTTAACCGATCGCCGCCGCGCTGCCGCTGATGCCGGCCCTTTGGCCTCCTTCCCGCCCCGATTCTCTTTATGCGACGTTCATCGTTTCTTGTCCGGATCATCCTGATTGGCATCCTGCTGCATATCTACGTCGGCTTGCGCCTGATTCCCGACATGCCGATCACCGCGGCCGGCCGCGGGCTGTGCGTGCTGTGGCTCGTGCTGTCGATCTACCTGATCCCGGTCGGCATGATGGCGCGCGGCTTCAAGCGCCAGCCGCTCGGCGACCGTCTCGCGTGGGTGGGCCTGCTCGCGATGGGCTTCTTCTCGTCGCTGCTGGTACTGACGTTCGCGCGCGACCTCGTGCTGGCGTCGCTGCTGACGATCGACGCGATCTGGCCGAACACGCTCACGATCGCGCATTGGCGCACCGGCTCGGCGGCGGCGGTGCCGCTGCTCGCGCTGCTGTCGACGCTGATCGGCCTGTTCAACGCGCGCCGTCGCGCGCGCGTCGTCACGATCGACGTGCCGATCGACGATCTGCCTGCCGAGCTCGAAGGCTTCACGATCGTGCAGATCAGTGACATCCACGTCGGCCCGACGATCAAGGGCCGTTATGTCGACGCGATCGTCGACGCGGTGAACCGGCTCAAGCCGGATCTGATCGCGGTGACGGGCGACGTCGTCGACGGCAGCGTGCCGCAGCTGAGCCGGCATACACAGCCGCTGTCGCGGCTGGCCGCACGGCACGGTGCGTTTCTCGTGACCGGCAATCACGAGTACTACTCCGGAGCGAACTCGTGGATTGCCGAATTCCGCCGGCTCGGCTTGCGGGTGCTGCTGAACGAACACGTGATCGTCGACCATGACGGCGCGCGCGCCGTAATCGCCGGCGTCACTGATTACTCGGCGGGTCATCACGACCCCGCGCATCGCAGCGACCCGGTCGCGGCGCTCGCCGGCGCGCCTGGCGACGTGCTGATCAGGGTGCTGCTCGCGCATCAGCCGCGTTCGGCCGAAGCGGCCGCGGCGGCCGGCTTTACGCTGCAGTTGTCGGGTCATACGCACGGCGGTCAGTTCTTTCCGTGGAATTTCTTTGTGCGCCTGCAACAGCCGTTCACGGCAGGCCTCGCGCGCCTGAACGGACTCTGGGTTTATACGAGTCGCGGTACGGGCTATTGGGGTCCGCCGAAACGACTCGGTGCACCTTCGGAAATCACGCGCTTGAGACTCGTGCCGGGCGAACCGGATTGAACTCAACATTCGCAGTCCGGAGCAATTAATTACGGCCTGTCTACGATACGGCTGTAGCAAACCCACATGCGCACTCTCCGCCGATCGCGGCTTGACTGAACTTTGCGCCGCCCTCTACAATCCGCGCAATTCTTTTAACCGGAATCACGATCTTGGACAGTAGCAGCTGTACCAGCCGAGTATCGATTTGCCCGCTCGCCTGAGCGGCAGGATTTCCGCGTCAGGTGTCCCTGTTGCCGTCCTGCCCTCGGGGCTCGATGGCGCACGTCGCTCTCATTTCATTGTCATTCGCGTACTGTCGGTGAAGCGCAGCGTGGCTCGATGCCATGCCGATGCCGCACGCTTCCGGCCGCTGCACGCGTGTGCGCGCGTATTTCGTTCCACCCTCATGCGCTTACCGTGCACGAGGTAGACGACCTGACGTTCGCACGCGTAGGCTTCACCCTGCGGCAGCACGCACGCCAAACTTTCTGAACGATGACACTCGAATTCTTCCTGCGGCTTCTGACCGCTTTTGCTTGCGGCGTCGCGATTGGCCTCGAACGACAGATGCGCCAGCGCACTGCCGGCCTGCGCACGATCACGCTCGTGGCGAGCGGCGCGTGCCTGTTCGTCACGCTCGGCGTGCTGACCGGCAACGGCGTCAGCGGCGTCACGCAGATTGCCGCCTATGTGGTGTCCGGCGTCGGCTTTCTTGGCGGCGGCGTCATCATGCGTGACAAAGGCTCGATCCAGGGGATCAACACCGCGGCGACGCTGTGGTGCTCGGCGGCCGTCGGCGTGTTGAGCGGCGCGGGACATTACGGACCGGCGCTCGCGGGCACCGCGGTCGTGCTGCTGGCCAACACCGTGCTGCGTGAAGTGAGCCGGATGATCAACTCGACGCCGGTTTCAAACGCCGACCTCGTGCGCGAGTACGTGCTGACGATCGTCTGCCGCGAAGCCGACGAGATCAACATTCGCGCCGCGATTTCCAACTCGATGTACTCGGCGCCGCTGTCGTTCCAGAGCCTCACGAGCGAGGATGTCGAGGACGAACCGGCGCGCATTCGCGTGACGGCGACGCTGACGATGCATCCGAAGGATCAATCGAAGCTCGAACAGATGGCGAGCCGCCTGAGCATGGAAAAGAGCGTGTCCAGCGTCAGTTGGACCGCGCGGGACGCGGAGCCGACGCCCGAGTGAAGCGCGGCGCGTAAGTCTCATTTGTTCGCGCGCATCGTCTACACTTAGCTGGCAGCAGATTCAGATAATGTTAATTCCGCGACGTGAACGTGGACGGTCCCATAACCTTCGACTAAGCTCTGTCACCGTGAATTGTTCACACTCAACCAGGGAGTCTCGAATATGGAACACGGCATCATCGCATGGATCATCATCGGCGCGATTGCGGGCTGGCTCGCGGGTGTGCTGGTCAGGGGCGGCGGCTTCGGCCTGATCGTCGACATCATCGTCGGGATCATCGGCGCGTTCATCGGCGGGTGGCTCGCCGGCGTGCTGCATATCTCGCTTGGCGGCGGCTGGATCGGCTCGATCATCACCGCGTTGATCGGCGCGGTCATTCTGCTGTTTATTATCCGGCTCGTGCGACGAGGGTCCTGAGCACGGCATCCGACGTCATCAAGCGCCAGCGGGTTCGAATCGCTGGCGCTTTTTTGTGGGCTGTCGCTTCTGTTTTTATCGCCGCGGTTGTGGCCGCCGCAGAATCAGGCCGGCAGCATCGACCCTGTATCGCGCAGCCGCGTATGCCATGCAAACGCCTGATCGAGGCAATGCGGCGTCTGCCCTCCCCAAGGCAACGCATCGCGGTAATAGTCGCGCAACAGCTCGCGATACCGCGGATGCACGCAATGCTCGATGATCAGCGTCGCACGTTCGCGCGGCGCGAGGCCGCGCAGATCGGCGAGACCCTGCTCGGTGACGACGACGTCGACGTCGTGTTCGTTGTGATCGCAATGCGGCACCATCGGCACGATGCTCGAAATGCGGCCGTCCTTCGCGGTCGACTTGCTCGCGAACACCGCGCACGACGCATTGCGCGCAAAGTCGCCCGAGCCGCCGATGCCGTTCATCATATGCGTGCCGCCGACATGCGTCGAATTGACGTTGCCGTAGATATCGAATTCGAGCGCGGTATTGAGCGCGATCAGACCGAGCCGCCGAATCACCTCGGGATGGTTGCTGACTTCCTGCGGACGCAGCACGAGCCGGTCGCGATAGCGCTCGATATCGCCAAATACCTGCGCCTGCCGCGCGGCCGACAACGTGATCGACGCGCCGGACGCGAACGCGACCTTACCAGCGTCCATCAGATCGAACGTCGAATCCTGAAGGACTTCCGAATAAATTTCGAACACCTCGAAAGGCGAATCGACGAATCCCGCCAGCACCGCGTTGGCGATCGTACCGATGCCCGCCTGCAGCGGCGGCAACTGCTTCGGCATGCGGCCACGCGTAACTTCGTGCTGGAAAAATTCGATCAAATGACCGGCGATCAAGGCGGTTTCCCGATCCGCGGGCAAGACCCTGGACGGGCTGTCGGCCATGTCCGTGATCACGATCGCCGCGATTTTCTCGGGCGGAATCTCGATAGCGGGTGTGCCGACGCGATCCCGCGCGCGCACGATCGACAGCGGCTCGCGATGCGGCCGGCGCCCCGGAATCCAGATGTCGTGCAAGCCTTCGAGCCCGAGCGGCTGCGCAAGATTGATCTCGACGATGACCTTGTCCGCGAGAATCGCGAAGCTCGCCGAATTGCCGACCGACGTCGTCGGCACGATACCGCCGCTCTCCGTGATCGCGGCGGCTTCGATGATCGCGACATCGAGCTTGCCTAGCTGGTTTGCGCGCAGCATCTCGACGGTCTCGGACAGATGCTGATCGACGAACATCACTTCGCCGCGATTGATGGCGTCGCGCAGCGTCTTGTCTACCTGAAACGGCAGACGGCGCGCGAGCACATGCGCTTCGGTCAGCATGCGGTCAACGTCATGACCGAGCGAGGCGCCAGTCATCAACGTGATGCGCAGCGGCTCGCCCAGCCGGCGCGCACGCTCGGCGAGCGCGACCGGCACGGCCTTCGCGTCGCCCGCGCGCGTGAAGCCGCTTGCGCCAACCCGCATGCCGTCGTGAATCAGAAGCGCCGCGTCGGCGGCCGTGGTGATTTTTCCGCGCAGCGCGGCGCAGCGAATTCGGTCTTCGTACATGAAAGGGAGTCTCTCCATAGTCGCCAGCTCCGTCTACTGGTGCGCACGTCTGCGGTGTGCTTCGCTCAATAGACGGTTGCCGCACCCGCCGCGGCGTCTCGATCGGACGGCGTCGCGAGCAGGTGTTGGGTCGCGCGATAGGGTCCGCGACAGGTGTTGCGCGTGAGGCAGCCGGACTCAGCTGCCGAAGTAGATGTTGCAGAAGCTCATCGGGCCGACACATTCATCAGCTTTCGCTTTCGGCGCTTCCACATGCTTGCGCGGGGCAACCTTATCGGCGCGCTGGCCATCCGCTTGCGCAACCTGCTGCTCCGGCGCGGCCGGCGCCGTCTGTGCATAGGCGGCAGCAGCGGTGGACAAAGAACAGGCAATCAGGACCATCTTCAACACTTTCATCTCGTTCTCCAGGACTTACGACTACTGCGACGAATACTGCGAGGCAGTGACGAAACTATATGACCGCCACCTACGCGAATAAACGGGGCCGCCCGGAAGGGATCTTTCCATCTGGCAGAAAGATCCACGCAGCATTGCTCAGCGACGATTGAAGGGCGCGTCCTCGTCGAGCAACGCGCTACGAATGAAGTGCAGACAGCTCAAGATACGTTGCAGATCGTGATGCAGGTCGCGCTCGGCGTGCACTGCCTGCAGCATGTCTTGCGCGAGCCAGGTGGCCGAG
Source organism: Paraburkholderia lebeckiae (assembly GCF_014201005.1). NCBI lineage: Bacteria > Pseudomonadati > Pseudomonadota > Betaproteobacteria > Burkholderiales > Burkholderiaceae > Paraburkholderia > Paraburkholderia lebeckiae. Next base: position 4,453 of record NZ_JACHDK010000011.1, on the reverse strand, counting down.
CGCACGGCGACGAGTGCGCGTTCGAGCGAACGTGGACCTGGGCGTTGGAAGAGCCGGGCGAGATCGTCGCACGTGTGTTCGATCACGCTGCGCCAACGCGGCTGAAGGATGTCGGCATAATCGGCGCGTGCGGTTTCGTTGCGCAGATCGATGACGGCGTGACCTACTTCGATCGTCGCGAGCATCCAGCGAAGTGCGTCGCGCCGTCGTCGTGAACGGTGCGCCAACAGCACGCGCAGTTGCGAAGTCAGATCATGCGTGCCGGACTGGAAACGTTGGTTCAGACCCGGCAGCGCGTCCTTGCATGCCGACACAGTTTGCGCGCGCAGGTCGCCCATGATCCGGTCGACGAGCCAGCGCATATCGGCGGGAAAGACCACCGCGAAAACAACAGCTGCGAGCAGCATCGACGCGGTGAGCGCGATGCCGTTGTTGATCAGCAGGTCGGGCACGTAGCTGACGACGTTGTCCGGCCCGGCCAGCAGACAGAAGAACACCGAAAAGCCGATGCCAAGCCCCGCCGCGCCGCGACGGGTCGCGATGAATGCGCCGAGCGCGAGCACCGGCGCGAGTACCGCGCAAAGCAGCGGGAAACCATCGATGTTCGGATACACGTAGCACATGAACACATAGCCGGCCAGCGTCGCGAGCACCGCGCCGATCGCCATCTGAATGGCCATTCTGGTGGCGCTTGGCGCAGTGGACGTCAACGCGACGACCAGTGTTGCGCCAATCACGGCGAGACCGCCGCTCGGCCAGTTGGTCGCGATCCAGAACGCACCGGCGATTCCGATGACGACAGCCGAGCGCAGGAACGTGAACAGTACGGCGAAGTGGTTTGTGCGGCTTATAGGTCTGCTTGTGCGATGACTCTTGGTTGGGCTTGAGCTGGATCGTAGGCTGTGCTGCCGGCTTGCTGTTTTGCGCCACAAGCGTGCATAGGTTTGCGAATAGCTTATCCATTCGCCCACGAATCGATACAGCAATTCGGCTGCCGTGTCGAAGTCCGCAAGCGATTGCGCGGACGCGGCTTCGAGCGGCCGCCTGGTTTCGCGTACCCGGCGTGGCAAGCTCGTTCGAAAGTGGCGCAGGTCGGCTGCTGCGCGCGATGCTTCGACGCCGGCTTCAGCTTGTGCTTCGAACAAGGCTCCCAGTTCGTCGAGGTACGGACCGACGGCCGCGAGTATCGACACAGCGCGGCTGGCGCGCAACCGTTTGAGCAACTGATTCAGCGCATGCAGACGCGCGCACGCATCCATGAATTCGCCATTCAGACGTGCCAGATGCGCACTGCGCGAGCGCATCGCCGGATCTTCGAATGCGGCGAACGTACGGGTTGCTTCGAAGCCAGCGATTTCGTCGACGAAATCCGCGAAACGCCGTTCGAACTGATCGCGCTCGAGCCCGCGTGCGAGCACGTCGACAGCAAACGCAGTAAAATTCGCGCACCTGATCTGAAGGTTACGTCGCAGCGCAAGGATCGAGCGCTGGGGCAGCAGCACCGCGCTGACCGCGCTCGAACACACGATGCCGACCGCCACTTCCGCCGCACGCGTGAGTGCGGCGAGGAACAGTCCCTGAGGCGTCGTCACGTTTGGAATGCCGATCAGCGCGGCGGTGTAACCCGCGAGCACAAAACCATACCATCTGAAATGCCGATACCGGACCGCCGCAGCAATACAGGCGCTCACCCACACGATCATGCCGAGCATGTACAGTTCGGGTTGCTGAACGAACAGCCCGCCGAGCAAGAGCGCGGCCACGGTCCCTACTGCCGTTCCGAGAATCCGGTAGAAGCTCTTCGCGAGCACCATGCCGCTGAGCGGTTGCATCAACACAAAGACAGTGGTCATCGCAATGCGCGGCTGCGGCAGATCGAGCAGCATCGCGATGCCCAGCGCCAGCAGACCGGCGGTGACCGTCTTCAGCAGATGCAGCCAGGTCAGGCCGTCGCTGCTAGCCCAGTCGCGCGCGGCGCGATTGAGTTTGGCTCGGCTGAGGCGTCGCCGCATGACGCCGCGCGGACCGAAGAAATCCGCCGACGGTTCGATCGCATGATCGGGTTTCATCTGGAAACAGTGCACCCCACGTGGTCGCTGAGAGAGCCTCCGGACAGAATGGCTGACACCGGCAGGCGAGGCGCCGATTGTAGGAGTTCGCGATGTGTACATTAAGCCGACGGGTGCAGAACATCTGTTCCAGAACGGACAACAATAGGGTTCTGAGACTGACGGAAAATATGACCTTGATCATGAAACAGAAGGTTTGATGGACACGCTACAAAATATGCGAGTGTTTGTGCGCGTGGTTGAAGCCGGTAGCTTCACCGCGGCCGCGCAATCGCTCAATTCAACGACCGGCGCGATGTCTCGCGCGGTCTCGGAGCTTGAAGCACATCTGCGCACGCGCCTGCTGAATCGCTCGACGCGTCGGCTTGCGCTGACCACCGCCGGCGAGCGCTATCTGAAACGATCGCAGCAGATCCTCGCGGATGTCGATATTGCGGAAGAAGAAGCCAGTTGCGCACACGAGCGACCAACCGGCGCACTGCGCATGCATAGCTTTGCGAGCATCGGCCAGCACTACGTCCTGCCGGCCATTTCGCGTTACCGCGAGCTTTATCCTGATGTGACCGTCGAGTTGACGCTATCGCAGCGCATGCCCGATCTGTTCGAGGGCAGCGCCGACGTGGCCGTGATCGGCGCATTGACGCTGCCGAATTCGGACCTCGTATCGTTTCCGCTGGGGACGACGTTCAGCATCCTGTGCGCATCGCCGGCCTACGTGCGGGCGCACGGCGCGCCGCAAGAACCGGCTGACCTTGCGCATCACGAATGTCTGATCCTGCATACGCCGGCGTTCCCGCCACATGAATGGACGCTCGACGGCCCGAACGGCAGTGAGTTGATGGAAGTCGACGGCCCCGTGCATGTGAACATCGCCGAATCATTGATCGTGGCGATCCGCGAAGGCATGGGCATCGGCATGGTGCCGCTCTACGCGGCCATTTCCGGGTTGCGCGATGGCACGCTGGTGCGCGTGTTGCCGGAATATACGCTGCAGAAGACGACTGTTTATGCGCTCTATCCGTCGCGCAAATTCATCGATGCAAAGACGCGCACGTGGGTCGAATTCTTGCGCTCGCATCTGCCAAAGGTGATTGCGCGCGACGAAGCATTGCTTGCTGAGGTCGGGCAACTGGGGGGCGGAGATGACCCAGTGCAGCTGGTTGGAGTTGCCCCTGTAACTCAGGACACGCGGACATCGTTAGGTCAATGAAGTCGCGGCAGCACGTCTGAACTCACGCGGCGAGCGGTATTCCAGGGCTTTGTGCGGATGGCGCTCATTGTAGTGTTCAAATGCAAGAGCCTGGCGCGTCAGGCTTGTCCATACAGGCGGCGTAATTGTCGCTTCACGATCTTCACGAACGATTAGATTGGCGCTCGCAGTCGCGCCTTCAACCGTATCGCTGAACAACCAGCCGCGCCTCCCGATCACAAACGGACGGATCGAATTTTCACAGTCGTTATTCGATATGGGCCAGTCACCATTCCCGACATAACCGATCAGCTTCGGCAACTGCTCGCGCAGGTTCCATTTCGCGCTCCCGCCTTGGCAACGAACAACTTTCCGATCAGCTTGATGAAGCGCGTCGCGAGCAGATCGGGCGGGCGCGCAGCTTTGGGCACATTTTCCTCTGACTTGACGAAGTAACGCCGGCAGCGAACCCAGCATCCAAGGTGCACGAGCTGGTATCGCTCGGCGATACCGTTATAGGGTCCATAGCCATCGGTCATCAGGACAGCGCCCTTACGGATGCCCGTGAACAGTTTGTCTGCCAACTGCGCGCCGCGTCCAGGACGCGTGGATGAGTGCGCAGCAGCGTCTGGTTCCAGAAGGTTCAGGAATCGCGAAAGCCATCGACTACAGCCTCAATCGCTGGGAGGCACTCACGTGCTACCTCGACGATGGAGATGTGCCAATGTGCAATGACTGGGCGGAAAATCAGATCAGGCCCTAGGCAACTGGGAGAAAAAACTGGTTGTTCGCGGGCTCACTTCGTGCCGGCAAACGTGCCGCTGCCTTCATGAGCCTGATCCGGTCGACGCAACTGAACGGGCATGAACCGCTCACCTATCTGAAGGACGTGCTCACGCGCTGCCAACACATCGCGCAGCTGATATCGAACAGTTACTCCCTCACCGCTGGGCTCCCGCGGTGCCTGATCGCAGCAGCTAGCCAGCTCGCTCCCGTGCCTTCACCGGGCGCTTACCTTACGATCATCTCTGTCGATGTTGCTGTTGATTTAGGCCGCGTAAACGCAAAAACCCCACCGCGGCGGGTGGGGTTTCTGACGTGGGGGGAGCCTGACGATTACCTACTTTCACACGGGCAATCCGCACTATCATCGGCGTGGAGTCGTTTCACGGTCCTGTTCGGGATGGGAAGGGGT
>NZ_JACHDK010000010.1:0-228628 GCF_014201005.1 Paraburkholderia lebeckiae | reverse complement strand
GAGTCCGTGCTGCCGTTCGACTTGCATGTGTAAGGCATGCCGCCAGCGTTCAATCTGAGCCAGGATCAAACTCTTCAGTTCAAACCTGTTACTGTTTTCGGGCTCTCTCGAACCCGGTCGCTCACTCAACGTACTGACGATGATCAGTCCGTCTTCCGACAGACAAACCTTCCTCTAATACTGTGTGAGGCTGCTGATACTTCTGCCTGGCAGCAGACTCCGCAGAATCCGCCGCCGCATTCCGCATCAAGCGCCCACACTTATCGGCTGTTAGTTTTTAAAGATCGGTCCGCCAAACCCGCCGCGCCTGAACCACTCCTACCCGGCACTGCTTCGTTTGCGTCGCTGCGTCTGCAGCAGAGAAACGGGATTATGGAGAACTTCCGTCGGATCGTCAACAGGTTTTTATCACCCGCTTAACCTGCCCACCCCGCTGAAGCCCTCGCCATCAAAGGCTTCCCGCTTCTACGCACCCCGGCGTCCGGAGCACGAAAGAGCGGAATTCTAGTCGCCGACATCGGGACTTGCAAGCGATATTTTGACCGCGCGGCGCGCAACCTACCGCGACCCAAATCACCTCGACTCATGCAGTCGCATGCGCGCGCATCGCCCGTTCGACCACGGCCAAATAATGGTCGATCCCCGGCGTCGCGCGATCCTGCTCTTTCGCGCGATCGTCCCATCGGCGCAAACGCATCGCGTCTTCGGCGTACGGCTTCTGCATAAATGCCTGCGCCTCTTCCCTGCTGAAGATCCCGCCCTGCAATTGCAAGCTGCGCACCGAGTCGGCGGACAACTGGCCAAAATAGGTGGCGTCGATCGCGCACAGGCAGCGCTTCGCGTCGACGTGCAGACGAATCGGCTCCAGCACAGCATCCGACAACACCGGCCGCAAAAACGGCAAGGCGAAATACTGATGCAGATCGTCGACACCCCGTTCCGTCGGCGTCTCCCCTTGAAGGTTCAGCAGATGGCCGAGGTCGTGCAAGAACGCCGCGGCGACCAGTTCGTCGCTCGCGCCTTCCGCCTCGGCGAGCGCGCCGCTCTGCAACGCGTGTTCGAGCTGCGTCACCGGCTCGCCGCTATACGCGAGGCTGCCGTGTCGCTCGAAGAGCACACGGATATCGTCGAGACTCAATGCCACCTGTTGCTCCCAAGGTAATGAAAACGTCTTCAGATTGGTAAAGCTCTTCATCGCTTCCTGAACGCCTTCCTTGTAGCCTAGCCCCGAATCCTTGATGCCGCCGAACGGCGTCATCTCGATCCGGTAGCCCGGCACTTCCCACACGTCGACGGTGCCCACGCGCAGCTCATTAATGAAACGCGTGATCGCGTCCTGCCGGTTCGTACACACGCACGACGACAGCCCGAACGGCGTCCGTTGCTGATGCGAATCGCATCGTCGAGCGTGTCGAACGCGATGACCGGCGACACCCAGCTCGTCGGCGATCTCGCGTGGATCGCCGGTCAGCACCTGGAGCATCGGCGCGGGCAGCCCCGCTTCATACAGCAGATCGGCCAGATAAAGCGCCGACAGCGGCACCTTCTCCGACGGCTTCAGCACCACGCGATTATTCGTCGCGATGGCCGGCGCGACCTTGTGCGCGACCTGGTTCATCGGATGATTGAACGGCGTGATCGCGACGATCACGCCCGCGAGCGGCTCGCGCTGCGAGAACGCGCGACGCCTTTTGCCATGCGGCGTCAGATCGCACAAGAAACTCTGACCGTCGTCGCGCAACGCCTCGAACGAGGCAAAGCGGAACAAGTCGGCGACGCGGCCGATCTCGTAGCGAGAGTCCTGTTTCGACAGACCCGACCCGAGCGAAATCAGATCCGACGCCTGTTCGATCCGCTCGCGCAGCAGCACCGCCGCGCGCTCGAGAATCCGCGAACGCTCGTAGCGCGACAGCGTCAGCGCGATACGCGAGCGCGTAGTCGAACGCGGCGCGCAGATCGTCGATGCTGGCGAGGGGCGCCGTGCCGACGCGCATGCCGGTATAAGGATCGAACACGTCGAGCGTCCGGGCGCGCGTCGCGCGCTCGCCGCTCAGCCACAGCGCTTCGGCGCGGAACTCAGGATGGTCCCGCGGCGCCGTGTTCATGATGTCGGCACGCGATTGAGCGCAATGTCGAAGATATCGAAATTGCGCAGCCGTTTGCCTTCGCTGCCGGTGGCTGATGGCTGAACGCGCCGGTTGAACAGCAGCGGCACTTCCTGCTCGGAAATCCCGCCGTGCGAGCGCAACGGCACGGTGAGCCCGGACAGGTCGTGCTCGTCGCGCCGCGTGCCGAGCACCACATGCTTAGTGCCGATCACGACCAGATCGCCGATGCGATCCTCAGGCAGCCCGAAGCGCGCACACGCGGCGCGTCGATCGAGCACGACTTCGATTCCCGGCAGGCGGCCGATCCGCGCAATCACGGACGCAGCATCGAGCTCGCGCGGCAAATAGACCGTCGCGAACGAACCCAGCGCGCCATGATGCACGACGTACGGATCGGTGATCGGCAGAATCACGCGCGCCGTCGAGGCGTCGAGCCAGTCGTCGAGCAAGTCCTGCAGATAGATCACGTTCGGCTCGCCGGTTTGCGGATCGTGCTTCGCGTTCATGCCGTGATCGGCGGTGAGGCCGATCACCCAGCCGAGCGCGTCGAGCTTCGCGAGATAGCCGTCCATCATCGCGTAGAACGCGTTCGCGCCTTCGGTGCCGGGCGCCCATTTGTGCTGGATATAGTCGGTCGTCGACAGATACATGAGGTCGAGCTTGCGTGTCCGCGCGAGCCGCACGCCGGCCGCGAACACGAATTCCGACAACCCCGCGCTATACACGTCGGGCAATGGCAGGCCAACCAGATCGAGCACGTCGTCGATGCCGTTTTCCTCGCGCGTCACCTTGTCGGCTTTCTCCGCCGAAAAGCAGATGCCCTTCAACTGCGAGCCGAGCAGCCCGCGCAGCTTGTCCTTCGCGGTGACGACGGCGACCGCGGCGCCCGCGTCGGCGGCGGCCGCTAGCAGCGTGGGCGCGCGTAGGTAGGCGGGATCGTTCATCATCACCGCCGCGCCCGCGCCGTCGTTCGCGTGGGTGTCCCAGAAGTAGTTACCGCAGATGCCATGCACGGACGGCAATACGCCGGTCACGATCGACAGGTTGTTCGGGTTCGTGAACGACGGGATCACGCAGTCGCCGCGAAACGCCGCGCCGCCCTCGAGCATCGAACCGATGAACGGCGCGACGCCGGCCGCGACCGCCGCTTCCAGATACGCAAACTCGCAGCCGTCGACACAGACGACGACCGTCGGTTGCGAAGGCAGCCGGTAGCTCCGGCCGTTGACTTCGATCGTGCGTCGCTCGGGGTGTGTCATCGCGTGGTTTTCCATTGCCGGGTTGTCATTGAAGGCTTCATCGCCGGGTTGTCTGTTCGTGGGGCGAAGCTGCCGCGGCGTTTGCCGATGCGTTTGCCCCGGCTTCATCGCCGCGCCGTCATCGCCCGCGCGAGCCGGCCGCACCCGTGCCCGCCGGGAGGCGCTGCTCGTGCGCCGCATCGCCCGCCGCCTCGCAGGCCGCATGCGCGCGCTGCAACCCGCCCTGCACATGCGCGCGCATCAACTGCGCGGCCCGCTCCGCATCGCGCGACGCGAGCGCTGTCAGAATCGCGCGATGTTCGGCGAGCGAGCGCGCCATCGCGTCGGCCTGCACGTTTAGCGCCGCTCGCCGAAACAGGCTCAACTCGCTGACGAGCCTGCGATACGTGTCGTACAACTTCGTGTTGCCCGCCGCCGCGACCAGCCCATCGTGAAACGCGAGGTTCGCGCGCGCATACGCATCGTGATCGTGCGACGCGAGCGCCGCGCGCATCGCGTCGACCCAGTCGCGCAGCACCGCGAGCTTGCCCGCATCGATTCTCGACGCGAGCATCCGGCACGCCCCCTCTTCGAGCACCGCGCGCACCGCGTAAATCTCGTCCGCCTCCGCAAGCGACACCGTCCGCACGAACACGCCGCGATTCTTCTCGGTGCGTACCAGACCCGCCTGCTCTAGCGCGCGAAACGCCTCCCGCACCGGCCCGCGCGACACCAGCAATCGCGCCGCCCAGTCGGCTTCGTTGAGCTTGTCGCCCGGCGCCAGCATGCCGCCGACGATATGCCGCTCGATCTCGTCGCGCACCAGCGTCGTCAGCGAGTGGCGGCGCACGACTTCGATCGGATCGACGGAAGCAGAGTGCATATATTCGGTCATTTTGGCAACTTTTGCCACATCTACATCGATGCTCACCGGTTCGCGCGCGTGCTTCAGATCAACCAAATCGTTCGCCGATCAGTCGGCTCAGTCGATCCGGCGCCGCGGAGCGCGCGCCGCGATCAGCAGCAGAGCGACCAGCGAGACCAGCAGCAGAATCAGCGACAGCGCGGAAGCCGGCAGGTAATAGCCGCGTTCCACCTGCCCGACGACGACGATCGGCACCGTCGCGAAGCCTGGCGGATATACGGTCAGCGTCGCGCCGAGTTCGCCGAGCGACAGCGCAAAGCCGAGCGCGAGACTCGCGCGTATCGCCGGCACCAGTTGCGGCAACACGACGCGGCGCAGCACCATCGACGGCGGCGCTCCGAGGCTCGCGGCCGCTTCGCGCAACACGGTCAGCTCCGGGCGCAGCGCGGCGGCCGCGCAGCGGTAGCAGAACGGCAGTACCAGCGCGAGCTGCACGAACACCACGATCGCCGCCGAGCTCGACAGATCGAGTGGCCGTTTGTGATACGCGATCAGCACCGCGAGGCCGAGCACGACGCTCGGCACGCCGTTGGGCATCATCGCGATCGTGTCGACGACGGCGCCGAGGCCGCGCCGGTCGCGTCCTTCGAGGGCGAGCGCGAGCCACAAACCGAGGATCGTGCCGAGCACCGCGACGCCCATGCCGACTTCGAGGCTGGTGGTCAGCGCGTCGAAGTCGCTCGAACCGAGGCGCTCGAACCAGCGCATGCTGAAGCCGTCGGGCAGGATCGTGCCGGACCAGTGCGACGCGACGCTCGATAGCGCGACAACCAACACCGGCAGCACGAACAGCCAGAAGCACAGCAGCGCGGCAAAGCCGAGAAACAGACCGCCGAGCAGTCGCACCGCGAGACTGTGCCGCACCGGCCGGCCCTTCTTGTGCATGACCGGCAGCACGGTCGGATCGAGTTCAACGGCCATGACCGGCTCCTTTCACCTTGCGACGATTGACGCGCCGGTACAACGCGTACAACGACAACGACATCAGCAGCATCACGACCGCGCCGGCGGCCGCGGTCGGCAGATCGAGATCGACGGTGGCGGCGCTGTAGATCGCGACCGGCAGCGTGATCAGATGGGCGCTGCCGAGCACCAGCAGAATGCCGAACTCGTTGAGCGTCAGCAGAAAACACAGGATCGTGCCGGCCGCGATGCCCGGCCACGCGAGCGGCAGGATCACCTTGAACGCGACCATCAGGCCGTTCGCGCCGAGGCTGCGCGCGGCTTCGATCAGTCGCTGGTCGAGCAGCGCGAACGATGCCAACGTCGGACGTACGACGAACGGCGTATAGAACACGACTTCCGCGAGAATCACGCCGCCGATGCCGAACAGAAAATCGAGCGGCGGCGCCTGCAGATTGAACAGCCGCTGCAGCCCGATGCTGACCGAGCCTTGCGAGCCGTACAGAAAGATCAGCGTGAACGCGACCAGAAACGACGGGAACGCGACGAACAGTTCGAGAAAGCGCGTGACCAGGCGCGCGCCCGGAAACGGCTTGAAGAACAGCAGCGACGCGAGCGCCACGCCGAGCAGCGACGCCAGGCTCGCACTCGCGAACAGGATGCCGAGCGTGGTGCCGATCACGCCGCGCGTTTCGGGGTTACCAAAGAACGTTATGTACGCGTGGCCAGACAGGCCATGCGCGCCGGTCAGACTCAGCATCACGAGCCGCACCAGCGGATAGATGACGAGCGGTCCGAGCACCACGACTGCAATGAACAGCAGATGCCATTGCGCGAGGCGCTCGCGCCGCTTGACGGCGGCCGCGTGCGCCGCCGCGCTCGCGAGACGGCGCGCGGCGGCGGCTTCGACCTCGGCTTGCGCGGCAAGGTCGAGCGGGTTGGACGTATCAGGGCTTGATAAGGACGACATCGCCAGCCTCGTAACGCAGGGAAACACGCGCGCCCTTCTCCGGCGTCATGCCGAGACCACGCTGCATCGTGACGAGCACGGGGTCGTTCGGCAGCGCATCGAGCACGACCGATACCGACAAGGCCGCGCCGTACCACTCGACCGACGCGATCGCGCCGTGCAACTGCCCCTCTCCGAGCGGCACGATGCGCAGCGCCTCCGGACGCAGACACGCGACACGTTCGCGCTCGTTGTAGCGCGCGTCGTCCATGCCGAACGCGACCTGCGGCGGCAGCAGATTGGCCGCGCCGAGGTAGCGCGCGACGAAGCCGTCGGCCGGCGAGTCGTACAGCTGCTGCGGCGTGCCGAGCTGCGCGATATGGCCATCGCGCATCAGCAGTGTGCGGTCGGACAGCACGAGCGCGTCGTCCTGATCGTGCGTCACGCAGACGATCGTCAGATTCGGCAGGCGTTCATGCAGTGCCTTCAGTTCGGAGCGCACCGACGCGCGCAGATTGGCATCGAGCGCGGACAGCGGTTCATCGAGCAGCAGCACGTCGGGCTCGATCACGAGCGCGCGGGCGAGCGCCACGCGCTGCTGCATGCCGCCCGACAATTGCGCGGGCATCACGTGACCGGCATCGCCGAGCTGCACGAGCTTCAGCACCTCGGCGACGCGGCGCGCGACGTCGCGCGCCGGAATACGCCGCGCGCGCAACCCGAACGCGACGTTCTCGAATACCGTCAGATGCGGAAACAGCGCGTAGCTCTGGAATAGCAGTCCGAGGTTGCGCTTGTGCGGCGGCATGTGCGTCAGATCGCGGCCGGCCACCGTCAGCGTGCCGGCCAGACCGTCGGCCTCGATGAAGCCCGCGATGAAGCGCAGCAAGGTCGTCTTGCCGCAGCCGCTGCGCCCGAGCACGGTGAGCAACTCGCCGCGCCGAATGGTCAACGACAGATCGTCGAGCACCGTGCGCGGGCCGAAGCGCACCGTCAGGTGATCGATCTGCACGCCACCGGGCGCGTCCGAACGCGCGGCGTCGAGCGCATCCAGCGGAGCGCCAGGCGCAGTGGGGTGAGCGAGACTGGCCGTATTCACCGGAGTCGTCCTCCAACAGGATTAATGCTGATGCGGCGCCGCGCATTACGTGCGAAGCGCCGCCTGAATCGACTTACTTCGGCTTGACCACTTCGATCTCTTTGCCCGACGAACCGATCACGTCGCTCTTCCAGCGCGCGGTCCAGTCGGCCTTCTTCGCCATCACGTGGTTCCAGTCGACCGGAATCAGCTTGACGCCGCTGATCGCCTGCTTGACCGCTTCGCCGTTCTTGCCGGCGAGCGGCACGTCGCTGCGACCCGGAATGCCGAAGATGTCCGGCACCTTCGACTGCACTTGCGTCGACATCAGATAGTCGATCAGCTTCTTGCCCTCGGCCTGGTTCGGACCGTTCTTGATTAGCGCGATCGCGTACGGCAGCTGGAACGTGGTCGGCTGACCGCCGGGCGTGGCGGCGAGGAACACCGGTTTCAGCGACAGGCCGCCGTTGGCCGCGTCGTCGAGATCCATCTGCAGATCGCCGTTGGCGACCGCGATCTCGTTACGCGACAGCAGCACGTCGAGATAGCCCGTGCCCTTGGTGTGGAACTTGGCGCTCTGCTCGAGCTTCTTCAGATAGTCGAACGCCTGGTCTTCGCCCATCAGCGACGAGGTCAGGATGATCACCGCCATGCCGTCGCCGGCGGTCGCCGGATTCGAATACGCGACCTTGCCGGTGAAGTCCGGGTGCAGCAGGTCCGCGAACGTCTTCGGCTGGATTTTCGTGACTTCGGGGTTGATCGCGAACGAGAAGTAGTTGTTCACGAAGGTCGCCCACGCGCCGTTCGGCGCCTTCGCGATGGCCGGCACGTTCTTGTAGTTGGCGCTCTGGTACGCCTGCAGCAGACCGCTCTGGTCGGCCTGCTGAATGAACGGCGGCAGTGTGACGAGCACGTCGGCCTTCGGCTGATCCTTCTCGATGGTCGCGCGGTTCACGACTTCGCCGCTACCCGCCGTGACGATATTGACCTTCACGCCCTCCTTCTTTTCGAAGGCCGGCAGCACATCCTTGTACAGATTTTCGAGGCCGTCGGCCGTGTACAGCACGACCGCGTCGGCCGCATGAGCCTGCATCGCGGCACCGCCGAACGCGGCCGCGGCGACCAGCGCCGGCAGCAGTTTGCGCGCGAGGCCGGCCGCAGCGTGAAGGGAATTCGTCTTTTTCATGTCGCTCTCTCCGAAGCTAAAAAACCAGACGGTCGGGATAACCCATACCTGTAGTGATTGAACGGCGGCACGCGCTTGCGTGTTGCCCGCTGCGGTTGCCGCGCCGGTCTGTCGTGGATTGCAGATTGCAGACAACTTTGCCGCTTCTCGCCCAGCCTGACGGACAGCCCCCTACCACACCCGCGCTGTCTGCCGCTCTGAGCGGGCACGGCAAGAATCACAGGTTTCGATGACAAGGCCATGACGATTGCGCCGAATTACAAAAAAAGACACAAATTGCCAACTCGCGCCAACCGATGGAATTCGTCGCGCCACCCAGAAGCGGACCCCGCGCGCCGATCCCGTGTGGATCGTACATGGCGAAAATGACGATGTATGCACGGTGCGTCGGGAAATTGCGGAGGGGGCCGGTGGCTTTTTTTATTTAGATTTTGGCGGGCGCGGAATGCCGCTCAGCGCGAGCTGGGTACGAACGCGGCGGGAACCGCCCCGCGAGGCCGTCTCAGGCGATCAGAATCTCCGGACCATGCGCAGTGATCGCCTTGCCAAGCGCGTGCTCGGGCGCCAGTTCGGTGACCAGATACCGCGCCGACTCGATCCCGTTGATGCGCACCGGCGTCACGCGTCCGAATTTCGAATGATCGGCGACGACGACCACCATGTCGGCCGCGGCGATCATGCGGCTGCGTACTTCGGCCGCCATGCGGCTGTAGTCGGTGAGATAGCCGTCCGGCGAAATTCCGCCCGCGCCAATGAACGCGAAATCGGCGTGGTACTGCGTGAGCTGCTGAACCGTGTCGAGGCCGAAGGTCGCGTCTTCGATATCGGACAGCTCGCCGCCGAGCAGCGTCACGCGATTGTCGTTGCGTCGGCCGAGCAGCAGCGCGATGCGCCAGTCGTTGGTGTAGACCGTCAGCCGATGCCGGTCGAGCAGCGCCCGCGCGACCGACTGCGTGGTGCTGCCCGAATCGATGATCAGCGACGCGCCATCCGGCACGAACTCGGCCGCGCGCTCGCCGATCGCACGCTTCGCGCCGGCGTTCTCGGCTTCGCGCGTATCGAGATCGGGCTCGCGCCGATCGCTCGACAACGCGCCGCCGTGTGTCGTCACAAGCAGGCCGCGGCCGGCCAGCGCGTTGAGGTCGCGACGGATCGTTTCGCGCGATACGTTCAGTTCGCGCACCAGTTCGGCGACCGACAGCGCGCCGTTCTTTGCGACTTGCGCGAGGATGTATTGATGACGTTGTTCTGCGAGCATCTGAGAAGGCCGAAAGCCGGCACGCTGGGGTTTCGCCGTGGTTAAGGCAGGCCGCCGTATTGTATTACGCGTATTGCGCGGTGTTGGTGCTGGCGTGCAGGTGGCGCTCAGGTGGCGTGGGGGGCGCGTTCATGGCGCGCTCGGGTTGCATCGAGCCGCCCTTGCGCGAACACGCCAGCCATCGCGCCGACCTGCTAACCTTGACGGCTGGACTCGCCGGCCATGCGGCGAACGCAACGCCGCCGCCCGGCCGAGTCCCGCGCACAACGCCTCGCCCGTCAACCGAACCGCCGATGCCGCCACTGTTTCGCCGTCTACTGCTGCTGTTCCATGCGCTGCGTTACGGCGCGCGCCTGATCTGGCTCGCCGCCCCGCCCGATCACAAGCTGCACTGGATGATCGAACTGATCGGCCGCGTGCATGCGTCGGAGCGCAGCGGCGCGCAGTTGCATGGTCTGCTGCCGGCGCTCGGTCCGCTCGCGAGCCGCTTCGCGCAGACGCTCGCCAGGCGCCCCGAGCTCGCGAGCGGCACGCTCCATGACGCGCTGGACGCCATCGATCACATGGAAGTGCCGCTGTCGCCGGACGACTCCGCGCTGGCTTTGACTCGCGCGTTCGGCCGGCCGCTCGGCGAGCTGTTCAGCGCGGTCGACCTCGTGCCGGTACGCAGCGGCTTCGCCGAGCAGACCCATTTCGCGCGCCTCGCGATCCCGATCAAAGGTCATCACGAAGTCGCCGTCAAGCTCGTGCGCGCTCAGCAATTGCAACAGATCGGCGATGAACTCGCCTTGTTGCGCTGGGTCGCGCGCTGGCTCGAAAAGCTGTCGCGCGTCGCGCGCCGGCTGCAGTTGCGCGCGCTCGCGCAAACCTTCACCGACGACGTCCTGCGCCGCTTCGACCTGCGCGCCGAAGCCGCGAACCTGAGCCAGACCGGCCACCATTTCGACGGCGACAAGCGCATCGTCGTGCCGGACGTGATCTGGGAGCTGTGCACCGAGCACACGCTGACGATGCAGCGCATCAACACGCTGCCCGCGAGCGACCTGCCCGGTCTGCACGCGCACGGCATCAAGCTGGCGCCGCTCGCCGCGCATATCGTCGAAGTCGTCACCGAGCAGGCATTCGAGCATGGCTTCTTCCACGCGACGCTCGATGCGCGCCGCGTGCGCGCCAGCATCGAGCCGGACACGCTCGGGCGCCTCGTGCTCGCGGAGTTCTCGATCATGGCGACGCTGTCGAGCGGCGAGCGCGAATTTTTCGTGCACGGCGCGACCGCGTTGTTCGACCAGGACTACGGGCGGCTCGCCGACATGCATCGCGAGGCCGGCCACGTGCCGGACGATACGCGCGCCGAGCTGCTCGAAGCCGAGTTGCGCACGCGCGCCGAAGCGCACTTCGCGGCGGCGCCCGAGGATCGCTCGGCGGGTTCGCTGTTTCACCATCTGCTGCACGGCGTGCAACCGTTCGACGGCCACGTGCCGGGCCGGCTCGCGATCGCGCAGCGCTCGTTCCAGCAGGCGGAGATGCTCGCGCGGGCGCTGCATCCGGGCATCGATACATGGAACATCGCGCGCGGCGTGCTCGCCGATATCGCGCGACGCGATCTCGATCATCGCGGCTGGCTCAAGCGACTGTCACACGAGCTGCCGCATCTCGCGCATATGCTGCCGCGCGTGCCGCAACTGGCGGTGCGCTATCTGCACCAGCACGATCGCACCGGCACCCCGCAGCAGAACGCGCAACTGCTCGCGGATCTCGCGCGCGAATACCGGCGCACGCGCTGGCTGCTGTGGGCGTGCGTCGTCGGTGGCGGCGTTCTCGGAGCGGGAATGACGCTGCTCGCGTGGTGACGGTTCCGCGCGCGCATTGCAGCTTTGAACAAGACGCGCGCCGCCCATGCCGCCAACATGGCGGCTTTTTCACGCCTCCCGCCTCGATGCTCGCTGCCTTTCTTGCCGCCGTCTTCGTCGTGCTGTGGTCGACCGGTTTCGTGGTCGCCCGCGCGATCACGCCTTACGCCGATCCCAATCTGTTTCTGCTCGCCCGCTTCGGCGGCACCGCGCTGGTCTTCGCGCTGGCCGCGCTGGTCGCGCGCTCGGCCTGGCCGACCGGACGCAACTTCGGCAAGCACCTGGCCGCGGGCGCACTGCTGCAAGGCGTCTATCTCGGCGCCGGCTACTGGGCCGTCGCGCAAGGTCTGAGCGCGGGCGTGATGGCCTTGCTCGGCGCGCTGCAGCCGCTCGCGACGGCCGCCGTCGCCGCGCCGCTGTTCGGCGAGCGCTTGTCGCGGCGCGGCTGGAGCGGCATGGCGCTCGGCCTCGCCGGCGTCGTGCTGGTGCTCGCGCCAAAGCTCGCTGCCGCGACGCCGCCCACGCACGGCAACGCACCCGCGTGGTTGGTCGTGCTGATATCGATCGTCGCGGTGGGGGCGATCACGGCGGGCACGCTGTTCCAGAAGACCTCGCTTGCAAAGGCCGATATTCGCAGCGCGAGCGCCGTGCAGAACGTCGGCGCGGCGATCGTCGCGGGAGTGCTGGCGCTCGCGCTCGGTGAACATCGCTGGATCGCGTCGCCGACGCTGTGGGCATCGCTCGCGTGGGGCATCGTGATGCTGTCCGGCATCAGCGTCACGTTGCTCGTCTGGATGGTCCGGCGCGGCGATGCGGCGCGCGCGACCGCGCTGCTGTTTCTTGCGCCGCCGCTTGCCGCGCTCGAAGGGTATCTGGGGTTCGGCGAAACGCTGCTGCCAGTGCAGATCGCCGGGTTTGCGGTCGCGCTGGCTGGCGTGTTGTTGGCGAGGTCGTGATGAGGGGCGCCGCGCGCCAGTATTGCTACAAAGCGCCCGTCAGTCGGCCGTATCCGCGCGCGCGGGCATTTTCGCTCGCGCAACCGCGCCCGGTGCTGGCGACCACGCCGGCCGACTCTTGCGCCGCGAATCGACCACGACGATAAAACGCCCCGCCCACGGCATGATCTGCCGGTCGCTTTTCAGCACCCACAGCGATTGGCCGGAATCGACGACCTGCGCATATTCTGCGTCGAGAATTCCGTAGTGATCGAGAAACGTGTTCAGCGATGCGGGAATCCGCACGCAGCCCTTCGAATGACGAATGCCGAGCACCGGTTCGAGCCGCTCGGGGTCGGTCGCGTGCATCTGGAAGCGCATCTGCGACATGCCGCCCTTGCCCCACCCGCGTTCACCCTGCGCCCAGCCGAAATCGAAGATGCGCATATCGCGCCGTCCGTAGCCGCGAATATGGTTTTCGTTCTGCGTGCCCTCGGAGCGGAAATCCATGTTGTCGGGCGTATGTTCGAACACGCCGAGCGGCGTGATGAAGTGGTCGTACTCGCCGGGCCGTCCCGTGGATACCGGCGATGCGCCGATCATCTGCCAGTTGTCGGCGGGCGCCGGGCGGAAGTAAATCAGGAGCGCCTGCACGTTCGCATTGCGATCGACGAGCACCACGTACTCGCCCGACAGATTGCCAAGCTCGTTCTCATTGAGCGCCGTCTCCAGACGGTCGGCGTACGCGCGCTGCTCCGCGACGGGCAGTCTGAGCCGGCGCGTCACGTCCTGCGCGAATACGTCGCGCAGCAGGAATGCGCGGCGCGGATCGACGACGCCAGCCGCGTCGGGCGCGGCGACGGTGGCGGCGTCGATCGTGGGCAACGGCCGGCTCGCGCCATTCCACGCGTTGGCCGGATTGGCCAGATTCACCGTATGCGCCGCCGATGTCGCGAATGCAGGCGACGGAGCGCTACCGGGCGCCGCAGCATGAACCCGCGCCGCCATCGCACCGGCACTCGAGACGACGGCTGCGCAAACCCATGCGCAAACCCTCAGGCGGTTCAATCCAGGCTGGCCAGGCCGATCTGGGTATCTCATCGCGTCTTGGAGCAAACATGATTATTATTGATCGCACGCCGGGTCCCTGCGGCGTTCGGAACGATCGATGTTATCAGCGAATCGAGGCGTGTCGATGAAAATACCTTCTAACCTGCGAACTCTTCAAAAATGATCGGCTGTTTTTCGACAATCTACATGCCAGCGAAAAGGCAATTAATACGCAATTAAATCGGTCGTTGGAAACTCAAACCCCAAAAGGCAATATACGATTTCTTTCGACGAAAGGTAGACCGAAAACGGCGGCACGTGCCGATACCCACGCCGCTTTTCAACCTGCTTGCAATCTGTTTCAAGCCACTTCAATCGCTTTTTCTCTCGCGAGGACAACAACGATCATGGCTCAATCCGATCCAGCCGCGCGCCAGGCCCGCATCGCGACCGAAATGCACGTCGCCGCCGAATTCGACGCAAGCCGCGAAATCGAGCGCCGGGTCGATTTTCTGGCGAACTATCTGCACAATAGCCACCTGAGAACTTATGTGCTCGGCATTAGCGGCGGCGTCGATTCGACGACAGCCGGGCGTCTCGCGCAACTCGCGGTCGAGCGTTTGCGGGCGAACCATTACGACGCGCGTTTCGTCGCCGTCCGTCTGCCTTACGGCAAACAACGCGATGAAGCGGATGCGCTCGAGGCATTACGCTTCATTCGCGCCGACGAAAATCTGACTATCGATATCAAACCCGCAGCCGATGCGATGCTCGAGTCGCTCGATAAAAGCGGCGTGTCGCTCAAGGACGAATCCCAGCGGGATTTCGTGCACGGCAATATCAAGGCGCGCCAGCGGATGATCGCGCAATACGCGGTGGCTGGCGCGCGCTCGGGGGTCGTGATCGGAACGGACCACGCCGCCGAATCGGTGATGGGCTTTTTCACGAAGTTCGGCGACGGCGGCGCCGACGTGCTGCCGCTCGCCGGGCTCAGCAAGCGCCGCGTGCGTGCGGTCGCGAATACGCTCGGCGCGCCCGACGCGTTGGCGCACAAAGTGCCGACCGCCGACCTCGAGATGCTGCGGCCGCTTCGTCCCGACGAAGACGCGTATGGCATCCCATACGACGCGATCGACGATTTTCTCGAAGGCAAGCCGGTCAGCGATACCGTGCGTGACGTGGTCCTGCAGTTTTACAACGCGACGCGTCACAAGCGGGCGCTGCCGTATACGCCGTTCGACTGGCCGGCGTCGCCGGATCGGCAATGATGCGCCCGCGAACGGCGCTCTCAAACGAACAAAGGCGGTGGACATGCGCGCGTCGTCGCGCCTGTCCACCGCCTTCGAAAACGATAGAGGTTACTGCACCACCCGCAGCGCTCACTGCTCCGGCGGCGGTTCGTCGCTGAACAGATCGGCGCTCGCTTCGAGCGGCTGGCCACCCAGTTGCTTGCCGTGAATCTGCCGCGCGATCACGTCGCCGACATACGGCACGCTCGCGTCGAGTTCGACCGTCGCGTAGGCGCCGGGCTTGCCGGCGTCCACCACCTCGACGTGTTTCGCGTAATGGCCGAGTTCGCGCTTCAGAAATTCCCGCACGTCCTGCTCGCTGCACGATTCGGCGATATTGCGCACGGTCAGGTTCATGCGGCCTACCCTCGCCGCGCCTGGCGGTCCGTCCGTCGGTCAGGGCTTGCGATAGGCACCGGTCGCAGCGCGGCTCGCTGCTTCGTCTGAGTCGCGCCGAGTGCGCGAAGTGCGACGACGCCGGTCGCGCCGGCTAACCCCATAGCGAGCCATGACAAGTAGAAGGCCATCGTTCAAATCTCCTGTGCGAATTTCATCCTGTTGTCAGGATAGCCCGCTTCGACAGCGAACACACTGTGACGCAGTGTCGTAGGCAATGGCGAAACGTCCCCGTCGATGCACTGTACCTGAATCAGCCGCGCCAATCCTGGGAAACATCGGCTGCCTCAGCGCACCTTGCATGCCTGGCCAGCTCCGGCCCGGCACGCAACCTATCGTCGAAAGCATCGTGCGGGGGACGTAGGCAAAGGCGGACTGATCGCGCCGATCAGTCCGCCGCTTGCACGTTCGCCGCGCTCACCCACCACGCATTCTTACCTTGCGGCAGACGGACCAGCACCGCGGAAGGATCCTCGACGCCGTCGTCGGCGATCTGGCATACCGGCAGGCCGTCGGGCAGACGCTTCACTTCGCCGGCGGCCTCGAACAGCGCGATTCGCTGCGCATCCAGCGGGCGCAGTTGCCGATACACGTCGAAGCTGAGCGCCGCGGGCACGTCGCCGCGAATCTCGAGCTCATTGGCGCGCGCGCAATGCGCGGGCGCGACGGCAACCGCGGCGGCGCTGCCGCTCAGGCAGCCGATCGTCAGCGCGACGGCGGCGAGACGGAAATGGGTCATCGTGTTTCTCCGAAAAAAGTAAGGGGCAGCGAACCGCGGTTCCGCGAGGAATGCGCCGCGTGCGGACGCGCGAGCGCGTGACGCGCTCAACGCTCGCGGGCATGCGCGTCGCCGTGTCGGCTGTCTTCGCTGTCGACGCCATCGTCGTCGCGAGTCGCGAACTCGAGCCGACTCACGTCGCAGGACGCCTGGCCAAAGCCCGCATACACCGCCGACCAGTTGCCGACGATCACCGCTTGCGCCTGCGCGAGACTCAGCTTGCCTTCGCAGACGCAACGCTTGAGCATCGCTGCCGCGCGTGCCTTGCGGCGCTCGCCCTGCGGGCCGGACCACGGCAATAGATCGAGATTGGCCGGTGCATCGGGCGATCCGCCGAGCATGACCGGCACACGCCGGTCGAGCGCGAACGCGGCGACGTCATCCGCATCGATGCCGCGTGCGGCAAGCATGCGATCCTTGTGCGCCATCAGTTCGTCGAACGGCGGCGCGACGGATTCCGCATAACCGGGGCGGCAAATCGTTTGGCCGATCGACTGCTGCGTCACGCGTTCGTCGAGCACGGCGCTCGGTTGCGCGGCGGCATCTCCGATGCGCAGCGCAAGCAGTGCGCCAACGGTGACGAGCAGCGCACGGTGCGGGATGCGCCCGCGCGGGCGAAGGACGCGCCTGCGTCCGAGCCGCGGCGCGTTGGCCGCGTCATTGTTGCTGGTCGTGTCGCGGGAAAGACCGCGCCGATGCGTGTCTGCGATGCCTGCGTTCATTCGTCGGCGCGCCGGCGGCGGCACGCGGTAGTTCAATTCGCAAGGCAATTAAAACACATTCAATATGGATGAGTACAAAAGCCAGACATGACGGCACGCCGTTTGCCGGCTCGCGGCAGCCGCCGCGAGCCAGCGCAGACCGACCCCGCGCGACGTCGCGATGAGTGGGGCGCCCCGCCGCCGCCGCTACTTCGCCACCCGCGCCTGCAACGCGCGGATCCGCCCGAGCGCCTGCGCGTTCGACACCGTCTCTTCGTACATCTTTGCGAGGTCGCCTTTCAGCGCGGTGCGCGAACCGCCATCGAGATACACCATATGCCCCGATGGATAGAACCGTGCCGACAGGTTCTGCCGCACCTGCTGACTGACCAGCGGCATCTGCTGCAGATCGAGCACGGTCTGATAGAACGGCGTGACGAAATCGAAAAAGCCGTTCGCCGACAGCACCTTGAGGTCGGGATTGAGCGCCATCACGGCGGCAAGGTCGCCGGCCGTGTACAGAATGATGTTGCCTGTCGAGTCGAGACCCTTCTGCGCGCCGGTTGGATCGATATGGCCGAAATCCCAGTACTTGAACGCCTGATCGTTGAGGTCGGTGAACGACGAGTTCGACGTGTACCTCAACTGCTCGTTCAGATAGACGTTCCACATCGTCGTGTAGACGCCGGTGACCGCGGTCATCGTCGGATCGTTGCCGCCGGAGTTCGGGTCGATCTTGCCGGCGATGCCGGTGTCGATCGCCGTTACGCGGCCGTCGTAGGCGCCGAGCGCGAGGCCTTGCGACTTCAGCAACGTGGTCAGGAACAGCGAATTGCCCCGGCTGTCGTAGCCCGCGATGTCGAGGCTCCACGCGAGCAGCGTCGTTTTGTCGATGCCGGTGTATTCGCTGAGTTTTTCGGTGGTCGCGGAATCTGTGGTCGGAAACTTGCGCAGCGCGGCCAGGTAGTCGGTGCGCGCGAACTGCGCGACCTCTTCGGCGAACGTGCCGAGATCGGTCGGCCGAGGCGCGACGCCGAGCTTCTTGTGATACCACGCGTCAGCGGCCGCCGTGGGCAGCGCGCCGACCGGATTGCCCGATTGCGTGTAATCGAGAATCGACGATTGCAGCGTAATGCCGTTCAGATCGACCCCATCCTCGTGCAGCCGGTACGCGAGCACGCAGCTACGCGCCGTGCCGTAGGACTCGCCGAATAGATACTTCGGCGAATTCCAGCGGTTGTTCTTCGTCAGGAAACGCTTGATGAACTGCTTGATCGAATCCGCGTCCTGATCGACGCCCCAGAAGTCGCGATTCTTCTTCGGCGCGATCGCCGCCGAATAGCCGGTGCCGACCGGATTGATGAACACCAGGTCGCTCTTGTCGAGCAGACTGTCCGGATTGTCTTCGAGTGAATAAGGCGCGGGCGGCGTGAACCCCGGCATCGACGTCTTGATGCGGCGCGGCGCGAACGAGCCGAGCAGCACGAATACCGACGACGACCCCGGCCCGCCGTTATAGAAAAACGTGACCGGCCGCGTTTCTTCCTTCTGATTGTCCTGCGTGAACGCGACGTAGAACATCCTCGCCGACGGTTGCGAGCTGCTCGGATCGACGATCACCAGATGGCCCGCGGTCGCCGTGTAGTCGATCTTGTGACCTCCGATCGTCACCGAATGATGCGTGATCGCGGCTGTCTCGACTGTATCGGTAACCGAATCGTCCGGGCCGTTGCCATAGGCGACCGGGTCGAAGAGCGGCTGGTCGCCGGCCTTGTGCGGCGCGCTCGTGGCCGTGGACACGCCTGCCGGGGCCGTGGCATGCGTGTTGTGCGGCGAATGCTGGCTACCGGAGGCTGATTCTGTATTCGTCATGATCGCTCCAAGGGTTCGTTTTACTTGCCGTGCGTCCTCGTTCTTACGTCTCGTTGTTGTGTTATGCGCTGTGTTGCAGACTATAGTGCGCCCGCCACCTTCCCGCCATTGGGGCTGCCTAGTCCCGTGCAGGCGTCCCACCCCTTCGACGCCGTGAAGCTGCCGTTGTTGCCCTGCGTGATGTCGTTGCAGACGCCCGGCGCCTTGTACAGCCTGGCGTTGACGAAGCCGGCCGGCTGCCCCTTCGCCGCGTTGATGCGCGCGATCAGCGCCGCCCACAACGGCGCGACCGCGCTGGTGCCCCCCACCACCGTTTGCATTCCGTCGACCAGCACGTCGTAGCCGCTCAACGGCGACGCATCGCCCGCGACATCCGGCACGCCGCGCCCGCCGAGCGGCTGGCTGCCGCCGCCCGTCGCCGTGGCCGACAAACCCTGCTGCCACGCCGGCACCGGAAACGCGCTGCTCACGCCGCCGCCGGTGGCCCCGCCCTGCTCGCCGTCGTTCCAAACGACCTCGCGCGTGATCGCCGAACCGGACGCGCTCAGGTGCGTGCCGCCGCAGGCGAGCACGTACGGGCTCGACGCCGGGAAGTCGACCGCGTCGCCGCCGGCCGAGCCGTCGCTCGACCCGCTGTCGCCCGAGGCCGCGCAGATGGTCACACCGAGCGCCGCCGCCGATTGCAGTACGCTGTTGAGCGCCTGCATCGACTGGCTGGTCCACACTGATTCCGGCGCCCCCCAACTGATCGAGATCACCGACGGCTTGTTGGTTGTGTCGTGCACCGCGCGGCTCACCGCGTCGATGAAGCCGGCGTCGCTGTTCTGCGTGAAGTACACGGCGATGGACGCGGCCGGCACGATTGCGCCGACGATCTCGATGTCGAGCGTGACCTCGCCGTCCGGGCCGTTCGGATCGCCGCTCGGCTCGTTGCCAGCCTGATCGACGCCGACCGGGATCACGGTCGGCTCGCTTACACCGAGGCTCGAGAAATAGGTCTTGAGGTCCGACGTGTTGTAGCCGCCGCCAAGCTCGATGATGCCGACGCACTGACCGCCGCCGTCGCCTTGCGGAAACTTGTAGAGCGAGGCGAGCTGCGGCGGCGAGTACGACGTCTGCCCGGCGCGCGCCGGCACGAACGGCGGCCGGATGCGAAAGTGCGGACGCGCCTGCGGCCGGTTGTCGAGTCCGAGCACCGCCTCCACGACGCCATGCAGATCGTCCGGCACGCTGATCGAGCCGGTGCGGCCACGGAACTGGCCGGCTGCGTGATGCTGGTAGAGCTCCAGCTTGACCTCGAACGCGCTCTGGAATTGCGCGATCGTGCCGCTCAGCAGCACCGAGCGCGCCGCCGGGTCCTCGCGCGCGACGGTGAGCCCATGCGCAGCCGCGAACGCGCGGACCTTCGCGATGTCATCGGGCGCGGCGCCGTAGTCTTGGGCGAGCGCCTCGCGCGACAGCGGCTTCACGCTCGCGTCGCCGGCTTCGATGCGCTTTATCAAGGCGTCGAACTTCGCCTGCTGCTGGCGGCGCAGCATCACGAAGACCTCGATCCGCTCGGCGGGATCGCATTGCCCGATGACCGTCGTGCCCTGCGCGACCTTTCGCTCGCTGCCCGGCAATGGATGTTTGATGACCATGGTATCGACTCTCCTGTTAGCGTGGCTTCGCACGCGGTCATGCACGACCGCGCGGCCCGGCGGCGCGCAAGCACGCCACGCGCCTGCATGAAGCGCATCGTGGCGATACGCGGCAGGGATTGTTCAAGAACTTCGTCCAAGCGTCCGACCGAAGCATTCGAACACAGTTCCGGCCGGCGCGACAGTCGTCCGCATGGCTAGGGTCTAATGCGCGGCGTGGATGCGACACGCTATGATGCTGCAGCGGCATTCCCGCCGTTTCATTGCCGCGCGCGCCGCCTGCGCGCACGATCGAGAAATCAGAGGAACCCATGTCAATTTCGATGTATCAAGCATCAGTGCCTGTGCTGATTCGCGGCCTCACGAACCTGCAGGCCATCCTGGGCAAGGCCGAAGCGCACGCGGCCGCAAAGCAGATCGAACCGTCGGTATTCACGAATGCCCGGCTCGCGCCGGACATGCTGCCGTTCGTGCGCCAGGTGTATATCGCGAGCGATACCGCGAAGGGTTGCGCGGCGCGCCTCGCCGGCGTCGAGCCGCCGAAGTTCGACGACGTCGAGCAGACTTTCAATGAACTGCAGGCCCGTATCCAGAAAACGATCGATTACCTGAAGGAATTCAACGCGGCGCAGATCGACGGTTCGGAAAGCCGCACCATCACGCTGAAAATGCGGCTGGGTCCGATCGAGTTCACCGGAGCGTCATATCTGTTCGGTTTCGTGCTGCCGAACTTCTATTTCCACGTGACGACCGCGTATGACATCCTGCGTCATAACGGTGTCGAGCTCGGTAAGCTCGACTATCTGGGCGGGATGCAGCAGTAAGCGGAGCGGGCGGGTCGTCGATCGCGCGGCCGCCCTCACGCGTGCAGGCGCGGCTGGAATGCGATCACCGCCATGCCGGCCAGCGTCAGCGCGACGCCTGCCGCGTCCCACAGCGTGGGCCGCACCTCGTCCACGACCCACAGCCACGCAATCGCGACCGCCACGTACACGCCGCCGTAGGCTGCATACACGCGGCCCGCGGCGGTGCCATGCAGCGTCAGCAGCCACGCGAACAGCGCGAGGCTTGCCGCGCCTGGCAGCAACAGCCACGCGGAGCCGCCCTCCTTTAGCCAGCGCCACGGCAGGTAACAGCCGAGAATCTCGGCGACAGCGGTCACGACATACAGCAGGAAGGTTTTCATCGATGAGCGTGAGAAGGTGGTTGTGTCGCCGCGCGTGCGCGCGGCCGCCTGTTCTGGCGCGCAGCGGCGTCGCTGCCGGCTGCGCTGTCGGTTTTATTAACACAATCACTTGGCACCGCGCGTGCTGCGCGTGCGACAGTCGCGCTACTTCAACTCCGACGGCCACCGGTCATGAGCATCGAGTCACCCTGCGTCGACATCTGCAAGTTCGACGACAAAACCGGCCTTTGCATCGGCTGTATGCGCACGCGCGACGAATGCAAAAGCTGGAAAAAATGAAGGACAGGCAACGCAAGAAAATTATCGGGGACCGGCCGCGGCGCGAGCGCAAGCTGAAGAAGTGAGCGGCCGGCGTCGCCGGTCGGTCGCTCACGCAAACTCACGCCAGCTCCGGGTTTCAGTCCAGCGAAAGCCGCAGCGCGAAGCCGATCAACGCAGCCGAGAAGGTCCACCGTTGTACGGTCTGCGCCAAAGGATGGACGCGCATCCAGTTGGCGATGCGCGCAGCGCCGATCGCATACAACGCGTCGAAGCATGCGCCGATCACGAGCAGCACGACACCAAGCTCGATCATCTGCCACGCTACCGGCCCCGCTTCCGGCCGCACGAATTGCGGCAACAGCACCGAGCAGAACAGTAGCGCCTTCGGGTTGAGCAGGTTCGTCAGCAGACCTTTGACGAACGCGGTCCGCAACGGCCGCACCGCATTGCCCGCGTCGCTCGAAGCGGTGGATTCCACTCGCGGCGCGCCGGCCGCTTGCCTGTCGCGCGACCCGGCCGGCAAGGCGAACCCGGGCGAGCGGAAGATTTGAATCCCCACCCACGCGAGATAGACCGCGCCGGCATAGCGCACTGCGTCGTACAGCCACGGCGCGTTGCGCAGCAGCGCCGCCATGCCGCACGCCGACAGCGTCACGTGCGTCGCGCGCGATACGCCGAGCCCCGCCGCGGCCGCGAAGCCGCTGCGCACGCCGCGCGCGATGCTGGTTTGCAGGATCAGCGCAATGTCCGGCCCAGGCACCGCATAAACGACAATCAATGCCGCTACGTAGACGGCCAGCAGGTGAGCGGAAATCATCGGAGCCTCCTTGTTGTTCGAGGCTCCATGTTGCTATCGGATGCGGAGGGTTTGCTGGCGATTTTCAGTCCTCTACATTCAGAAAATAGCGGAATGCGCTAATATTTCGACATCTGGCGACGCCTTCCACCACCTGCAGCCCCCCTCCCGACCATGTCCACGGACGATCTCGACAAAACCGATCGCGCGATTCTCGCTGCGCTGCAAAACGACGGCCGCATGTCGAATGCGCGTCTCGCCGAGATGGTCGGCCTTAGCGAGACGCCTTGCGCGCGGCGTCTGAAACGTCTGGAGAACGATGGTTACATCGACCGCTACCGCGCGGTGCTGTCGCGCGCCGGACTCGGTCTGGGCGTGATCGCGTTCGTGCTCGTGCGCTTCGCGGTGCACGACCGCGTGGTGGCAACGCGCTTCGAGCGCGAGGTGCAGGCGATCCCGCGTATCCTGTCGTGCCACAACGTGTCGGGCAGCGCCGACTACATCCTGCAGATCGTCGCGCGCGACCTCGACGACTACGGCACGTTCATGCGCGACGAACTGCGCGGCCTGCCGGGCGTGACGTCGGTGGAATCGGCCTTATCGTTGCGCGAAGTGAAAGCGTTTGGCGGTCTGCCGCTGTCCTGAGCGCGCACGTGGCATAGTCACCCC
Source organism: Paraburkholderia lebeckiae (assembly GCF_014201005.1). Lineage (NCBI taxonomy): Bacteria > Pseudomonadati > Pseudomonadota > Betaproteobacteria > Burkholderiales > Burkholderiaceae > Paraburkholderia > Paraburkholderia lebeckiae. The sequence goes on along the minus strand of NZ_JACHDK010000010.1, from coordinate 205,560 downwards.
TTTTAGTCCCTTTTTGAAGCGGCGCGAGCCGTTCCGACGCCCCCCGACGACCCCGGAGTTCTCATGGATCACGACAAGGCGCGAGCCGAAGAAACCGCCGCAATGGAACGCGTGTTGATCGCCACCCAGCGTGTGCAGACCGCGTTCGCGTCGCTGCAATCGCAATTCCCGCCGGCAGGCAGCGGCAAACCCTCGCAATTTGCGTTGCAGACTTTCGACGCCGCGCTGCAAGAACTCGAAGACGCGCAAGCCGCGTTCGACGAACTGCTCGGCGATCTGCTCGACGGCAATCGTTGAGCGCTAGCGAGCGGCTGGCCGGCGCCACGCTCGCCAGCCGGCTCGCACGCTTCGCGCCGCCGCATGGGCCTTAACGCGCGTCCGTCTCCACCACCGGCTCGCAGAGAATCGGAAAATTGACGGAGTTCGCGACGTAGCACTTCTGATGCGCGACGTGATGCAGACGCGTGGCCAGCTCGACATCGCCGCTCGCGCGGATCGTCACGCGCGGGCGCAGCACGATCTGCGAAAAGCGGCCTTCCTGCGCGGTATCGAGCATCGTGCCTTCGGCGTCGTCGCGATAGTCGAGCACGACGATGCCCGCCTCCGAGCACAGGTGCAGATACCACAGCTTGTGACACGCGCTCGCCGACGCGACCAGCAGGTCCTCGGGATTCCAGCGGGTCGCGTCGCCGAGAAACGCCGGATCCGACGAGCCCGGAATGTCGGGCTTGCCGCCGGAAGAAATCACGTGATCGCGGTCGTAGTCGCGGTAGCCGGAGGTGCCGCTGCCGCGGTTGCCGGTCCATTTCACCGATATGTGGTACTTGTGCTCGCCGTGCGCCATTCGCTTCCCCTTTGGTCGGATCGGACCTGCATTCTATCCGCGCCACACTAGCGCGGCGGCGCCGCACGGCCGGTCACGTTCGGCGCGCGTGGGTCGGGATTCATATAGAGCGCCGTGCCGTTCGCGCGCATGTTGTTGAGCGCGGCGCCCGAGCCGGTCGCGCCACCCGAGCCGAGCCCATACGAGCCGCCCGCCGAAATGCCGGGCCCCGGCATGGTACTCGGACTGACGCCGGTACCGATGCCCATCGCGCCGCCGCCAGCCGCATTGCCGCTGCCCCCGCCGGTGCCCGCGTTCGTGCCCGCATGAGTGCCGTTTTGGCTGCCGCCAGGATTGCCCGGTTGCTGGGCCTCTACCGTTGCAGGGGCCCCCACCGTCAACAGCGCCGCAAGCAACGCCGACCACATGATCCCACCTGTTGCTGTCTTCATAGCTACTCCCAATCGCGTCGATCCGCCGAACACGATATCTATTCTGAGCCGATCGCGCGACCGATGCAGCGGCGCCGCTCTCTCCCGCGCCCGCGACGTGTCCGTGCGCGTTATGATCGATCGTTACGCCCGAACGGCCGATCGCGCACGATGGAGCACGCCTACATCCACCTTTTGCATCTGCTCGCCGGCCACGCGACGTGGATGCTCGCGGTCGTTTTCCTCGCCGCTTTTTTCGAAGCGATCGCGGTCATCGGCACCTTCGTCCCCGGCAGCACCGCGATGTTCCTCGCCGGCGCGCTGACGGGCACCGGCTCGCTGAGCCTTGGCTGGGTCTTTGTGTGGGCGATCGTCGGCGCGGTCGCCGGCGACGGCGCCAGCTTCTGGCTCGGCGATCGCTACAGGGAGCGCATCGTCACTCTGTGGCCGTTCCGCGCACACCCCGGCGTACTCGACGCGGGCCAGCGCTTCTTTCTGAAGCATGGCGCGAAAAGCGTCGTGCTCGCCCGCTTCATCGGCCCGCTGCGGGCGATCGTGCCGGTCGTCGCGGGCATGATGGGGATGCGGCCGCTGCGCTTCCTCTCGATCAACGTGCTCTCCGCGCTGCTGTGGGCGCCCGCGCACATCCTGCCCGGCGTCGTGTTCGGCGCCTCGGTGCTGCTCGCGGGGGCGGTGTCGTTCCGGCTCGTCGTGATCATCGCGATGCTGGTGTGCATCGTGTGGCTCAGCTTTCGCGGCGCGGGGTTCCTGGTGTCGCACGCGAATGCGTGGTCGAGCGCGGCAGGCCGTCATCTCGGCAGCTGGGCATGCCGCCATCCGGGTCCGCTCGGCCGCATCGCGCGCCGCATGCTCGACCCCGACACGCCCGATGCGACCCACCTGATCGCGACGTCGCTGGTCGTGCTGGCGGCCGGCGCGCTTTTCTTCGGGGTCCTTGACGACGTCGTCAGCGGCGATCCGCTGACGACCATCGACCTGTCCGTTTATCACTTTCTGCAATCGATACGCACGCCGTGGGGCGACACGGTGCTCGCGGCGCTCGCGACGCTCGGCAGCGGCATCACACTGTCCGCGCTGGTCGTCACGGTTGCCCTGTGGATGGTGTGGGAGCGGCGCTGGCGCACGATCGTCTACTGGCTCGCGGCGGTCGTGTTTTCGCAGTTGCTGATTCTCGGCCTGCAACTCGCGATGCGCCGCGCCCCGCCCAACGAACTCATGAGTGGCCACTTCGTGTTTCCGAGCAATCACGTCGCCGCGACGGTGATCATCTACGGCTTTCTCGCGTTTCTGCTCGCGCGCCGGATCGGCAAGCTTGGAGGCGTGCTGGTTGCCGCCGCCAGCATCATCGTCGTGATCGTGGTCGCGCTCGCGGGCGTCTATTTCGGCCGCTACTGGGTATCCGACGCGATCGGCGGCGCGGCGCTCGCGTACGTGTGGGTCGCGCTGATTGCGCTGACGGCGATCTGGCGGCATCCGCGGCCGCCGCCGCCGCGCCGTTTCATGCCGCTCGTGGTGCTCGCGGTCGTAGCGCTCAGTGTCGGCCTGCAGCTCGGCGTCGCAATGCCGACACCGCCGGACAGCGCGCTGCAACCGCCCCCCGTGCAGTTCACGCAGACGCAGTGGAAGCTCTCCGGGTGGAAGCGGCTGCCGTGCTTTCGCTCCGACATGGGCGGCGATCGCAAGGAGCCGCTGACGCTGCAATGGGTCTCCGAGCCCGCTTCGATACGCGAGCGGTTGCGCGCGCAGGGCTGGGTCGAGGGCACCGACGTGTCCGCGCACAGCCTGCTGTCGCTCGCTTCACCCGACGTCGCGGCGGTGTCGCTGCCGGTGCTGCCGAAGCTGAACAATGGCGTGCCGTCGTCGCTGGTCTTCATGCGACCGGGCAATTCGCGCGAGGAACGCTACGTGCTTCGCTTCTGGCCGAGCGGCTACGCGGTCGACAACGGCACCTCCGCGGCGCCGCTGTGGGTCGGCGCGTTCGCGCACGAGCGGCTGACGCGGCCGTCCTGGCCGCTGAACATTCTGCGCATCGATCACGACGCGAGCCCGTTCGACGCGCCCACCAGGTCGGGCGCCGAGCTCGGCGCGACGGTTCTCGCGGAGGTCGATTGTCACGGCGTGCCGGTGTCGCTGCTGGTCTCGCCGAGGCAATGAGCTGCACATCCAGGCACATCCAGGCAACTTCAGGCATCTCAGGCATCCCCAACTCAACGATTCGATAAAGGAGACAACCCGTGGGCCGCTTTTCGACCGAACAACTCGATGACTACGCAGTGACATTCGAACGCGACGGCATGGTCGTTCTGCGTCAGCATTTCCCGAAGACGACGCTGCTCGCATGGCGCGACGCGTTCGCGCCATTGTTGCAGCAACAGATCGCCGCGCAGGCGACCGCCGTGCGCGGCGAAAACCGGCACTACATCACGCTGCCGTTCACGGGCGTATTCGCCGATCAGTCGATCTTCTGTGATCCGGACGTCCTCGGCATCGTCGAGCGCGTGGCCGGCGACGACCCCGTGATGTGCCAACTGGCCACCGACACGCCACTGAACGGCTCGACGTATCAGGAGATTCATCGCGACACACCCGCGCTGTTCGACGGCGAAGCGGAAACCCCGTCGTTCCAGCTCGCGGTCAACTTCCCGTTATGCGACGTCACGCTCGAGAACGGCCCATTCGAAACGACGCTCGGCACGCATCGGATGCGCGCCGAAGAATCGCTGAACGCATGGCGCGACGGCCGCCTGCCGTTGCATGCGATCACGATGGAACTCGGTGACGTGATGATTCGCGATGTGCGCTCGCTCCATCGCGGCACGCCGAACCGGACGGCGCTGCCGCGTCCGATGGTCGTGATTGGCTATAGCCGCAGCTGGTACTTCAGACCGGAAGTCCACATCGACGTACCCGGCGCCGTCTATCAGCAATTGGCGCCACGGGCGAAACGCCTGCTGCGCCATATGCCGCGCGTGAGCGAACTCGACAATACAAGCGCGGCGGAGCAATACCGGAAATTCGCCTATTGAAGAAAGCATTCAGTCGCCGCATTGGCCGCGCAACGAATTGTCACGAAAGCGAATCGCCAATTGACGCGCAATTGCCATAACGGAAATGACTGAGGCGAAGCGGGGATACACGGTGTCGCGAACGACAATCGATTTGACATTTAAGTCTTCGTTGCGCAAATGCAACGACACACCGGCATTATCCCCACTTCCTCCCCGCTATTTGCACCGATAGCGCTCCTGATTCATTTTTCCACTCACGCAATCCGTAATCGCACTGGCAGAATGAGCAGAACGCCAGATAGCGGGAACCGGCATGCGTCGCCATTTCCGCAATGAAACACGGCGGCCGCGATTTTCTGCCCAATTGCACGCATTAACGCTATCGTCTCTTTGCGACCTGAACTCGTAGTCCACCAGGAGCTTCGTGTGCGGAATCGATCGATGTCTCGCGTGAAGAAAGACCGCCAGTCCGCCGTTCGCAGCCTCCGCTCGCATGTTTCCCGATTATCTTCAAGTCCGCTTTCCGGCTCGCTTTCCAGGCTTCTCCCCCGGTTATCGCTTTGCATGACTGCGTTGGTGCTCGGCAGTTACTCCGCGTATGGCGTCGCCGGCGTTTCCGTATTGCGTCCGCCGCGCGAAGCGCTATCTAGCAGTCCACTCGAAGTGACGATCGTCTATGCCGGCGATCAACCCGGTGGCACCGAAGTCGACGTGCCGGCGCAATTGAATATCGCGATCAGCAATACCGACGTGGTACCGCATCGGCTCGCGCTCACGCGCGAAAGCGGCGCACCCGAGCATCTGAAGCTCGCCGCCGGCGAACTGAAGGCAGTGCGCTATACCGGCACGTGGCCCAAATGGGCGCGCGGCGCGATGCAGATCGATGTGCCGGATCTCGACGTGTCGCCATCGTACGTGCTGCTGACGCGTCCGCCGCGCTCCGGCAAGGACGCGGCGCTCGCGTCGGCCGGGAGCGCCAATGGAGCAACGGCGGCGGGCACCGCGAGCGGCGCACCGTCGTCGACGAGCCTGATCGCGTCGTCGCCCGCGCCTTCACGACCGGATGCGCCGGTGCCGCAAATCAACACTTTCCTGAGCCGCTTCTCCGCCTTCGAACCGACGTATTTCGCCGATGGCGGCGGTAGCGAGTCCCTCGCGAAATTCCAGCTCAGCTTCAAGTTCCGCCTCGTCGTTCCGGACGACCCGCGCTCGCGTGGTTTCGCGGACAACCTGTACTTCGCCTATACGCAAACCTCGCTGTGGGATATCAAGAAGTACTCGGCGCCGTTCCGCGACACCAGCTATATGCCGGCACTCTTTTATTACCTCGAAGACACCGGCTGGAAGAGCACGTGGTGGAGCAGAATGGGCGTGATGGCCGGCTACGAACACGAATCGAATGGACGCGACGGTCCGGAATCGCGCGGCGTCGACTATGTGTTCCTCAAGCCGATCTGGGATTTCGGCGACATCAACGGCTACCATCTGACCATCGAGCCGAAGATTTATTACTATACGCACATCGCCGGCGAGAACCACGACATCGCCGACTACCGCGGCTATGTGGATCTGCGGTTCATCTACGGCAGCCCCGACGGCGCGCAATTGGACACGACGCTGCGCAAAGGAACGCAAGGCGGCAAAGGCAGCGTCGATACGCAGTTCACCTATCCATTGGCGAAGCTGATCAATAGCCGCTGGGGCGGTTATCTGTGGCTCGGCTTCTTCAGCGGTTATGGCGAGGACATTCTCGACTACAACCAGCATCGCTGGATCGCGCGAATCGGCTATAGCATCACACGCTAATCCGGAATTCACCTGGCATGCAAGCAAAGGGCCGCCGAGCGGCCCTTTTCCATTCGTTGACGGCCCACGACGCGCCGTAATACATCGAAAGTCCTGCCGTAGTCCTTTCAGAAGTTTGCCCAAAGCCGCCCCCCACCCGACGGGCAACCCGTCATGGACCGCTCGTGAATGCTGTGTGCACGAACAGACGGGCACATCGGTGTGGATTTCTCTAGAGTTGAAGGGTCGCCGGTCCAACCGGCTGGCCACGCCGCGCGCTGACTTTTCCAGCGTCTAATCAAAACCATGGAAAAACCAATGAAAACTGCTCTCCTTAAAGACGTGTCGCCTGTTTCAAACGAGTCAACCGGACTTCTTTTGCATCGGAATAGTGCACCGCTTGCGCTCAAGCACGAAATTCACCCGGAACAGATCCGGGATAGCCTGCCGGCCCGTCAGGGGGGAGTCGGCTTTCTGTTCCACGCGACCGATTGGGAAACCCTTTCATTTTCTTTTCACAACGTTCGCGAACGAAGCGAATCGTTCGAAGAGGAGTTGTGGAAAACCAGGCCTTTCATCGCATCGCCGATCTATTCGGGCGCGCAGGTGATCGGCGCGAATATCGCCTGCCCGGTGCCGCTCGAAATGTGGCTCGGCAGCCCGCGCGGCATCAAGCGCTTTCGCGAGACGCAATTCTTTCCGGCGCTCGAGCTCGCCCGAAAGGCGGGCTTGAACATGGTCGCGATGGGCGCGTCGACGCCCTACGCGTGCAACTACGGCGCGCTGCCCCGACCGGTCAAGCCGCCTCACATCACGACGGGTCACGCGGCGACCGCGGCGATGCTGAAGGACTGGGCGATCCATTGCTGCGAGCAGCTCGACCTCGAGCTCGGCAACACGAAGCTCGCGCTGTTCGGCGCGGCCGGCCGGCTCGGCACGACGGTCGCGAAGTATCTGCTCTACAAGGATGCACCGAAGGAGCTGGTGCTGATCGATCTGCCCGACAAGATCAACCTGCTGATCGATCAGGCGAACGAGCTGCTTGCGTCGGACCTGCTCGGCAAATCGAAAGTTTCGGTGCATACGTTCAGCCCGGACACGCCGCTGCCGGACTTCGACGGCGCGATTCTCGCGAGCAGCACGAGCGTGCCTTACCTGAGCGCCGCCGATCTCAAACGCGCGCAATTCTGGATCGACGACTCGCATCCGCGCGCGGCAAGCGTCGAAGCGGAACTCGCTTCTCGCGGTCATACGCTCTATATTGAATGCTTCGCGCGCGGGCCCGCCGGACTCGACACCGCGTTCCCGTTCAGGCTGCCATCCACCCGCGACTGCTATACCTGCTTCGCCGAAGGCTATTCGGCATGGCAGGAAGGTATCGCCTCCGATTTCATCATTGGCAGCCCGCCCGTGTGGTCGGTCTCTTATACTCATGGTCTCCTGAAGAAGTATGGCTTTTCGGTCGGACCGTTTCACGGCAAGAACGGCGATTCGCTCGCCGAAGTCGTCGAATCACAGCAATTCAATACGCATGAAATGATGGGTTCCTAATGAACTCGGAGGCCTGATGGCGATACCGCGCGAAAGCATGCGGGATATGCTGGAACGAAGCAGGTTCGCAATTCGATGGGGAGGCGCACTCGGCCTCCTGTGTCACCCCATCTATTACGTCGTCTGGACCTACATCCTTCCGCAGCCTTACGACAACCTGCTGCTGCGGCTCAGCGCGGCGGCCGTCTGCGTTCCACTGCTGTTCCAGGCGCGCTGGCCGAGGCGCTACAACCCCGCGCTGCTGATCTACTGGCATTGCTGTCTGATTTACGTGCTGCCGTTCGTCTGCACGTTCCTGACCGTCAGAAACGGTTTCTCCACGATGTGGATGATGACCGAGGTCATGATGATCTTCATTCTGGCGCTGTGTATCGACAACCCCCTGCTGCTGATAACCTGCATCGGTATTGGCGTGTTTTCCGGCGGGCTCGCCGGCGTGTGGAGCGCGCCGACGCCGGTCGTTCTCAGCGCGCAGGACAAGTCCAATCTCGCGTTGCTGCCGGTGGTCGTGCTGTGCAGCATGGCGTTCAGTCATGCGATCAGCAAGGGACGCATCTTCGTCGAAAAGAACCGCGCGTTGCAGGCGCTCGCGGGTTCCATCGCGCACGAGATGCGCAATCCGCTGAGCCAGTTGCGGCACGTGCTCGACCGCGTCGAGGAAGCGCTGCCCGCGGCGACCGAAGCGGGCGCGGCGCCGACGCTGACCGACGGCACGGCCTCGCTGATGTACAACCATCTCGCGCAGGGGCAATTGTCGATCGAGCGCGGCCTGCGCATCATCGCGATGACGCTCGACGAAGTCGCCGCGAAATCGATCCGCCCGGATAGTCTCAGCTACCTCCACGCTGGCGCGACCACGCGCAAGGCGCTCGCCGAATACGGCTTCGACAACGACAAGGAACGCGCGAAGGTGAACGTCGTCGTCAGGCGCGACTTCGTGTTCAAGGTCGACGAGACGGTCTATCTGTTCACGTTGTTCAACCTGATCAAGAACGCGCTGCATCACATCGTCGCGTATCCGCAGGCGACGCTCACATTGACCGTCGACCGCGACTCGGTGATCGTACGCGACACCGGCCCCGGCATCGCGCCGGAGATCCTGCAGCATCTGTTCGAGCCGTTTCGCACGGCCGGCAACTCGGGCGGCACCGGGCTCGGGCTTGCGTACTGCCAGCGCGCGATGCGCGCGTTCGGCGGCAGCATCGACTGCGAATCGGAACTCGGCAGGTTCACCGCGTTCACGCTGCGCTTTCCGCCGGTAGCGGCCAACGAGGTAGAGGAGCACGAGCGGCGCCTGTTCGAACGCGCGATGCCGGCGTTCAAGGGCAAGCGCCTGCTCGTCGTCGACGACGACGACACGCTGCGCGCGCGCACCCGCCGCGTGCTGACGAAGGCCGGCGCCTATGTCAGCGAGGCGTCGGGCGGCGAGCTTGCGCTCGCCACGTTGCGGCGCGCGCCGCTCTACGACCTCGTGTTGATGGACATCAGCATGCCCGCGATGGACGGCTACACGACGACCGAGCGCATCCGCGCCGACAGAGACTGCCCGAACCGCAACGTGCTGATCGCCGCCTATACCGCCGAGCCGGGCAACGCGGTGCGGCTGCGCGCGCGGCGCGCCGGCATGGACGAGATCATCAGCAAGACGTCGAGTGTGCAGGAGCTGATCACCGCGTTGCAGACCCTCTTCGACAGCGGTGCGCGTCAACAGCCGGGCGAACTGCCCGATGTCTTCGCCGGCAGAACCTTTGTGCTCGCCGACGACGACACCTACAGCCGGCTTGTCGCGAAGGCGTATCTTGAGCGCTGCGGCGCGAGTGTCGTCGAGGCTGACCACGGTCAGGCGGTGCTGACCAAACTGCACGAAGACGGCTTCATCGACGCGATCCTGATGGACGTGAACATGCCGGGCATGAACGGCATCGAGACGACGAAGTCGATTCGCGCGCGCACCGATGCCTACGCGACGCTGCCTATCATTGCGCTGACCAGTCACACCGATGCCGAAGCGGTGCAGGCCTGCGTTGCCGCCGGGATGAACGAGGTGTTGATCAAACCGGTGCAGGCCGGCTCGCTGTACGCATGTCTCGCGCGGCAGTTCGGTACACGCGGCGCGCTGGTTGCGGACGCTCCACAACGAATCACGGAAACCGCGGGCGGAGCCGCGCAAACGGATTTTGCGGCGACGCCGGTGGCATTGCCCCCCACTGCGAGCGCGCCCGCGGCCGCCACCATCGCTGAAGAAAGCCTGCTCGACGAAGCGCACCTCGGGGAACTGGTCTCGCTCGATCTGCTTGACGAATCGTTCCTGAACGGCATCGAACAGATCCGCTCGCTCGTCGTGCGCCTCGCAGGCAACAGCGCGGCCGTCGATATCAAGGCGACGCACGCGAGCTTGCACGCGTTGCTTGGCGTCAGCGGCAACATCGGCGCGAAGGCACTGCATCGATACGCGCGGCAGATCTATCCACGCGTGATCGCCGGTGAGTGGCCAGTGGAAGCCGACTGGCACGCGCAGATCCGCGCGCTGGGCGCGCGCTCGACCGACGCCTTGCAGCGGTATTACGCGTCGGCGAAAGGCCGGCGCGATCATCGCGACGCACTGAGCGATTGAGAGGGCGGCCTCGGTCGCCCTCTTTGCAGCGTGAAGTCGGCCCTTTCAGATTGGAAACGCAGGTAGTCACCGTGGTGCCGTGCAGAGGCGTCGATTCGACGCCGAGGGCACGCCCCGCCGCTGTCAGAACTTGCGCAGCACGCCGACCGCAACAGCGAGCTGGTTCGCGCCGGTCTTCACGGTCGTCGTCGCGACCGAAGTCGCCCACCCCGTCGCACTCAGCGCGGCCTTCGAGCTGTTGATCACATAGGTGATGTCGGTGTAAAGCGCCGTGCGCTTCGACAGCCAGTAGTCCGCGTTGACACCGGTGCTCAATGCGTGCGCGTCGACATGGCGATACGCGTGGTAGTAAGTCGCGGCTGCGAGGTCCAGCGCCGGCGTCACCCTGTAGCGCACGCCCGCGAATGCCATCGACTGCGGCGGCGATGCGGTGAACGTCGACGGGACGTCGTTCAGCAGCAATTCATAGCCGCCGTACAGCGTCGCCTTGCCGATCGCATACGAGCCGCCAGCCACATAGCGGCGCTCGCAGCGGTTAGCCACGAATATCAGCCCGATCCGATTTTTGAGATAACCGGCGCCAGCGCAGGCGACTACATCAACGCTGCCGACACCTATCGCCCCATCCGCAGTAGTGTTTTCACCCATATCGTTAAGTTACGATATATGATTCGTTCTGTAGCGATGCATGTCGCGCACGCCATGCGGCGTGCCGGTTGCCGAATCACCTGAAGACCATCCACATGACGCCCGATTTCGACGCGATCCACAAAGCGCTGGCCAACCCGGTCCGCCGGGAGATTCTCGGCTGGCTGCGCGAGCCGCACGCGCATTTCGCCGATCAGGAGTTGCCGCTCGACCACGGCGTGTGCGCGGGCAAGATCGACTCGCGCTGTGGCCTGTCGCAGTCCACCGTGTCGGCGCACCTGGCCGCGTTGCAGCGCGCGGGGCTCGTCACGTCGAAACGGGTTGGTCAATGGGTGTTTTTCAAACGCAACGAGCCCGTCATTCAGGCATTCCTCGAATACATGAACACGAAGCTCTGAGCGCCGCATTCGCATCGCCGCGCTTCCTTTTTCACGCAGTTTTTTGAGGCTCGGGCCTTGCCCGCCGCCAAAGGTGAACTCTTATGCCGACTCTTTTCGATCCGCTGCAAATTGGCGATATCACGCTGCCCAACCGCATCATCATGGCGCCGCTCACGCGTCAGCGCGCCGAGGAAATCCGCGTGCCGAACGCGTTGATGGCGCGCTACTACGCCGAGCGCGCGAGCGCCGGTCTGATCCTCAGCGAAGCGACGTCGGTCACGCCGCAAGGCGTCGGCTACGCCGAAACGCCGGGCATCTGGTCGCGGGAGCAGGTCGAAGGCTGGAAGCTCGTCACGCAGGCCGTGCACGACGCGGGCGGCAAGATCTTCCTGCAGCTGTGGCACGTCGGCCGTATTTCGGATCCGCTGTTCCTGAACGGCGAGCTGCCGGTCGCGCCGAGCGCGATCGCGGCGGGTGGTCACGTGAGCCTCGTGCGTCCCGAGCGTCCGTTCGTGACGCCGCGCGCGCTCGGCCTCGATGAAATCGCCGGTGTCGTCGAAGCGTTCCGCAAGGGCGCGGAAAACGCCAAGGCCGCGGGCTTCGATGGCGTCGAAGTGCACGGCGCGAACGGCTATCTGCTCGACCAGTTCCTGCAGGACAGCACCAACAAGCGTACCGATGCCTACGGCGGCCCGATCGAAAACCGCGCGCGTCTGCTGCTCGAAGTCACCGACGCGTGCATCAGCGTGTGGGGCGCAAACCGCGTCGGCGTGCATCTCGCGCCGCGCCGCGACGCGCACACGATGGGCGATTCCGATCCGGCCGCAACGTTCGGCTATGTCGCGCGCGAACTCGGCAAGCGCAAGATCGCGTTTATCGCGGCACGTGAAGCGCTCGGCGACGACCGCCTCGGCCCGCAGTTGAAGGAAGCGTTCGGCGGCCCGTATATCGCGAACGAGAAGTTCACGAAGGAAAGCGCGCAGCAGGTGCTCGACGCCGGTGAAGCGGATGCGGTGGCCTGGGGTCAGCTGTTCATCGCGAATCCGGATCTGGTGCGCCGCTTCGCTGAAGATGCGCCGCTGAACAAGCCGGTCCCGGCGACGTACTATGCGCGCGGCGAAGTCGGCTACACCGATTATCCGGCGCTCGAAACGGTGTAATCGGTAGCGTCAGCGGGCTCATGTCCGCTGTATGAAATGACAAAGCGGCGGGCGTGACTGAATTCCCGTCACGCCCGCCGCTTTTTGTGCGCTAGACAAGCTCGCGCCGCATAAACACCCGTTTCGATTCATCGAGTCCGCGCGCGATATGCGCGTCGCGCCGCGCGAGCAACGCCGCGTCGAGCTCCGACGTGTCGAGATCGCGAAACCCGAGCCGCCGGTAATACGGCGCATTCCACGGCACGTCGCGATACGTCGACAGCACCAACTGTGTCAATTGTCGCGCGCGCGCGATTCGCGCGACCTCTTCGATCAATGCCGCGCCGATACGCCTGCCCGCGTGCGAGGTCAACACATCGAGTTCCTGAACGTAGATGCGCGTCGGCTGCGGCTCGAACATCACGAAGCCCGCGCAGATCGTCTGCTGGTCGAGCGCGACGATGATCTCGCGCGCTTCGATCTTGCGCTCGACGACCTCGCGCGCCATAGGCGGCGCATCGGCAATCCCGGTCATGCCGACGCTGACGAAACGCAGGCCCGCTTCGAATTCGATGGCACGAATCGTTTCGGCTTCGTGCGACGCGGCAAAACGGAAGGTGATGGCGGAATCGTGCGACATGGCGTTGCGTCCGATGAAGACCGCCCGAGTTTGACATCGGCACCGCAACACCGACAAGCGGCATATGGCAAAAACTCGCGCAAGCGCCCTGCACGCACGCTCGCGGGACTACACTCATCACATCCGAACGCCACCCGAGGCCACGCCAAGATGAACCTGATGAATGTGCTGCAGATCGCGCTGCACCTGGATCAGCACCTGAGCGCGCTGATCGTGCAGTTCGGCACGGCAATCTACGCGCTGCTGTTTGTCGTCGTGTTCGTCGAATACGGTTTTCTGCCGCTGTTCTTTCTGCCCGGCGATCCGCTGATCTTCATCTGCGGCGCGCTCGCGGCCACCGGCGCATTGAACGTGTGGATCATCGCGCCCGTGCTGTTCGTCGCGACGGTGGCCGGCAGCAGCGTCGGGTACGCGATCGGCCATGCGGTCGGCGACAAGGTCTATACCCGCAACTACTACTGGCTCAATCGCGATGCGCTGCGCCGCGCCCACGTGTTCAGCGAAACGCGCGGCCGCCTGACCTTCCTGCTGTCGCCGTTCATCGCCGTGGTGCGCACGTTCGCGCCGTTCGCGGCGGGCGTGTCGCGCATGACGTTCTCACGCTTCGTCGCGTTCGTCACCGCAGGCGCGGCGCTGTGGGTGGTCTCGCTGATCGCGGGCGGCTATCTGTTCGGCAACGTGCCGGTGGTGCGCGAGCATCTCAGTTCGCTGGTGTTGCTTGGCCTCGCGCTCGGCGGTGCGATGCTCGTCGGCGGAGCGGTATGGCGCTTTTTCAACCGGCGCATGCGGGCGCGCTGAGGCCATCGTGGCGACGTTTCGGCGTACGGCCTCCCGCCACCTCAAAACTTGACCCGGGCGAGATACGAAGGTAACCTTATCAGGAAACCTTCACATCATGTCATCGCACGAGTTCACCGCATGACCAGATCCCCTCCCGCAGTTACGCCGGAAGAACTTCATACGCTCGCAGAAGATCTGCGCGTGCTGGCGGGCAAGCTGCGCCGGCGTCTGCGCGAAGAGTCGCATGTCGGCGACTTCACGCCGTCGCAGGTGCAGGTGCTGAACTTGCTGGAACGCGAAGGCCCGGCCACCGTCACCTCGCTCGCGCGTGCGCACGGCATGCGGCCGCAGTCGATGGGAGAAACGCTCGCGGTACTGAAAGCCGCGGGGCTCGTCAGCGGCACGCCCGATCCTAACGATGGACGGCAGACGGTTCTGTCGCTGACACCCTCCTTTCGCAAGAAGGTCAAGGCAAGCCGCGCGGCACGCGAAGACTGGTTGTACCGCACGATTCAAACGCGTTTCACGGCAGCCGAACAGCAACAACTCGCGACGGGCGTCGATCTGCTGAAACGCCTCGTCGATTTGTAACTCGCGATTCGCGCACACGCGTCTCGCCACTCGCAGGATCACTTCATGGCACTCACTACTCTCGACGCCAAAACCGCACTGGTCGTCGTCGACCTGCAGCGCGGCATCGTCGCGCTGCCCACCGCCCCCCATCCGGCCCGCGAAATCGTCGAACGCTCGGTTACGCTGCTCGACGCGTTCCGCCGCCACGGCCTGCCCGTCGTGCTCGTGAACGTCACCGCCGGCGCACCGGGCCGCACCGACCAGGTCGCCGCTCCGCCGACTTCCCGCCCGGCTTCGCCGACCTTCTGCCCGAACTGAAGCAGCAGCCGTCGGACCATCTGGTCACGAAGCGCACGTGGGGCGCCTTCACGAACACGGACCTGGCCGCGTATCTGCAACAGCAAGGCGTCACGCAAGTGGTGCTCGTCGGTGTCGCGACCAGCATCGGCGTCGAATCGACCGCGCGCTTCGCGAGCGAGGCAGGCCTGAACGTCGCGCTCGTCGTCGACGCGATGACCGATCTGAACGCCGACGCGCACATCAACAGCATCACGCGCATCTTTCCGCGCCTCGGCGAAACCGGCACGACGCGGGAAGTGCTCGATCTGCTCGAACGTTCGCGCGCTCAAAGCCTGAATTGAAGCGGGCCGCTACCCGCATGCGGCCCACCCCGCGTTGAGGAAACCCCTGCCGTGAGCACCACGTTCCGTTCGCTGCGCATATTCAACTATCGTGTCTGGGCGAGCGGCGCGATCGTCTCGAACATCGGCACATGGATGCAGCGCACGGCGCAGGACTGGCTCGTGCTCACCGAGCTTACGCATCACAACGCGACGGCGGTGGGCATCGTGATGTCGCTGCAGTTCGGGCCGCAGATGTTGTTGCTGCCGCTCACCGGCTACGCGGCCGACCACTTCGACCGCCGCAAGCTGCTGTTCGCGACCCAGGCGGCAATGGGTACGCTGGCGCTCGCGCTCGGTCTGCTCACGGTCACGGGGCTCGTGCAGCTATGGCAGGTCTATGTATTCGCGGGCCTGCTCGGCTGCGTGACCGCGTTCGATTCCCCCGCACGCCAAACCTTCGTATCCGACCTCGTCGGCGAACGCGATCTCGCGAATGCCGTCGCGCTGAACTCCACGTCGTTCAACGCCGCGCGCATGCTCGGGCCAGCGGTCGCGGGTCTGTTGATCGCGTCGGTGGGCAGTGGCTGGGTGTTTCTGATCAACGCGCTTTCGTTCGTCGCCGTGCTCGGTGCACTGCGCATGCTGCGGCTGGACCAGTTACATATCAAGCCGCGCAATGTGCGCTCGCGCGGCAGCTTCGTCGAAGGCTTCAAATATGTCTGGACACGCCCCGATCTGAAGGCGGCGCTCCTGATGCTGTTCCTGATCGGCACCTTCGGCCTGAACTTCCCGATCTTCATCTCGACGATGTCCGTCACCGCGTTCCGTGCGGGCGCGGGCGAGTACGGCGTGCTCAGCTCGACGATGGCGATTGGCTCGGTCACTGGCGCTCTGCTCGCCGCGCGCCGCGCGCGGCCCACCATGGGGCTGCTGCTCGCCGCCGGCGCGATGTTCGGCGTCGGCTGCACGGCGGCTGCGCTGATGCCGAACTACGTGCTGTTCGGCATCGTGCTGGTCGCGATCGGCGTGTCGACGCAGACCTTCACCACCTCGACCAATAGCCTCGTGCAACTGACCACCGAGCCGGCCATGCGCGGCCGCGTGATCGCGATCCTGCTCGCGATCGCGCTCGGCGGCACACCGCTCGGCGCGCCAGTGGTCGGCTGGGTCGCCGACCGTTTCGGGCCGCGCTGGGCGCTCGGCGTCGGCGCTGCATCGGGCTTCGGCGCGGCGCTCGTCGGACTTGTCTATCTGATGCGATACCGGCAGCTGCGTTTCTATCGCGAAGGCTGGCGCCTGTGTTACAGCATCGAAGATCCGCGGCCCGTCACGGCCACCACGGTCATTCCCGACTCCGTAACGACGGTTCAGCGTAGCGAGCTGGACGAGGCGGAAGAGGATACGGCTTCGAGCGTGTAAAAGCGCAAGCGTGTGAGCACCGGATCCAGGCAGGCGCGGCGTAGCTCAGAGTCCGCCCACGTCGCGCGTCACCAGTGCATATGGTCCGCGCGTCAGCTGCTCCCTGAGAAACTCGATGCACACCTGAATCCGCGCCGACGACGACAAACGCTCGGCCGTCACCGCCCACACATCGGCGGATTGCCGATAGTCGGGCAGCACGCGCACCAGTTCGCCCGCGCGCAGGCTCTCGGCCACGTCCCAGATCGACACCATCACGATCCCGTATCCCTCCTTCGCCCACTGCACGACGATGTCGCTCAGATTCGACCGCCCGTCACCTTCACGCTCCTTTCGCCATGCGGCTCGCTCAGGCGCCAGACCCCGAAGCGGTCGTCGCGGCCGCGAAACAGTGGGGCAAGGGACAGTCGCCTGAAGCCGGTTTGAATGCAATGTCCGGCGCACTCAGGCCGTGGTTAACCCGGAGTGCGCCGCGGCAGCTCGTGACACGCGTCGATCCATCCCGTTGTGCCGCACCGCGGCAACCAGACCAGGAAAATCCTGGCTTGCGCGGCGCCCGTTTAAAGGCGCCAATGATTCAGCCGTAGAAGCTGACAAAAACATTTCCCATTCAGGAGACGTCATGCAAACGAACGCATCGGCAAGCAGCGGGCATAGCTCGCAGGCGCGCAAGGCTACCGCCAGCGGCTGGATCGGCTCGGCACTCGAGTACTACGATTTCTTCATCTATGCGCAGGCCGCCGCCCTGATCTTTCCTCAGCTGTTCTTCCCTTCCGGTAATCCCAAGATCGCGATCGTCGCATCGCTCGCAACCTACGGCGTCGGCTACGTCGCGCGGCCGATCGGCGCGGTCGTGCTCGGACACTGGGGCGATACACACGGGCGCAAGAATGTACTGCTCGTCTGCATGTTCCTGATGGGTCTGTCGACGATGGCGGTCGGTCTGCTGCCAACCTATCAGCACGTCGGCTTTCTCGCGCCGGTGCTGCTCGTCGTGCTGCGACTGATCCAGGGTTTCGCGGTCGCTGGTGAAATCTCGGGCGCCAGTTCGATGATCCTCGAACACGCGCCATTCGGGCGACGCGGCTTTTACGCGAGCTTCACGCTGCAAGGCGTGCAGGCCGGCCAGATTCTGGCCGCCGCGGTCTTCCTGCCGCTCGCCTATTTCATGAACGACGCCTCGTTCAATGCGTGGGGCTGGCGCATTCCGTTCCTGCTCAGCGCGGTCGTGCTGGTCGCCGGGTACATCATCCGCCGCGAAGTCGAGGAAACGCCCGCGTTCGCGAAGGAGGACGCGAGCGGCGGCGTGCCGCGCTCGCCGATCGTCGAAGCGTTCAAATACAACTGGGGCGACATGCTGCGCGTCGTGCTGTGCTCGCTGATGAACGTGATCCCGGTCGTCGCGACGATCTTCGGCGCGGCGTACGCGGTGCAGCCGTCGTACGGCATCGGCTTTTCGAAGAGCCTGTATCTGTGGATTCCGGTGATCGGCAACATCGTCGCGGTGCTGGTGATTCCGTACGTGGGCAATCTGTCCGACCGGATCGGGCGGCGTATGCCGATCATCGTCGGCTCGCTCGGCGCAGGGCTGCTGTCTTTCGCGTATCTGTACGCGATCAGCATCCACAACGTGCCGCTCGCGATGGTGATGTCGATCCTGATGTGGGGCGTCATCTATCAAGGCTACAACGCGATCTTCCCGAGCTTCTATCCGGAACTGTTCCCGACCCGTTCGCGCGTCTCCGCGATGGCGATCGGCCAGAACATCGGCACGACGATCACCGCGCTGCTGCCGGCGCTGTTCGCCTACGTCGCGCCGCCGGGATCGCACAACGTGCCGCTGACGATCGGCGCGATCACGTTCGCCATCACGATCGTCTGCGCAATCGCCGCATGGAGCGCGCGTGAGAACTTCCGTGTGCGGCTTGGCG
The DNA here is from genome assembly GCF_014201005.1 of Paraburkholderia lebeckiae. Classification (NCBI taxonomy): domain Bacteria; kingdom Pseudomonadati; phylum Pseudomonadota; class Betaproteobacteria; order Burkholderiales; family Burkholderiaceae; genus Paraburkholderia; species Paraburkholderia lebeckiae. The sequence goes on along the minus strand of NZ_JACHDK010000010.1, from coordinate 187,194 downwards.
ACCTCGGCGAAAAGAACGTCGTGCCGCTCGACAAGCTCAGCTACGACGCAATGCGCGCGCAGAGCATGGCCGACGCGAAAAAGGCCGCTGCTTGAGCCCGCTTGCCCTTTAACGCGTCTTGATCAGGACTTTCAGGGAACCCGCTCATGACCCGCACCCGGATCGCCGTCGCCGGCGCGGGCACGTTCGGCTCGCTCGCGGTACCGACGATGCGCCTGAAGACCTACGCCAATGCCGCGGACCGCGCGAAGCGTTCCGGCATCAGTCGGTGTTCGCGGAGATCGTCAAAGGACAGATTTGCGGTTTCGGCGTGGACAGCTATCTGCTCGGGCTGCGCGCGGCGGTATCGGCGGCGGGCTAGCCACGGGAATGCGCCGCGCGGCGCTGGCCTCGCACGGCTAGCGCCATGTTTCGGTCAACTCGTTGGCCAGCACCATCTTCTGGCGCACCGCCTCGACGAAGGCCGCGTCGATGCCCGCCTGCGCCTTCAGGAATTTAAGCGCGGCGGAATGCACGGCGCGCAACGCGCCGCCGTCGATGCCCGTCATACGCGCCGCGCTGCGGCGCGTTTCCTCGACCAGATCGCGCGCGCTCGTGAAATCGGGCGACAAGCCGCATTGCGCGTCGAACGCGGCGCGCAGACCAGCCGCGTAGTCGCGCGACTCGCCGAGCCGCTCCATATCGATCAGCAAATCGACGCCCTCGCCGTCGCCCATGCGCAGCGCGCAGAGAATCCACAACGCAATGAACGCTCGATACGCGTTGTCGCTGTCCACCGTGCGCGCGAATTGCTCGCAGGCGACGGCATACGCGTCATCGGGCATCGACGGTAGCGGCGGCAGGCGTACGCCGCACACGCCGATCGCTTCGCGCACCAGCGGGTCCATCTGATTCAGACCGAGCACGCGAAACGGCGCGGCGACAAAGAACGCATTGCTCCACTGCTGCCGCAGCATCCAACCCGACGCGAACTGCGATGCGGGATTGCGCAGCACGCCCACGTGCAGCGCCTCGGCAAACGCGCGCTTCAGCCACGGCAGACGACCGCCCGTGCGGCAAAACTTGAAGACGGGCACGCGGCCCTGCTCGATCGTGTGCTCGCTCAGCGCGCGCAGATAGGCCTGCAGTGACGGGAATGTCGCATCGGGCTCGCGCGTAAAGCGATCGATGCTGAAGCGCCGATCGTAACCCGCCACGCCGCGCGCATCTTCGCGCAGAAACGGGCGGTATTCGTCGAAGTATGGTGCGGCGAGCGGCGGGTGCCCCGAGGTCAAGGTCGGCCGCGAGGCGGGCACGTCGGCGAGTTTGAGATCGGCGAGCACATTGCTGAGCGGCTCGTAAAAACCGGCCGCGCACTCGTGTTCGCGCAGCCGCGACCACACCCACGTGCCCGCGCTGCGCCAGCCCGTGTGCAGAAAAACCGCCTGTTTCAGCGGAGTATTGGGCGCGGCGTCATACGCGGACGACTCATGAGGCAACGGCATGGGACTTCTCTTCCAATGATTGAATCAATAGACCGGAAGCGCCACTTTACCCTGTGATCGAGCGGGACGCATTATGCTGCGAGATTCCCCGCTCCCGCCATTGCACCCGCCTCGCACCCATGACCGATTCGGCCGATATCCGCTTCCTGCTCACGCTGCGCGCGAGCGGCAGCCTGATCGCCGCCGCGCGCCGACTCGCGCTGTCGCCGTCGGCGGTCACGCAGCGCCTGCAGCAACTCGAAAAGAAGCTCGGCACGCAGCTCGTGAACCGCAGCGCGCGCCGCCTGCAATTCACCGACGAAGGCCTGCTGCTGTGCGAGCGCGGCGCCGAACTGATCGCGCAGTTCGACGCGTTGTTCGACGATCTGCAAACGCGCCGCGGCGGCCTCGTCGGCACGCTGAAGATCAATGCGCCGCTCGGTTTCGGACGACGCCATCTGGCGCCGCTGATCGGCGAGTTCCAGCAGCTGAACCCCGACATCGACGTCGCGCTGACGCTGTCCGACCGGCCGTTGACCGAAACGCTCGACCGCTTCGATATCGTCGTGCATATCGGCGAGCTGCCGTCGTCGAACCTGGTCGGCTATACGATCGCGCCGAACGCGCGCTTCGTCTGCGCCGCGCCCGCGCTCGTCAAGCGAATCGGCCAGCCCGAATCGCCGGATGCGTTGAGCCGGCTGCCGTGCATCGTGCTGCGCGAAAACAATGAGGACGTGTCACTCTGGCAGTTCAGCAAGGGCCGCACGCGCCGCAGCGTGCGCGTGTCCGCGCATCTGAGTTGCAACGACGGTGACGTGATCCGCCAATGGGCCTGCGAGGGACGCGGCGTGATTCTGCGCTCCGAATGGGACGTCGCCGAGGATCTTGCGAAGGGCAAACTCGTGCGTCTGCTGCCGGGCTGGAAAGCGCCGGACGCAAACGTGATCGCGCTCACGCATCAGCGGGCGGGACTGCCCGCGCGCACACGTCATTTCATGCAGTATCTGCAAAGCCGCTTCAGGCCGCTGCCACCGTGGCGGCGATGATTCAGTCGATCTGAATCTAAGAGTCAACCGATCTGAACGCTGACGTACTATCGAAAACCTATAATTGATTCATCCTCAACAGCCGGCCCCATGCAATCATGACTGCCGCCGACCATTCCACCGACACCCCCGCCTACCCCGACGCGGTCCTGTTCGACCTGCTAACCGCCCTGCTCGACTCGTGGACCTCATGGAACCGTGCGGCAGGCTCCGACGAAGCGGGCCGCGCATGGCGAGCCGCCTATCTGCGTCTGACATACGGCTGCGGCCGCTACGTTCCCTACGAACACCTGGTGCGCGAGGCCGCCACGCAAGTCGGTCTGTCCGAATCGGCCGCGAACGCGCTCCAGGCGAACTGGCTGAACCTGACGCCGTGGCCCGGCGCGCCCGGTGCGTTGCGCGCGCTCGCGCCGCACTGCAAGCTCGCGGTCGTCACCAATTGCTCGACGCGGCTTGGCTCGCAGGCGGCCGCGCTCTTGCCCGTGCGCTGGGACGCGATCGTGACCGCCGAGGAAGCCGGCGTCTACAAGCCGGACCCGCAACCGTACCGCCTCGCGCTCGACAAGCTCGGCGTCGAGCCGCGACGCGCCGCGTTCGTCGCCGGCTCGAGCTACGACATGTTCGGCACCGCGGCCGTCGGCTTGCGGACCTACTGGCACAACCACGTCGGCCTGCCGCTCGTCACGGGAGCGCAGGCGCCCGAGGTCGAAGCGGCATCGCTCGATGGGCTGGTGCCGTGGCTCGCAGGCTTTGGCCGCAATCGTCGTCACTGAACCTCCACCCTCACCCCGCTCCTCAGGTGCAAGCATGAAACTCGAACAGATCGAAACCCCGGCCGCGCTGATCGACGTCGCGCGGATGCAGAAGAACATCGCGCGGATGCAGGGGCTGATGAATGCGCTCGGCGTCGCGTTCCGGCCGCACGTGAAGACCACCAAGTGCATCGACGTCGTGCGCGCGCAGATCGCCGCCGGCGCGCGCGGCATCACGGTGTCGACGCTGAAGGAAGCGGAAGCGTTCTTCGCGGCCGGCATCGACGACATCCTTTACGCGGTCAGCATGGTTCCGTCGAAGCTGCCGCGCGCGCTCGCGCTGCGCCGCCAGGGGTGCGATCTGAAGCTCGTGGTCGATAATCCGACCGCCGCCGCGGCGATTGCCGCGTTCGGCGACCAGCACGGCGAATCGTTCGAGGTCTGGATCGAGGTCGATACGGACGGACATCGCTCGGGCATCCAGCCCGAACAGCAGACGCTGCTCGACGTCGGGCGGATTCTGCACGAGAACGGCGTGAAGGTCGGCGGCGTGATGACCCATGCGGGTTCGAGCTACGAGTTGAATACACCTGAAGCGCTCGCCGCGCTCGCGGAGCAGGAGCGCGCGGGCTGCGTACGCGCCGCCGAGCGGTTGCGCGAAGCGGGCATCGAATGCCCGGCCGTGAGCGTCGGTTCGACGCCAACCGCGCTCGCCGCGCGGCACCTCCAAGACGTCACCGAGGTGCGCGCGGGCGTCTACGTGCTGTTCGATCTGGTCATGCACAACGTGGGCGTTTGCACGCCCGACGACATCGCGCTTAGCGTACTCACGACCGTGATCGGTCATCAGGAAGACAAAGGCTGGGCGATTCTCGACGCGGGCTGGATGGCGTTAAGCCGTGATCGCGGTACGTCGCGGCAGTCGCACGATTTCGGCTATGGGCAGCCGTGTTTGCTCAATGGCACGTTGCTGCCGGACTTTATCGTGAGCGGCGCCAATCAGGAGCATGGGATTCTTGCGGCGGTTCCGGCCGATGCGCAAGCCAATGCACAGACCGACGACATCGCGCAGCGCTTTCCGATCGGTATGAAACTGCGCATCCTGCCGAACCACGCTTGTGCGACCGGCGCGCAGTTCCCCGAGTATCACGCGGTCGCGCCGGACGGCAGCAGCGTCGAATGGCAGCGGTTTTACGGCTGGTAGGTCATCGCGTCACTCATCCTCTTCCGACAACCCCGCCAACAGATCGTCGACCGCGCGATACACGCGCTCGACGATCTCCGGTCCCACCTTGCGCTCGAGCTCGCGATAGTGCGCCTCGAGATCCTTCGAAATCACGCGCACCAGTTCGACGCTCGTATCGGTCAGCGACACGAGCACGCGCCGCTGATCCTCCGCGAAACGTTCTTTCGTCACGAGTTCCATGCTCTCCATGCGCGCGAGCACGCCGGCCATGCTCGGGCTCGAAATCGTGCAGATGTCGGAGATGTGGCGCGGCTCCATCGGGCCGTGCTCGTTGAGCGCGCGAATCACTCGCCATTGCTGTTCGGTAAGTCCGTGTGCAGTGATCAACGGACGAAAACGCTCCATCATTTTTTCGCGGGCGCGTAACAGCAGCATCGGCAAATTGCGGTGCAAAACTCGGGTGGACGCAGCGGACATGGTGGCAAGGAATCAGAAAAAAACAGCTGTCGAAGCTTACGGGAAAACCCGCGATCAACCGGCAGCCTATTGACCGTCAATGATATCAAGCAGGATACTACTAACATCTTAGTGTTTTCGCCAAACTTTCGCCACGAGGCTGCGCATTCATGTTTGCCTTTGCCGATCATCTGCTGCATCCCGAAGGCGACGCGCTGCCTCGCGACGTGGACGCGCACACCGCGGCCGCGTTGCTGGCACGCGGCGTTGCGTGTCGCGCGCCGGTCAGCGGCGCCGTGTACGGCACCCTGCTGAACGATCGCGCCGCCTTGAACGCGCTGGGCGACGCAGTGCATGCGGCACCGTACAAGGCGCCGCCGAAAGCGCCGATTCTGTATCTGAAGCCGCGCAACACGCTGGCCGGGCATCGGGCGCGCGTGGTCGTGCCGGATAACACGCTCGGCGTCGAGGTCGGCGCGTCACTCGGCATCGTGATCGGCCGTACCGCGACGCGCGTCGGCGTCGAGCGCGCGGCGGACTACATCGCCGGCTATACGCCGGTCGGCGATCTGAGCGTGCCGCATACCAACGTGTATCGCCCGAACGTGCGACTGCGCGCACGCGACGGCTTCTGCGTGATCGGACCGGCGCTCGTCGCCGCGCGCCACGTCGTCGCGCCGGATCGGCTCGACATCGCCGTCTCGCTGAAACGCGCCGAACCGTTCACGGCAAGCACCGCAACGTCGGTGCGCAACATCGCGCAATTGCTCGCCGACGTCACCGATTTCATGACGCTGAACGCGGGCGACGTGCTCACGCTCGGCGTCCGGCACGGCTCGCCGGTCGCGCATGTCGGCGATACGGCCACGCTGTCGATCGGCGCGCTGCCGCCCTTGACCATATCGTTCATCGGCATGGATCAACGCAACGGAGAACCGTCATGATGCGTGGCCGCGTCGCCTATGCGGGAGCGATTCACGAAGCGTATCCGCACGAGCAGGGTGTCCGCCTCGCCGACGGCCGCGTGCTTCGCGAGGACGAAGTAGTCTGGCTTGCGCCGATCGAAGTCGGCACGATCTTCGCGCTCGGCCTGAACTACGCCGAGCACGCGAAGGAATTGCAGTTCAGCAAACAGGAAGAACCGCTGGTGTTTCTGAAAGGGCCCGGCACGGTGCTCGGCCATCGCGGCGTCACGCGTCGCCCGGCCGACGTCACGTTCATGCACTACGAGTGCGAGCTCGCGGTCGTGATCGGGCGAACCGCACAAAACGTCGCGCGTGAAGACGCCATGCAGCACGTGGCGGGCTACATGATCGCGAACGACTACGCGATTCGCGACTACCTCGAAAATTACTATCGCCCGAATCTGCGCGTGAAGAATCGCGACGGCGGCACGGTGCTCGGCCCCTGGTTCGTCGACGCCGCCGACATCGCCGACGTCACGCAGCTCGAGCTGCGCACGTTCGTCAACGGCACGCGTCAGCAATGCGGCAATACGCGCGATCTCGTCACGAGCATCCCCGCGCTGATCGAATACCTGAGCGGCTTCATGACGCTCGCGCCCGGCGACGTGATCCTGACCGGCACGCCCGAAGGCATCGTCAACGTCAACACGGGCGACGAAGTCGTCTGCGAAATCGACGGCCTCGGCCGTCTCGTCAACACGATCGCCTCGGACGCGGACTTCGGCCGCGTCTGATGGACAGCAAAAACCCACCGAACAGCGAAAGGACAAGGCAATGCCGATCGACCATCTGATCAACGGTGAGGCGTGCACCTCGAGCGACTATTTCGAAACCGTCAACCCGGCCACCCAGGAAGTGCTTGCCGAGGTCGCACGCGGCGGCGCGAAGGAGATCGATGCGGCCGTGCAAGCGGCCAAAGGCGCCTTCCCTGCCTGGGCCGCGAAACCCGCCGCGCAACGCGCGAAGCTGATCCGCAAACTCGGCGAGCTGATCACGGAGCACGTGCCGGAAATCTCGGAGACCGAAACGAAGGACACCGGCCAGACGATCTCGCAGACGCGCAAGCAACTGGTGCCCCGCGCGGCCGACAACTTCAGCTATTTCGCCGAGATGTGCACGCGCGTCGACGGCCAGACGTACCCGACCGACTCGCATCTGAACTACACGCTGTTTCATCCGGTCGGCGTGTGCGCGCTAATCTCGCCGTGGAACGTGCCGTTCATGACGGCCACCTGGAAGGTGGCGCCCTGCCTCGCGTTCGGCAACACCGCTGTGCTGAAGATGAGCGAGCTGTCGCCGCTGACCGCCTCGATGCTCGGCAAGCTCGCGCTCGAAGCGGGCATCCCGGCGGGCGTGCTGAACGTCGTGCACGGGTATGGCAAGGAAGCGGGCGAGCCACTCGTCGCGCATCGCGACGTGCGCGCGGTGTCGTTCACCGGGTCGACCGCGACCGGCAATCGCATCGTGCAAACCGCGGGCCTGAAGAAGTTCTCGATGGAGCTTGGCGGCAAGTCGCCGTTCGTGATCTTCGACGACGCCGACTTCGAACGCGCGCTCGATGCCGCTGTGTTCATGATCTTCTCGAACAATGGCGAGCGCTGCACCGCGGGCTCGCGCATTCTCGTGCAGCGCTCCATTTACGCGCGGTTTGCCGAGCGCTTCGTCGAGCGCGCGGAGCGCCTGACGGTTGGCGATCCGCTCGCGGACAGCACGATCGTCGGCCCGATGATCAGCCAGGGGCATCTCGCGAAAGTGCGCAGCTATATCGAACTCGGCCCGAAGGAAGGTGCCACGCTTGCGTGCGGCGGGCTCGATACGCCCGAGTTGCCCGACGCCTTGCGTCACGGCAATTTCGTCACGCCGACCGTGTTCGTCGACGTCGACAACCGTATGCGCATCGCGCAGGAAGAGATCTTCGGACCGGTCGCGTGCCTGATTCCGTTCGACGATGAAGCCGAGGCGATCCGTCTCGCCAACGATATTTCGTATGGTCTGTCGAGCTATATCTGGACCGAGAACACGGGCCGCGCGCTGCGCGTGGCGGCCGCCGTCGAAGCCGGCATGTGCTTCGTGAACAGCCAGAACGTGCGCGATCTGCGTCAGCCGTTCGGCGGCACGAAGGCGTCGGGTGTGGGCCGTGAAGGCGGGACGTGGAGTTATGAAGTGTTCCTCGAACCGAAGAACGTCTGCGTGTCGCTCGGCTCGCATCATATTCCGCGCTGGGGCATTTAATCGCGCCGTCAAACGAAATTGCTAAAGCATGGGGCAGGAGTAAGAGCTGACGCTCTAACTCCGGTCGACACTGGAGACCGCGATGGGCAAACTCGCGTTGGCAGCAAAAGTCACACACGTGCCGTCGTTGTATTTATCCGAGCTCGACGGTCCGCACAAGGGTTGCCGTCAGGCCGCGATCGACGGACACCATGAAATCGGCCGACGCTGCCGCGAACTTGGCGTCGATACGATCGTCGTGTTCGACGTGCACTGGCTAGTGAATAGCGAATACCACATCAATTGCGCGCCGAAGTTCGAAGGCGTGTACACGAGCAACGAGCTGCCGCATTTCATCAGGAACATGCCGTACGCGTATCCGGGCAATGTCGGGCTTGGTGAACTGATCGCGGACGTCGCCAACGAAATGGGCGTGAAAAGCCGCGCGCACAGCGAGACCACGCTCGAGCTCGAATACGGCACGCTGGTGCCGATGCGCTATATGAACGGCGATCAGCACTTCAAGGCGGTGTCGGTGGCGGGCTGGTGCATGTGGCACGACCTCGCGACCAGCGCGCGTTTCGGCCTCGCGGTACGCAAGGCCATCGAAGAACGCTACGACGGTACCGTGGCCATTCTCGCGAGCGGCTCGCTGTCGCATCACTTCGCGAACAATGGCACCGCCGAGCAGTTCATGCACAAAGTGTGGAGCCCGTTCCTCGAACAGATGGATCGCGGCGTGGTGCGCATGTGGGAAGCCGGCGACTGGAAGACCTTCTGCGACATGCTGCCGCTCTACAACGAGAAATGTTGGGGCGAAGGCGGCATGCACGATACCGCGATGCTGCTCGGCGCGCTCGGCTGGGATCGTTACGACGGCAAGGTCGAGGTCGTCACGCCTTATTTCGGCAGTTCGGGCACCGGCCAGATCAACGCGATCTTCCCGGTCACGCCGCTACCCGTCTGACATTCGCGAAGGAATTGCCATGCCTCACTTGACACTCGAATACAGCGCCAACCTCGCGGACGCGCAACGCCTCGGCGATCTATGCAAAGACCTCGCGCAGTGCCTCGACGCGCAGCGCGATAACGGCGAGCGCGTCTATCCGCTCGGCGGCATCCGCGTGCGCGCGCTGCGCTGCGACCAGTACTGCATCGCCGATGGGTGTCCCGACGCCGCGTTCCTGCACGCCAATCTGAAGATCGGCGCGGGCCGCCCGGAGGTCGTCAAGAAGGCGACCGGCGACGCGCTGTTCGCGCTGATCAAGCAGCGCTTCGCCACTGAGTTCGAACGGCAGGGGCTCGCGTTGTCGCTCGAAATCAACGAGTTCAGCGAAGCGGGCACCTGGAAGCACAACAATCTGCACGCGCGGTTCAAGGGCTGACATCAGCATGCTAGACGAACAAACCATTCGCGACCTCGCCGCGCAACTCGATCACGCGGAAAAGACCCGCACGCAGCTGCGCCATTTTTCCGCGCAGTATCCAGAGATGACCGTACAGGACGGCTACGCGATACAACGCGAGTGGGTCAAGCTGAAACTCGCCGAAGGCCACGTAATCAAGGGCAGGAAGATCGGCCTGACGTCGCGCGCGATGCAGCGCTCGTCGCAGATCGACGAACCGGACTACGCGCCGCTGCTCGACAGCATGTTCATCGAAAGCGGCCAGGACATTCGCGTGGATCGTTTCATCGCGCCGCGCGTCGAAGTAGAACTCGCGTTCGTGCTGAACAAACCGCTGAAGGGCCTCGGCGTGACGCTGTTCGATGTGCTCGATGCGACTGCGTACGTGAGCCCGGCTGTCGAAATCATCGACGCGCGCATCGAGCAGTTCGATCGCGAAACACGCGCGCCACGCAAGGTCCATGACACGATCTCCGACTTCGCCGCGAACGCGGGCGTCGTGCTCGGCGGCCGGCCGGTGCGTCCGCTCGACGTCGACCTGCGCTGGGTCGGCGCGTTGCTGTACAGGAACGGCGCGGTCGAGGAAAGCGGGCTCGCGGCGGCGGTGCTCAACCATCCGGCCACCGGCGTCGCGTGGCTCGCCAACAAAATTGCTCCGTATGACGAATCATTGAATGCGGGCGACGTGATCCTGAGCGGCTCGTTCACGAGCCCGATTCCCGCCCGCGCGGGCGACACGTTCCACATCGACTATGGCCCGCTCGGCGGCATCGGTTTGAATTTCATCTGAACGCATCAATATGTCCTTGCCGAAAAACTCCTTCAAACGCGCGCTCGCCGAAGGCAGACCGCAGTTCGGCCTGTGGGCCGCGCTCGCCGACGCCTACGTGACCGAGCTGCTCGCCACCGCCGGCTTCGACTGGCTGCTGATCGACAACGAGCACGCACCGAACGACGTACGCAGCACGCTGTCGCAATTGCAGGCGGTCGCCGCGTATCCGTCGCATCCGGTCGTGCGGCCGGTACGCAGCGACGCCGCGCTGATCAAGCAGTTGCTCGACATCGGCGCGCAAACGCTGCTGCTGCCGATGATCGACACGGCCGCCCAAGCGCTCGATGCGGTCGCGGCCACGCGTTATCCGCCGCAAGGCATTCGCGGCGTCGGCAGCGCGCTCGCGCGTGCGTCGCGCTGGAATCGCGTGCCCGACTATCTGGACACCGCCGCCGACGAACTGTGCGTGATCGTGCAGGCGGAGACCGTGCAGAGCCTCGACAATCTCGTGGAGATCGCGCATGTGGATGGCATCGATGGTGTGTTTTTCGGGCCGTCGGATCTGAGCGCGTCGATGGGATTGCTCGGCAAGCCGGGCGACGCGCGCGTGCGCGACGCGATTCGCCACGGCATCGACACCGTGCGCACCGCTGGCAAGGCAGCGGGCGTGCTCGCCCCTGATCCCGCGCTGGCGGCCGAATATCTGGCGGCGGGCGCGACCTTCGTCGCGGTCGGCACGGACACCGGCTTGCTGAGCCGCGCGGCCGCGGACCTCGCCGCGTCGTACAAGAACCTGGCGGCGAGCGCGCCGCAGGTCAAAGGCGGGTATTGAAGCGAAAGCCTTTCACTTCCCCTACTCGCCCGCCGGCCAAGGCAAGCCTCGCGCCGACCAATCCAGCTCGACCCCCAACACACAGCGCCCGCTCGCCAGCTGCACGGCAAGTGTCACTGCGATGCACGGCCGCCCGCTCGCGAGCGACAGATAGGGATTACTGGTGGTCGCCTCGCCGGGCAGCAGCACCGCATTGCGGAAGTAAGGCCGATGATCCCAGCGCGCATCGCGCGGATTCGCGACCGGCTGCAGCGACGCCGCGTCCTCGCACCATGCGGGCCCGCGCACCTCGTGGCCGATCTGGCGGCCGGTGGCGTCGAGGATGAAACAGCTGATGCAACGCCCGAAGCTGGCGAGCAGCGCGAACGCGTCGTCCATCATGGCGCCGGCGCGCAAGCCGTCGGCCGCGCGCCGCAGTTCGAGCCGGTACGGCTCCATTTCGGATTCGAACAACGCATGCTGATGCGCACGGCCCTGCGCGATCACGTCGAACGCATCGTCGATCTGGCGATGCACCGACTCGGGCGGCGCGATCTCTGCTGCGGGCCGCCCTAGCAGATAGCCCTGCGCGAAATCCACGTTCGACTCGACCGCGAGAATCAGTTCGTCGGCCGTCTCGACGCCTTCGACGACCACCAGCATCCCCGCCTGGTGCAGCAGCGACACGAGTTTCGGCAGGATCGGCTGCTGCGTGCCGTGCGTGGTCGCGCGAATCAGCTCGCCGTCGAGCTTGACGAGGTCCGGCCGGATCCGCAGCAGCCGGTCGAGATTCGACTGGCCCGCGCCGAAGTCGTCGACTGCGATCAGGAAGCCGTGCTGGCGATAGCGCGCCGCCGCGCGCGACATCTCGTCGACGCTGCCGCCATGCGATTCGAGAATCTCCAGGATCACGCGCTCGGGTTCGAGCCCCGCGGCGCGCACGATCTTCGTCAACTGGTCGGCGTAGCCTTCGGCGACGAAGGTGGACGGCAGGATGTTCAGGAACAGCCACGCATCGCCGGGCAGCGCGCGACGCGCGTTGCCGAGATGCACCGCGTGGCTCGCGCGGTCGAGCGCGCCTTCGTCGCTCGACGGCTTCGGCGCGAACATCACGACCGGCGGCACCAGCGTGCCGTCGTCATGCTCTCCGCGCAGCAGCGCCTCGAAGCCGACCTGCTTCTGATGCGATAGGCTGTAGAGCGGCTGAAAGTGCGAGATCAGATAGAAGTCTTCCCAGCGGTAACGCGCCGCGTCGGCGCTCGGATCGCCGAACGGAGACTGCAGCGCGTCGAACGGCAGCGCGCGCGCCGCGCAGACACGGTTGCGCCCCGTCTGCTTCGCGCGCAATAACGCTTCGTCCGCGCGATCGAGCAGCATCATGAAGCTTTCGCCGCGCCGATGCTCGGCGACACCGAAGCTCGCGGTCAGACGGCCGTCCGGCCGTTCGATCCCGGCGATGTCGAGGCGCAGCCGCTCGGCGAGCTGCAGCGCGCCGGCGAGATCATTGTCGAGCAGCAGCGCGAATTCCTCGCCGCCGATGCGGCTCACGCTTTGGTAGAGCGCAACCGCGTTCTTCAGCACCTGCGCGACCTGGAACAGCGCATGGTCGCCGACCGCATGACCGAAGCGGTCGTTGAGCGACTTGAAGCTGTCGATGTCGAGAAAGATCGCGCAGATCTGCGCCCCTGGCGCCAGCGTCTCGAGGCGTCCCTCCGCGTGCTTGACGAACGAGCGACGATTTTGCAGGCCGGTCAGCGGATCGGTTGCCGCGAGTTGCGCGAGCTGGCTCTCGAGCAGAAAGTGGTTGCGCCGGAAACGGTAGAAGCCGAAATGGAACACCACCGCCGTCGGCGCACCGATCGCGATGACCCACGTCCACACGGCCGCGTCGACCTCGGGCGCATGAGCTTTGCCGCGCAGCAGCGCGATGGCCGCCGCGTAGAACACCACGCTGCCGGTGACGAAATGCGCGGGCGTGAGCCATAGCGGCGCCGCGCAGATCGGTATCACGACGAATGCGGGCAATAGCCATGGCAACGGATACGCGAGGCCCTTCGCGTTCAGCACGAGCCCGGCGATCAGCACCAGTTCGTACGCGACGCCGATCGCGCCGAACAGCGCCGTCGACTTCGCGCGCGGGATCGCCAGCACCAGCAGCGCGAGCAGAAGCGCGCACAGCAGCCGGTACGCGAGCGGCCCGGCCGGTGCGCCGACCAGTTCGCGCGCCGTTACCATGCACAGGAACGCAACCACCGTGAAGCCCATCGTCACGAGGGAAAGCGGCCGCTGATGGTCGAGCGAGCGCCGGTGAAAGCGCTCACGCATGCTTGGCTCGGGCAGGTGCTGCTTCGGGATGGCAGACATAGATGGCTGATCAGGGTTTCCGGTCACTCCGCCAATAGTTATCGGCAAACGTTCGATAAACATTTATGGCTAACGTAACACGACGTATCAATTCGGCGCCTGCGCATCGCCCTTGCGTCCGCCAGAATCGTGACCAGCAGAATAGTGAGTGAATCGAGCATTGCAAATTATTTGAATCGAACGACGCCGCGCCCGATCTTTCGCGCAACTCACCTTCCGCCGAATCCATGATTAAAAGACTAAAGCTCAAATCAGGCCGGATTGTCGGCTAATACACCTATCGTTCCGCAAGCCTTTTCGCGCGCCAGGCGAAGATTAACCTTTCAATTTCTTTTAAGCAGCAAAAATTACGCAATTCATGTGTCTCGAATGCGCGTTTATTAACGTATAAGCTGAGCAATGAAAGTGGCTAAAAGCCTGTGTCTTAACTAGACTTTTCATGATGTGTGCCGGCACCCTGGACAACCCGGCAGAAATGACGTAATCGGCGCCCGATTGCCGACGACTCCAATGCTCAATGGATGTCACGTCCGCAATGTGCAACGGGCCGCGAACTTCCGGAAAACATGGTCCCAATCCTCAACTATCTGCTCGAACGCCAAATCTCGCCGCAATGGCGCGGCATGCTGAGCGCGCTGGCGAGCGAGTTCGAAGCGCAAATCGGACACGACGAGCTGCGACAGTTGATGCATCGCATCGGCAGCCGTTTCGCGCTCGCGCATCCGCTGCCCGCCTGCGCATCGACGGCCGAGGTCGAGCAGGTGTTGAATTCTTACTGGCATCAGATGGATTGGGGTTACGTCGCGCTCGCCGATGAGGCGGAGTCGCTGCGCATCATTCACTATTGCGCGCCGCTGCCCGCCTTCGGCGAATCGGCGCTCGCCTGGACGCCGGCATTTCTCGAAGGCGCCTATCAGACGTGGTTGAGCGCGTTGGGCGCGCACGGTTTGTCGGTCGTGCAGACGAGCGCGTTCGGCGAGGACAGCTCGCTCGAATTCCGCCTCGGCCGTCACCCCGCCTGAGCACCAGCGGTTCTGCACGCGTACGTGCGAACGAGCGTGCGACGGCGATACAGCCGCACAGCCCGCGCCGGTCGCCGCACCGTACGGAGCCCCCCGCTCCGCCGCCGAGGTCGGCGGCTACGGACAGGAATCCAACGGATCGAGCCAGTCGGGCGCGCCGTTGCAGCCTTATCCGGGACAAGGTCAGGCGCCCGGGCAGCCGATGCCGCGGCAGCAGTACGACGCGGGCTATGCGCAGCCGCAGCCCTATGCGCAGCAGCAAGCGTATCCGCAGCCGCAGCCTTACCCGCAGCAGCAAGCGTATCCGCAGCCGCAGCCTTACCCGCAGCAGCAAGCGTATCCGCAGCAACCGGCGTACGGGCAGCAGCCCTACGGCGCGCAGGACGGCTATGCGGCCACACCGTGGCCCATGTCGCCGGCCGCGCGCGAGGCGCAGGCCAACGCCGCGTCGACGCCGCTGCCGTACGGATCGACACGCACGAGCACGCAGAAGAGCGCAAAGAAGAGCACGGCGAAAACGAGCCAACCCGCGCCGGTCTACGCGCAGCCGCCGCCGTATCCGCAGCAGCAGGGCTACGCGCAGGCGTATCAGCCGTATCAGCCGTACCCGCCGCAACAGCCCTATCAACAGCAGCCTTACCCGAACCAGGACTACTACGCGCAGCAGCCGTACATTCCGCAACCGCCGGCCGGCTACGGGCAGCCGTACTACCCGCCCGGCAGCAACGCACAGAACAACCCGCAGTCGAACGTCGCGAACGCGCAGACGCTCGGCGTCGCCGAGGAGCTTGCGCAGGTCAATCGCGAGCAGTCGAGCACCGTGTCGGGCGGCCTGATCTTCCGCAATCGCGTCGGCGAGGACGGGCTGTCGTCGCTCACCGACATCGAGGCGCCGATCCAGGGGCGTATCAAGGCGGGCAACGGTCACGTGGTCGTGACCGCGACCCCGGTCACGCTCGACGCAGGCACCGCGTCGAACAGTACGTCGACGCTCGCGCGCTTCGGCGCGGGGCTTTCGACCGCGTCGTCGAAATCGGCGGCGCAGAACGGCACCAACAACTATGGCAGCCAGACCGCGAGCGGTGTGGGCCTGTCCGTCGGCTATGACAGTCGCAGCATCAGCGGCGATATCGGCGTGACGCCGATCGGCTTGCGCGAGACCAACATCGTCGGTGGCGCGCAATACAACGGCGGCATCACCGACAAGGTCTCGTACTCGATCGCGGTCGCGCGGCGCGCGGTGACGGACAGCCTGCTGTCGTACGCGGGCGCGCGCGATGCGGCCGCCGGCCTCGAATGGGGCGGCGTCACGTCGAACGGCGCGCTTGCCAGCCTCAGCTGGGACGACGGCACGAGCGGCCTGTACGTGAACGCGTCGTATCAGCACTACATGGGCACCAACGTGCCGAGCAACAACGCGGTCAAGGGCGGCGGCGGCGTCTACACGCGTCTGCTGAAAGACGCCGACCAGACGCTGACGGTCGGCGTGAACACGACGATCATGGGCTACAACCGCAATCTGTCGTACTTCACTTACGGCCAGGGCGGCTACTTCAGTCCGCAGCAGTACGTGATCCTGAATCTGCCGGTCGAATGGTCGGGCCGCGCGGGCCTGTTTACATATGACGTGAAGGGTTCGATCGGCGTGCAGCATTATCGCGAGGATGCGTCGAACTACTTCCCGCTGAACGACGGCTCGACCCGGCAAGGCGACGCGGCCGCCGCCGCGCAATCCCTCGGCAACGGTCTGACCGCCGTCTACCCGGGTCAGAGCAAGACCGGCGTGTCGTATTCGATCAGCGGCGTCGCTGAATATCAGCTCGCGCCGCAGCTCGCGGTCGGGGCGACCGCGTCGCTCGGCAACGCCTATGAATATCGCGAGTGGCTCGCGGTCGTGTACGTGCGCTACAGCTTCAACAAGCAGACCGGCTTACAGCCGTTCCCGCCGGTGCCGTTGACGTCGCAGTATCTGTCGCTGTCCAACTGACGGCGCGTTCCATTGAAGTTCGAAGCTCGCGCAGGAAACGGGGACGGCAGCACGATTCGCACCTGACCGTGGGCACGACCACGAAGGTATCGAGCCACGCCGGAAATGCGGGCGCTTCTTCCGCTTTCGCCGCGCAGCAAACGCGCCTCGCGGTAAATGTTGCCCGTGCATCGAACGAGGTGCCAAATTGGTAGGGTTTCGGACAGGATTGCTTACCCGGCAAAACCCCAAATAGCGCCTGCGATGCATCAACGATAAGGCGTTGTGCCCTACAATATTTTTGGGGTTCGCGAGGCTGCGCAACACGCGCGAACCCTCGAAGCTTCGGTCAAGAGCCAATCATTTTCGACGTGATTTCACGTGGAGCGCTGCATGCCTTTTCCGGCACAAGACTGTGGCTGCGCTGGCTGGCGCGGCGAGATGGCGCGACGCATCAGCGAATTCGACTGGCGCGCCACCACCCTCGGCGCGATCGAAAACTGGCAGCGCAGTCTGACCTCGACGGTCCAGATGATGCTCGCCTCGCCGATGCCGCTCGTGCTGTTGTGGGGCGAGCCCGGCTACATGATCTACAACGACGCCTATGCGGTCTTCGCGGGCGGGCGGCATCCGTATCTGCTCGGCCGTCCGGTCGAAGACGGCTGGCCCGAAGTCGCCGATTTCAACCATCACGTGATGGTCACCTGCCTCGCGGGCGGCACGCTGTCGTATCGCGACAAGGCGCTCGTGCTGCTGCGCGACGGCAAGCCGGAAGACGTGTGGATGGATCTGTACTACAGCCCGGTCGCGGGCGACAGCGGCGCGCCGGCCGGTGTGCTCGCGATGGTCGTCGAGACCACCGGGCGCGTGCTGACCGAGCGGATGCGCCAGCAAGCCGAAACCGAATTGCACGAGACCAACGAACGCCTGCAGCTCGCTCTGAACACCGGCGCGGTGCTCGGCACCTGGGTGCTCGACGTGCGCACCGGCGAGGTCACGGGCGACGAACGCTTCGCGCGGACCTTCCTGTTTGCGCGCGACAAAGCGTCGAAGGGCGTCGCGCGCGATGCCGCAACGCAGATGATCCACCCCGACGACCAGGCGCTCAACGACCGCCTGACCGCCGAAGCGATCCGCAGCGGCGAGCCGTTTCGCGCCGAGTACCGAATCCGGCGGCCTGACGGCGGCTATATGTGGGTACAGGCGAACGGCCGCTGCCAGTTCGACGAACACGGCGAACCGACGCGCTTTCCGTGCGTGCTGATCGACATTCACGATCGCAAGATCGCCGAACAGCAGCTTCTTCAGTTAACCGAAACGCTCGAGCAGCGCGTCGCCGATTCGATCGCGGCGCGCACGCTCGCCGAGGAACAGCTGCGCCAGGCGCAGAAGATGGAAGCGATCGGCAGCCTGACGGGCGGCGTGGCGCACGACTTCAACAACGTACTGCAGGTGATCAACGGCAATCTGCAGATGCTCGCGGCCGACGCAAACGACGACCCGGTCACGCAGCGGCGTCTATCCGCCGCGACCGATGCCGTCAAACGCGGCGCGAAGCTCGCCGCGCATCTGCTCGCGTTCGCGCGGCGTCAGCCGCTGTCGCCGACCGTGCTGAATCCGCGCCGCCTGCTGACCGGCATGAGCGAGATGCTGCATCGCGCGCTCGGCGAAACGGTGCGGATCGACACGGTGCTCAGCGACGATCTGTGGAACGTGCAGGTCGACCGCAACCAGCTCGAAAACGCGCTGCTCAATCTCGCGATCAATGCGCGCGACGCGATGCGCGCCGACGGCGTGCTGACCGTGCGCGCGACCAACCGCACGCTCGACGCCGCGTTCTGCCGCGGCAAGCCGGAGTTGTCGCCCGGCGAATACGTGGAGTTCTCGGTTGCCGACACCGGCTCGGGCATGCCGCCCGAAGTGCTGCAACGCGTGTTCGAGCCGTTCTTCACGACCAAACCCGACGGCCACGGCACCGGCCTTGGCCTGTCCATGGTGTTCGGCTTCGCGCGGCAAAGCGGCGGGCATGTGTCGATAGAAAGCGAAGTGGGACACGGCACCACGGTGTCGCTGTTCTTTCCGCGCTGCTGCGAGGCGGAGGCGCCGGAAACCGTCGACGGCACTGCGGCATCGGTCGGCGGCGGCGAAACGATACTCGTCGTCGAGGACGATGCCGACGTGCGGCTGACCGCGGTCGAAATGCTCGCGCAGCTCGGCTACAAGGTGCTGACCGCGTCGAATGGCGACGCGGCGCTCGAATTCATCGACAGCGACATGCCGATCGATCTGCTGTTCACCGACGTCGTGATGCCCGGCAAGCTGAAGAGCGTCGAGCTCGCGCAACGCGCGGCCGCGCGTACGCCGCCACTGCCCACGCTGTTCACATCGGGCTATACGCGCGACGAAATCGTCCACCACGGCAAGCTCGACGCCGGTATCACGCTGCTGTCGAAGCCGTACCGGCGCGACGATCTTGCCCGTCTGGTGCGTAACGTTCTACGCGCGGGCGCCGCGCGCGCGGACCACGCGGCCGGGATGCGCGAAGCGCGTATCGCCGCATGCGTGCCGCCCGCCGCGTACGAAAGCGCCAACACGTACGCCACTGCGAAGGGCCCGCAGAAAACGTCGCACAAAGAGCCGAAGAAAAAGCCGCACAAGCCGATCCAGCCGCGCGCGGCCCACGAAGCCGCGCGCGTGCTGTTCGTCGAGGACGACACCGAATCGCGCGAGGCGCTCGGCGAACTGCTCGGCGCGTTGGGCCTCGCTTGCACCGCGGTCGCGAGCGCGGAAGCAGCGTTGCCGCTCGCGAACACGCAACGCTACGACGTGCTGTTGACCGACCTCACGCTGCCCGGCATGTCCGGCCACGAACTCGCGCGCGCGGTGCGGCGCGTGCAGCCGGAAATACGCGTGCTGCTGGTGTCGGGCTACGGTCGCAGCGCGGAGATCGGGGCGGCGATTCCGGGTGCACGGCTACTCGGCAAGCCGCTCGATATCGCGCAGTTGCGACACGAGTTCGCGCAATGGCTCGACCACACTGAAGCGGCGTCCTAGATGCTATGAGGGAGGGCAGCGTCAGCTCCTTCAACGTGGTCGCGGTAATCTCCGGCCCGTCGCAGAGGAAGGTCAGGAAAGCAACGCTAGCATCATCGGACGCGAAGCAATCCGCGGTTCAGCGGACCAAACCACGCGTAAATCCGGAATTAGAAGGAACCGCCCAAACCGTAAGATCGACATAAACCAGTCAGTCAGGTGTTGGCGGCATGCTAGATCTTCCTCTTTCCGATGACGCCTGGGCGCGCATCAGTCATCTGTTCAAGCAGGACCCGAAGAAACGTCTGGGCCGGCCCGCGCGTCCTCCGCGCGAGATCCTGGACGCGATTCTGTGGGTCGTCACGCGCAACGAGAAATGGCATCGGCTGCCCGGCACGTTTCCGCCGTCGCAGACGTGCTACATCAGGTGGCTGCAATGGCGCCGCACGGGCTTGATGAGCGCGATTCTCGACGAGCTCGGCCTGAGCGGTTGCGCGCTTGCATCGGCGTCTCGCGCGGATTCGGCGCCTCCGGCGGGGTCGACTGCCGACGCCTGAAAATCGCGGCCTGGAATGGCATATATTGTTGGAACGGGTGAGTACCCGCAACGGCGCGGCCCCGATCTGCAGCAGCCGCGCGCCTCCGGGTATGATGCCGGGCGCGGTACCCGCCGCGACGGCTTCCGATGCCGCATTCTTGCCACGAGAACCATCATGCCTGCCCAACACGACGAAGCACCCGGCGCTCACGACACGACGGACAAGCCGAAGCGCAAGACACTGTCCATGTCCGTGCGCAATCTCCTGATGGTCGCCATTGGCGTCGTGATGTTCGCGATCGTGTCGGGCGTCGTGCTGTACAACCCGATCATGTACGGCGACGAGATCCCGAACTTCGGCATCATCCTGATGCTGACGGTGCCGGTCATCGCAGGCGTCGCGTTTCGGGTCGGGCTCGACGCGTGGCTCGATCGCGAGTGAGCGGCAAGAACGCCACCTCCTCATCCCATCATGCCGCCTTGACCGGCAATACGACCCACACTTCGAGGCCGCCGCCGTCGCGCGGATGAAACTGCAGGCCGCCGCCGTGCAGCCGCGCAATCCGCTCGACGATCGACAGCCCCAGCCCCGTGCCGCCGCTATGCGCACGCGCGTTGCGGCCGCGCTGGAACGGCGCCTTCAGCTTCTCCAACTCCTCCGCCGTCAAACCTTTACCGCGATCGCCGACCGCAACCGTGACCGCGTCCTGCGTCGCCCACGTGCGCACCGCAAGCCCGCTGCCGCCGTAGACGATCGCGTTCTGCATCAGATTCATCAGCAGCCGCATCATGCTGATCGGCCGATATCGAACGGCCGGCAAGCTGCCCAGCGACAGGTCGAACTCGTGCCCGAGCCCCGCGAAGTCGCCCGCGAGCCGTTCGATCAGCGCATTCAGATCGCCGGGCCGCGCTTCCTCGCGCTCGCCGCTGCCCGCGTAATCCATGAACTGCTGCAGAATCGTCTCGATCTGATCCAGATACGATTCGGCGGCGATCACGAAACTGCTGTCGGCCCCCTGCGGCATCGCCATCGCCATCGACAGGCGCAGCTTCGTCAACGGCGTGCGGATGTCGTGCGAGATGCCCGCGAGCATCAACGCGCGCGTCGCTTCGGCGTCCTGTAACGCGCGCGTCATCTGATTGAAAGCGCTGCCCACGGCGGCGATTTCGGCGGGGCCGTCGGTCGGCAGCGGCGCGGGCAGGTCGCCGGCGCTGACGCGCCGCGCCGCTTGCGTGAGCTCGTGCAACGGTTCATTCAGGTGCAGCTGGATCGCGTAGCCGGCGAGCGCGGCGAGCACGCCAAGACCCAACGACAGGAAGATCGCCGCTTCGAGGCCGCTGCCCTGCGCGTCCTCGGGAACCGGCAGCGCGATCCAGTATGGTGCGCTGGCCAACGAACCCGCCGCGTGGTCGGACCCGGCAGCCGGCGCATGCATGCGAATCCACAGCCGCTGCGCGCCCTCGGTCTGCCACCGCACGGGCATATCGGCGGGCAGATGCTTCTGCAGGCTGTCGATGAAAACGCCGCGCTGATAGGTGCTGTACACACGCAACAGATCGTGCGGCGGTGTGTCGGTCGCTTCGGGGGGCAACTGCTCGCGCGCGTCGAGACGCGCGGTCAGCGCCGCGCGCGAGGCGGGCGGAGTGGCCGCGAGCAGGTTGTCGAGCGTCGTCACGTAGGTCGCGAACACGGCCGCCGCGCGTTCGACGCGTGGCCGCTGCACGTAATGCAGCAGCACGACGATCGAGCAGAGCTGGCTCAGCATCACGAGCGCGATCAACAGCGCGATATTGCGCGCGAGCAGCGTGCGCGGCAGCAGTGCGCGCGACAGCGAGCGCATCATGATTCGACATCGGCGACGAGCATATAGCCGGCGCCCCAGACGGTGCGAATGAAACGCGGCTTCGACGGATCGTCCTCGACGATCTGCCTCAGCCGCAGCACCTGTACGTCGATGCTGCGATCGAGCGCGTCATGGTCGCGCCCTCGCGCACGCGCGAGCAGGTTGTCGCGGCTCACCGCGCGATTCGGCGACGACGCGAGCGCGACCAGCAGCAGCATCTGCGCGGAATGAATCTCGAGCGGCTCGCCCGCGCGAGACAGCTCCTGCTTGCCGACGTCGAGCGTGAAGTCGCCGAAACGCACGCGCTGCGACGTCAGCGTGACGTCGCCCGCGGCCATCTTCTGGCGGCGCAGCAACGCATTGACTCGCGCCACCAGTTCGCGCGGCAGAAACGGTTTCGCGAGGTAGTCGTCGGCGCCGGTTTCGAGGCCGGTCACGCGATCGAGCGGATCGCCCTTCGCGGTCAACATCAGGATCGGCAAGGTCTGTCCTAGAGCGCGCAGCTTCGCGCAGATCTCGAGGCCGTCCTCTTCGCCGATCATCAGATCGAGTATCAGCAGGTCGAAAGGCTCGCGCTCCAGGTAGCGATTCAGGCGCTTGCCGTCCTCGGCCGCGCGCACGTCGAAGCCGTGACCGCGCAGGAACCGCAGCAGCATGTTGCGCAACTCGGCTTCGTCGTCGAGCACGATGATCCTGGCGGGGCGCTCCATCCGAAAGCTCCTCGATAACCGAGCCGCTCAGTGTGCGGCCCCGCGTTCCTGCATGAATGCCTCGATCTGCGGGAGCGTGATGTAGCCGGCCTTCTGCGTGTCGATCTCGTCGAAATGACGCGCGAGCATCGGCATGCCGGCCGCCGCCTGGTCGCGGGTCAGCTTGCCGTCGTGGGTGGTGTTCGCGCTTGAAAAACGCGTTTGCAACTGCTGCTCCATGCGCTCCATCCGCTGCTGGCCGATACCTTGCGGCGCGGCGGCCTGAGCGAATGCGACGGTGGACGCGCAGCACAGCAGCACGGTGGCGAGCAACTTCTTCATGACTGACTCCTTCGGTTGGAACATCGACCGTCGCCTGCCTGGGTGCCGCGATCCGTTTCGATGGACAGGCCGAATTCTTGGTCAGACGCCGCGCAATCGCAATTCAAGAATCATGTCGAATCATGTCACGGCGCCGGGTGCCGCTGCAGCGTGACATCGAACGAAATGAGTTCGCGGTTTCGTTTTGCGGGCCTGCTGCGTATCGTTCCGTCTGCCGTTCGTCGGCATTCACGTATCAGGAGTCCCAAATGACTATCCGTCTCGCCTGCGCCTCGACTTTCACCGCCGTCGGTCTCGCCTGTTCTTCCGCTGCCTACGCGAGAGTCGTCGTGTATCTGCCCGCCGCCGTGGTCTACGCGCCGCCGCCGCGGCCGGTCTACTACCCGGTGCCGGTCAATCCCGTGTACGTATCGGCACCGCCTGTCGCCGTGCCAGTGGCGGCCGCGACCATCGTCGCGGTGCCGCCCGTGCTCAACTATGCGGTGGTGCCCGCGCCGACGGTCAGCTATGCGCAACCGCTCGTGATCGCGCCGCGTTGAAAGCGCGCGCCGGGCCGTCGCGCGGGCGGTTTCGATCGCCCCGAGACCGGCCCACACCGTTGACTCAGCATAGGACACGGGCCTCGCGGGCACGCCTGGTGAATTCCCGTTGTCCCGTTGAAAGGTGGAGCGCCGCGTAAAACTTGCATGGAGTTTGCCGCTTCTTACCATCGCGCACCGCGCCAGGTGCGCGCCCGAAATGGCGCTCTGTGCCGTCACGGCTGATATTGACTACATATAGGCGGGATGGAACGGACCTTGCGATCCCTGTCGAGTTCGCGCGCCCCTATCCATCCTTCTTTCCTGGACCTTTGTGATGAATTACCAAGATATCGACAAGGAAATTGCCCACCTCGAAGTCGTTTTCAACGCACTTTCAGGGCGCGACCGTTTTCCGCTGTCGTACTGGCAGCGTCGGCTGCATGCGTTGAACCGTTCGTCGATGGTGCCCGCGCAACGCCAGCGCGTCGCCCGCCTCGAAGCGAGGCTGCGCTCGGTCGGCGCGCGACTGGACCAGCTCACCGGCGCGAACCGCGTCGGCTCCTGCACAAGCCCGCCGATGGCGGGCGGGTCCGGCATCCGTTCAGCCAGTTAATATCCGTGCCCCAAGCGCCAGCACGAGCGCGGGTACCATCACCAGCGCGCCGACTTTCAGAAACTTCATGAAGCTGACGTCTTCGCCTTCGCGGCGAATCGCGTTGAGCCACAGGATCGTCGCGAGCGAGCCGGTGATCGACAGGTTCGGCCCGAGGTCGACGCCGATCAACAGCGCGTCGATCACACGCTCGGGGCTATGCGCCTGCATCACGGTCGAACTCGCGATCAAGCCGGCCGGCAGGTTGTTGATCAGATTGCTGAGGAACGCGACACTCGCGCCGGCCCAGCCGGCGGCTTCGATTTCGTTGTGTTCGGTCGCGCGGCGCAACGCACCCGCGAACATGTTGATCACACCGGTGTGATCGAGCATCTCGACCAGCACGAACAGCCCGGCGACGAGCGGCAACACGTTCCACGAAATTTCGCGCATCATCGGCAGCGGCGATCTGCGCTCCTTGATCAGCACGACGAGCGCCGTCAGCGTGCCGAGGATCGCGGTCGGCAGGCCGAGCTGGATGTCGTAGGCGGAGACCGTCAACAGCGCGCCGGCCGTCACCACGATGCCCGCGAGCGCGACGCGCCCGCTCGCCGAGAGCTCGACCGCGTCGAGATTTGCCTCGCAGACGCCAGCGAGCGCCTCGCGTTGCGTCCAGCGCAGCATCACGAAGGTCGCGGCAATCGACAGCACCGACGGCAGCGTGAAGCGCAGCATCCACGGTCCCAGCGGCGGCGTGTGATTGCCGTACAGCACGATGTTGGCCGGATTCGAAATCGGCAGCACGAAGCTCGCCGCATTGGCGACGAACGCGCAGACGAACAGCAGCGGCAGCGGCGGTGTCTTCGCTTTCTTCGCCGCCGCGAACACGGCGGGCGTCAGCACGACGGCGGTGGCGTCGTTGGAAAGAAACGCGGTGATCACCACGCCGAACAGATACACGAGCACGAACAGCTTGCGCGGCGAACTGCGCGCATGATTGACAGCGAGCACCGCGACCCAGTCGAACAGCCCTTCGCGGCGGCCGACTTCGGATAGCAGCATCATGCCGAACAGGAACAGATAGACGTCGGTGCCCTTGCCGATCGCTTCGACCGCGAGATGCAAGGGCAATAGGCCGAGGGCGACGAGCAGCGCCGCGCCGCCGACGGCCCACACGGCTTCGGGCCATTTGAACGGCCGTGTGATCACGCCGGCGGTGGCGAACGCGGCAATACTCCAGGAAAGAAAAATGGAATTCACGGCTTAAAGCCCGAATAATGGGTTATGTCGATGGCTGCGCAAAGCGCGCAACCTTGTAGTTCGGGGCAACAAATTACCACAGCGGTACCCAGGCGAGCGCTCCACAGCAGTGTGCGTGCCTTCATGCGCGTACCTTCAGCGCGCATGCCTTTCGACACGATTGACATCACCGCGACAACGATCTGTTCCCGCGCACCCGCCTATTCAGTTTGAATGGGCATCCCTACTATCCGCATTCCCACGCGGCTTCTCGCGAGCAACGGATAGAACACGATGCAAACACACGCTTGCGCTCCCACGCGCTACCACGGCGCGGCGATCGCGCTGCACTGGCTGGTCGCCGCGCTGATGATCTGCGGCTTCTACATCGGCTGGATCATGACCGATATCCCCGGCTTCACGCCGACGAAGCTCAAGTACTTCTCATGGCACAAATGGATCGGTGTGACCGTGTTCGCGCTTGCGCTGCTGCGCGTGCTGTGGCGCGCGACGCATCGCGCGCCCGCGCTCGATGCCGCGACGCCCGCGTGGCAGAAGGCCGCCGCGCATCTGGTGCACGGTCTGCTGTATCTGCTGATGCTCGCGATTCCGCTGTCCGGCTACTTCTACAGCTCGGCGGCCGGCATTCAGGTCGTGTATCTGGGCATCCTGCCGCTGCCGACGATCATCGGTCCCGATCAGGCGCTGAAGGCCACGCTGCGCACGGTGCACGTGCTGCTCAATTACACGCTGCTCGCGCTCGTGCTGATGCACGCGCTCGCGGCGCTCAAGCATCAGTTCATCGATCGCGACGGATTGCTCGCGCGCATGGTGCCGTTTCTGAAGACCCGCGCATAACGATATGACAGCTACAAGAAAGCCATAACTCCTGTCGATTGGTTACGACTGGTTGGCAATCAAATTCCTCGCGGTGTGCAATCAGGCCGCGAAGCTCGGATAGGATGCGTACCATTATGAAGACACCCTTTTATCACTCCGCTCATCGCGCGACGCTCGCTTCTTTCGCGGTGCTTGCGCTGCTCGGCGCGAACCTCGCGCACGCCGATGTCGACCTCGCGAAAAGCAGCGTCATCGCCACGACCAAACAGATGAACGTGCCCGTCGACGGCAAGTTCAGGAAGTTCTCCGCGCAACTGAATTTCGATCCGGCGAAGCCTGCCGCGGGCAGCGCGAACGTGTCGATCGACACCGCGAGCTACGACCTCGGCGCCGACGACTACAACAAGCAGGCGCAAGGCAAGGAATGGTTCGACAGCGGCGCCTTCCCGAGTGCGACCTTCGTGTCGAGCTCGATCGCGCCGGCTGGCGGCAACCAGTACAAGGTGACCGGCAAGCTGACGATCAAAGGCAAATCGCAAACGGTCGTCGTGCCGGTCGTGATCGCGAGCCAGGGCGCCACGCAAACTTTCGACGGCTCGCTGCCGATCAAACGCACGCAGTTCGACGTCGGCACCGGCGAATGGAAAGACACGTCGGTGGTCGCCGACGAAGTCGTCATCAAATTTCATCTGGTCGCGGCGAAGAAATAACCCACAACGCCGCAGCACCGCCTTACCCTTCGACCTCTGGAGTCCAACTTGAAGAAATCCTTCCTGCTCGCCGCCGGCGCGCTCGCCGCTGCATGCTCGTTCAACGCGATGGCCGCCGCCGAAACCTACCTGCTCGATCCGACGCACACGTCGCCGAGCTTCGAGACCGACCACTTCGGCGGCCTGTCGATCTGGCGCGGCAAGTTCAAGAAAAGCAGCGGTACCGTCGTGCTCGATCGCGCGGCGAAGACCGGCACGGTCGAGGCGACGATCGACCTGACCTCGGTCGGCATCGGCAACGACAAGCTCAACGAGGAACTGGTCGGCGACAAGTTCTTCGACACCGCGAAGTTCCCGACCGCGACCTACAAGGGCACGCAGATCCGCTTCGACGGCGACAAGCCGGTCGAAGTGATCGGCACGCTGACGCTGCACGGCGTCACGAAACCGGTCAATCTGAAGATCGAATCATTCAAGTGCATCAAGCACCCGATGCTGAAGCGCGAAGTGTGCGGCACCGAATCGGTCGCGACGTTCAATCGCGACGATTTCGGCATCGACTTCGGCAAGGCGTACGGCTTCAACATGAAGACCACGCTGCATATCCAGGCGGAAGGCGTCAAGCAGTAAGCGCATCGCGCCCGGCACGGCCGGGCGCCGAACTACTGGATCGCGGGCTGCGCCGGCGCGCGCGACGCGTGGCGCGCCTCCAGCCATGCGACCAGTTCCTCGCGGCGCATGGCCTTCGCGAACAGCCAGCCCTGCGCCCATTCGAGCGATGCCAGGAACGACACCTGCCGCGCGATCCGCTTGAACGCGAACCAGCCGAACCCGGCGCCCATCGCGACGCCTATCGACAGCCACATCGCCAGCAGGCCGGGCCAGTCTCTCAGCGGGCTGGAGCGCCGGCCCTTGACGACGACGCCAAGCGCGCGCGTCGCCGATCGTGCGACCGCGTAGTTCCATTCATCGCTATCGACGCGCCCCGCCCGCTTCCATGCACGGAGCTTCTCGTCGGGGTCCGCGCCCGTCGACAGCGCGAAGTTTCTGAAGCCACTTTTTTTCAACATTGCGTTGAACGACACGCGTGCGGCCGACCGCGGCGGCCCTGACCGGCGGAAGTCGCGGCAAGGTACCATGCCGGGCTGGCGCGATCGGAACGCGCGCCTTCGCCGCTCCTGCTCATTGCCGTCGTCCGCGTCAATCCCCATGAATTCGCCAACCCGCCGCATCGCGCACCTCGATATGGACGCGTTTTATGCGTTCGCCGCCGAACTGCTGCGCTATCCGGAACTGCGCGGCCGCGCGGAGGTGATCGGCGGCGGCCGCAACAGCGCGCCGCAGGTGCTCGAAGACGGCAGCAGGCGCCGCCCGATTACGCGGGCCGCGGCGTCGTGACCACCTCGACCTACGAGGCGCGCGCGCTCAGCTTGTTTTCGGCGATGGGCATGATGAAGGCCGCCGTCAGGACGTTCACGGACCGCATCGAGGATCGCGGCATCGACGAGATCGACGTGGGCTGCCTCGCCGACAAACGACCTTTATTTTCCGCATCAGTTTCCGATCAACCGCTCCATCCTTGCCGCGCGCGCTACTGGATCGGCGGCACCACGCCGAGTTTTTCAGCCAGCATCCTTTCGTAGACACCGAAGTGCAGGTCGACCTCCTCCTGCGTAACGACGGTCACAAGGATGTTGATCTGCGCCGGTTGCAGCCCGAGCACCGTCGCGACCGCCGCTTCCAGGTGCGGCGCGCATAACCGGTCGTCGGCGAACGTGGTGCCGACAGCGATCTCGTAAGCGGAATCATGCCGGCACACCACTTCAACCAGCCGCGCCCGGGCGCTCATGTTGCTGTCGATCGCCAGCCGGATGACTTCAACCGCCGTGCGCATCGTCCCGGTCGGGAAACCCTTTGTTGAGCGCAACCGGATACGGTGCCGGCCAAGGGTGAACCAGTCGTATTCGAATTCCATGGTGTCCTCGCAGGGTGTTGCAGGGTGTCGTGAAAATAGGGGTGTGGCAATCCGAATTCAAGAACAAAAAGTCGCCATAGCTCCTTGAAATTTCCGTTTCCAGTCCTATTTTAGATATCGCTCAGGCAGTCGCGCCGGGATGTTTTGGCGCACTGCGTGTTTCGATTTGTTTGCCGGCAGCATGGCGGACGGACTGGAGCGCGTAGGCCAGTTCGTCTTCCTGCTGGTTTATAGGAGGAAACGACCATGAGTGATCTCTACTTCGGGACCGACCTTTTCAGCGAGTTCGACCGTCTGCAACGGCAGATGGCAAACCTGTTCGGCGGCTTCCCCTCCAGCATCCGTTCCGGGCGCTTCGGCGCATTCCCGCAGGTCAACATTGGTTCGACCGACGACTCGATTGAAATCGTCGCGTTCGCGCCGGGTATCGATCCGGCGAACCTCGACGTATCCATCGACAAAGGACTGTTGACCATTAGCGGCGAACGCGGGACCGCACAGCCGGACGCGGCTGGCGACGACACGCGTACCTATGCGCAGGAGCGCTTCACCGGCTCTTTCCGGCGCGTCATTGAACTGCCGCAGCATGCCGACCCCGACAAGGTGACGGCGCAGTACACCAATGGCTGCCTGACCGTGAGCATCGGCAAGCGGGAGGCGTCCAAGCCGCGGGCCATCACCGTTCAATGAAATGCGTCAAGGAACTGAGGAGGACATCATGAACGACACGACAGAACTTGCCCGGAAAGATGAAACGGCAGTGTCCCGGCGCGAAGACGAGCAGTCGCAACGCGGAATCACGCTAACGCCGCCCGTGGATATCTTCGAGGATAGCCAGGGCGTCACCCTGTGGGCTGATCTGCCCGGCGTAACAAGGGACCGGCTCGATGTGAAGGTGCATGACGGCAACCTGTACATCGAGGCCGAGGCGGTGGTGCCCACGCCAGCGGGGCTACGCGTACAGCATGCGGAGATCCGCCAGCCTCACTTCGCGCGGGCTTTCTCGCTTGGTGCCGAGTTCGACACCTCGAAAATCGACGCAAACCTGAAGGACGGCGTGCTGAAGCTGACGATACCGCGCCGCGACGAGGCGC
Source organism: Paraburkholderia lebeckiae (assembly GCF_014201005.1). Classification (NCBI taxonomy): domain Bacteria; kingdom Pseudomonadati; phylum Pseudomonadota; class Betaproteobacteria; order Burkholderiales; family Burkholderiaceae; genus Paraburkholderia; species Paraburkholderia lebeckiae. The sequence continues at coordinate 157,357 of NZ_JACHDK010000010.1, read as the reverse complement.
GGCCGCGCCGCATCGAGGTCCGCACGAACTAGCAGTGCGGGCGACAGCGACGAGGAGGAAACCCGGTGGTGGCCGTCTGGCCACCACCTCTCGACCGCCGCAGCCCGGATGTGACACGTTGAGTGTAAGTAGGCGGCGAAATCGCTGCTTCGGTGAAATGACCCATATCCGGCTCTCCTGCCAGACCGTAGAGGAGGATGCGATGAACACCGACCCGAAGAAGTGGAATCCCTTCAAGTTCCTGCGTGGCGCGGGGCGCAAGTCCGGCGCGGACAGCCCGGAAGGCCCGCCGGCAAGCGAACAGTGGCGGGCCCCGTTCTCCGACATTCCACGATTCTTCTCGCGCGAACCGTGGCGTGCAGTCGAAGAGTTCTTTCATGATCCGTTCGCCGGACGGGGTGCTCTGGAACGATGGTTTGGCGACTTCAGTTCATCGCGCTTCCAGCCGCGCATCGACGTGGTCGATGATGGGCAGGTACTGCGTGTAACCGCCGAGTTGCCCGGAATGGAGCGGGAGGATCTGAACGTCACCGTCGAGGATGGGTCGCTCGTGCTGCGCGGCGAGAAAAAACAGGACGTGCGCAGCGAGGAAGACGGCTGCTACCGGCTTGAGCGCGCCTATGGAAGCTTCGTGCGCACGATCCCGATGCCGGAAAACGCCGACCCCGAGCACGCCCTGGCGAAGTTCGACAACGGCGTGCTCACGTTGACCGTACCGAAATCGGAGCCGTCGCGATCCGCGAGCCGCACGATCGATATCGGCTAGTGGGCTGGCAAGTCGCGCCGGTAGCGGATGAATATCGGGCTAGCCGGGCCGATAGCTCAGCTTGTAGAGCTGCATCGGGGCGGGCATCAAGTCTGCTCATTTGCAGCATCGGGCGATGATCGTCACGCGTATCGCGTGACGCCAGCAGCAGCGCATCGGGCGCGGTGCTTGCGTCACGTGAATGATGGCGCGCGACTCGATAGACGCGCACAGCGCTGTAACGGCGTTTCCTTGGCTACTGGGAGGCACTATGCAGAGGGAAGACATTACCTACCGTGGTTTCGTGATCCGGCCGCTCGTTACGATGTCGGAGCGGGGGCGCTATGCAGCCGCGGCCATTGTCACGGATCGGGACAGCGAAAGCCGGACGCTCGGCGTCGAGGGCGACTTTGGCGACATGCAAGAAGCGTGGGACCAGGCAATCGAACTGGCGATTGCATGGATCCATCAACGCAATGTCGTATCGGACCACTACATCCGTCAGCGATAAATCCAGATGTCGTCCGACACCGGCGATCTCGTCGGTAAGCCGCACGCGGTCCGGAACGTCTGTGTCATGTTTGCCGTGGCCAGCGCGGGGTCTGACCATGCGGCGCGGCGAATGGGACCGACCATTGCCCCCCGAAAGGCGGACGACAGACTCGATTCAAGCTGGCGAAAAAAAAGCGCGCAGGGTGACGCATCCACAGCATCCACATGATGCCAGTCATTCGCGTCGGTCGGCAGAACGTCGTCTGGAGCGGAGGCAACGCAAAAAACCCGGAAAAACAGCGCACCTCAATCCCATCGCTCGTCACGGACCTGAACAACGTCGGCCTCGATCCGCACCGGAAATGCCACCACATCCTCATATGCCGGCGGCGCCAACACCTTCCCGGTCCTGATGCAAAACCGTGCACCGTGGCGCGGACAGACGACCACGTCGCCTTCCACAACACCGCCCGTCAGGATGCCGCCGTCGTGCGGGCAGACATCCTCGATTGCATAACAGGTGCCGTCGACGTTGAACACAGCAACCTGCGCGCCATCGACCTCGACGCTGCGTACAGACCCAGCGGGGAAATCCCCGATCGCGGCGACATCGACCCAGTCGGACATGTCAAAGCATCCCCAATTGCAGGCGCGCCGCATCCGACATCCGGTCTCTCGACCACGGCGGATCCCACACCAGTTCAACGTGCACGTCGTTCACTCCGCTCGCCGAGAACACCGCATCCTCCACCGTCGCCGGGAAGGTCTGCGCAACCGGGCAGCCGGGCGCGGTCAGCGTCATGCGGATCCCAACGCGGCCTTCGGCTTCGTCCACGTCAAGACCGTAAACAAGCCCCAGATCGTAGATGTTGACCGGAATCTCCGGGTCGAACACGGTGCGCAGCGCGTCGATCACGCGCTCTTCAAGATGTTTTGTCGTTGTGCCACTGCCGGGTTGTGCGGCCTCGGCGCGCTTCAGCCAGTCGAATGTGCTCATCGTCTGCCTCACTCTGTGGAAACGGGGCGATCCTCGTCGTGCAGCGCGGCGTGCAGCGTATGCCAGGCGAGCGTCGCGCACTTCACCCGCTCGGGAAATTCACGTACTCCGGACAGCACCGCCAGCTTGCCCATCTCCGGCGCGGCTGCCGCCTGCCCTGCAGCGGGTGTTGTCACCATGTCGTGAAAGCGCCCGAACAGCGCTTCGGCCTCTGCTTCGGTTTTGCCTTTCAGCGCCTCGGTCATCAGCGACGCTGATGCTGTCGCAATTGCGCAGCCTGCGCCTTCGAAGCTCGCCTCTTTGACGATGCCGTCCTCGATTCGCAGATATAGCGTAATCCGGTCGCCGCACAGCGGGTTATAGCCTTCAGCCGTGTGATTGGCACCGGACAGTCCATGACAGTTACGCGGCCGCCGGTAGTGGTCGAAGATAACCTCCTGATACAGATCACGCAGATCGCTCATGTTCCGAATATCTCCCTGACTTTGACGAGGCCTTCGATCAGCGCGTCGATATCCTGGTGCGTGTTGTAGAGGGCGAGCGACGCGCGCACGGTAGCCGGTACGCCGAAGCGCTGCATCACCGGCATCGCGCAATGATGGCCCGCACGCACGGCGATGCCGTGACGATCGAGAATCGTGCCGACATCATGGGCATGCACGCCGTCGAGCACGAACGACACAATGCTTGCCTTGTCGCGTGCGCTACCGATAAAACGCAAGCCCGGTATCACCCGCAGCGCGGCCGTCGCATAGGCGAGCAGTTCGTTCTCGTGCGCGGCGATGACTTCCATGCCGATGCTGTCGACATAGTCGAGTGCCGCGCCCAGCGCAATCGCGCCGGCAATGTTCGGCGTACCCGCCTCGAACTTCCACGGAATCGCGTTGTATTCCGTTTTCTCGAACGTTACCGAGCGGATCATGTCGCCGCCGCCCTGCCATGGCGGCATCGCCTCAAGCATTGCGGCCTTGGCGTATAGCACGCCAATGCCAGTCGGTCCGTACACCTTATGCCCGGAAAACGCGTAGAAATCGCAATCTATCGCGCGGACGTCGACCGGCAGATGCGCGATTGCCTGTGCACCATCCAGCAGCACCGGCACGCCCCGCGCGCGTGCCGCTGCAACGATGCGCTCCACCGGATTGATGCTGCCGAGCGCGTTGGCCAGATGAGTCATCGCGACCAGCCGCGTACGTTCACTCAACAAACGCTCGTACGCGTCGGCGTCGAGCGCGCCCGTATCGTCGATCGGCACGACCTTCAGCGCCGCGCCCGTCTGCTCGCAGACGAGTTGCCACGGCACAATGTTCGAATGGTGCTCCATCGCGCTAATCAGGATTTCGTCGCCGGGCTTGATTTGCGGGCGAGCATAGCTCTGGGCGACGAGATTGATCGCTTCGGTCGTGCCACGCACGAACACGATCTCCTCCGGACGCTGCGCATTGATGAAGCGTGCAATCTTCGCGCGTGCGGCCTCGAATGAATCGGTCGCGCGCTGAGACAGCAGATGCACGCCGCGGTGTACATTGGCGTTGCTATGCCGGTAGTAAGCGTTTTCCGCGTAGATGACCGAGGCAGGCTTTTGCGTAGTGGCGCCATTGTCGAGATAGACCAATGGCCGGCCATGCACGCGCTCGCCCAGAATCGGAAAATCGGCTCGCCAGTGCTCGACATTGCGCGGATCGGGCGTCTGCATCTGTTCGATCGGCTTCATAGCAATTCCCTGATGCGCTCCCCTTCCGGGGTGCGCGCGAACAGCAGGTTTTCGAGACGGCCACGCAGCGAATCGATGCGCACACGTTCGACAATGTCGCGCGCAAATGCGTATGTCAATAGCGCCCGCCCCATACGCTCTTCGATGCCCCGTGCACGTAAATAGAACAGCTGGCTGTCGTCCAGTTGCCCGACCGTCGCGCCGTGTGTGCATTTCACGTCGTCGGCGTAGATCTCGAGTTGCGGCTTCGTGTCGATCTCCGCATCGCGTGACAGCAGCAGGTTGTGATTCGCCTGATGCGTGTCCGTTTGCTGCGCATCGCGATGCACGATGACGCGTCCGTTGAACACGCCGCGCGCAGCGCCGTCGAGCACGCCGCGATAGTATTCGCGACTCGTGCCGTGCGGCTCAGTATGATCGATGCGCGTGTGGTGATCGACGTGCTGCCGGCCCCCAACGAAATAAAGACCGTTCAACGTGGCTTGCGCGTTCTCGGCGTTCAGGCTTGTGCCAATACCAGTGCGCGACAACGCGGCGCCGAACGCGAACGCATGTGAGGTAAAACAACTGCCACGTTGCTGCGCAACGGCGACTGACGCGATATGAAAAGCCTTCGAGCTTTCCCGCTGCAACCGGTAGTGCTGCACATCCGCCTGTTCGTCTGCGACGATGCGGGTGACCGCGTTGGTCCAGTACGCGTCGTCGCATAGCCCTAAAAAGTGCTCGACGATCGTGCAGCCCGAGCGTGTTCCTGCAAGCACGACATTGAACGGCTGCATCGCAAGATTCGCTTCATCGGTCAGGAACAGGATCTGCACCGGTTGATCGATGACCTCGCCAGGCGGCAGCACGACGGCAAACCCGTCCGTCATAAACGCCGTGTTTAGCGCGGCAAAGCCATCTGCATATTCCGGCGAGACAATCGCCGCCTCCAGCCGTTGCGGCATTTCTTTCAACGCCCGCGTGAGCGAGCCTACAAATACGCCATGCGGCAAGCCGTTGAGCTTCGACAGCCGCGGCACATGCCGACCGTTGACAAAGACCAGTCGATGCCCGGCAGGGTCCAGCTCGAGTTCATCGACGATGCGGCGCCCGTCCCTACCGCCGCTGAGGTCGATGAGGTCGGTGCGTTGTGCCCTGAAATGCCAGGGACGCTTGCCAAGCGCCGACACGTTCGTGTATTTCCAGTCCTCGTGCCGCGTGGTCGGAAAACCCAGCGCGTCGAACTGGTCGAACGCGCTTCGGCGCGCGTCACGCAGCCACGGAAATTCAGCGCCGGGCAACGTCTTCGCGAGTTGCCCAAAAGCCTGATGGAAATAGTCGAGAGATTCGTTTTTCATGGACGCCCCGCACTTTCCTGGCTTGCTCTATTTTCTGCTTGCACCGCTTCATCGTCGATCCAACCATAGCCTTTACGCTCCAGCTCCAGCGCCAGTTCACGGGACCCCGACTTCACGATCCGGCCATTCGCCAGCACATGCACGCGATCCGGCACGACGTAGTCCAATAGCCGCTGATAGTGCGTCACGAGCACGATCGCCCGTTCTGGACTGCGCATGCTGTTGACGCCCTGCGCGACAATCTGCAATGCATCGATGTCGAGTCCGGAATCCGTTTCGTCGAGAATGGCGAGCCGGGGCTCCAGCACGACCATCTGCAGAATCTCGTTGCGTTTCTTCTCTCCGCCGGAAAAACCTTCGTTCACGGCGCGATACAGCAGACTCTCGTCCATCTGCATCAGCGTTATCCTCTCCTTGACCCGTTGCAGAAACTCCATCGCATCGAGCTCCGGCTCGCCACGATACCGCCGCTGCGCATTCAACGCCGCCTTCAGCAGATAAATGTTGCTTACGCCGGGTATCTCGACGGGATACTGGAACGCGAGAAACAGTCCTTGATGCGCGCGCTCCTCGGGTGCGAGCGCCAGCAGATCACGGCCGAGATACGAGACCTCGCCGCCCGTGACAGCAAACTCCTCGCGCCCGGCCAGCACCTGGGCAAGCGTGCTCTTGCCCGAGCCATTCGGGCCCATGATCGCGTGCACCTCGCCGGCCTTTACACTCAGATCGATGCCATGCAGAATTTTCTTGCCGTCGACTTCGACCTGCAGATTGCTGATTTCAAGCATGGTTCGAATCCTTCGAATCGCTGAGGGTTATCCCACGGCGCCTTCCAGACTGACGCCGAGCAGCTTTTGCGCCTCGACAGCAAACTCCATCGGCAGCTCCTTGAAGACCTCCTTGCAGAAGCCGTTCACGATCATCGACACAGCATCTTCCGGCGACAACCCACGCTGCCGGCAATAGAACAACTGGTCTTCGCCGATGCGCGATGTCGATGCTTCGTGTTCGACCTTCGCGGTCGGGTTCTTGACCTCGATGTAAGGGAATGTGTGGGCGCTGCAACGGTTTCCGAGCAAAAGCGAATCGCACTGCGTGTAGTTGCGCGCGCCTTCCGCCGCACGGACGACCTTCACGAGGCCGCGATACGCGTTCTTGCCGCGGCCAGCCGAAATGCCTTTCGACAGAATCGTGCTGCGCGTATTGCGGCCGACGTGAACCATCTTCGTTCCGGTATCGGCCTGCTGATAGTGGTTGGTCAGCGCGACCGAATAGAATTCACCGACCGAGTTATCGCCCTGCAGGATCACGCTCGGATACTTCCACGTAATCGCCGAGCCGGTTTCCACCTGAGTCCATGAAATCTTCGAATTCGCCTCGCGGCAGTCGCCACGTTTGGTCACGAAGTTGTAGATGCCGCCCTTGCCCGACGCATCGCCCGGATACCAGTTCTGCACCGTCGAATAGCGGATCTGTGCACCTTCCAGCGCGACCAGTTCGACCACAGCGGCATGCAGCTGGTTTTCGTCACGCATCGGCGCGGTGCAGCCTTCCAGATAGCTCACGTACGCGCCTTTGTCCGCGACGATCAGAGTGCGCTCGAACTGCCCGGTATTCTGCGCGTTGATACGAAAGTAGGTCGACAGTTCCATCGGGCAGCGCACGCCCGGCGGGATGTAGCAGAACGACCCATCGCTGAACACGGCGGAATTGAGCGCAGCAAAGAAATTGTCGGTGTGCGGCACGACCGAGCCGAGATACTTTCGCACCAGTTCGGGATGATGCTGTACGGCATCCGAGAACGAACAGAACACAATGCCGAGTTCCGCCAGCTTTTCGCGGAACGTAGTCGCTACCGACACGCTGTCGAATACCGCATCCACCGCTACGCCCGCCAGCAGTTCGCGCTCCCTCAGCGGCACACCCAGCTTTTCGTAGGTACGTAGCAGTTCCGGATCGACTTCATCGAGACTCTTCGGTCGATTCTTCGTCATCGGCGCGGAATAATAGATGATGTTCTGATAATCGATCGGCGGGTGTTCGACAGTCGCCCAATGCGGCTCGGTCATCGTGAGCCAGTGGCGATAGGCCGCGAGTCGCCATTCGAGCATGAACGCCGGCTCCTCTTTCTTCACTGAAATGAGCCGGACCACGTCCTCGCTTATCCCGCGCGGAAGCGCATCGGCCTCCAGATCAGTCACGAAACCGTGCTGGTATTCGCGGCTGATCAGTTCATCGAAACCGGTTGTGGATGCGCTCATGCGTGGCCTCCGTCAGTCGACATGCGCGCAGGCATCGCGACCGCGCGGTGGCTGGGGATGCTACGGGCGCGGATCGCGCTGATATCGACCGCGCGCAAGGCGGGGCCCGCCATGTCCGCCAGCGTGACCTGCTGCAACGCTTCGTAGATCAGGCGATTGACCTTCTGCCAGTTGGCGCGCACCGCGCACGCCGCCTCCTGGATACACAGTCCTGGCGTAGTGCTGCATTCGGTCATCCCAATCGGGCCGTCGACAGCGGCGATCACCTCCGCCAGCGTGATCCGCCCGGGCGGTCGAGGCAACAGGTAACCGCCGTTTGTGCCGCGCAGCGACTCCACGACACCACCCCGCGTCAGAACTTTCAGCACCTTTGACACCGTAGGCATCGCGACGCCGGTCACCGTCGCAATGCTGCTTGCGCTGTGGACGGCATCCGGATCGCGCGCCATCGCGGTCATGATCACCGTGCCGTAATCGGCAAGTTTGCTCATGCGCAACATAGGAACATCTCCCGTTTTAATCGGGACCTATTTGGTCCTGATTAAATCGAAACCGAATCCGCACGTTTGCAGTGAGCGACACTGTCCTGTGGGGATTCCTGGCCACGTCGCCAGCCGCTTTCCGTTTCGGGAAAAGCGTTTCGCCAACGACGCAACGCCAATTTCATTCTAGACCTGTATGCACGACCTTGTCAGTGTATTGGGCCTATGTGTTCCGCGCATACATGAAAGCCCGGAGTCCACGTTCACCGTTGCCGGCATCGTCGTGGTGCCGACGGCGGTGTGAGCCGCGCACCGGACCGGGATCAGGTGAAGCTCACGGGACAATAGGGTGCGGTTCGTGGCAACCGTATCGCACTCGACACCTGCTGGCGCGGCCGCTTTTGCGATGACCGCGAGGTAGTCAACCGCACGCTTTCGGGTGGCCTGGACGACTCGATCCTCGGTGTCCGCGATCATTTCGGTGCCGTATGCGAGGACATGAAATTCCGGGATGACATTGAGCCCCGTGGTTTTGGCGCCATTTTCCATGGCGAGCGTCACCGTCATTTGAATGCGGCTTCGGAGAGGGCCGAACCATCGGTCTGCACCAACGGATGATCTGCACCAACGGATGCTTGAACATACGTTTCTCCCCGCGGCCAGACATATTCGCGCTGACATCCTGCGCCCGTCGCCTGAACGAGGCCCGGGTGGATCGAGGCGACCCCTTCAGTATGGTCACCATGACAGGGTCCGGCACGCAGTCCATGTGCGGGTAGAGTAAGACGACGAAGAACACGAACCCGATCTGTCGCCGTTTCCGAACATGTTGATTTCGTCGATGCTACAGCTTCGTTGCGCGTCACCCAGCAGCAATCTTCATCTTTGTGCTTCCCGGCATGAGCAGAAGGAATGTCGCATGGTTCTGATGCAAATAGGCTCCGCGAATCGGTTAAAGTATTCAGACCAACAATCTGGTGGTCGGTGATGATCAAGCGCAAGGGCCTGGAGGCGGTGTTTGATGGGCGACATTTTGATCGGGAGATCATCATTCTCTGCGTGCGCTGGTACCTTAGCTCAGCCTGCGCGATCTGGTCGAGATGATGGCCGAGCGCGGTTTGTCGCTGGCGCACACCACGATTATGCGTTTGGTGAAGCGCTTCACACGGGAGTTCGTCAAGCGCTGGAATCGTTTTGGCATACCCACAGGGCGGTCACGGCGTGTTGACGAAACCTACCTGAAGGTTCGTGGCAAATGGGATTATCTGTACCGTGCGGCAGATCGAGGTGGCCAGACGGTAGACTTCATGCTCAGAGCGAAGCGCGATGTGTCCGCGACCAAAGCCTTTTTCAGCAAGGCAATCAAACATCAGGGCCAGCTGCCGGAGACGATCACGCTCGATGGGTATGCCGCCTCACACCGAGCGGTGCGTGAGATGAAGACCAATGGCCTGCTGCCCGAGGGCACGAAGATCTGGTCCTCGGAGTACCCGAACAATCTAGCCACGTCGATGGGTAGTCGAGCGCAGCTTCGGACGGCTCAACCGCTTTCGACGCCTCGCACGTGACTACGAACGCTTGCCCGAAACACTCGCAGTGTCTGCATTTTGTCGTCTTCGCCATGCTTATGCTTGTCCATACAATCCCAGTACTGCGAAGTTCGTAACACCGTCTAGTTCAAAGCCGGGCCGCTGGTCCATCTGGTAGGTGACAACTTGACCGTTGTGCAGGTCCATCAGATCGGTGTCTAACTTTTGACTGCAATTCATCGGGACGGGCTTATTCGTCTAACGGTTTGGGTCCAAGGTGTTCCCTCCAGAACGTCTAGTCGACAGTCAGATGCGGCGGAGTATGAAGCAGGGGAAGCGACTGTAGCGTCGTAGCCACAAAAATGCTCGCCTGAATCCCGTCCGTAATCGCTGCCCACTGACGATGCATTTCCCTTATTCATCGTCTTGTCCTCGATTACTTATCGCAGCTCGGCACCTTCATCAGCAGGGAGACTGATGAACGCAGCCACTGACAGACAACTCAAGGCCCCAACGATAAAGAACGTCATCGGAAAATCGCTCATCGTCAAATGCTCCGCACTATGCCCGTGAGTCTGTGCAGTGATCGTCAAGCAGAAAGCACATAGAGCGACACCAAAACTCATCGACGTCTGCTGCATCATAGTCGAAAGTGCTGTTGCCTTGCTCATAATAGCCTTCGGAACGCCAGAAAATCCGACCGTATTCATCGTGACCATTCCAAGCGAGTTGACAATGCCCGCCATGAAAAGCACAGCAGACATGAAATAAATTGATGTTCCCGGCGAAAACGAACCATAGGCTGCAAATGCAGCAGCCGACAATACGGTCGCTGTAATCATAAGAGGCTTAAAACCGAATTTATTAATAGCCCGCCGCAGGATCGGCCGAATTCCAAAGGCACCAACCGAAAGCCAGGCACTCGTCAATCCGGATTGAATAGGCGTGAATCCCACGCCCACTTGCAAAAGCAGCGGAACGAAAATAGGCGCCGAACCAACCGCTATTCGTAACGGCATACCACCAATATTTGTGATACTGAATGCTTTATATCCGAAAATGCTAAGCGGGATTATCACGTCAGTACGATCTCGGCTATAGATCCAATAGGCGATCGACGCCACGATACCGATGCTCGTGACGAAAATTGTAGCGCTCAGCGGAACAAAATTGCGCCCGATAGTTTCCACGCCGCAGACCACTCCAGAAAGTCCGATCGCCATCAGAACGAACCCTGTTAGGTCGAATCGCTCCGTTCTTTCGGATCGCGAATCCGGCACAAACTTTAGTGACAACAAGATTCCCAGGACACCGAAAGGGATGTTGAGCAGGAATATCCACCGCCATGACGCCAGCGTGACGATGAAGCCTCCGAGAAGCGGTCCCAAGACACGACCGATGGTCCCCGGCACGGTGAACCACACCATCGCCATTACCAACTGCGCAGGCGGGATGCTGCGCAAGAGGATCAACCGTCCGACCGGCACCATCATCGCGCCGCCGAGGCCTTGCAATATCCGGAACAGAACGATTTGAGTGATAGAGGTTGCGGCTCCGCACAGTGCCGACGCCAGAGAGAATATTGCGACTGCCGAACAGAAAACACGGCGGGTACCGAAGCGATCCGTGAGCCAGCCGCTCGCGGGCAGAAACAGCGCCAAACTCAAGAGATACGCGCTGATAGCGAAATTGAGGTGAAGTATCTCAACGTTCAACGACGCAGCAATGGACTGAAGTGCCGTACCCAGTATCGATGTATCGACTGCCTGTAAAAACATCGGCACAGCGACGATCATAGGAATCAGTCGCGTGTGCCGAGAGAAAGACGCCAATTTGGCGTCCTGTTTTGCCCCGAGGGTTATATTTTCGTCAATCACCGAATTATCTAGTGCTTTGCTATCTGACGCCGGTAGATATCGAGAATCTCGGGGTCGTAGTTGCGGAAGAATTGCTGCCGGACGGGCTCTGTCATCGCTTCCATCTTTGCGATCTCTCTTGGCGAGAGGCTATAAACAATCATCCCGTGACGTGCAATTGCGGCCCTGTCCGTCCTCGCCTGTTCTCGAATCAGATCGCGTTCATAGCGCCCTGCTTCTACCGCCGCGTGTTGTAAAACATTTCGGTCCCCAACCGACAACCTCCCCCATACTGCGGAGTTGGCAACGACGGCAATCGCGCTATAGGAATGATTCGTGACCGTCACGGCCGATTGAACATCATACAGGTGGCCGACCAAGATTTGCGAGTAGAAGTTGTCTTGAGCCGCCACTCGTCCTGACTTGAGAGCCTCATATAGCTCGGGATACGGAAGACCGACGACCTGGGCACCCAAGGCCTTAAACGTCTCGACGAATGCCGGTTCCGGAATCACACGAACCGGACGGTCCGTCAGATCATTAGCGTGTTCGAACGACCGCCCCGACGTCGTGATCTGTCGAAATCCATTTTCCCACCATGCGAGACCCATCAGTCCATGGCCTTGGAGACCTGACATCAATTTCTGCCCAAAGGGACCGTCCAGCAGTTCATGCGCTTGGCGATCGCTGTGGACCACGAACGGAAGGTCCATGATCTCGAATTCGGGTTCGACATGACGCAGTGCCGGCGTAACCAGCAGCATCATATCGGGGGCACCAGGACCGCCCTCTTGCAACGTCTTGATCTGATCTTCGGGCGATCCCGGAACTGTCGCCCCACTCACTGTCACTGCCAGGCGTCCGTTGGATTCTTCGTTCACGAGTTCCGCGAACTTGATCATGCCGCGCACTGTCGGTTGGTTCGAGTTCAAGTGCGCCCGATATTCCATGATCGTGAGCGTTTGGACGGGTTGAGCATATGCCCATATCGGCTGCGCAAACAAAAGCGTTGCGAACATTGCTCCGGTAACGTCATGGCAAATTTGGTTTGGGGACCATCCCGATATGAAACGTGCAAATCGCTTTATCATGTTTCAAGCATCCTTCAAGACGGTGAAGTGAGGGTGTAGACGGGGCTGTGGACGGCGCATCTATCCGTTCATCGTTCTGACAACGCGGACCGGATCATCATTGCCAAAGTAATGATCCCGGCGCCCAAGGGCGGACCATAGTCATAAAGTCGCAGATGACGCGAAAAGAAAATCGTCGAAGTGAAAATTACTATCAGCGTGACCGCCACTACAACCGCAAAAACCACCATGAAATCCTTCTTCATGACTCACCCCTCGGCTCAAGGCCTTGGCGTTTCATCCCATCCCAAAACCAAAAAGGCTTCCCTTTGACACGGCAAAAGTTTGCGTAGTATCCGCCGTATGCCAGCAAGAGTGCGCCGTTCAAGAGCAACTCTTGAAGACCGGTGAACAATTCACGCGGATCAGGCGAGACGAAAAGATTCAGAAAGACGATCGTTACACTGATACCAGCCATGACGATCAGCGCCAGCGGCACCGCGATATCGAGTAGCAGCAACGTACCGAGTATGGTCTCAAGATACTTGACCATTTGATAGAAGCCGACATCTGCCATCGCACCGATATATGTACCCACTTTGCCCGCGTGGCTGAAATCCGGCACGTATCGAAAAATTGCGTAGTAAAGCCCTGACTCAAGATAGTGGAATGCGAAAAACAACCTGGCCCACATGACCAGGTACTTCCACGGTGATTCATGTGCCATCTTCATGGCGCTTTCCCTTGATGCAGATAAAAAAAACTACGTCACTTATGCAACGTAGCAACCCTCACTCGCGCACATCCGTTGCGCACTCGTACATCCGATTTCCGGACTTACGCGACGTCCTGCTTGAAAATGTTCGGCAACTTCCTCCAGTCGGCGATGCGGCCAAGAGTCGGTTTGAACGTCATCATCGGAAAGTAGTACTTGATGTACCACATCATCAGGATAAGATTCATGTACAGACAGCCGACGCCCATGTAAGGCGTGAACATCTTGTCGAAGCGATGGTTCAACACGATCGCGTTGTACCAGACCACGAACGACACGGGCAGCAGCATCAGCAGGCCCACGGGCACAAAGCAGCCGGTAATCAGGCAGACCCCGCCCACAATTTCGCAAATCTTCACAATATGGAAGAAGTGCGTGTGAACCATCGTGACCAGCAGTTCGTTCGATGCGTGCAACGTGCCGAACGGTTGCGGGAAGATCGGTGCGTGGCCCGTGGCCACGAGCCAATAGCTTGTGCCGCTGACGCACATCCAGCCACCGAGATACAGGCGGCAGAACAGGAGAATGACTTTGCCAACGAGTTGCGGCATCGTTTTCTGATCGATATACATAATCTAATCACTCTTTATTGGTTAGCCCGGAGCCTTGGCCGTTGCTTCCGCCGTCGCGGGGGGCAGCGACGCTCGTCTGTGCAACGCGATCGTGGCGAATGATCCAACCAGACCCGCTGATTTCGTAGACATCGACGACGTCTTGCGCAGGTTGACCGCGCGCGGCTTCGATCTTGTGGAAGACCGCGACGTCGTTACCTTCGACGATCAGTTTCTTCACCGTATGCGGGATCGGTTCGCCGTCTTGGTGATCGATCGTGTTCGGCGCGTTATCCACGGCCTTCTCTGCAAAGTACGTCTTGTATGCCTCGACGCCCTTACCCTTTGTGTAAGCCTCGTCCATGAACTCCGTAACGATTTCATGCGGGAGCTTACCGGTGCCGGCGTGCCAGTGCCAACGCGGGTCAGAGTGGAGTTGGTGAGCGATCTGGAGGATGAACAAGACGCCAAGAAGCGCGGTGACCATCCGTCCCTGCAAACTGTCGAGCCACGCGTTCACACACGTGGCAGTGCTATTCGAGGAGAGATCCTCTTGGTTAACCAACATCCTGCCTCCTTCGGAGCATTTATAAAAACTGGAAACGGTAGCGCGTGTTTTGCATTCAATTTAGCCTATTGAATGGTATAGCGCGCTAACGGATCATGTAAACGCCGGGAAAACCCCCACTCGAATTCATACCGGCTCATCTTGTGCGACCGGGGCTCCCCCTCTGGCTCTCGATGCCGAATTCCCCCTGATTTGACGTGAGCCTGAAGTCGACGTTTGGGGGGCGGCGGGGCTGGCCAACTCTGCGGTGGCACTGGCAGTGAACGCGGGTTGCGTTCGCTCCCCACCTTTCTTGCATTTACTTCGTCCTCCTACACGCACTACATGTATTAAGCGTCCCGATAGAGCATCCAGGGGAATACCCTTGAGCACGACGAATTTGAAATTCCTTTGATTTGGTAGGCATAAACGAATATTATTGTGAATGCCTAATGTCGTGCGCGGACTGCTCCGCCGTTGCAGTGGAGGCCGCACTTTGCAAATCAAATTACAATACGTAGGAGACGTTGAATTGCGTAAACTGCTTATCAGCTGCGCTCTTGCCGCAGCTTTCGCGCCTGCGGCTCACGCGCAGAACAGCGTGACCATGTATGGCGTTGCCGACGTGTTTGTCGGCTACTTCGGTAACTCGACCGGCCAACACGCCATCAGCCTGAACAGCGGCGGCGCCGGTGGTTCGCGCTGGGGCTTGCATGGCACTGAAGACTTAGGCGGCGGTCTGTCCGCAATCTTCACCCTCGAAAGCGGCTTCAACATCAACAACGGCACGTCCGGCCAGAGCGGCCGACTATTCGGCCGCCGCGCCTATGTCGGCCTCGACAGCAAGCAATACGGTCAGCTGATCGCTGGCCGCTTGCAAACGATGGGTTACGACTGGGGCGGCACGTTCGATCCGATGCTGCTCGCACCGGGATCGCCGCTGGGGTCGGTGGGCGGTGAAAACCCCCGCCCGTGGCTGTACAACATGCTGCAAGACCCGGCACGCTCTGACAACACGATTCAGTACTCGTCGCCCGAATTCCACGGACTGAGCGGCAGCGCCACCTACTCCTGGGGTGACAACCAAGGCCTGCAAACTGCGCAGCATTTCCAGTTGGTCACCGTCCGTTATCAGAACGGACCGCTGCTGACGGAATACGGTTTCGGCCACAGCCTGCAACCGTCTGCTGCCGTTGCTCGCAACACGTACGAAAACGTGCTCGGCATCCGCTACAACCTGAACTTTATGGAACTGTACGCTACGGGTCAGATCCGTACGAACGATCCGGGCCGGGTGGACAAGGGTTGGCAATTCGGTTTCACGGTGCCGACCGGCCCCGCTGGCACGATCCGCGTCTCGTATGGTGGCCTGAGCGACCTGAATATCGGTCCTGACGGCAAGCAGTTAGTCACGAACAACTACTACGGTAACTGGATCATCCGCTCGGCGGCTATCGGCTACACGTATTCGCTTTCGAAATCGACAATGCTCTACGGCTTCTTCAAGAAACTGTGGAACCGCGGCATCGCCAACCAAGCGATCTATCCCCCCGGTGGCCTCGGTGCGCCGGCTGGCCTGAACACCAACGTAACGGCAATCGGCTTGGGCTTGGCGACGCATTTTTAATGGCGTAACTGTCTGAAGTCTCAAAAAAACCTATCACGATAGGTTTTTTTTCTTCTCTACAATTAATCGACTAGATCATGTCACGCACCTATTCTTGTCTATTCTTCCGCTCTTTCTCGCCACGGTCACCGGGTTCGCCTGTTTTTGTCTGAATTTGGCAAAACGGTATGGTGATGCTACGTGGCTACCCGAAGATCCGATCGGGGCGGCCACTGTACAACGTTGGCTTTCCTTGGCTGCCGGGCCTATCGCCAGTGGCGCCGCGCTCGCCCGGCGACACCCTTGTATCCACGGTCGACGATGGCGACTTCCGGCGTGGCGTCGCACAGGATTGCTGCGTGTTCCAGCGCTTCAGCCAGCGTATGACCGTCGTACGCTCCCCGCGTCACAATGGTTGTCGCCTGGAAAAATTGGAATCTGGGGGCGATACAGCGAGAGCAAGTTGGCGCGTTCCTGAGGATCATCCGCAGGTTGTGACCTGCGCCGCACAGCACCGCGTGGATCGCATCGCCCAGCGCGCCATTGAGCCAGTTCCGATCCAGTCTTCCGTCTTTCTTCATGTGGCCAACGGCTGGTTCGATCGCGCTGCGTCGTCCCGGGTCGATGGTTTTACCTGTACCTGATCCTGGACCTGTACAGCCGCAAGATTGTCGGCTGGGAGGTGCACGACAGCGACGCTCAAGGCCACCAGCGTACTGGCGATGCTGCACTGGTTGGGTGTCAAGCCGTCGTAATCACGCCCCCGGGTCAGCGACGATAACGCCTACGCCGAGGCGCTGTTCCGAACCGTGAAGTACCGGCCGGAGTTTCCGGTCACAGGGTTCGACGATCTGAACGCTGCCCGCGCCTGGGCTGCCGGTTTCGTGCAGTGGTACAACTTCGAGCATCGTCATAGCGGCATCCGCTACGTGACGCCTGCACAGCGTCATGCCGGCGACGATCGTGCGCTTCTCGCGGCACGTCACGCACTGTACGTGAGGGCACGCGCATGCAATCCGGCCCGCTGGTCGCGTCATACGCGCAACTGGACACCGGTTGGTGCCGTGAGGCTTAACCCCTAACGTGACTCAGTCGTTCAGATGGCCTCGATCGGCGCGAATAAACAGCCGATCACGCCGGCACGCTTTGCCACTTCGATCGTCTCAGCCAGCAACTCTTCAACGCCAGCTTCGCTCAGGCGCTTCCTCCAGCGCGTCAGGCTCGACGGCTTGATCGGCGGTTCGGTTTGCAAATGGGTTTCGCCCCGTGAACACCTGCCAATACGGGTTCTCCACCCATTGCCAGACCAGCTCTTCGTCGGACAGGTCGAACGCGTGCTGCAGATACAGCAGCCCGGCAATCAGGCGCGACAACGTTGTCGGTCGCCCCTTGTGCGAGACGAAGCTCTCGGTCATCGATGCGTCCAGCCGCTCCCAGTTGATCAGATCAGTCCGGCGCACCAGTGGATGCTTCAGGTTGATCTGTTCTCGCGGCGTTTGCCGGAAGAATCTTGTTCCGTCACAGGCGTCTTCTGACCCATCTGCACCTCGTCATGTTTTGCAGGATTCACGCATCAATATGCCAGGCCTCTGCAATTCCAACAACACCATTTCGGCCCCAAAGTCACGTCATATAAGGCGCACCGGATTGTTCAGGATCGACGAAATAAAAAAAGCCCGGAGTGTTTGTCTCCGGACTTTTTTTATTTCAGCCAGATAGTGGCTTAGGCTTCGCCTCTGATCTTGTCGCGGATGAGCACGAAGATGAAAAGCAGCCAAGAAATGCCGAGACCGAAGTAGTCGAAGTTGCGTAGGGGACGGTAGTCCGCCCAACCCCAACCCGTCGAGCCGTCGATGGCCAGCAACGTCAGCGCGATACAGATGGCAATTGCGATCCAGGTATTCTTTTTCATGCGAAGGCTCCTTAAGCTGACTCTTTTTCTTCGACGGACACGCCGACCAGGCTCGGGTTGGTGTTCATCAGACCACCTTTACCCTTCAGGCTGAAACCCTTCCAACCCTCCCACAGCCACATCGGATTCAGGCTCGGACGGAAGCATGCCGCCATGTAGCCGCTATACGCGAGCAGCAGCAAACCGTTCATCAGTAGTTCTTGCGGGCCTGAAAACAATTGACGCGGCGTTGCCGAAATGAACGTGTTCAGCCAAAAAATCGTGACGGTGGTCGGCATCTCGAGAATCAGCGTCAGCAAGACAAAACGGTTCGTCAGAAGCAGAAAACCATAGATCGCTTCCATATATTTGATCCAGTGATACATACCGATTGCGTCGGCACCGGCCAGATATTCACCAGCGAGACCCGGAACCATCGGTACATAACCGTCGATCACGAATCGAATGCCGGAGAAGAAAAGGTGTGCGCCAAAATAGAGGCGAAGCCACGTAATGACGTACTTCCAGGGGGAAGAGTTAGCGCTTTGCATAGGGATATTTCCGAGAATTTAATGCGACACTACGACAAAATATGCCTGAGGCAGGTATATCACAAAGGCGGTGGTCTAGACCACCGCCTGAGATCCCGTTAGATGATGCCTTTGCGACGATCGCGAATCAGAACAATGATGACGCAGATCCACGGAATGGCCAGGCCGAACATATCGCGTGCACGCAATGCCCGATATTCGGTATAGCCCAGTCCTGTGGAACCGAAAAATACCCAGCACGTCATGATCACGCAGCAGGCAAGGCCGATATAAAGATTCCGATTGCTTTTCATGCACGCTCTCCTTACGCGACATCGCCCGATACTTCAACTGTCGATGCCGATTTAGCACCTTTACTCAACCTCGCGTGCTCTTTCCAGACATCGACCTTGAAGCCTTCCCATAGCGCGAGGGGTTTGTTGGGCTTAAACACACTCGCCATGTATCCGCCATACGCCAGCAGAATGAGGCCATTCATCAGCAGCTGATTCGGGCCAGAGAACAATTGACGCGGAGTTCCCACGATGAAAGTATTGATCCAGAAGATCGAGATCGATGTCGGGAACTCGAGAATCGCACCGAGCAACACGTATCGGTTCGTCAGCAGCAGGATACCAGCCAGCATTTCCAATGCCTTGACGGCAGAGAACATGTGAATGGCATCGAGTGCCTGCACGTATTGACCTGCGAGGCCGGGAATGAACGGAACCCAGCCTGTGGAGATATAGCGGAAACCAGACCACAAAAGATCGGCACCGAAATAGACCCGGAGCCAGAGTACCGCATATTTCCACGGTGGCGAATTAAGCCCCTGCATCGAATATCTCCTCTATCATTTTATGTTTATGCAACGCGGCGAAATCGAGTCCGCCGCCTTTTGCCCAGCAATTACGCCTCGACAACCCGATGCTGTTGTCCCGGCGTATGAATCCTGGCCAGTAACTCCCGATTCAATTCGAATCCGAATCCGGCACCTTCACTCGGATAGGCAAAGCCGCCACTAAAGCGCTGGCCACCGATCGCCAAGTCTTGATCGACCGGGATATCGTCACTGTTCCATGCCGCGTGAATCGCGAGCGGACCCATACTTTCGCTCATGAACTGGCATGCCCAGTCATTTGCGACCATGAGATGCGTGCTCGGCCCGGATTCGACGCCCGATCCGATCAGAGTGCTGCAAAACACGGGAATGTCGTACATGCGACATGCGGCCAGGAATCGCTGTGCCTTGACCAGCCCGCCTACCTTCTGAATCTTGAGAACGACACCATCGGCCGAACGACGCTCTGCGATTTCACGCAGATCGCCCAACTCTTGGGCTCCCTCGTCTGCGTATATCGGCGTGTTAATACGCTCACGCAGTTTGGCCAGGCTGTCGCGGTATTGATGCGCCAGTGGCTGTTCCATGAACGAGAGGTTGTATTGATCGAGGCGTTTCATCGTCGTCAACGCCTGCTCGTAGTTCCATGAGCCATTTGCGTCCAAGGTGATCTTGGCATCCGGCCCGAGCGCCGCTCGCACCTCGCGGACCGTAGCCACGTCGTTGTCGAACGTATGACGGCCGACTTTGAGCTTGAACGCCGAGAAGCCACTATCGCGAACTTGAATCGCCAGCTCTGCGACCTTTTCCGGCTCACCCGCCGACAAGACCCAACCGAGCGGAATCTTCTCGCGAGTGCGGCCACCCAACAGACTGTAGACTGGCACGCCCAAGGATTTGCCCTTCAGCTCATGCAGCGCACAGTCGACCAACGCCTTCGCCTGATTGTTGTCGCGGGCGAGTTGATCCATCATGCCGACGATCTTCTCGATATTGCTCGGATCTTCGCCAAGCAGGATTCGCGGCGCGAAAACATCGGAAATCATTGCCGTCATGGATGCCTGACTTTCACCGCGATACCACGATGACGTATCGCCCGATTCCGCATAGCCGACGAGACCGTTGTCAGCAGTAATAGCCAGGAGAAGCGTATTCAGGCGAGTGATTGTGACGTTTGGAAGCTTAATCGGCTTCTTCAGTGGCATCGAAATCGGAATACACTCAACGCGGGTAATCTTCACTTGATTTGAGCCTCTTAAGAATTCATAGAAAGGCACGTCAAAAATGACGCGCCGCGACAACTACCAGTTATCGCACAACCGGCCGACGCAATGCACTGCAGACGCGGATCAGCAGAACCACTGCCAATGCGACAGAGACCACGTAGCAGATGACGAACGCGGCGCCAAGTGCATTCGGACCGTCGAAGAATTTTGCGACGAGCGCCACCACGGTAGGGCCGAGTGCCAAACCCACGAGATTCGTGATCAAGTAATAGAGGGCGGTGATTTTGCCCATCATGTTACCCGGCGTGAAGTTGGCATTCGTTGCACCGCCTGCCACCGCGAACATCGCAAACATGAACATTTGGATGAAGTAAAGGATCATGCCCGCGCTCATCGTATGGACAAGCGGGAAGCATGCCGTAGCGATTGCCGCGATTGTCGTTGTGACCGCCGCCACCCGAACAGGCGCATCGACCATACCGCGCTTGCGCAGCCAGTCTGCAATACTGCCGCAGATCAACAGACCGAGTGGGGAAGCGAGCAGTGCAACGCCGCCGATCGCCTTACCGATTTCCGGACGCGCAACATGTAGCGTGCGAGCGATGATTTCCGGAAGCCATGCCATCTGCGAACCAATGGCAATACCGTATAGACAAATCGCAGTCCAGAGTTGAAGGTACACGCCACGATTCTTCCATACGAAGCACATGGTCTGCTTGTACGTCACCTCGGAAGTATCGGTCTGGAAGCGACGCACCGGCTCACGCAGCAGCCAAAGCAGTATCGCGAACGGAATCCCAATGATGCCCGGAACCAGCAGCACAAAGTGCCACGGCTTCATGCCACCGACGAAGGGCAGGTTATCGAATGCGCCTGCCGATGCTGCCTTCAACAGGACGGCACCGAGAGCCAAGGACAAACCCGTACCCAACATCGGCCCGATATTGTAGATACCGAAAGCAATACTGCGACGATGCGGCGGAAATGCGTCACGAATCATCGACTGCGATCCGGGAGCCAACGCCGATTCACCGACACCTAGACCAACACGCGTCGAGAACAACTGGAGATAGGTCGTGCTCAGACCACACGCCATCTGAACGACCGACCATGCCATGATCGCGGCGCCGAGAAGCGTCTTACGCTGGTACTTGTCGACCAGTATGCCCATCGGAATACTGAGCACGCTATACAGCAGCATGAATGAAAGGCCAAGCAACAAACTGACCTGAAGATCCGAAATTCCGAGGTCTTCCTTAATCGGCCCGACGACGAGAGCCAGCGCGCCGCGATCGATAAACGAGATGACGTACGTGGCCGTCAAAACGAGAAGCATCCACCATGCACCTTTGGACGTTTTTATGTTTTCCACGTTGTCGACGGGTGCCGACTTCACTTGCAGTTCTGCGGTCTCGCTCACGACCGTGTCTCCTTGAAATTATCCGTATAACTATTTAGCGACTTTCCCGCACCTCACTGTCGGCGAGCGCGGTCTTTGCCGCAGTCACGCCGGATACGATGAATTCGGCGATGTCACCCATCGAGTTGTAATACGGACCCCATAGCGACCCGCACTCCCCGATTGCATAAAGACCGTCAATCGGCTTGTCCAGGTGATCGAGAACACGCTGACCTGCGTCGTGCTTCGGACCTCCATGCGTGTTCAAATAGGTCGGCAGCATCGGCCCGATCGCGTAGTACGGGCCTTCGTCGTTGAGCGGCACGAGGAACGTTTCGCGACCGCAGTCTTGATCGAAGTTGTTCCGGCACTGATCGTTGTAACGCTCGACCGTCTCGCGAAGTGCGGCCGGATCGAGGTGGCCGGCCTTGCACACGCCCTGGATTTCTGGCCACTGGCACTTCAACGCCAGTTCTTCGAGGGTATCGGCCTTGACGATCAGGCCTTCTTCGAGTTCCTTGAGGTTGTCTTGCGACCACGGCGGCACACGCGAATTCAGCGTCGTCATTGCTGCACCACCTGCACGGACCTTCTCATCGAAGATGTGGAATGCCGGCACGTTCGTGAATTCCGGGGTGCCCGGCGTCGTTGCCAACCATGTATCGCGGTTTGCCAATCCGTGTTGAACAACCGACGTATCCACCGTTTCGTTATGGAAGCGCTTCGCCTGTCGGTTCACCCACAACAGACTGCCGCCGTCCTTGAAGGCACCACTTTTGTAGCCGAAGCCCGCGATCTTGTTCAGATCGTACGTCACGTAGACGTAGCCTTCCTTCGTCTTGATGCCCATGTTTAGCGGGCCCGCTACGGCATTCATGTGCCAGAGTTGCGCACCAACTTCCTGCGCCATGCGAATGCCGTCGCCGGTCAGATTCGGGCTACCAAGGAAGTAGATAGGGCAAGCAGTCAGGAACTGTTTGCACATGGCATCGTTGGCCTCGAAGCCGCCGCTGGCCAACACTACTGCCTTGCGAGCGCGAACCGCAATCGTCTTGCCATCATGTTCGGCTTCAACGCCGAGAATCCGTTTCGTCACCGGCTGCTGAACCAATTTGGTGACGCGTGTATTACACTGGACGCGCGCCCCCGCCTTCTCCGCTTGTGCGGAGATCGCATTCCAGAGGCCCGCACCGCCCGGTGCGGCCACGACACTCATACCCTTGATGCTTTCCCCGCCCGGAGCGCCCGGGAATTCGGGAAAAAATCCCGGTGCCGAGAACGGCTGCGGGTTGTCCTTGAGCGGCAATTCGAGTTTGTGCTGCCACGCCGGTATGTTCTTGAGACTCGAAACGAAATGGCGAAGAATGCTTTCATCTGTTTGGCCTCCACATAGCCAATTCAGATATTTGAACGACTCTTGTTCATCCACGGAGGTCATGATCAGACCACCCGCGACACAGACCGAGTTGCCGCCGCCCTGCACACCCTTTTCGAGAATGAGCACGTCGGCGCCTTGTTCAGCGGCTTCGAATGCAAACACCGCGCCTGCCCCGCCGTAGCCGACAACAACCATATCGGCTTGCCCATCCCATTGGGGTTCGGTCCAGTTCAATTCCATTTTCGTCATTCCGTGTATCTGAGGAAACATACCAGCGCCGTGCGATGTACCTAGGCTGCGGACGCAGCAGCGGCTCGTTCGGCCTCTTCCGCCGAGCGAAGACCGTTGTAGATTTCGTTGTAACGCAGCACCGGCTGATCCATCACCAACATGATCATCCTGCGATCCGGCACTTTCGAGATCGTTGCCTGCTGCGTCTCGATGATTGCCTTGTCTTCAGCGAATGCTGCTTCGGCGATCGCGAAAGCGTGATCCGCCAAATCGGCGTGGTCGTGATCCGGACCGAAGTTGTAGAAGAACATCGATTCCGTATCGTTGATCGGCGTGATCATCTGGCATGTGCAACGGCGGAAAATCGGCTCTTCCGCGGGCTTGCCATCGACGAGACGATCTTGAACGCCCGGCGCGTAGGAATGGATCTTGAGGATGAAGACCCCCGGTACCAGGAACGTGCTGACCACGTTGTCGTCGGAGGGAACTTCACCGAAGTAAGGATTCGATTGGCGGCCCAAGTGCCAGCGGTCAGCAATGACGCCACGCTCGATCGTATCGATACCGCGTTTCGCTTCGCCATCCTTCTGAATCTTGAGCGACACCTTGTTGTTGGCGCCGAACGTCGCTTCGTGAACATAAGGTGCGTGCGAAAGGTCGAGCAAGTTATCAGCGACAATTTCCGCATTGCCCTTCCATACCTTCTTCGAGCATTTCATCGCGAAGGTAGCGCTGTCCGGACCTTCGATCGGTGGAATCAGTGCGGGATCGGCCTTTGCAGCGTCACCCATCCACACCCATGCGGCACCATGCTTTTCTTCGATCGGGTAGCTACGAACGCAGACCTTCGACGAGATGCGATCGGTGCCCGGGATTTCCGTGCAGCGTCCATCCGCGGCGAATTTCAGGCCGTGGTACATGCAGCGCAGTTCGTCACCTTCCTTACGGCCGACCGACAGCGGAACCAGGCGGTGCGGGCACAGATCTTCGAGTGCTACCAGCGTGCCGTCTTCCTTGCGATAGAGCGCCAGTGTCTCGTTCATCACCGTGAACGGGACAATATCAGTAGCCGAGAATTCGCTCGACCATCCAACCATATACCAGCAATTCCGGAGGAATTTCATTTTTCAGTCTCCTGAGAAAGGAATTGAGAACGGATAAATCGAGAACAAGGCGCGGCACAATCGATCACCAGTTTGCGCATCTGACCTACTAGACTTAACCGGATCAGCATCCTATATAGTATTCAATTGCGTATTCTTTACATCATATCCCGTTGCTCCCCGCGACATGAACCGGGATAACCCTGAAATGCAAAAAAACGGCGTTTAACTGCTGGAACGCCGTGCATGCTTACAACTTGATTAGCTAAAGTAGACGCGTTCAGCCGTCGTATGCAGGACCTTCTGCTGATCTTCAGCCGACAGCGTGGCCACTGAGTCCTTGGCCATCTGAATCATGTCCTTGTACTCGCCCTTCGACTGAGCGATGTCTGAGCCCCACATCACACGATCGGCACCGAACGAACGCACCACCCGCTCAACAACCGGCGCGGACGGCAGGTCGAGCGCCTTCAACTTGCCGAGGTTGATCATGGAGTACAGCAGGAAGACGTTCGGGCTGTCCACGAACTTGAGCAGTGCTTCGTCCACACCGTAGTCGGGCTCCGGCCCTTCGACGACGATATTCGAGAAGTGATCAAGAATGACCGGCGTATTCGGGAACTCCTTCACGACGTCCTGGAGTGCTTCGAGTGCAACCAGACGATTCCAGCGATAAAAGTGCAGGCGCACCGAGCCGCCGAGATCGGTCACTGCAGTCCAGGCACGACGCGCTTCCGTTGACGCGAACCAGCTGCTGTCTGCACCTTTCTTCGGCTCCGTCAGACGAATGCCGACCGACCCGCGCTCGCCGACCCAGTATTTCACCGTTTCCTCGACGTTCGGCGCCAGTGCGTCGAGCATGCACAGCGAACGCAGACGATTCGGGTATTTCTGTGCCGAATCCACCACGTAGTCGTTATGGAAGCCGTACAGGTGCGCACGTTGCACCGCAAGCGCCTTATCGATACCCAATGCGTCGAGCAGCTCGATCAAGCGCTCGGCGGTCACGGGGTTGTCGAACGCGTTTTCTTCGAGAACACCGCTCAGCGGCGACGGAGGATACTTCTCGCGGTCGGTCGAAATCAGGTGTGCGTGGCTGTCGATCATGAGGTTACCTTTATAGAATTCAGTTTAGCCAGCGATATGCGGCGTTATTTCCAAGGGTCCACGCACACGTGGATCGCACCTTGAATCCCCCGGCCTGCGGTAGCCAAAATCGCGTCGTGGACCTGCGACAGGCCGAATGTGTGCGAGCACACTTCGTCGATCGGATAGCGGCCCGAGCCTACATAGCGCAGTGCCAGTTCGACAGCTGCGTAGCTACGGCCCCGCGGTGCACGAACCGTCAAATAGCGCTTCTTGATCTCGCCGATGGGTACGTGCTGCTCCAAGCCGTTCAGGCTCAAATAGGCGCCCTTTGCCGCCAGTGCGATCGACTGCTTGACGATCTCGCCCTTGGGGTCGCCGGTCGTATCAACCACGACGTCCACGCCCCGTCCCTTCGTGATACGCATCACTTCGGCTTCGAGGTCTTGCGTTTCGATGTTGATTGCGTAGTCGGCGCCCAGGCGCAGCGACAGATCGAGACGGCTTTGATCGCGTGTCATGCCCGCGGAAATCACCGTATATGAGCCTGCGGCCTTTGCCGCCAGTACGCAGCCCAAGCCCTGCTGGCCCGGTCCCCACACGAGTACGACCTTACCGGGACCTGCGCCGCCGTCGAGACATGCCCACTGCACGCCGTTACCGAACGGCACCGCCAGCGTTGCGTGCGTGGCCGGCATGTCTTGCGGAATCACGTGCATCACCGTGTTAAGCGGCAGATGCATATACTGCGCATAGCCACCCCATAGGTGCGGTGCCTTGTTGGCGGTGGACATACCAAAACGATCGGTATTCAGTCGGTCTTTAACGTTGAAGAAATCGACTTCCATACATAGACGGAAATCGCCCTTCATGCACCATTCGCAGTTCCAGCACGGAAGATATTCGTGAAGAGCAACCCGGTCGCCGGACTTGACGCCCCAACGCTTCGCCGCGACCTCACCGACTTCTTCGATGGTTCCGACGTTTTCGTGGCCCATGATGACCGGAACGTGACCAGCCTTACGGTACAGCTCGGGATCGCTGCCGCCGACGCCGCTGGCTTCGATGCGCAGAATTCCGGTTTCAGGCTTAACAGTCGGATATTCGAACTCACGGATTTCCGTGGTTTCGACATCCGTCTTGACTGCGGCCAGTACCTTTTTCGTCATGTGTTTGTCTCCTACTCGTCTTCGATCTCAAAGTTTCGAAAATATGCGACGTGCGTTAGCGCCAAAGATCGCGTTGAGATCCTCATCAGGTAATCCGTTGAGTGCAATACGGGTGAGTTTCAATGCATTGCCGTAACCTTCGCGAGAACTCACGACGGGGAAATCGGAACCCCACATCAGGCGATTCGTGCCGAATGCAGTTACCGCCTCGTGGACAAGCGGTGACGTCGCGTCCCCGAAGGGACGGCCCAAATGACATGTTTTCGGGTCGCGAGGCATCAATTCACCGAGCCCCGGGACTTTCAACATGACATTCGGGTAGGCCGCGAGTTTGAACACCTGGCGACGAATAGCGAACTGCTCATCCGTCGTGACAGGCGTGCTGGTGCCGCCCAGGTGTTCGAGGACGACAGTCGTCCCTGCCAACTTCGCGACCAGCTCGATAAATGCCGGCGCGTTGAATGCTTCCGCCGATCCCACACAACTGACGGGCAGTCCAGTTGCCTGAACTGCACGCCACGCTTCCGGAAGCCGACCGCCCGGAAGGCACGATGACGGGCGAAGCCGAATACCGGACACGCCTTCGCGCGCCAGGTTTTCGATTGTCATTGCAACGTCCGGGGCGTCGACATCAACCCAAGCCACGCTCGACAGACGGCCCGGATATCGCTTGACGCAGTCCTGCTGGTATCGGTTATCCGTCTGTCCGATCATCTGAGTGAGGATGGCCATATCAACGCCATACTCAGTCATTTGGTCGATCAACGTCTCGACAGGCTCATACCAATGAGGCGAAACGTGCGCGTGACTATCAACGATCATGTCAACCTCAGGCCTTCAGCGCGACGTCCGGATTGAGGGGCACTTCTTCCTTCCACGTACGGTCGTTCGGGAAGATCACCGTCGAAGCGTGAATCTGATTCCACGGAATTGTGTTTCTCAGCACGCTCGGCAGTTCGCCGCTTTCTGCGTAAGCACGAGCCGAACGGATCATCTGACGGCGCCATGCAACGACCGCGACGTCCGACGTGCCAAGGTGTTCCTTTGTGCGATCGAGGATGCGTCCCTGCGTTTCGCTGACTGCGTGGTCCTGCGTCAGGATGCCCTTGATGCCCGACATCGACGACGTCTTCATCGCTTCACGGTCCTGCTTGTACCAGTTGTCGATGTTCAGTTCCTTGCGGAAGTTTTCATCGAGCCAGTGACCGCCTTCCTGAATACGATATTCGATATCGACAGGCTGCGTTTCGTCGAAGAACCACTGGATGTGCCACGTCGATTCGTCATCGCGCGGAACGAATGCATTCGCCATGCGACGGTTTTTGCGGACGCCGAAGCCATCGGGCGGGATCAGTGTGAAGAACGGCAGGATCACTTGCGTGACACGGGCGTGCAGCTTCCCTTCCTCACGGAAGTTGCGGACGCCGGCGTAGCGCAGGCCGTACAGGGTGTATTCGACTTCGATCTTCGGACGCAGATCGCGTTCATGTTCGTACTTGGCCGGTGCTGCCCACGGTTGCTCGCGGTGCAGGATGCCCGCGTGTGCGGAGTCGATGGTGCCTTCGACGGCTTGAGCATAGTTGCAGTCTTCGAGAACCTTGAAGGCGGCAACTTTCTCCGCTGGGTACGACAGAAAGTCGAAGTCCGGGAATTGCGGGACTTTCGCCGGGTCGCCCATGTACGTCCAGATCACGCCAGCGACTTCACGAATCGGATACGCCACTGCCTTGATACGCGAGCACAGCTTCGAATCTTCGGGTTCGGTCGGAGTGTCCATGCACTGGCCATCGACGTCGAACTTCCAGCCGTGGTAGAGGCAACGCAGACCGCCTTCCGAGTTGTCGCCCAGCGCGAGCGACGCACGACGGTGCGGGCACTGTTCTTCGAGCAGGCCGACGTTTCCGTCGCTGTCGCGGAATGCCACGAGGTCTTCGCCCAGCAGACGCAATCGCACGGGCTTACCGCCCGGCTCGCTGATTTCCGACGCCAGCATCGCCGGAATCCAGAATTGACGGATCATGTCGCCGTTCGGCGTGCCTTTACCAACCTGGGTCAGTACGTCGTTATCTTCGCGGGAAAGCATGGGGTTTGCTCCTAAATTTCTTTATCTGTGAATATGCGTGGGATGCCTGCTCTCCCCACTAGCCTTAAACGAGTTCGACGGCCTTCAGCAGTCGATCACGCGCGTCTACGGTGTTGCTGTCGTTGCCAATGAAATCGTGCGCTTCGACAATCAGTTTGCGCAGAGCAAAAAGGTTCGCCAGTTCCGGCGCATTCGAGCCCTTCCGTTCAGCGGCCCTGATATCGCTATCGAGCACCCGCCAGACTTCATCGAGTTCGGATTCGCGGTAAACCATGTGTTCGAACGTACTAGACTTCTCCACGCGCCCGATCAGTTCGCGCAGCGTTTGCGGCGAGTAATCTTCGATCGAATGAATGTCATTCACGTCCATAGCTAATCCTTATTTCTTGGTACCAAAACCGAACGGCGAAGGCGGGAGGCCGAGCGCCTGGCGACCAAAAGCAGTCAGCGCCGAATCCCAAGTGAAAGCGAAATGCTGCGCTGCCGAATTGACGTCGCGCCAAATACGTTGGAGTTCCGAAGCGTTGTAAATGCTGGTGCCGCCAGCCGCTTCGAACACGCTGTTGGCCGCGCGACGCGCGGTTTGAGCCGAATACGCCCAATTGCGCGGAATACGCGACCATTCGAGTGCCGTCAGCGATTGCGCGCTTTCTGCCGTATCGATGCGGCGCGTGTCTTCGAGAATCAATGCATAGGCCGCGTCGAGGTCCGCCGTCGCATGTGCCAGGCGCTCGAGCGTCGCCGACTGTTCTGCCATCTGTTCGGCCGGCATTGCCTGGAGACGCGGCGCCAAACCTTCGCCGAACGACCGGAGTGCTGCGCGCGCGATGCCCAGCGGTGCACCGATGAGCGAGAACGGCGTTACGTTCTGGAACGGCATCCGGTAGATGGGTGCACGCATTGCGTCAGCGCCTTCGACGTTGCCCGTCATCATGTCTTTGACCGACACAGAACGATGCTTCGGAATGAACGCTTCCGCGACCTTGATCGTGCGGCTACCGGTGCCACGCAGGCCAGCCGTGTGCCAATCATCGACAATTTCGATATCCGAACGCGGAATCACGAAGAAGCGCGGTTCAGGCGGGCCGTCCGGACGCTGCATGGCGTTTCCGATGATGACCCATTGCACGTGGTCGATACCCGAACAGAAGCGACCGTCGCCATTCACGAGTTTGTAACCGCCGTCGACTTCGGTAATCGTGCCGCCCAAGCGGAACACGGTCGCCGTCAGTGCATGGCCTTCGCCAAGCACGTCTTGCTGTGCTTGCAACGGAAACAGATTCAACATCCAGCTATGACCGGCCAAAACGCCGAACACCCAACCCGTCGAGCCACAGGCCGATGCGATTTCTGCCGTAACTTCGACCAGCGTCGTAAAGCCCAATTCGGAACCGCCAAACGATTTCGGCGTAATGATGTTGAAGAGACCCGAATTGCGGAGTGCATCGATCGTTTCTTTGGGCACTACGCGATCGCTTTCGGTCTGTTTGACGCGCGAACGAATCGCATCATGCAAACCACGGGCGATATCAAGGGCTTCCTCGCGGAGGTTAATACGGCTCAAGACATTCTCCTGGTAGGACTTGCTGCCGCGGAACAGAGCCCGGCGCACAAAATAGTTCTGTTTACAAATCGGTCAGTGTTCGTTGCGACCGTAACGACCTTCGACGTTCACACGCTCCTTGGCGTCGAGGAACCAGCGATAGTGACCGCCCTTCGAGATCGGCGGGACATCGTCGGAAACGAGGTACCAGCTTTCGCCATCGTTTTCCGTCGCATAGATTTCGCCCGTTGCGGTACCGGCGATGAGCATGATCTTGTCATCCCAATGGTGCAGACCCATGCCCTCGATGTTGCCGATCACTTCCTCGGGCAAACCATTGCGCATGTGTCCCCAGGTAACGCCACCATCGGTGCTCTTGAGAACAGTTGCGTTCGCCGACTTACGGACGCCCCAATCACGCGGTGCGTTGCCCGGCCCACCGAGATACAGAACGTTTTCGTTGCGTGGGTCGATGAACATGGCGTCGGGATAACCGATAAGGTCTTGACGCGTCATCAGATGAACCCAGGTTTCGCCAGCGTCTGCGCTGTAGTGCAGGCCTTCGCCGCCGCACATGAACATCTGCTTCGGATTCGACGGGCGAATTACCACGCGGTGGTTGTCGTGGTAGAACTTGTCGTTTTCCGACTCGTACGAACGCGGTTCGGTCCACGAATTGCCGTCGTCGGTGGTCTTGAGAAGTGCGCCCTGTTCAATACAGACATAGAGCGTTTCCGGTTCGGCCGGGTGAAACGAAATGTTCTTGACGTGTGCAATATGCGGGGGCGGCGGAAACGTCCACTTGTCCTGGTCCGGCACCGTCATCATTTCGGGGATTTCGACCCACGAAGCACCCAGATCGTCGCTGCGATAGAGCGCGGACGGCTCGGTGCCCAGGAACAGGACGGTCTTCCCGTCGCGCTCCTGCTGCGCCATCGTATAGATATGCGTGCTACGCAGGCCATTGCTGGCCGGTTCCCACGTCACGCCCAGATCCTTCGAGACCACGAGACTGCCTTTGCCGTGTGCGCCCGCGAACAGCAGGCCGGCATTCGGAACATAGAGCAATGCGCTCACGTGGCGATCTTCCAGCGTCTTGCGCGTTAGTTTCCACGGGGTACTCGTGTCTGCACGCTCGAACACGAGCATGCCGCGAATCGTAGCAACCAGCAGCGTCGTTGCCGCGCCATCACCGTGCGTAACGGTCCCACCGTTGGTGGTCAGAACTGCGATCATTTCTCCTCCGTAAGGGAATACCCCATGTGATGTCGCCTGTTTTGCTCCGAAGAGCCTTTGACTTTTTTCTGTCTAGCCCAAATAATATGCAAAAAAGAATTACACGTCAAACGGGTTGAAAGAAACTTTCGATGATTGGTGATTGCGATGCAACAAGCCGGTACCTGAGGACGCGTGATGTGTAATTCTTGCGCGCCATTTACGGGGTTCCGTGCGTTCTACGATTTTGGAGGTGACATGACTGAAGTTAATGATGTGATGACTCTGCGCCTAACAGCGAGTCAATATTTGGCACGCAACACGCTAGCTCTGACATTTGAAGATCCCGAAGGCGAGCGTCTACCCGCCGCCGACGCGGGTTCGCACGTCGCACTCATCCTGCCGAACGGATTGACGCGTCAGTACTCCCTCCTTGAGTCCAGCAATAGCCTGATGCAGCGTTCGTACGTCATTGGCGTCAAACTCGACCCGCAGTCGCGCGGTGGCTCCCGCTACATCCACGAAACGATGCGTGTCGGCGACCTCGTGCAGGTCGAAACCCCGCGCAACAACTTCCCCCTCGACGAAGACGCTGAGCACACGGTTCTGGTTGCCGGTGGTATCGGGATCACGCCTATTCTGTGTATGTCGCGTCGCCTGAAGGAAATCGGAA
This sequence comes from Paraburkholderia lebeckiae, assembly GCF_014201005.1. Taxonomy (NCBI): domain Bacteria; kingdom Pseudomonadati; phylum Pseudomonadota; class Betaproteobacteria; order Burkholderiales; family Burkholderiaceae; genus Paraburkholderia; species Paraburkholderia lebeckiae. The sequence continues at coordinate 125,024 of NZ_JACHDK010000010.1, read as the reverse complement.
AGTCGCCGCGTATCTATTATTCGTGCCGAGACCGGGTTGACGTCGCCTACGCCGAAGAATTAAAGACGTTCGAAGGTTCGGTCGTTCACGTCGATGCCGAAGTCGGCGCATTCCTCAATATCGCGGACGTCGTGAAGCAGGAGCCGGCGTCGGCCCACTTCTACTGCTGCGGCCCCGGCCCGATGCTGGAAGCATTCGAAAAGGCCTGCAACACGTTGCCCCCGGAACAAGTCCACGTCGAGTACTTCAGTGCCAAACACGAAGCGGCACTCGACGGCAACTTCGTCGTTGAGCTGTGTAAGAGCGGCAAGACGCTGACAGTCCCACAAGGTAAGACGATTCTCAGCGTCGTGCGCGAAGCCGGTGTGCCGATTTCATACTCGTGCGAAGAAGGCGTATGCGGTGCATGTGAAGTCCGCGTGCTGGAAGGACAGCCGGACCACCGCGACGCCATTCTGTCAGAGCCCGAAAAGGCTTCGAACAAGACGATGATTATCTGCTGTTCTGGCTGCAAGGGCGATCGTCTCGTCCTCGATCTATGAGAAACACCTCTGCGCCTATAGCGCGTACCCCATCTCACGTTAATCCAGGAGACAAGTAAGTGATTATTGATTGCCACGGCCACGTAAGCGCACCCGCAGAATTGTGGGTCTACAAGGCACACATTCTGTCGCATCGGGGCGAACACGGTCGCAAGATGCCGGAGGTGACCGACGAGGAAATCCTGCACTACGCCAACAAGAAGGAAATGGCGCCGGTTGGCCACCTGGACATGCTCGACCGCGTCGGCACGAACGTCCAGCTGATGTCGCCGCGTCCGTTTCAGATGATGCACAACCAGAAGCCGGGCAAACTCGTGCACTGGTTCACGGAGGAAACGAATAACATCATCTCGCGCACGGTCAAGTTGCTGCCGAAGCGTTTCATCGGCATCGGTGGCCTGCCGCAAGTGTCGGGCGACCCGATCGAAGTCGTCCTGCCGGAACTCGAACGCTGCATCAAGGAACTCGGCTTTAAGGGCGTCCTGCTGAATCCGGACCCGTTCGAAAACAGCGGTACTGAAGCACCGGGCCTGGGTGACCGTTACTGGTACCCTCTGTACGAAAAGCTGTGCGAACTCGAGGTACCGGCGCACATCCACGCTACTGGATCGCATTCCGCACGTACACCGTACACCGTTCACTTCATTAACGAAGAAACGATCGCGGTGTTTAACCTCGTCAATTCGAACGTCTTCAAGGACTTCCCGAATCTGAAGATCATGGTGTCGCACGGCGGCGGTTCGATCCCCTACCAGATCGGTCGCTTCCAGTCGGGCGCTTCGCGTGCCGGCCGCGATTTCCTCGACGGCATGCGTAACCTGTATTACGACACTGTGCTCTACTCGGAAGAATCGCTGCGTCTGCTGATCAAGACGGTTGGCGCTGACCGCTGCATGTTCGGTGCGGAATGCCCGGGCGTGGGTTCTGCCACCAATCCGGACACCGGCCGCACGTTCGACGACATCAAGCCCTACATCGAAGGCTTCGACTGGCTGTCGCAGGCAGAGAAGGACGCGATCTTCTTCGGCAACGCTCGCGACTTCTTCAAGCTCAACCTCGCCGATTACGAATGATCCCGGCGCCCACAGGACTCTAAATCATGGCAAAAATCGTATTGGGAATGGGAACGTCGCATGGCCCCATGCTCATCACGCCACCTGAGACCTGGGGCGCTCGCGTCCCCGATGATCGACTGAGCAAACATGACTTCGAAGGCCGGGAATGGGCCTTCGATGAGCTCGTCGAATATCGGCGTAGCGAAAACCTCGCGGAACAGATCACGCCCGAAAAGTGGAAGGAACGGCATGCTCAGTGCCGTTCGGCGATCGAGGAAATGGCGCGGGTGCTGGCAGAAGCGAAGCCTGACGTCGTTGTGATCGTCGGTAACGATCAGATGGAAATCTTCACGACGGATTGCATCCCCGCGTTTGGCGTCATGCACGGCCCTACGATCGTGAACAACATGATCAGCCACGATAAATTGATGCAAATGCCTCCGGGCGTGCGTCATTCGATGCCGGGTTACAAGCCAGAAACTGCCACGCATGAAGGTGTTCCCGAACTCGCAAAGCACATCATCAAGAGCGCGATTGCCGACAACTTTGATGTGGCCGCGCTCAGCCGCCTGTCGGAAACGGAAACGCCGCATGCATACGGTTTCGTCTTTCGCCAATTGATGAAAGATCAGGTCGTTCCGACCGTCCCGGTGTTCGTCAACACGTTCTATCCGCCGAATCAGCCGACCGTGGCACGCTGCCACGCATTCGGCGCTTCGATCGCTCGCGCAATCGAATCGTGGGATTCGGACGCGCGCGTGGCTGTCATCGCTTCCGGGGGGCTGACCCACTTTGTCATCGACGAGCGCGTTGACAATCTGATACTCGACGCGATGAAGAAGCACGACCTAACCCCGGTATTCGCGTTGGGCGAGAAAATCTTCCAGGCTGGCACCTCGGAGATCAAGAACTGGATTCCCGTCGCCGGCATGATGGATGAACTTGGCTTCGACATGACGGTGGTCGATTACGTGCCCTGCTATCGCAGCGAAGCCGGTACTGGCAATGCGATGGGCTTTGTGTACTGGAAGCCCCAGACCGAATAAGGAATATCAATATATGGCAACCAAAGACGAATATGTCCACCGCCTTCGTCGGTTGGACTGCTGCGCTGTCTCGGACGCACTCGACAAACTCGGCTTGTCCGGCGTCGTGAGCGGCGTCGCCCAAGCCTCAGGCTCGAAGCGCATCGCCGGTCGCGTTATCACGATGAAACTCGGTGTTGGCGATCCGCCTCCGGGCCCACCGCGTCATCTGGGCACCACCGCGATCGAACTCGGCGGCTCCGACGATGTGATCGTTGTCGAGCAACGTACCGGTATTGAAGCCGGTTCGTGGGGCGGCATCCTGTCGTTGGGCGCCAAGGTTCGCGGTATCGCTGGCGTGATCGCCGATGGTCCGGTTCGCGACATCGATGAATCCCGCGAGATGGGACTGCCGGTGTTCACGAATAAGTTCACCGCCCTCACCGCTCGTGGTCGTATCGTCGAAAAAGGTGTGAACGTCCCGGTTGAAGTGTTCGGGGCTGTAGTACAAGCCGGCGACTATGTGATCGCCGATAGCAGCGCCGTGATCTTCATCAGCCAGGCAAACATCGCCAAGGTGGTCGAGACTGCCGAATCGATCGTGGCACGCGAAGCCTTGATGGCGAAGGCCGTATTGGCGGGCACGCCGATCCATGAAGTCATGGGCGGAAACTACGAACTTATGCTTAAGGATTAACCATGTCGGAAATCGAACAAGACAAGAACGTTGCGCGCGCAGCGAAACTCGAAACGGCCACCCTGAGCGACGCACTGGACCGCCTGAGCCTGAACGGTCAGTGCTACAAGATCAAGCCGCGTGATTCGTCGTTCCGTATGGCCGGTCGGGCATTCACGATTCTCTACGGCCCGGCCGCATCGCCCGCAGGCACCGTGGGTGACTTCATCGACGACGTTTCGCCCGGCTCGGTCATCGTCCTCGACAATGGTGGTCGCGAAGACGCAACAGTTTGGGGCGACATCCTCACGGAAATCGCGCATCGTCGTGGTATCGCCGGTACCGTGATCGACGGCGTCAACCGCGACGTACACCTCTGCCTGTCGCTCGGCTACCCGGTTTTCTCCAAGGACAACTGGATGCGAACGGGCAAGGACCGCGTTCAGGTCGAAGCCACCAACGTTCCGGTGAATATCGGTAACGTGCGTGTTGCTCCGGGCGATCTGCTGCGCGGTGACGCTGACGGTGTGATCTCGATTCCGAAGGAACACGAAGAGCGCGTGCTTGCTGCTGCTGAAGAAATCGATGCCGCCGAGAAGGCAATCCGTGAGGCCGTTGCAACAGGTATGCGCCTGGACGAGGCTCGCAAGCAATTCAAGTACCACCAACTGCAAACGCGCCGGATCGGAGAAGAAGCATGACGGGACCGGTTTTCAATCGTCACGAGACCACGCGTCTCGACATCCGGAGGCCGGACATCACTCTGGTCAACGCCGCCGCAAAACTGCCGGCAGCAACGCTTCACGAGGCAGCCGGAAAGATCGGAGTCCTGCCTTATGAAATCAAGCCTGTCGCGCCCGGATTCAAGATTTGCGGCCCCGCTGTGACGGTTCATGCGCCCGGTGGCGACAACCTTTGGCTGCACCGTGCGATTTACTCAGCACAAGCAGGTGATGTCCTGGTCGTCTCCGTGAGCGAAGCCTATGAACACGGGTATTGGGGCGAAATCATGTCGACGGCCGCAAAAGTTCGCGGGCTTGCCGGTCTGGTCATTGACGGCTGTGTTCGCGATCAGCGACTGCTGTCGGAGATCGGGTTTCCCGTTTTCGCTCGCGGACTTTGTATCCGTGGTACAGGAAAAGATTTCGGTGCCACAGGTTGGATCAACGCACCGACTCGATTCGACGACGTGACGGTAAATGCCGGTGACCTGATCGTTGGTGACGAAGACGGTGTCGTGTGCATCCCGCGCGAGCGAATTGCCGAGGTGATCACTGCATCGGAAGGACGCGAAGCAGCAGAAGCACAGCAGATGAAGCGACTCGAGGCGGGCGAGAGCACGCTCAGTATCTTCGGGTGGGACCAGTAAGCCGGCCGAGACTGGCGGGTCGATTGCTTGAGGTGGTGTCCCTAAGGATCACCACCCTATCATTTTGTCCGTCTAGTTTTACGATTAGGAAGGTGAATTGAGCATAGAAGAATCTGAATTCAAACGCGCCATGCGCTGCTTGACCGGGCACGTGTGTTTGATCACGACTGGTTCTGACGCGGTCGGCCCGCTTGCCGGCATGACGGCAACCGCTGTGACGTCTGTTAGTGCGGCGCCCCCTATTCTGCTGATCTGTATCAATCGTGCGAACTCGTCTCTGGCGCACGTGCAGGCCACTGGCAACTTCGTCGTCAACGTCCTGGCGCGCAGCGAGCAGGAATTGGCGCAGCGTTTCTCGCGACCGATTTCGCCGCAAGAAAAATTTCAGGCGGGAACGTGGAATCGAATTAAGACGGGTGCCCCGGCTTTGGCCAGTGCTATGGTCAACTTCGATTGCAGCGTCGAACGCATCATCGAGATCGGTACGCATGCCGTGATTTTTGGACATGTCGAAGGCACGGCCATTAATGGCCAAACAACGGCGCCGCTGCTGTATTCCCAAGGATCCTACGGCGAATTTCAGACGAATAAGGCGATCGATTTCCATGATTTGCTGTGGATCTCCAACTGGGGTGCAGACTAATTTAACAATTTAGAAAGGAGGTACGGCGCGCATCATACTGCACGCGGCGGCAAGCGCATGAGCAACGCCATCAAGTTCATGAGCGGTGACTTCGGCGGATTTTCTGGCGGCGTCATGTACAGCATGGGTGGCGTGGCCGGTGACTTCGACAATAGCTCGGGCTAGAGTGCGTCGCTGATGTATCGTCATGGCTACACCCGCGCTGCCGTCGTTTACAAGGTACAGAACTGGACATTGATCAACGCTGGGCACGGCGGCCTGGCGAACCTGACGGCAGGCGTTCGAAGCCAGTTCGGCGGCCTGTCCGTAACGGGCTTATCGCTCTAGCACGCAATACGGAGTCGGGTGCGCGTATCTCCGCACTGGCCACGGGCGCTGGCTACGATCTGACGCGTATACGTACGAATTTGGCAACAACCTGCTGGAGAACGTTCGCGTCAATCAAACCGCTGCTCAGGGCACGTACACACTGTCGAAGCGCACGAGGATGTATCTGGGACCAGTGTGTACCAGCATACGAATGGCGCGTATGCTGCCGAAATCGGCAACATTGTTTCCAGCGGCAAGGTTCAGACCGTAACCGAACTCGGACTGCTGACGTCGTTCTAACGCGGGCTGTATATGAAAAAGGACACCCTCGGGTGTAATGCCGTTCAGTTAAGCGACTGAACGGCATTTTTTGTTCGTTGCGCAAAGCGGTTGTAAACGGGGCGAACGGGTGTTTAACTTCCATCTCCATGCCGGCAGATGATCTACGCCCATTCGTGGAATCACAGCCGCCGCTCGAATGGGACCGGCTGGGCAGCATCTTCCGTACGAGTGGATCGAGTGTGCGGCACAGGCCAGTGGCAGTGCGAGCACTCGTCGGCGCCGGCTACCCGCGCAGCAGACCGTATGGCTGGTGATTGCGCTGGCGTTGTACCGGCACCGGTCGATCAGCGAGGTCGTTGATGAACTGGACCTTGCCCTACCCACACCGCAAGCGTCATTTGTCAGTAAAAGTGCGATCGCACAGGCGCAGCAGCGCACCTGCGCCGCTCCTCTGGCATGGCTGTTTCACGAATCGGCCAGGAACTGGGTCGCGCAGGATCAGGCGAAGTATCTCTTCAAGGGCTTCGCGCTGTTCGCGATGGATGGCACCACGCTGCAAACCGCCGACAGTGCCGCCAACCGCAAGCACTTTGGCGCCTCAGCCGCCACTCATGACCGGGTTGGCAGCTCTCCTCAATTGCGCGCAGTCACGCTCACCGCCATTGTGACGGGTCTGGTGCGCGATGCCATCAGATCGTGCGCATGCGCGTTTCGCCGCAGGCACGAACGAAATGCCCGCAACTACCCGAATTCTGGAAGGCTCGCGCTGTGCTTGCCGTCGATGTCCGCGGCAGGCAACGGATCTTACTGACGTCCCTGACCGATCGACGGCGTTTCAAGGCGGCCGACATCGCGGCGTGCTACGAGCGTCGCTGGCAGATCGAGACCAGCGACCATGAATTGAAGCAGTTGATGGCGGGCATGGAGCTGACGCTTCGCAGTCAGACTGTGCAAGGGGTCTACCAGGAGCTTTGGGGCGCTCCGATCGCCTACAACCTGATCCGTCTGGAAATAGCCAAAGCCGCGCTTGATGCCGGGCACGCGCCTGAGGATCAGAGCTTCATTCGGGCCCCTCCATATCATCCAGTATGAAATGACATGGCCGGGCCGTGACGCGCTCGTACGGAAAACTTCCCACGCTGCTGACTCGCTTGCGCGAGCGGCTCAAGCAACTTCCCAACAAAAAATGGCCCGGGCGCACTCGCGCTCGGGCCGTCAAATCCAGACCTTTCCGTTACACCGTTCGATTCCTGAAGAGAGAGCTTAACTGAACGGCATTACGCCCTCGGGGGTCCTTTTTTCGTTTATTCTCGGGCCGCAAGCACTCTCATCAACCCCTCAAGAACAACCATTCGCCCTTTCTCATAAGTTGCGAGCAGCAATTCCCGGTCTTTACTCTCCAAAGCCTTCACGAGTTTGGCTTCGATATCAGCGCTACGATGTTGCGGATGCGCTGAAATATCAGCAGCCAGCGCCCGATAACGATCGGTAAGTCGCATCAATCGTAGGACTTCCCGTTTTAACACTTTATTAGGCGAGAGGTCGAAAATTTTATCGTGAAGTTCACGGTGTAATTCAATCCATCCCTCACGATTACCAGCTTGGATTAATTCTTCAAGCCGGGCAAGTAAGGCCTTGAATTCCTTAATCTGCGCGGATGTCGGCCATTCGACCGTCATTAGCAACTCTGCTTCGAGAAGTTGGCGCATCCGATACAATTGTCGGGCCTCATCGCTTGACAACTGAGCTACGAAGAATCCACGATTCGGATCGTGTTCGATGATGCCTTCTGCGGCCAGCAGTTTTAACGCCTCGCGCACTGGCACACGACTGATGCCGAAACGTTCAGCGAGGTCCGACTGTCGCAGTTGAAAGCCGGGTGCGAGGGTTCCCCTATTGATCAGTTTTCGCGTCTCAGACGCCACCTGAGCTGGAAAGTCAATGCCATCCAGTTCCGGGAGGGTGGCCGCGGGTGCACGGCTTCGTGTCGTGATCGTATTCATTTTGGTATTATATCGTGGAAGTCCCGCCTGACAATATTCACAAGTAGGTTGTCAAGGCGATTCGGTGATCGACTCCTTAGTCAGTTGTCTTCCAACAGACGAATCCTACCGTGGATGCTACGTAGGTTGTTCGGTCCCGTCCGTAACCGCTAGTGCTTTAGCGTCTTTCTATCGTCCTAGTCACGCGGCTGATCATGCTCTGCCGACTTGTTGTTGCTAAGTGGGCGGTTCGAACGAGTTTATCGTTCCGGCTAACCAAAAAAGGAAAGCCCGCTCGATGCGGGCTTTCCTTTGTTGCTACCTGGATTGAGATCAGTACACGAAGCCGGGCATCACTTCGCTAGCCGTGGGGACGTCCTTGATTTCGGGTATACGCGCCGAACCGAAGACCACCAGGGGACGCATCTGACCGCTCTTGATGTACGGGGCTGCGACCTCGTACGGGACCGGGATCACTTGCACCCTCGCTTTCATCAAGCCTTCGATCTCCGCTGCTGTGTCTTTGTAGGATAACTTAACCATGCGAACGCCGTTGCGCTTTTGCAATGTGGTCATCGCGGTCAGGTCGCGCGCGCCGTCAGCCGTCGTACCGAAGGTGTAGCAATCCGGATTGTCTTTCAGGCGGCTAATCAGATCGGCGTAGTCCTTGATGTCAGTTCCGGACACGCCTTTGCCGATTTCAGCGACCAAGACAACACCCGCGGGCGCAGCAACGAGCGCAGCCGCTGCCGGTTTAGCCGCTGGAGCAGGAACAGGTGCAGGTGTCGGTTTAGCAGGTGCACCCGCGAAGGCGACGCCAGAGATCAGTGCGTCTGCTGCGAGGACTGCCGAGAGGAAGAGTTTCCGGTTGAGCTTCAAGATCAATTGTCTCCACGTATTCGAAATGACGCCAGACAGGCAGGTCTGTTCGCCTGCCACCAATGTAATACTGTTTTGTATTATATGTCAATCTTCGTTGCCGACGCGTGATGTCGTGCACCGGTCTCGTTGAGCAACAAAGAAAGCGACTGAACACTCCTCGATTGAACTGAGCTCCGGATCGTGGAACGGACACACGGCCCGCTTCCAGGCTGTTGTTCGATGGCCATGGCTTCGATGTCATTGAGTGTTTATCTGTAGTCCTATGACATCGTGGTGCTGTGCGCTCACGCTGGCTTCGCGCTCTACCAGGCCCACCAGATTCAGTCGCATCTGCTGGGCTACCAGGCCCACCAGATTCAGTCGCATCTGCTGGACATTAAAGACACTTGGATGGCTTCGGTCGAAACGATCAGCGATCTACGTCGAGATCTCGATCCTGCTCAGAGCTCGACATTGGGGGTCGTTCTGTCAGACAACAAGCAGTCCAAAGATATCAACGTCGCGATTCGGTCAATGGCGGCAGAGCGACTCAAAAAGGACATCGACACCTACGAAAGACTCGTGCTTCCCGGTGACGATCGTCAGTATCTTGAAGACGACAAGAAAACGATTGCTGCGTTTCTGGTGGTGAACGACGAACTCTACAATCTTGCGACGTCGGATACTTCGGATATTGATGCCTAGCGGATTCTGACCAGCAACAAGAGCTTCGCAGTGTTCAAAATTGCGGGGGAAGCTCTCGGCGCTCACACGACGTACGTTCAGACGTTGGCGCAGCGCTCTGCTTTAGCCGCCAAAGAGATCGAGGAGCTGGTGAGTCACTCGGTAGAGCGCCGTTGATGAAGGGTCCAATCTGGTGAGCGATGCTGGCTCGAAAATCAACGATATGGTTCGCGAATTCGCCCACGTTTCCGCCCTGATGGACGAGATCACCAGCGCTTCCCACGACGGCCACCAAGGCATCATCGAGATCAATAAGGCTATCGCCGAAATCGATCAGATGACGCAACACAACGCGGCCCTCGTCGAGGAAGCGGCGGCCGCTGCGCGTGGCGTTCACTCGGAAGCTGAACGCCTGCAGACGTTGGTCGAAAACTTCAAGATCCCACGCTCAATGTGAACTAGCACATCCATGGACGGCTTCTTAACGTGGTCCAAAAAACGCAACCTCTCGAGGGGCGTTAATGAGATAGTCAGCCTGACCAAACGGTCCGATCGCCGCACGCTGATCGGCCGTTTCCTCGGGGGCTATCTGCGAGGCGGCATTGCGACAGTCCATCCGCTTCGCGGCCGTCAGCGCCCTAACAGCGAACACTGCTCGCTTCACAGCCCGCGCGATACGCTGGTAGTCGAACGCAGGGTAACCACCAATCAGCTTCGCGGCTTTCTGCTCGAATGCGGTGTAAGCCTGAGCGCACGCATCAGCATCCGCCTGCCTGCGCTGCCCGACGATGCCGCTCATGAAACAGCTCTGGTCGCAGGCGAACCACGTGACGCTTAGAGCCCGCGCCCGGCAAGCACGGCCAGTATCGACTGGTTTATTTTTTCTCGCTCAAGTTCGTAGACTCGCATGACTTTTTCACGCTCGCGCGTGCGAATTGCAGTCATGAGCCGGCGTTCGAGGTGCGCCTTCGGACGTTCGCCCGGCCGATGCGCTTCGGTCGCTAGTGCGCGGTACCGGTCGGTCAGTCGAATCAAGCGCAGGGCCTCGCGGCGGATAATCTTATCGGGGGAAAGATCAAATAGCAGCCCGTAGAATGCGTAGTATTCATCGAGCCATTCGGCTCGCTGATGGCTTCCCAAGTACTCGTCGAGCTTGGCAAGCATTCCATTGAGCTCGGCGGTTCGGGTGCGATCGGGCCACTCTATCGATTGAAACAAATCGCGCTCTACCAAATAGCGATAGCGGTAGAGCTGCGCCGCCTCATCCGACGATAGCGGCCCGACAAAAAACCCCCGATTTGGATCATGCACGATCACGCCCCACGCTGCGAGCAGATTCAATGCCTCGCGCACAGGCACCCGACTGACACTGAAGCGGTCAGCCAGTTCCGATTGCCGCATTTGTTGCCCTGGCGACAGGACGCCTCTGTTGATCAGCTTGCGCACCTCATCAGCAATCTGCGCCGGAATGTCGATATCATTAAGTTCGATTTTGCTCACGTGTGTAGTCGTATAGTTCGCCGTGTCCGACGCACTTCGTCGGTTCCGTAAGTTCGAATTTCGACCATATTGTATGCGATCCGCGAACCCATCCCTAAAAGCGGTGCATGTGTCAAGCTCGGTGTCGTCACCGAGCGCGAGAGGTGCACGGCGGTGCTGACATTGCTCTTCGAGCAAGCCGATCGCACTGTCGCTATTGCGGAATGCTACGAGGTCTTCACCGAGCAGCCTCGCACTAACGGCATCGATTTCCGAGACCGCTTCGGCGAGCGACTCCGGGCGCGGCGTCGGCCTCCCTGCATAAAAGCGGACCGCTGCGCGTCCCATGCGGGGCGGCGCGCCACCGAGTGAAAAAGGCGCAATGTGCTGTAGGGCATGCGATAGAGCCGCGCCCGCAACGAGCCGGCCCCCCTCCTGACTGGACATGATGTCCTTGACCGAACCCGAGCGACGCGAATGCGAGCCCCGGCGATGCGGATTGAACGACTGCCCGCGCCGCGGTATGCCACTTCTCACGGAATCGATGTCCGAGCGCAGACCCCACCCTCGGCGCATCGCGAGATGCTGATGCCCTCCTTACGCGGTCGTAAGGAAGGGTATGCCCGGGAGCGCGACACACGAGGACTATCCCGACCGTGACACCGCAATTCGCTCGGAATAAAAAGGCAGACAACACGCGATGATCGTTTGCTGGCGCAGGACTTCTGGGCCACCGCCACGGCGTCGGATCGATCTCAGACGCCGCGCGCCGCCAGAACAGCCATCAGACTCGCGAGCACCATTGTTCGCCCTTGATCATACGTAGCGAGCAGCAGCTCCCGGTTTTTAGTTTCTAGCGCCTTCACAAGCAGTAAATCGATCTTTGCATTTCTATGGTCTCGCTGCGCCGCGACGTCCGCAGCCAGCGCGCGATAGCGGTCGGTCAAGCGCAACAGACGCAGCACCTCGCGCTTGAGCACCTTGTCGGGCGAAAGGTCGAAGATCGCGTCATGGAACGCCCGATGGCACCTGATCCAACTTTCGCGATCGCCCGCGCGGAGCAGTTCGTCGAGTTTCGCGAGCAGAGCCTTCAGCGACTTGAGTTGGGCGGGCGCGGGCCACTCAACAGTCGAGAGCAGTTCCGTTTCAAGGAGCGCTCTCATACGGTAAAGCTGCCGCGCCTCTTCACTCGACAGGGGGGTCACAAAGAAACCGCGGTTGGGATCATGCTCAATGATCCCCTCGGCCGCCAGCAGTTTGAGCGCTTCTCGAACGGGCACACGACTGATGCCGAAACGCTTGGCAAGGTCGGACTGCCGCAACTGCAAGCCCGGCGCTAGCGTTCCTCGATTAATCAGCTCGCGCGTTTCCGCCGCTATTTGAGCAGGAAAATCGATGGCGTCCAGTTCGGGAAGTGCCACAGTTGTCATCAGTCCTCCGTACGCGATTTTATATGGTTTGGCATTATATCGGGCTGCGTCGAAGATCCAGCGGCCTCTCAGCTTATGCGGGCATCCTTCCCCATACGTGCCTTGTGAACACGGCGCGCTCGCGCTGGATATCGCCCATACCCCTTCACGAGGCAATGATTGGATGCGGCGGTTTTCGCCGTCGTAAAGGCGCTCGTGGTCTTGGATGACCTTGACTGTTAGTTGCGTTGACCTAAGCGTTCGGACCGGTTGCGGCTTCGCGCAAGCAATCGCGCCGGGCTTGGCAGTTCACGTGATCTGGGGGCGAAACATCCATTTAGCACGGTGCTGCACAGACGCCACCGAGCGGGCCGGCGGGCGAATGTTGTCGATCCAGTGGGACTCGAGCCGCCTGTTTGTCGACACAGTGCGCGCGATTGCCGTTGCAGTATTGCTAGACGTTGCGCCGGCTCACGGTGGACATCTTCAGTCGCGCCTGCGTCGTCGAAGACCGCCGGCCAGCGACCGACAGCGCAGCCGACAAACGCGCCGGCAGCCGCATGATGTCCCGCGGCTTTGTCGCGGTAAGATTCCAAGAGCGAGCGATATCGCAAGGAGAAGTACTGCTTATGTCGCGAGCTCGTAGAATTGGTCAGTGGCGGACGGATGGGTTCCGCGCATACGTTGCATCTGTCCTTTGGCGATCATTTGCATGATCTCAATGCCGGCCAGAAGGATCCGGGCACAGCGAAAGGTTTTGAACCTTGGCATGGGCCGCGTTCGTCGTTTGATCGCCCGATGATCCTGCTCTACCCGGGTATTGAGATATTTGGACTGGCGGATCTTGATGGGCGCTTCGAGCGCGGCGAGACTGGCGCCGCTTTTGTCGATGGTTACTGTCTCGGGTACACCGTTCTGGGCGATCGATTTCTCAAGGTAACGCCGGGCCGCAGTCTTGTCCCGATGGGCGCGTAGCAGAAAGTCAATGGTGTTGCCTTCCTTGTCGACGGACCGGTAAAGATACCGCCATTCCCCCTTGACACGGATGTACGTCTCGTCCATCTGCCAGCTCTTCCCCACCGGCCGCTCACGGCGGCGAAACGCTTTCTCCAGCACCGGCAACGGCTTAATGGCCGAGCGGTGCACAATCGAATGATCGACTGAAACGGCGCGCTCAGCCATCATTGCCTGAAGGTGCCGCAGGCTCAGTGGGTAGGCCACGTATCAGCGCACGCAAGTCAGGATCACGTCGAGCGGGTAGCGCAGGCGTTTGAGCACTCGGGCCACCGCCGGATTCATCGTTTTCATCGCGCTTTCAGTCGTTGTGTCTTTCCGCCCATCATAGCGGCCCCCCTTACTGCAACAGAACCATAAATGTACAGTCTCAGAAAATGCCCCCCCAAACGCGACATGTCGCGGTCTCGTTGCCTGCCCCAAAAGGCCGTTGAGGACAGTCGTTTCGGTCGGGCGAAGCATTAATCGCTATTTTTTGAGTCTTAGGCATGCCAGATGATCGGCGCATAGCCCATATCGACATGGACGCATTCTTCGCGTCTTGTGAACTGTCGCAGTACCCCGAGCTACGAGGCGAAGCCATGGTGGTTGCTGGTCGTCGCTCGGATGCGCCGCGAACAAATTCGGATGGCACACGCGAATTCTCCCGGCTGCGCGACTATGTGGGCAGAGGCGTCCTTACGACCGCGACATACGAAGCTCGCGCACTCGGAGTTCATTCCGGAATGCCCGCGATGAAGGCCGCCCGGTTAGCGCCGGACGCCATTCTCCTTCCCGTGAACTTTGACCTCTACAGAACTTACTCGCGACTGTTCAAGGACGCAGTGCGATCAATTAGCCCGTGCATAGAAGATGTTGGAATCGACGAGGTCTACGCCGATGTTTCGCTCACGAATGGCAATTCAGAAGAAATCGCGCGCAAGTTGAAGTCGGCGGTGTTCGAAGCAACTAGTCTGACATGCTCAGTCGGAATCGCGCCAAACAAGCTGCTTGCAAAGCTGTGCTCCGATATACAAAAGCCGGATGGGATTACGATCCTCAGGTTTGAGGACATCGAATCCAAAATTTGGCCGATGGCCGCGAACAAGATCAACGGCATTGGACCTAAGGCCAGCGCCAAGCTTGCGTCGTTGGGAATAGCAACCATTGGCGAGATCGCTGCGTGTGACGAAACTTGGCTCGTGGAGCACTTTGGACGAAGCTATGGGGCGTGGCTTCGCAAAGTCTCTCACGGTCTTGATGATAGGCCTGTCGTGACGTACAGCGAGCCAATCTCGATGAGTCGCGAGACGACTTTTGAGCGCGATCTGCACGTCGTACGGCACCGACAGGAACTCGGCGCCGCCTTTACCCGTCTTTGCGAACAGGTGGCGCTCGATCTACAGAGAAAGGGCTATCTGGCTCGGAAAATCGGGATCAAACTGCGCTTCAATGACTTCAAGACAGTAACGCGCGATGTAACGCTTCCTGAACCAATTGCTGATGCGAAAGCGTTGCGCCGCGCGGCGACGGAGTGTTTGAAAAGAATTGATCTTGTTAAACCCATCAGACTGTTGGGAGTCAAGGCTGGCAATCTCCAACCCGCTGGGGAATCAACCGGCAATGAGTCGTCTCAGTTCACGCTGGATTTTTAGTCGCAGCCGAAGTCGATCGGCCGCGAGACCACGTTCGAGCGCGATCTGCATCCGCGCCACGACCGGCCGGCGTTATCGAGCGCGTTTACGGGGCTGTGCGTGCGTGTCGCCGACGATCTCGTGCGCAAGAGCTACGTGGGCCGCCCGATCGGCATCAAGCTGCGCTACGACGATTTCCGCACCGTCACGCGCGACCTGACGCTCCACGAACCGACCGCCGACGCGACCGAAATCCGCCGCGCGGCGACCGAATGTTTGCGACGCGTGGAGTTGGAACCGCAAGCTGCGGCTATTGGGCGTGCGCATCAGCACGCTGACGTCGGCCAGCGAACAGGCGCTGAAGCCGCGCCTGCCGGTTCAGGCCGACTTGCCTTTCGCGAGCGACGAATAGGCGCTATCGGCGGCGGCGCCGGTCGCATTCGCGTTCGCACGCATGGCCGGCACGTCGCCCGACGTGGACAGCGCCGACGCCGCCACCGAAAACGAGAACGTGTTGACGCCGTTCGCGCTGTGCGCGGACACGGTGCCGCGATGCATCTCCGCGATCGCCTTCACGATCGCGAGCCCGAGCCCGTGGTTTTCGCGGCTATTGGTGCGCGAGACTTCCGCGCGATAGAAACGGTGGAACAGATGTTCGAGGACGTCCGGCGCGATCGGCTCGCCAGGATTTGCCACGGCGACGCGCACCTGGTCGCGCATCGGTCCTTTCCCGCGCGCGATCGTCACGCTGATCGACGCGCCCGGCTCGCAATGCTGGATCGCGTTCATCAGCAGGTTCGTGCACGCGCGGCCGAATAGCGAGCGGTTCACGCGCGCGAACGCATCGCCGTGCAATTGCGCATGCACGCGCGCCTCTTCGAGCGGAATCTCCAGAAACTCGAGCGTATGCGCGAGTTCCGCCGCGAGCGACACCTCGACGAGCCCCGTCGCGCGTTCGCCCTGATCGGCGCGCGCGAGGAACAGCATGTCGTTGATGATCGTGCGCATCCGCTCGAATTCTTCGAGATTCGATTGCAGCGTGTGGCGCAGATCGTCGACCGAGCGGTTGCGGGTCAGCGCGACCTCGGTCTGTCCGATCAGGATCGTGACCGGCGTGCGCAGTTCATGCGCGACGTCCGCGTTGAACGATTCGAGCCGGCCGTAGGCGCCGTCGAGCCGTTCGAGCGCGCCGTTGAACGAGTTCGCGAGATCGTTCAGTTCGAGCGGCAGCGACGCCGTATTGAGCCGCTGCGAGCGATTGTTCGGGCTGACCGCCGATGCGTCGCGCGTCAGACGCGTGAGCGGTGCGAGACCGATGCGCGTGACCGAGTAGCTGAGCAGCAGCACCGCGAGACTGCCGAGCGCGGACAGCGCCGCGAGCGCCGAGCCGAACACGCGCATCGTGCGCAGGTTCGGTGAATAGCTCGACGCGACCTGCAACTGCACCGGCGGCCGCCCGGCGTTGGCGGGCAAGGTCACCGTCGAGGTCAGCATGTCGGGGCCGCCGCCCGCCGGCGCGATGCGCGCATAGCCGCCCGGCCAGCTCTTCGTGACGGCGCCCTGCACCGGCATGCCGAAGTGATAGCTCGGGTCCGCGCTCGTCACCGAGTACACGGTGCTGCCGTCGTGCGGCGTCATGTCGGTGAGTTTTTCGCGGCACATCCGCCATTTTTCGGGCGTCACCGCGTGATTGACCATGATGCGCGCGATCTGCGTGCGATCGTCGAGCGACTCGCGCAGATGATGTTCGAGCTGCGTGCGCAGCACCAGAAAGAGCCCCGTGCCGACGAGCGTAAACACGAACAGCGCGACCAGCGCGAACATCGACGCGAGACGGCGGGCAATCGAACGGTTCATGATGTCTCGGCCTCTTCGCGCACTTCGAGCACGTAGCCCATGCCGCGCACCGTGTGCAGCAGCTTCGACGGGAACGGGCCGTCGAGCTTCGCGCGCAGCCGCTTGATCGCGGTTTCGACGACGTTCGTATGGCTGTCGAAGTTGACGTCCCACACGAGTTCTGTGATCGCGGTCTTCGACAGAATGTCGCCCTGACGGCGCGCGAGCACGCTGAGCAGTTGAAACTCTTTGGCGGTCAGGTCGAGGCGTACGCCATCGCGCGTCGCGCGGCGGCCGATCAGATCGACGAACAGATCGCCGACGGAAATCAACGTGGACTCCTGCGAACGCGTGCGGCGCGCGAGCGCATGCAGACGCTCGACCAGTTCGAGGAACGAGAACGGTTTGGTCAGGTAGTCGTCCGCGCCTTCGCGCAGGCCGCGCACGCGGTCGTTCACGTGATCGCGCGCGGTCAGCATGATGACCGGCGTCGACTTGCGCATGCGCAGCGCCTTCAGCACGCTGAAGCCGTCGCGCTTAGGCAGCATCACGTCGAGGACGATCACGTCGTAATCGAATTCGGTGGCCAGATGCATGCCTTCCTCGCCGTCGAGCGCGACATCGACGACCCAGCCCTGCTCTGTCAAACCGGAGCGCAGGTAGTCCACCACCTTGTGCTCGTCTTCAACGATCAGCAATTTCATCCGCGTCCCCATGCCACTTGTGGCGGTCAACTTTGCATTATAGGAAACGCCCCTGATGCCTCGCGCCGATCCCACTCCCTCGGCATGGAAGCTCGGCCGGGGCCATTCAGTGTGCAGGAGCCGGCATCTCCTTCTGCTGCGCGCCGCCGGCTGGCGCTTGCTGCGGCGATGCCGTAGCACTGGCGAGGTTCGCTGTCGCGTTCGTACGGTTAGCCTCGTTCCCGGCCATTGCGCCACCTTGCGCGCCGCCCTCCCAGCCGCCGCCGAGCGCCTTCACGAGCGCCACCGACAGCGTCAACTGCTGGCCGTGAATCTGCACGTCCGTGCGCTCGCTCGTCAGCAGCGACTCCTGCGCGTCGATCACGTTCAGATAGGCGACGAGGCCGCCCGAATAGCGATCGTTCGCGAGCGACAGCAGCCGCTGCGCGTCCTCGACCGCCTCGCGAGACTGCTTCGCCGCGCCGTCGAGCACCGACAGTCCTGTGATGCCGTCCTGTACCTGCTGGAACGCGCTCAGCACGGTCTGCCGATAATTCGCCTCGGTCGCCTTGTAGCCCGCGCTCGCGTACTGGACGTTGGCCGCGCGCCGGCCGCCGTCGAAGATCACTTGACCGACCGTCGCGCCGAGCGTCCACATCAGCGTCGGCGCGCTCAGCAGATTGGCGAACTCGGTGCTCTCCCAGCCGATGCCCGGCGTCAGCGTGAGGCTCGGGAAGAACGCCGCCTTGGCCACGCCGATCTGCGCGTTGGCCGCCGCCATCGCACGTTCCGCCGAGGCGACGTCGGGACGCCTTTGCAGCACGTCGCTCGGCACGCCGAGCGGTACGGTCGGCGGCTTGATGTCGAGCACCTTCGGCTCGATCGCGAACTGCGGTGCGGGCACGCCGACCAGCGCGGCGATCGCATGCTCGAACTGCGCGCGCTGATTGAGCAGCAGCTGCGCCTGCACGCGCGTCGAATCGAGCTGCGATTTCTGCTGCAGCACGTCGAGGCCCGATACCGAGCCGAGATCGTGCTCGGTGTTCACGTAGTCGAGCGCTTTCTGCTGCAGCTTCACCGACTGGTTCAGCACGTCGATCTCGTTGTCGAGCTCACGCAGCGAGAAGTAGTCGGTGGCGAGGTCGGTCGTCAGCACGAGGCGCGCGTTCGCGAGATCGTCCGCCGACTGTTCGGCCGACGCCTGCGCGCCCTCGACCTGACGACGGATGCGGCCGAACAGATCGGTGTCGTAGCTGATCGTCGGCCCGAGCTGGAGGTTGTTCTGCACCGTCGATTCGGTCGGCGTCGCGTAGTTCGTCAGTGGCCGGTCGTGCGAAATACGGAAGCGCGAGGCCTGTGCATTGAAATCGACTTCCGGCACGCGCTGCGCGCTGATGTTCGCGAGCGTCGCCTTCGCCTGCTCGTAGTGCGCGCTCGCCGCGGCGAGCGTCTGGTTCTGCGCGAGTGCCTGGGTTTCGAGCGTCGCGAGCGTCGGGTCGGCGAAGCCCGTCCACCAGTCCGGCGCGATCGGCGCATGCGACGGCGCGGCGACGCGCCAGAACGAATCGGTGTGCCATTCGGGCGGCACCTCGGCCTGCGGCCGCTGATAGTCCGGGCCGACCGTGCACGCGGCGAGCAGCGCCGCGCCGGCGCAAGCGCTCAGCGCGGTGAAGACAGTGCCACGCGTACGCGCCTGGCGTGAAGCCGCGAACGTCACGACGCCCCCTTGCCGTTCTTCTGCAGCGGCTGCACCTGCACGTGATCGCCATCGGCAATCGAATCGCTCGGGTTGACGATGATGCGATCGCCCGGCGAGATACCGCTTTCGATTTCGAGTTGCTGTCCGAGGTCCACCGCGATCACGACCTTGCGCAGGCTCACGTTGCCCTTTGCATCGACGACCGCGAGGCGCGGACCCTCCGCGCGAAACAGCAGCGCGTTGCCGGGCACCGTGAGACGCGCATGCGCGACGGCCGGCACCGCGACCTGCACGTACGCGCCGGGGCGCAGCTTGTCGTCGGGATTCGGCAGCGTCACTTCGATCTGCAAGGAGCGCGTGGGTACGTCGATCGCGCCAGATATATGCGTGATCTTGCCGTTGAACTGCTGGCCCGGCAGCTCGGCCTGCGTGACCACGACCTTCTGCCCGACCGCGACGTTCTGCGCGTAGGCCTGCGGCAACTGCACATAGACGCGCAACGGGTCCGATTGAGCAAGCGCGAACAACGCACGGCTCGTGCCGCTGCCCGCGTCGATCAGATCGCCGACGTCGACGTTGCGCTGCGTCACCACGCCGGTAAACGGCGCGACGATCCGCTTGAACGATTCGAGTTGCTGCAGACGCTTGACGTTCGCATCGGCGGCCGCGAGATTCGCGAGATCCTGCGTGTAGGTGCTTTGCCGTTCATCGAGTTCCTGCTGCGACACCGCATCGCGCTGGCGCAACTGCTGCCAACGGTCCAGCGAGCTCTTCGCGAGCGCGAGGCTCGAATTGATCTGCTGACGCTGTGCCAGAGCCTGCGCGAGTTCCTGGTCGATTTCCGGCGTATCGAGCTCGGCGAGCAGTTGCCCCTGCTTCACGTGGGTGCCGATGTCGGCGTACCAGTGCAGCAGATAGCCGGTCGCGCGTGCATAGATCGGCGACTCGACATAGCCGCGCAGCGTGCCCGGCAGCAGCGTGTCGCCGCCGCCCTCGGTCTGGGTCGGCGTGACGACGTTCACGTACTGCGTGGCATTCTGCTGCGCGATCGCCGCGACTTCGCGGTTTTGCAGCACGTTCGCGATCACGGTGCGAAGTGTGCCTACCACGAGCAGCACGAGCACGATCACGACGGCGATCTTCGCGCGCTTCCATTCGCGATGGCGCGGCGGCAGCCGGTGCTCTCCTTCTTCGGTTTCCCGCGCGGGGATCGCTAGCGATGCATGAGTTTTTTCGGTCATCTCAGTCAACCATCGTTTAACTTTTACGCGGGCGTCGCCGCACTGCTGGGTTCCGGTGCGGGGGTGCCACGATGGCCGCCACTGCCACCGCCGTTGCCGCCATCGTCGCCACCGCCGTTGTCGTCGTCGCCGCCGTTCTTATGACGGCCCGCGAGCCACGAATGAATTCCCGCAAACACGAGCGGCACGAAAAACAGCGTCGATACGGTCGCGAACAGCAACCCGCCGATCACCGCGCGGCCAAGCGGCGCATTCTGCTCGGCACCCTCGCCGAGGCCGAGCGCCATCGGAATCATGCCGATGATCATCGCGAACGCGGTCATCAGCACCGGACGAATCCGGCTCGCGCCGGCTTCGAGCGCGGCCGTGAGCGGCGGCGCGCCGGCCGACAGCCGCTGGCGCGCGAACGCGACCATCAGAATACTGTTCGCGGTCGCGACGCCCATCGTCATGATCGCGCCGGTCAGCGCCGGCACGCTCAGATGGGTGCCGGTCAGGAACAGCATCCACATGATGCCCGCGAGCGCCGCCGGCAACGCGCTGACGATGATCAGCGGATCGACCCACGACTGGAAGTTCACGACGATCAGCAGATACACGAGCACGATCGCCATCGCGACGCCGATGCCAAGCCCAAAGAACGAACTGCGCATCGTCTGTACCTGGCCGCGCACGGTGATCGTGCTGCCGCGTGGCAGCGAGCCGCGCACCTCGTTGACGATCTTGTCGACCTGATTCGCCACGCTGCCGAGATCGCGCTTTTCAACGCTCACATACAGATCGATCACCGGACGGATGTTGTAATGCGTGACTTCCGCGAACTGGCTCTTCGGCGAGATCTGCACGAGGTTGCCGAGCAGTTGCGTCGGCCCGTTCATTGTGGCCGAGACCGGGGTGCGCAACAGTTCGTCGATCGAAGACACCTGGTACTGCGGCGTCTGCACCGCCACCTTGTATTCCACGCCGTTCCTGTTGTTGACCCAGAAGCCCGGCGACGTCTGCGAGCTGCCCGATAGCGAAACGAGCACGTTCTGCGCGACGTCGTTCGCGGTCAGGTTCAGTTGTTGCAGGCGGGTGCGGTCCATGTGCAGATCGATCACCGGTTCGTCGAGCTTTTGCTGGATATGCGTGTCGACGGTGCCGGGAATCAGTCGCACCTGCTTCAGCAGCTTGCGCGCGACGTCGAGGTTGCCCTGCTGATTCGCGCCCGAAATCTGCACGTCCACCGCGGCAGGCAGGCCGAAGTTCAGGATCTGCGTGACGATATCGGCCGGCTGAAAGAAGAACTCGACGCCCGGGAAACGCTGCGGCAGGATCGCGCGCAGCTTGTCCATGTAGATCTGCGACGGCTTGTGGCCTTCGTTCAACGCAATCTGGATCTCGCCGTCGAGCGTGCCCATCGTGCCCGCGTTGCTATACGACAGGTTGATGCCGCTATACGGCAGCCCGAGGTTGTCGAGAATCGTGCCCAACTCCCTGGGCGGCACGACTTCGCGGATCACCTTCTCGACCTCGTCGGCCAGCCGCGCGGTTTCTTCGATACGCGTGCCGGTCGGTGCCCGCATGTGCAGACGGATGTCGCCCGCGTCGACGCTCGGAAAGAAGTCTTCGCCGAGTGCAAAGAACAGACCCATCGACAGCACGCAGAAACCGAGGAACAGCGCGCCGAACATCTTGCGACGCACGAGCAGGCTGCTCAGGATCATGATGTAAGTCGCGCGCATGCGCTCGAAGCCTGCGTCGAAGCGGTGATACAGACGCATGAACAGATTCGGCTTCGTGCCCGCCTTCGACTTGTGCGCGTGGCCCATCAGCAGCATCGCGAGCGTCGGCACAAGCGTACGCGACAGGATGTACGAAGCGAGCATCGCGAACACCACCGCCTCCGCGAGCGGCACGAACAGATAGCGCGCGACGCCGGTCAGGAAGAACATCGGCACGAACACGATACAGATACACAGTGTCGAGACGAGCGCCGGCACTGCGATTTCGCCGGCGCCGTCGAGAATCGCATCGTGCAGATTCGTGCCCATGTGCAGGTGCCGCTCGATGTTCTCGATCGTCACGGTCGCGTCGTCCACCAATATGCCGACCGCGAGCGCGAGGCCGCCCAACGTCATGATGTTGATGGTCTGCCCGAGCGCGTGCAGCACGATCAGCGACGACAGAATGGACAGCGGAATCGAGATCGCGATGATGCAGGTGCTGCGCCAGTTGCCAAGGAACAGCAGGATCATCGCGGCGGTCAGCGCGGCGGCGACCAGCGCTTCACGCACCACACCCTGCACCGCGGCCTTCACGAACACCGACTGGTCGAACAGCGCGGTGATCTGCAGATCCGGCGGCAGCGAGGCGCGCGCGGCCGGCAAAATGCCTTTCAACGTATCGACGATCGACAGCGTCGACGCGTTGCCGTTCTTCAGCACCGACATCAGCACGCCGCGATGACCGTTCTGCCGCACGATGTTGGTCTGCGGCGAGTAGCCGTCGCGCACATGCGCGACTTCACGCAGGTAGGTCGTCGCGCCGTTGACGGTGCGCACCGGAATGTCGTTGAGACCTTCCAACGTCGGCGGCGACCCGTTCATGTCGATCGTGTATTCCTTCGCCCCGATCTTGGCCGTGCCGGTGGGCAGAATCAGGTTTTGCGCGTTGAACGCGTTGACCACATCGGCAGGTGTCAGGCCCTTGGCCAGCATCGCGCGCGTGTCGAGGTCGACCGAGATCAGCCGCGATTTGCCGCCATACGGATACGGCACGGCCGCGCCCGGAATCGTCACGAGTTGCGGTCGCAGGAAGTTCAGCGCGGTGTCGTTGAGATCCTGCTCCGAGAGCTTCGGACTCGACAGGCCGAGCTGGATCACCGGAATACTCGAAGCCGAGTAGCTGATGACCAGCGGCGCGGTGGCGCCCGGCGGCATCTGCTTCAATTGCGCCTGCTCGACTGCGACCGTCTGCGCGATCGCCGTCTGGATGTTCGCGTTCGGCTGCAGGAACACCTTCAGGATGGCGATGCCGGGCAGCGATTGCGACTCAATATGTTCGATGTCGTTGACCGTCGTGGTCAGACTGCGCTCGTTGACCGACGTGATACGGGTGGCCATGTCCTCGGCCGACAGCCCCGTATACGTCCAGATGATGCTGACAACCGGAATGTTGATTTCCGGCAGCACGTCGACGGGCGTGGTGAACAGCACGAAGGGCGTCGCCAGCACGATCAGAATTGCCATCACGATGAACGTGTATGGCCGCTTAAGCGCTACGTTGACGATCCACATTGAAACGGGCCAGAGAAAATGCGGGTGGACGGAGGGATTGAATCTGCGCTTATGCTAGATCGATTGCACCAACGCCTGCATGGCACGAAAATGGCGAAATCGTCAGGAAGCTGGTTGAAAGCAAATGCGCCATTTTTGAAGGCGAAGGGTTCGCGCCGAATTAGCTGCGAATTTGCCGCAAAGCAAACGTTTGTTGAATAAATTTACGCGCAGTTAATGAAACGTTTGCTGATACGCGGCACGTTTTTTGGCCGGATAATATGAAACATGCTTTCAGATTGATTCGCAAGACGGGCGGCCATCCCCTTCAACGAAAAATGGCCGGTCGACCTGAATGATCGACCGGCCTTCATTTGCAGTTATCCGTATCTAGGCGTCAACGCCCGCGACGCTTATTTGGCGAACAGCGACGACATATCGGCGAACGCCTTGAACTCGAGCGCATTGCCCGACGGATCGAGGAAGAACATCGTCGCCTGCTCGCCGACCTCGCCCTTGAAGCGCACATGCGGCTCGATGATGAATTCGATGCCGGCCTTCTGCAGTTTGTCCGCGGCCGCCTGCCATTGCTCCATCGACAGCACCGCGCCGAAGTGGCGCACCGGCACCGCGTCGCCATCCACCGCGCTGGTATGACGGTGACCGACTTCGTCCGGCGCCAGATGCGCGACGATCTGATGACCGTAGAAATTGAAATCGACCCATGCGTCCGAACTGCGCCCTTCCGGGCAGCCGAGCAATTCGCCGTAGAACTCGCGCGCGGCGACGAGGCTATGAACAGGAAACGCCAGGTGGAACGGCGGCAAAGCGGTTTCGGCAACGCTCATGATAGGAAGACTCGCTGGGGTGGGTGTGAGGATGAATTACGACTGGCACGACTGGCAACCGGTTCAGTCGAAGCAAAGTTTAGCCATGAATAAAAATGTTGAGAAACGATATATATTTGATCTGACCATCACCAAAATCGATTGATCGATCATGCTCAGCGAGTTGAAAACCTTGATTGCCGTCAGCCAGTACGGCACGTTCTCCGGCGCGGGCGCGCGCATCGGGCTCACGCAATCGGCCGTCAGCGCGCAAATGCAGCGGCTCGAACAGGAACTCGGCTTTCAGCTGTTCGACCGCACCGGCCGCTCTGCGACGCTCAACGAGGCGGGCCGCGAAACGCTCGCGCTCGCAGAGGAAATGATGACGCTCTATGCGCGGCTCTCCGAGCGCAGCGGCGGCGCCGCCGAAAGCGGCATGCTGCGGGTCGGCGCGATCGCGTCCGCGCAGGTGTCGCTGCTCACCGACGCGCTCGCGCGCTTTCGCGACGACCGTCCCGGCTGGCGGATTCGCGTGGTGCCGGGCGTGTCGCTGGGGCTGCTCGGCCAGGTCGACTCGGGCGAGCTCGATCTGGCCGTCATCATCAAACCGCCGTTCGCGCTGCCGTCGGAACTCGAATGGCGCACGCTCGTCGCCGAACCGTTCGTGCTGCTCGCGCCGAAAAAGCTTGCGCGCGGCGGCCGCTCGTGGCGCGAACTGCTGCGCAGCGAGCCGTTCATCCGCTACGACCGCGCGTCGTTCGGCGGACGGCTCGTCGACCGTTTTCTGCGGCGCGCGCGCCTTGGCGTGCGCGATGCGGTCGAGCTCGACGAATTGCAGGCGATCGTGCAACTGGTCGCGCGCGGCATGGGTGTCGCGCTGATTCCGAATACGGCCGGGCTCGGCAAATGGCCAGCGAGCGTCGTCGCACTCGAACTCGGCGATGCGAGCTTCGAGCGCGAGATCGGGCTCGTGCTGCGGCCGCGGCATAGCCGGCCGATGGTCGCCGATGCGTTGGCGGAGTGTATTGCGAGCGCGACGCACGGTTGAGCGCTTTGCACGCCGCATTCGATGCGAGTTCGCTCCGGGTTCGCATCGAGTGTGCTGCCATACGTACGCGCAACTGTATCTGTGAGTCGCGCGCGACGGCGCGCACAATCGTTGCTTCATTCAACCGGCTGTGTGGCGCGTTGCAGTGCATTGTCGAACACGCGCTCCGCCCTTACATTTGCCCGCCATGATCGCCAGCCCTCTGCTCACCGCCGATGTCCTGATCGCCTACAGCGCCTATTTCGTCGGCACCGCGAGCCCTGGGCCGAGCAATCTCGCGATCATGTCGCTCGCGATGAGCGCGAGCCGACGCGCGGCACTGGTGTTCGCGCTCGGCGTGGTGTCGGGCTCGTTCTCATGGGCGCTGCTCGCGTCGCTCGGGTTGTCGGCGGTGCTCGCCGCCTACTCGGAATGCCTCGTCGCGATCCGGATCGCGGGCGGCTTGTATCTGCTGTGGCTCGGCTTCAAGTCCGCACGCTCGGCGTGGAGCGGCGGCAAGCCGGCCGCGATCGCGGCGCGCGTCCACGAACCGCTCGGGCGACTCTATCTGCGTGGCCTTTTGCTGCATCTCACGAATCCGAAAGCGGTGCTGGTGTGGCTGTCGATCGTGTCGCTCGCGATGTCGCCGGTACACGGCGCCGCGCACGTGACGCCGGTCGTGCTGGGCTGCATGGTGATCGGCGCGACGGTATTCAGCAGCTACGCGGTGCTGTTTTCGACGGCGTCCGCACGCCGCGTCTATACGGCGATCCGGCGCTGGCTCGATGGCTCGCTCGCGGTGATGTTCGGAATTGCGGGGGTTAAATTGTTGACGTCGAAGAGTTGAGGTGGGTCGGGCGCGTCTGGGTCGCCCGAGGCCGCGCTCTGCGATACTGGCGGTTCGGCTCCATCAACGACGGCTGCTAGCGCACCCACCTACGCAACGATGAACGGCAACGACCACGACGCACCTTCTTCCAACCAACGCTCGCCGCTGCAAAAGCGGCTCTATCTCACCGGCGCGGCGATCCTGGTCGTCAGCCTGATCGCCGCGGTGCTCATCTACGTGAGCGTGCCGCCGCCCGATAGCGCGGTCGCGATGTACGGCATGATCGATCCGCGCTATCAGATCGAGCTACAGCAGATCGGCGGCAACGCGGCGGTACTGATGGCGCAGTTGCATCAATGGTTCGATAGCTTGTGGCACGGTGTCAGGCTCGCTTATACGGTCGCGGCGCTGGGCGCCGCGCTCGCGGCTGGCTGCATTTTCATCGGCCATTTTTTCGCGGACGATTGAGTCGCGAGGCGCTCGCATCGAGGCGGCGCGCGTCAAGCAGGTTGTCGCCTCACTCATGCAGCCAGAGGCTGTTTATTTGCGCCGATCGACGCCATCTCAACGACTGAGTCACGTTCGGGGTTAAGCGTCACGGCACCAACCGGTGTCCAGTTGCGCGTGTGACACGACGGCGCTGTCAACTTACGTGACATCATCGATACCGATTACGCAAGACATTGCGACTCAGAAAGTATTCGACGGATTTTGGGCGAGTTCGGCGAATTCGCGCCATGCAACGAACCGGGCTGCGAGTTGTTTGCGATAAAGCGCCGCGCGCAGCAGGTGCCGCTTGAGCGCGAAGTGTTGCCGGATCGGCCCGAAGCACGAGAGGAATTCTTGCGTGCGTTTCGGGTCGCGAAAGCCGCGCATGCGACGCTCGCGTTCGCGCGTTGGTTGGTGGCTATTCTCCGCGCGGTTGTTCACGCGCGCGGCCGCTTTAACGAACACATGCTTTACGTTCACCAACTCTGGAATTTCGGCCTTTGCGGCCGGATAACTTCGCAACTGGTCGGTGACGATCTTGCGCGGCACAGGGCTGGAACGCAGCACACGCTGGAAGAACCGTTTGGCTGCGGCCTTGTCGCGCCGCTTTTGCAGCAGGATGTCGAGTTCGGCGCCGTGCTCGTCGACCGCTCGCCATAGCAGATATGGTTCTCCACGAAGCGTGACAAACATTTCGTCGAGATGCCATGTACTACCCGGCTTACGCCGCGCCGCTTTCGCGCGATGAGCAAAGCCTTTACCAAACTTGTCACACCAGCATCGGATCGTCTCGTAGGTCACGATCACGCCACGCTCGAAGAGCAGTTCCTCGATGTCGCGCAAGCTCAACTGGAAGCGGAAATACCATCGAACAGCGCAGCTGATGACCCCAGCCGGAAAACGGTGACCGTGATAGAGCGATTTCGATTTTTTCATCGCATCATCTTATCCGACGAGCCTCGCAACCTGACAGTGCCGCCCGGTTCGTTGCATGGCGCGAATTCGCCGAACTCGCCCAAAATCCGTCGAATACTTTCTGAGTCGCAATGTCTTGCGTAATCGGTATCGATGATGTCACGTAAGTTGACAGCGCCCTCCTGTGGACTTGCACTTGACGTTGACAGCCGATTACCTAAACTGCGTTACTTTTTACTTCGGGGCCGTCATGGCTGCCACCATTTATAAGGACGTGGTTCATGTGCGATACAACGATGCAGTTACGATACCTGTCCGCCTGTGCAATCGCGCGCGAAGCGGGCAATCTGATGCGCACGCGTTTTATTGAGCGCAACGGCGTACAGGATCTGACCTTCAAGGGCCCGCAGGATTATCTGACTGCAACCGACGGCGACGTCGAGCGGCTGATCGCTCGACGTCTGGCCGCGGCGTTCCCCGACGACGACTTCTTCGGCGAAGAGAGCGGTGGTGCTTTAGGCACGAACGTCTGGGTGGTCGATCCGATTGACGGTACCTCAGAGTTTGCGCGAGGCGTCCCACACTTTTGCGTGTCGATCGCGTTCCTGCGCGATGGCAAGGTCGAGATTGGCGTGCTCTTCGACCCGATGCGCGATGAGCTGTTTGCGGCCTGGCGCGGAGCTGGCGCGACGTTGAACGGGCAACCACTGCGCGTCAGTAAGATCGATGATATCGCGCGCGCAAGCGTCGAACTTGGCTGGTCCTCGCGCGTGCCTTACGGGCGTTACGCCACCGTCCATGCGCGGTTGCACGCTCTCGGGGCCGGTGTGACCCGGCGAGGCTCGGGTGCGCTCGGGCTTGCCTACGTCGCGATGGGTCGCCAGGACGCCTATTGCGAACTGCACATCAACGCCTGGGACGCGGCAGCGGCCATTCTCCTCGTGGAGGAAGCGGGCGGCTGGGTCAATGACTTCCTGACCGCAGAATGTATGGTGCAAGGCAATTACGTCATCGCCTGCCCCCCGGCGCTGCGCGATGTGCTGGAGCAGGCAATGGACGCGTGAACGCCAGAAATCTCCCTGTGCATCCTGACACGCAATTGTCACGCTTGATCGCGGATAATTCGCCTTACTATTTCTTTGCAGTTCATTGCACACGTGTGCAACAGCGTGGCCGCATGTTCGTTGGAACCAGGCGGGCAGGGGCAATGCTGGACGTGTTCTGCCGCTCGATGCCATCGGGATGGCGCCGGTCTCGAACTGAAGCGGGGAAGCAGTGACCTGTTGTCAGGGACCCCGTAAATTTCAACCATTCGGATGGGCCCTGGTAGCCGGTCTGTCCAGAGTCATCACTTACCTGAGAGAGCAAATGAAGGTGCTTACCTGTTGGCGCGCGTTTTCGGTGGCAGTAGCACTGTCCGTTGTGGCGTTGGCTGCCGATGCGGCGGACCTCGTGATCGCGGGGCGCGGCGACATCTACGGGCAGGGTCTTGCGCAGGCGGTCGCCGGCTACAGGAAGCTGCATCCGGATACCGATATCGAACTGCTGAAGTTACCTAACAATAATCTGTACCAGAAGTTGAAGCTCTCCATGCGGGAGCGCACGGGCGCCTACGACCTCGTGATGATGGACGACACGTGGACGCCCGAGTTCATCGCCAACGGTTGGCTGAAGCCGCTGTCCGAAGCGCTTGCCGACGCGGACATGGTTCAATCAACGGTTGCGCTTGGCCGTGCCCCGTCGGGTGGGTTGTATGCATTGCCGATCGTCGGAAATGTCGAAATGTTCGCGTATCGCAAGGACCTGCTCGCGAGCAGGGGCCTGCAACCACCACACAGTTGGGACGATGTACTGAAGATTGCGCGCACCACCGGCGCAGACAAAGGCGTCTCGGGTGTCGTGTTCCGTGGCACGAAGGGCAACCCGGTCGTAACGGGCTATCTGCCGATCCTGTGGGCGTACGGTGGCGATGTGGTCGACGCTGGCGGCAAGGTGACGATCGACTCGCCGCAGGCGCTGGCAGCACTGAGGATGCTGATCGCGCTGAAGGCGGCCGCGCCCAAGGATGTCGACGTATACGGAGCAGCCGAAGTGCGCGATGCCTTGCAGAGGGGCGTAGCTGCACAGGCCATCGAAGTCTGGCCCGCATGGATTCCTGCGCTGGATGACCCGTCGAAATCGCGCGTGGTCGGCCAGATTGCATTGCAATCTCCGCCGGGGCAGGTGAAAGGTCCGGCCCCCATGCTCGGTATCTGGCAAATGGGGATTCCGAACGATGCGCCGCATGCGAACCGCGCAGCAGATTTTCTTGCGTATCTGACTTCGCCAGCTACGCAGGCGCAGCTGGCAACGCTCGGCATTCCGCCGACGCGTAAGAGTGTCTTCGCCAACCCGGCACTTGTCAGGCAGTACCGCTGGTATCCGGATCAGCTCAAGGCGCTCGAAGCGGGCCGCGCGCGGCCGCGGGTGAAGGGCTGGCAACAGATCGAGGCGATCCTAGGCGATTCGCTCCAGCTCGCGCTGACGGGACAGGTTGCGCCAGATGTCGCACTGCGGCAGGCTGCGCAGAAGATTGCACTCGTGCTGCCTGTGTCCGGATGATCAACATGCAACTGAACGCTTCAGGTTCGCTCATGTGCATACTGCGTCGGCACTTGCCGCTGATCGTCCTGGTGAGTCCGGCTATGGTGGTGCTCAGCGTGCTCGCGCTGTACCCGGTGGCGCGGGTCGTGATTGACTCGTTCTACGACATCGATTACGCCTCCGGCCACCGGACGCTCATCGGTTTCGCGAACTATCGCGCGGTTGCTGCGGATGCCGGGTTCGGCGCG
This sequence comes from Paraburkholderia lebeckiae, assembly GCF_014201005.1. Lineage (NCBI taxonomy): Bacteria > Pseudomonadati > Pseudomonadota > Betaproteobacteria > Burkholderiales > Burkholderiaceae > Paraburkholderia > Paraburkholderia lebeckiae. The sequence goes on along the minus strand of NZ_JACHDK010000010.1, from coordinate 94,447 downwards.
AGCTTCCTGAACACGCTGGAGTTCACGATCGTCGCATCGATCGCCGAAGTCCTGCTCGGGCTTGGCCTCGCGCTCCTGTTCGCGCACGCGTTTCCGGGCCGCAAGATCGCGTTGCCGCTTGCCATCCTGCCAATGATGCTCTCCACGCTTGTGTGCTCGGCCATCTGGCGCAACTGGCTCAACTACAGCGGCTTTCTCAACGCGTTGTTGGCGGCACTGGATCTGCCGCCCGTGCCCTGGCTGTCCAGTCCGCACCTCGCGCTCTGGTCGCTGATTCTCGTCGACGTGTGGCAGTGGACTCCCATGGCATTTCTTGTGATTCTCGCCGGCTTGCAGTCGCTTCCGCGCGAGCTCGCCGAAGCGGCCCGCACCGACGGAGCAAGTGAGTGGCAATGCCTGTGGCACATCACGCTGCCGCTCATCGCGCCGCACATCATGCTCGCGCTGCTGCTGCGCTCGATCGATACCTTCAAGCTGTTCGACAAGGTTTACGCGTTGACGGGTGGTGGCCCGGGAAACGCGACCCAGACACTTTCGACCTACATCTACGACACGGGTTTTCGCTTCTTCAACGTCGGACCGGCCAGCGCGGCTGCCGTGTTGATGCTTGCCACGTGCGCCGTTCTTGTCTCGGGGTACATATGGAAATCAGCCGTGAAACGGGGTACGTGATGCGAGCGTTGCGCGGTTTCCCATTGGCGCCGGTTGCGCGAGGCTCGCTTATGCTCGGGATACTCCGGCTTGGCGCACTCGCGGTCCTGCTGTTGCCCTGCGTGTGGATGATCAGCGCGGCGTTCATGCCGACCATCGAGCGCCTTGATCATCCACTCGCGCTGTTGCCTTCCGCCCCAACGCTAACCCACTTGGTGACAGTATGGCAGAGCGGCATCGACAGACAGTTGCTCAATTCGGTACTTGTCGGGCTTGGAGCGACGCTACTCTCGCTCTCGCTCGCATTCCCGGCCGCGTATGCACTCGTCCGGCTGCGCTTTCCGGTGCGTCTGGACCTGCTATTCCTGGTCCTCGTGCTTGCGCTCAAGCTGATGCCACCGATCACGGTTGCCGTGCCGCTCTTCTCGCTGGCGAAGTGGCTGCATCTGCTTGATTCGCAGTTCGGGCTGATGCTCGTTTATCAGGTCTACACCCTGCCGATGGCGATCTGGATGCTGTTGCCGTTTGTGCGCGATGTGCCCCTGGAGTGCGAAGAGGCGGCAGGCCTTGATGGAGCCAGTCTCGCGCAGCGCATCGTGTTCATTGTGCTGCCGCTTTGCGCGCCGGGATTGATTGCTACGGGCATCTTCGTGTTTATCACCGCGTGGAACGAATTCCTGCTTGCGTTGCTGTTCGTTTCGTCCCCGAGCCGCTTCACGCTACCCCTTGCCATCGCGGCATACGTGACTGAGAACGGTATTGACTGGGGTGAGTTGATGAGCGCCGGGCTGATCGCATCGCTACCGACGCTGATGCTCGCCGGCTATGTCCAGCGATACCTGCTGCGTGGCTTCACGGGCGGGTTGAAGTGAGCACTGGATAAAGCGGAAGTCGCCGACACGGTGATGGCGGTGGCGCGGGAGCCAGGTGAGTTGCTTTTTTAGCTTGTAGAAGTAGAAACTTAAATCAGGACGCCAAAATGAAAGACGGCATCAAGGTAGTTCTCGCATTTGCGGGGCTGGCGGTAACGTCGATGTCTCACTCCCAGACGAGTGTTACCCTCTTTGGCGCGGTGGACAATGGTATTGCATACCAGAGCAGCAGCACGTCGAGAGGGGCGACCACGGGCGGCCGTTCCGCCGTAACGATGACAAACGGTGCGTGGGCTGGAAGCCGCTTTGGTTTGAAAGGGGCAGAGGATCTTGGCGGTGGCACAACGGCGATCTTCCAGCTCGAGTCGGGCTTCAACAGTCAAAACGGCCAGGCGCAATTCGCAGGAGGTATCTTCACACGCCAGGCGTTCGCTGGTCTGGCAAATGAGAACTATGGCTCGCTTACCTTCGGCCGCCAGTACACGTCGTATTACCTGCTGCTCTCACCGTATAGCCCGACGAAGTACCTCACCGGCTTTTTTGGCGCCCACCCGGGTGACATCAATTCGCTCGACACCACTTTCCGCGCGAACAATTCGGTAGTCTATACGTCTCCGGGAATCAAGGGTTTCACGTTCGGCGTGTCATATGCGCTGGGCGGGGTCGCTGGCGCGTTCAATAGCGGCTCGACCTGGAGCGCGGCAGCGCAGTACCTGAACGGTCCGTTTGGCCTGGCTGCAGGCGTGCAGCGTGTCAATAACGCCACGCCGGGAGGCGGTGCCTGGGGTGCGGGTTCCACCGCGAATTCGGGCGGTCAGCCGGGTCTCTCCGCGCTCAACAATGGCTACGCGACCGCGCAGGCGCAACAACGTATCGCGGTGACGGGCGGCTACAGTTTCTTCCCCGGGTGGGACGTCTCGATGTCGTACTCGAACGTCCAGTATGTGCCAGGTGTGGGTTCGTCGTTCCAGCAGAAGGCGATCTTCAATACAGCGGGTCTCGTGCTGCACTGGAAGCCGGGGGCGGCGCTGGATCTTGCTGGCGGCTACAGCTACACGCGGGCGACCCAGGCGAACGGCATTCACCATGCGGCCCGGTATCAGCAGATTTCGCTCACGCAGTTCTACAGCCTCTCGAAGCGCACTGGCCTCTACTCGGGCCAGGCATATACGCGTGCGAACGGTCAGACTCTCGGCTCCGACGGCGTGCAGATCATCAATGCGACGGCCACCGTGGGAGACGGCTTTAACGGCACGCCGTCGTCCTCGGGCAGCCAGGTCGTGGTGGGCGCAGGCATCCTGCACCGCTTCTGATGATTCCGGCTGCCGGGTCCTGCGCATTCGCCGTGCACCTTTGTGATACCCCGTCGGCCGGCGTTCAAGTTCCAGTCCGGAGATAGAACAGATGTCCACACTTGCATTTCGTTCGGTTGGCAAAACCAGACAGTCTGCGCATCAGGTGCTACATGAGATTGATCTCGACGTGGCCGACGGCGAATTCGTCGTCCTGGTCGGGCCATCGGGCTGCGGGAAGTCGACGCTGCTCAGGATGACTGCAGGACTCGAGTCCGTGACGACGGGGCAGATCCTGATCGGTTCGCGTGTCGTCAACGACGTGCCTTCACAGATGCGTGACGTGGCGATGGTGTTCCAGAATTACGCGCTCTATCCGCACATGAGCGTGGCGGAAAACATCGCGTTCGGCATGAAGATGCGCGGCACGCCCCAGGATTTGATCCACCGGCGCATCCACGAGACTGCGCGCATGCTGTCACTGGACGCGCTGCTCGAGCGCAAGCCGGGCGAGCTCTCCGGAGGGCAGCGCCAGCGTGTCGCGATGGGACGGGCGATTGTGCGCGAGCCGCAGCTTTTCCTGTTCGACGAGCCGCTTTCGAACCTGGACGCGCGCCTGCGATCGCAGATGCGTGTGGAGATGCGCAGCCTCCATGCACGCCTTGGCACGACAACGCTGTATGTCACGCACGACCAGGTTGAGGCGATGACGCTTGCTCAGCGCATTGTCGTACTCAACCAGGGGCGGATCGAGCAGATCGGCACGCCAGCGCAGATATATGACAGGCCGCAGACTGTTTTCGTGGCGGGCTTCATGGGCGTCCCAGCGATGAACCTACTCAAGGGGCAGCTCGCGGCGGACGGCCGCACCTTCAAAGTCGACGGCGTGGCCAATGGGAATATCTGCGTAGCCAATACTCCCGTGCACCGCTTGCTTGTGCCAGGGCACCCCTACGTGTTGGGCATTCGCCCCGAACACATTCTGGCAGGCGGCGTCGAAGGCGGCTGCACGACACGGCTACCGGTGAAACTGTGCGAGATGCTCGGCGCGGACAATCTGGTGTTTGGCGCGTGGGGTGGGCAGGAACTGATCGTGCGTCTGCCATATCAGCAGTGCGTCGTGCCGGGCGACGCGATCGATGTACTACTGCCGCCCGAGCGGCTGCACTTCTTCGACGCCGGTACAGGCCACCGTGTGGGTTGACGTCCACCCGGTGGCACGACACTGGCTACGTACAGCTCCTGCGCACGAGTACCTCCACTGGCACGACGCGCGTACGTGATTCGCCTGAAAATGCGTTGATCCGTTCGATCAGCATCGCGATTGCCGCATTGGCCAGGCCCGTCGTGTCCTGCCGGATCGTTGTCAGCTGATAATTTTCGTAACCGGAGGCAGGGATATCATCGAAACCGATCACGAACAGATCACCGGGCACGCGCAGGCCATAACGATGCCGTACCGTATCGATCAGTCCAAGCGCGAGCAGGTCCGACGAGCAAAACACGCCATCGGGGCGCGGCTTGCCACGGAATATTGCATGTGCGGCGGCGACTCCGGATTCGTAGGTATCGGACCTGCTTGTGTGCGTTGTGGCATGCAACGTCCCTCCCGTGACAAGTGTTTCCACGGCGCGCGTAAAGCCTTCCGAGCGCGCCTTTGCGCTGAAGCTCGTCTTTGTTGGCCCGACGAAGACGAGACGCCTGGCTCCCGCGTTCGCCAGCATGAGAACCGCGGAAGAGGCGCCGGCCTCGTTGTCGCTCAAGACCATGTCGGCGCCAGGCAGGTTCACGGCGCGGTTAATCATTGTCACCGGGATGCGGTGGTCAAGATACTGACGTGCGAGGCTGACCGGCGGCGACGCCGAAGTCATCACGATGCCCGCGATGCGATAGCTCAGCAGCATCTCGAGCGACTGGCTGATCTGGCGCGGATCTTCAGCGTTCAGCACGAGCGGCGTCAAGGCATGCCGGCTCAGCCCGGAGATGATCTGCGCGAGCAGTTTCGTCCGGAAGGGATTTTCGAAGCCGGCCGTGACCACGCCGACCATGCTGCTGCGCTGCATGATCATTTCTCGCGCTATCAGGTTGACCTGATAGCCGAGGGCACGGGCTGCCCGCATCACGCGCTCGCGTGTTTCCGGTGCGATGCTAGCGGTCGGCGAAAAGGCGCGCGATACGGCAGAACGCGACACACCGGCGTGCTGTGCAACTTCGGCGGCGGTGACCCACGGTGTTTGTTTCTGCGACATGTCTTAGCGGGTAAATGCAAACAAGGCTGGCTTATTGCAGCTTGCATGATCAAGAGGACGCGAGGTGCGCATCGGGCAACATATAACGGAAGAAAACAATTTCAGCGGAGCGCGCAGTGCAACGCCACTGTACAACCAGAAAACGGGCCGTCTGCACGCGGCATGTGCGTACCCGCTTCAGTGCGATTCATGCCGGGGTCGAGTCCAGTACCCCCGCAATATAACCCATCACCCCCGATGAACACTTACCTTACCGAAGCTTCGACGGCTTGCTGGATGTCGAACCTTTCCGATGATCTCGCGCTGAACCACATGACTTTGCCGGGCAGCCACGACAGTTGTGCATACACGATCGAGGATCCGCTCGCCAAAACGCAGGGCGCAACACTGGCCGAGCAACTGGTGCATGGCGTGCGGGTACTCGATATTCGCTGTCGGCATCAGGGAGACGTTTTTCACATCAATCACGCGCGCATTGCGCTTGGCCTGATGTTCGAGGATGTGATCGCCGCCTGCGCTGCGTTTGTGGCACAGCATCCCGGCGAATGCATCATCATGTCTGTGAAGGACGAATGTGGTTCCCAGGACTGCACACGCAGTTTTGAACAGACGTTCAGGTCGTACGTCGCGCACCATGCGAGGTTACGCTGGTATCTGGGCGACACGATTCCGTGTCTGCGCGAAGTGCGTGGCTCAATTGTTCTTTTGCGGCGCTTCGCCAGCGAGTCCCGCTTGGGAATTGATCTGTCCGCATGGCCCGAGAACGACACGTTCGAGTTAAACCTGCCAGGTGCTGCCTTTACCATCCAGGACGAATACCGTGTCCCGGTACGGGCATCAATTGACTATAAGTATGGCGTGATCGAAGCACTACTCAGTCACACTGGACGAAGCAGTATTGGGCGCTGGGTCATCAATTTCTGCAGCGGCACCGGGATGGGCGCCAACCCACGGGTGGTGGCCTGTGGGGACAACCAGCGGCGCGGTATCAACGACATGCTGGCCGAGCGCCTCACCAGTCACGATGGACCGTGCGGAACCGTGATGATCGACTTCTGTGAGTACGCGGACTGGGCACTCGTTCATACGCTAGTGGTGTGCAATACGAACCAGCGCCTGGGCAGACAGTCGCTGACGGACTCCTGAGCAACACAAAAATCGTTGATTTCATGTTATTTCCATTTTCCCGCTCTACGATTGGAACGGTCGCCATGTGTGTCCGGAGTCGGAATTGGAGTCAGCAGACCTAACGATGTGCATACTTTCACTTTGCATTGTGACCGAAGACTATGGCGCATCGGCACAAGCCACACCCTTTCACCATTGCTGGTGTACGGCATTCTCCCGTTTTTACGTGCACCGGCGTAGTTAATGCCGCCGTTACCGCTTTCGGCAGAGTTGATGTTCTCGCAACCGATCGTCATTTCATTCCGAGGTAAATTTATGAAAAATTCAAGAACGACATGGTTATTTCATGCCACGTTTTTTTTGCTTTCCTTGATCGCGTCAATGCGCTCAGAAGCGGTTACCGAGCACGAGAACGAAGTAACTTTTTCTTCCTATTCAAGTCCCGTTTCCGGGCAGACGATAAAATTAGGTGGTTTAATAAACGTGGAGTACAGCATAACTGCGGGACAGCCGTACAGCGGGGTTTATCTAAAAAATGATCAGACGCTGGTGGTCAGGGCCGGAAGAAAGGGCAGTACTACCCCGGTAACCTGGCTAAAAAGCAAAGGTTTTCCACTAGGGAGCAATCCGGCCGATCTTAATTTTGCTGTCGCTGGTGACCTCGTACTGAATGTAACGTCGCCATCTTACACTGGTCAGCTAACCTGCAGGAATATCGCTCTAGCACAAGGCCACAACGGAGCAAATAACGACTGGTGGCTGTATAGCAATACAAAAAACGATTTTAATGACGGGTTGAATTATTTTCATGTAAATAACAAGGTGCTTGTTGTAAATTGCGAAAATGGATCCCGGGATCCGTATTATCTTTTTCTAGGAAACTCCGGCGTCTCTGCGTTTTTCCTACGCGGTGCTATCGTTAGCCGCAGTACGAACGACTGGATGGGGAAACTGCCTTCAAGTTTTCAATATTTAAATCAGATTGCGCTGCCAGGCAGTCACGATGCTGGAATGTCGGAAGTTAATCATTGCACAGTCGGAGCCGCCGCATGGAACACACGAACGCAAAACCGGAACATATTGAATCAGGCTTTGGCAGGTTCCAGATATTTCGATATCAGGGTTGATTACGATCATGATGAGTTGTGGACATATCATAGAACTGGCGCCGGCGTTGGTTGCAGCGGGCAACGTCTGAATGATGTCCTCAACAATGCCGTATCTTTCCTGTCTGCGAATCCGACTGAGACATTGATCCTGAAATTTTCCCACACGCGGTCGGATAGCGGCCATTCACAGAGGGATATTGTCGAAAGGGTTGTAAATTTACTCACATCAAGTTACACGGATTATCTGTATAAATCAGATAATAATGGCGTTAATCTTTCCAGAGTGGACCTTGACTCGATGAGGGGGAAGATCATAGCGGTATTTGATTACGAATACTTTGCGCACATCAATCCGCAGCAAGGGATTTTTAGTTATCTTGACTATGACCCGTCTTATCCAACGATTAGTGCCAACCTGAAAGTATACGATCGCTACTCAAATTCCAATAATGTGCAGACTATGCGATCGGATCAATTATCAAGACTTCGAAACTATGGTGGATTGGGGAAAGACTATTTGTTTCTGTTGTCGTGGACATTGACCCAGCAGGTTGATGACATCTTGCGCGGCAGGTCCATTGAGACTCTGGCGACAGTGTTTGCCAACCCGGCGCTCCAGGGGGCGTTAGATGAGGTGCGACAGCAGGCGTACCCCCGACCGAACATCGTCTATGTTGATTTTATAAATCCCAGCCTGTCGAGCAGCATTATTAACCTCAACTATTAACAAAAAGGATAAAATCCACGTCTTGTAGGCGTGACGTCCGCCTGACTGGCAACGCCATTCAGGCGGGGAATCTGCAACCAAAGCTAATCCGCCTTTTGGCCTTGTCCTTTTAGGATCGCGTCGAGTTTGGCCTCGATGCGAAGGTTTGTACACCCGATGAGATACACGAGACAATAAACATTTAGACCGGGGATTGCGCATAGGGTCGTCCAGCGCAAAAGAGGCCGTCCCTTATCTTTCGCGAGGAAATAACCCAAGATCCCGAACGCTAAACTCATGAGGAGCAGCGGGATAAATGCTATGAATCTGTCGGCTTGCTGTGTCGGCTGCATCGTGCCTCCTCTTTTATTCGTAGCGGTGTAGCGTCGTGCCTACGCGCCGCGAGGCGCGGAAGCAATTTGGCTCTTCCTATGCGTTAGCTGCCTCGTCGTTGCGGCGCTCTCGCACCAAGACCGAGTCACCGCCTGCGTTGTTCTTCTAGATATCGAAGTACAGATAAAACTCCCATGGATGCGGACGCAATTTGATGGTGTCGATCTCGCGGCTGCGCTTGTAGTCGATCCAGGTCTGGATCACGTCGTCGGTAAAGACATCGCCTTTGCGCAGGAACGTGTTATCGGTTTCGAGCGCCGCCAGCGCCGCGTCGAGGGAGCCCGGCACCTGCCGTATATTGCGCGCTTCTTCGGGCGGCAGATCGTAGATGTTGCGGTCGAGCGGCTCGCCGGGATCGGTCTTGTTTTCAATGCCGTCGAGGCCGGCCATCAGCATCGCGGCGAAAGCAAGATATGCATTGGCCGACGGGTCCGGACAGCGAAATTCGACGCGCCGCGCGTTCGGCGAATCCGAATACATCGGAATGCGCGCCGCGGCCGAACGGTTGCGCTGCGACATCGCCAGATTGACGGGCGCCTCATATCCGGGTACCAGGCGTTTGTATGAATTCGTCGTCGGCGCGCAGAAGGCCATCAGCGCGGGTGCGTGCTGGAGCAATCCGCCGATGTACCAGCGGCACATGTCCGAAGTCAGCGCCCAGCCGCCCGCGTCGTAAAAGAGGTTCTGTTCGTCTTTCCACAGGCTCTGGTGACAATGCATGCCGCTCGCATTGTCGGCGAACAGCGGCTTCGGCATGAAGGTTGCGACTTTGCCGTGCCGACGCGCGACGTTCTTGCAGACGTACTTGTAGATCATCACGTTGTCGGCCATGCGGGTCAGCGTCGCAAAGCGCATGTCGATCTCGTTCTGTCCCGCGGTCGCAACTTCGTGGTGATGCACTTCGATCTGTACGCCCGCCTGCTGGAGCGTCAGCGCAATTTCCGAGCGGATCTCCTGCAGCGTGTCATGAGGCGGCACCGGAAAATAGCCCTCCTTGTAGCGCTGCTTGTAGCCGAGGTTGCCACCGCCGTATGCGCCTTCGTCGCGACCGGTGGTCCAGTCGCCCTCGCCCGACTCGACGTAGTAGTAGCCGCAGTGCTGATCCTGGCCGAAGCGGATGGAGTCGAAGATGAAGAATTCGAGCTCTGGCCCGAAATAACACGTCGTCGCGATGCCCGTCTGGCGCAGATAGTTCTCCGCCTTTTTCGCCACGTAGCGCGGATCGCGCGAATACGGCTGCCGCAGCACGGGATCGACGACGTCGCAAATGATCGACAGCGTCGGCGTGCCGCAAGCCGGGTCGACGAAGGCCGTTGCCGGGTCAGGCCGCAGCAGCATGTCGGACTCGTGGATCTCCTGAAAGCCGCGGATCGATGAACCATCGAAACCGATGCCGGCGCTGAACAGGTCGTCGTGAACTTCGGGAAGCGTGATCGAAAAATGCTGCCAGAGTCCGGGCAAGTCGGTGAATTTCAGATCGACGATCTGAATATCGCGCTCTTGCAGCAGGCCGATCACATCGCTTGCGCTTTGTGGTCGCGTGACGCGATAGCTGCCCGCTTCGACGGACGCCGCAAACGGCGATCCGGTGGTTCCTTGCGTACTGGCCATGAACTTTGCCCTCTTCCGCCCCTTTACCGCCCGTGTACTTATAGTCCAACGTTAGTACGTTAGTACGTCCACGCGCGAAAACAAGGCGGCAGTGCGCGGACCTAGCGGTCTTGCTCCAGAGCCTTCAAATGAGCCTCGCCGGCATCTCTGGCAGCGGCGGAGGTCGCATACGTCTCGTCCGAAACGAGCGAGCGTTTGACCTCACGGGCCGCGAAGTCGACCAGCGTGATCACCCAGACATGCTCGCCACCCTGCTCGGCCGTTTGCACGAAAGCGCGCACGTCGCCCTTGTCCTCTGATTTCATCGTGACCTCCTTGTGGAAAAGTCGCGCGAAAAAAGGGGAGCGCGACCATAAAGCCGTTCGCGAGCCGCGGTGCTTTCCGCACGGAGCGCGTAGCTTGATCTTAGGCAATGGAATCGGTCCAGTGACGGTTTTCTCGCTTCCGATGCCGAGCACAGCCGATGGGTTCGGCGGTGAAAGCGGCTTGCCCGCAATCATCTAAAGCCCTCATCAAGTCCTTGTCGGGAGGCGCGGTTGCGCCCGTCGAGTAACGCGGACGGGCGTTCGAATGGGCGAGCCGTCTCCCCCAGGGACCTCAGTCGCGGAAATCGAGCTCATTCAGTTTGCGGCGTGGAACGGCGTTGGCCAGTCCGTCCTGCGAACGAGATGAGCGCCGCTCGAGGTAATTCTTCCACTGAAAGCGCCCACAGCGAATACGCAACGCCGCGCTGGAACAACAAGCCGACAGCAGCCCGAAGCTGCCCCTTGCCCAGCGCGTACACCGAGTCGGTCACGGCGACGGCACCGTGCATCAGAATGCTGGCATGCCGGTAGCACCCCATCATGCAGTCATTGCAGGGTTGCCGTTGATCGGGCAGGCGGTCGAGGTCGAAGACGGAGCCCATCGGCTCAGGCCACGCCTCGCAACGCCAAACATCGAGGTTCCAGTCGATATAAAAGTACTTGCTGCCACCGATGCATGGAACCAGTTGCTGTTCGCCGCGCACGAAACGCGCGACCTCGGCCAGCGCAGCGCTCGGGTCCATGACACGGAAATGCTTCTTGAGGCGCGCGATTGCGCTCAACGCTTCGAGTAGTTCTTCCGCGTTCAGGTCGACGAGTTTCGATTCTTCGTCGTAAACAAGCGATGTAGATCCAAACGCCTCGCGCCGTGGATAGGAAAAAACGACGGCATCGAAGCCAAGGCGGTTGAGCGTCTCGGGAAGCAACTCGTAACGGACCAGTCGGCTCACCGTAATCGATGCGCAGACCTCGATGCCGAAGCTATGGGCCTGAATGATGCCGTCGCGGATGCGGGCCTCGAGACCGCGCAGACCGCGATTGCGCTCATGCTCGCGCATGTCCGCGCTATCGATGGAAATCAGCAGACGCCTGAGTCCGGCCGCCGCCAGTGGCTTGATGTAGCGGGGAAGAAACCAGCCGTTCGTGATCACGCCGCACTGCATGCCGGCCTTGGTGGCCGAAGCCACGAGCGATGCGATCTCGGGATGAACCAGCGGCTCGCCTCCCTGCAGCGTCATGTAACGAATCCGGCGTCTGCGCAGGATCGGCAGTGCGCGCGCGAACTCATCAGGGTCGAGATAGCGACGTGGCCCCGCCAGATTTTTCTCGCGAGAGAACCCGCAGAAGTCGCATGCGGCGTTGCAGACGTTCGTCACCGATACGTCGCACACCGCGGGCAGCGGATTGCGCGGTTCGCTGCCGACACCGTCTACATGCCGCTGATCGCGCCACTTGATGATCCGCTCTGTCGTATCCATGGGACCCTCACCGCCTGCCGACGAATTCGGCACGAAGCTTCATAGAATACGCTCAACGCGCTGCGCATGATCCATTCTTACGCCAGCCTACGCCTTGAATCTACCGGTGCGTGCCGTCAATGCGAGTCCGATAACCGCAATACCAGCGAAGAGCGCCGTCAATCTGGCAGCACGCACTGTCTATTTCCAGATTTGCACGCTCCCATCGAGATACCCAATCTCCTTCGTCTTGCTGCCCGTGAGCAGGCACGAGGTTGAAACGGCCCGAGTCTGGAGCGCAAGTCGGCTCACGTCTCGCAGATGTGCATAGGATTTCAAACGAGTCGGCGTTTTTGGTGTGACATCCCGTTTCAGGCTCCTGATAAACACGTACTTATAGTCGCTTTCTGTGTCGTGTTCGGCCAGGTAATTAGCTAACCACGCAGTCGCAATTGAAATGACGCGATTCCGCGCTTCATTGGCGTTATTCTGGGCTATCGACTTCCCCATATTGACCGTTCCGAAACCGGCCATCGGATGCTTTGCCATCTTACGCTTGAGGCCTGGTTTCGCGCTCCGTCCTGGAATGTCGTCCGGAGCGGGTTGCGCGTCTGACGCGCCGGCATGCATCAACATCGACGCCCAGGTATAGTACTGGCCGCTTAGCCCGTAGCATATTTGCTTCTCAATCAAGTCGAGCAGCATGAAGGTCGCCATGAAAACGCCTCCTCCCGACTTATCACGGTCGGCGCCTCCCTCGCTGATCAGCAGTCCCGCGATCGTGTTGGCCAATTCGACCGCGTCGTCGTCGCCGCTCGTTTGCCCCCACAGGAGTTGCCGCGCTTTGGTGGCCGCTGTCGAATAAACCTTCGCGACCCGCCGTGCCTTGCGGGTGTAGACCGTCTGCGCCTTCGGGTCGAATCCGCGCGCCTTGTCAGCCGACTCGCCTGCGGCTACCACGTGCGAAGTCGCCATGGCGACTTCGCCTTCGAAGAGTTCGGGCGGAACTTCAGTCACGTCCGACGTGTAGCTCTTTAAACCTTTTGCCGCCCCGCCCCACTTCGCAATTAGCCGGTCTGCCACCTTGATAAAAACGGCTTCTTCACCCACCGGCTGTTGGCTTAACCAATACCAGTCTCCAATTCCAAGGGGTTGGTAGGGAACGGCGAACGTGCCCTCCCCGTGTGGTTTGCTTGCGGTCGGTTTGGTGCTTGCTAACAGGTTCCAGATGTCCGCATACAGCAGGTGATCAACGTCTAGCGATTTGAATGCTCTACCGAATCCGATCTTCATCTCGACCTCACAAAATGGGTTTGAATCGAAAATTGGTATGTCGCAATGAAGCTCTCGCGCAAGTTGGCGGAATTAGCGCGTTCTTCAATTCGAATTCCTCGAGCTATGCCTTTTCAATTCCGCCCATCTGTCCGGATGGATTGCCTACAGAAATGTGGTTACCGGACTCGACTGCACCGCACAGTCGGCAACCGGCATACGGCATCCCACAAGGCGACGGGAGGATCGACGAGCGCAGATCCGCCGGCAGGGCTGAACCGACGCACGAATGTCCGCGCGAAAGCATGGGGCAACCGCCGCAAATGGCCGGATTTTTCCGTCGCCCGGTCAGACAGGTTTCAGCTCTTTCTGGAGGTTTTCGCCACAAATGGCGTGGGTATGTGCAGAACCTTCTCGCTTCCGCACTTCGGGCAGGCCGGGTGAGCGTTTTCATGTTCAGCAAGATGCTCGGCATGTTCGAACATCTCACCGCACTTCTCACACCTGTACCGGTAAGTCGGCATGGCATTCCTCCAATGAGAATCCCGCACATCGGGCTGACCAGATACGTCTACGACGTCGGCAATAACCCATTCTAGTGCAGGAAAGTGCGAGAAACGCCTGCTTGCAACTCGGGCGCAGCGCTCATCGTATGGGGCGAATGTCAGTTTGCCCGCCGCCTACCAGCCGAAATACCTGCACGGCATCTTCCAATGTGGACGCCTGCTCTTGCATGCTGGCTGCCGCGGCTGCCACCTGCTCCACCAGGGCAACGTTCTGCTGGGTCATCTCGTCCATCTGCCCGATCGCGCGGTTGACTTCGCCGATGCCGGTACTTTGCTCGTTGCTCGCGTGGGTAATCTCACCCATCAGGGTGACCACACTATCGACAGCCGTGACGATTTCGCTCATGTCCCGGCCGGCCTGGTCGACCAGTTCGCCGCCTGCATTGACGTTGCCGACCGAGTCGGTGATCAGCGCCTTGATTTCCTTGGCGGCCATGGCGCTGCGTTGGGCCAGGCTGCGCACCTCGGCGGCGACGACCGCAAAGCCGCGTCCCTGGTCGCCGGCGCGTGCTGCCTCGACGGCCGCGTTCAAAGCCAGGATATTGGTCTGAAAGGCAATTGAGTCGATCATGCTAATGATGTCGACGATCTTGTGTGAACTGCCGCGGATCAACGACATGGTGGTCACCACATGGCCCACCACGGTGCCGCCTTTGACCGCGAGATCGGAGGCCGAGGCGATGTGTTGGTTGGCGTGCGAAGCGCGTTCGGCATTGGCGCGGACCATCGCCGTCAATTGTTCCATCGTCGATGCGGTTTCCTCGAGCGAGCCAGCCTGCGCCTCGGTGCGAGACGAAAGCTCCGCGTTGCCGGCCGCAATTTCGCGCGCGCCCAGCGCGATCATATCGGAGGCACGTCGGACGTTGCCGACTACCGAGGCCAAACCGACACTGATGCCGTTCATCGCCTGCATCAACTGGCCCAGTTCGTCGCGCCGGCTGACATGAACTTGCGCGGTCAAATCGCCGGCTGCGAGTTTTTCGGCGGCGGCCTTCGCTTCGAGCAGTTGCATGCCGAGACCGCGCCGGGTCGTCACGAAGACCAGCGCGCTGACCAGCAGCGCGCCGAGTAGCCCGAAGCCGATCACCCTGGTTTGCAGGAAGGCGGGCAACGCCGCTCCCGGGCTCGATCGGTCGGGGGGGATCACTGCCTCCAGCAGCCGACCATAGCCCAGCAGAAGTACGGTATTGGCGGCCAGCGTAAGCAGCGCGATTCTGGCTCCGATCGACAGGTTCCACATCTCACTGACGTCGAGGCCGACATACAGCGCGCCGATTACCTCGCCAGAACTGTCCCGGATCGGCTCGTACCGTGTCATATATTGCTTGCCGAATAGCGTCGCGTAACCGGTGTAGGGTTGCCCCCCGCGCAGCATCCGATAGCCGGGATGCGAGCGGTCGAGTACCGTGCCCACGGCCCGCTCGCCGGTTTGCCTTTTGACCGAAGTGGCGACGCGCACGAAGTCGTCGCCAATTGCGACGAATAACGTGCCCGTCGCGCGGGTTTTGGCGGTGAAGTGGTCCACTTCGCCGTAGTTGAGGTTCAGCACGGTGTTCCCGTTTAGCAGCCTGGGAGTCATGACACCGAGGATGTCGACACTGCTTGATTCGTCGCGTGAAAATGGAGCTGGAAAATACCCGGCGAGCGTTCGCGCGTGACGGCGCACCCGGGCCTTGAGCGGCAGCAGAGAGTACATGAAGTGAACCCCGTCGACTAAGTCAGCGAGCCGAATAAATCGGACGTTTTATTCTGAATTCATTAGACAGAATATTGCATGAGATGGCAATAGAGCGTGCTCGCTAATCGCAGCTCACTGAAAGGCGGCGCCAGGCGAACCTCAAGAATATCGGCATGCGCCGTGGCGCTCCGCGCGGGTCATAGATGTTTGAAGACTCCGCACGCCAGAGCACGCAGTTCTTCGAACTGCGTGACGAGTTCGACACACAAAATGAAGGCCAGCATTGCAGAAGGTCCCGGATAGCGTTCGATCTATCCCCACGGCGCCCCCTACCAACAAATCGGTCGGATAGTGAAAGCCCAGATAGGCCCGCGGAAGGCAAATGAAGAGCGCCACGACACCGCTGAGAAGCGTCGCGAGAACTATTTCGCGCCGCCATTCGGAGCGCCCGTCTTGCTGAAACCAGATCCACCAAAGCACGGCAATCAGTACCAGGCCTTTAAAGGTGTATAGGTCGGCGATGGCTTGTATCGATTGTGTCGCGAAATGACCGAAGTGTATGCTGGACAGATATGTTTCGATGGACGAATCGAAGCTATTCATCTTCTTGTAATCGATATCTGATAGTCGAAGCGGAAGGTCAGCATAATCGAGGCAAGCGACAACAAATGAGGCGCAGACAACGTTTGCTAGCAATTTTCCCGTCCGAGGCGGTGTTCACGGCACGCGCCGCCTCAGTGCGAAGCCAGGACTCTCCGTTATGGCGCCCCCTTAACCTGCTCATGCGGATTTTCCACTCCCGCCATGCTCAGCGCCTCATGCAGCGTGCCGAAAATACAGCGCTCCTCGACGATCGGCGTGATTCCATGCCGATCCATATCCGAGCGCAAATAGCGATTCACCCGCGCAAAGACCACCTCGATCCCATTGCGCTTGAGTGCCGAGCACAACTCGCCCACCGAGCGCGCCGCCGAATAATCGACATCCGTAATCGCGCTCGCATCGACGACGAACCAGCGCACGGCATTCGGTGCGTGATCGATCAGGCGGCGCGTATCGTCGACGAAAAAATGATCGTTCGCGTAGAACAGATCGGCGCCGAAACGATAGACGATCAACCCCGGCGCGGTCTCCACGCCGGGCACCGCCGGCACCGGCACCCACATGCCGTCGCCGTTGGGCGCGAGCATCATCGTGTGGGGGCGGTAGCTGTGTCGCACGTGACGCAGCAACGACAACGCGACGGCGACCAGAATGCCGTGCTCGACGCCGATCAGCACGACCGCCGCCGCCGTGAACAAAGCCAGCGCGAATTCGCCGGGACTTTCGCGGCGAATCGAAAAGAGCGACTGCAGATTGATCAGGCCGACCGCGATCGTAAACACGATGCTCGCGAGAATGCAGTGCGGCAGATACTGCAGATAGCGGCTGAAAAACAGCAGCACGACCACCACGACCACCGCGAACACGAGCTGCGCGAACTGGCTGCGCGTGCCGGCGCGATCGGCCATCGCGGTCTGCGTCAGGCTGCCGTTGACGACGAACGCGCCGGAAAACGCCGCCGCCGCGTTGGCGGCCGCGATGCCGAGCAGGTCCGCGTTGGTATCGACCGGCTCGTGATAGCGGTCGGCGAACACCCGGCTCGCCGCGGCGCTTTGCGCGACGATCATCACGAAGCACGACGCCGCGACCGGCACGAGATCGAGCATCTGCTGCCACGTCACCGACGGAATCCGCAGCGGCGGCAATCCGCCCTCCACCGGTCCGAGGATGGAGATGCCGTGCGCGGCGAATCCGAACACATCGCTCGCGGCGATGCCCGCGACGACCGCGGCCAACGGCACCGGCAGGCGCGGCCAGAAACGCTTGCAGACGAGAATCGCGGTCACCACGAGCAGCGAGATCGCCAGTGTCGGCCGATTGATCTGCGCGGCGTCGCTCACGACGAGCAGCAGTTGTTTCACGCTGCTCGCCGCATGTCCGCGCACGCCGAGCATGTCGCCGAGCATCGCGATGCCGACCTGCACACCGACGCCCGCAAGAAAGCCGACCAGCACCGTACGCGACAGGAAATCGGCGAGAAAGCCGAGCTTGAAGATGCGCGCGACGAGGAGCAACCCGGCCGTCAGCAACGCGACCATCGCCGCGAGCGCCGCATACTCGGCGCTCGACGCGGGCGCCATCGTCGAAAGACGACTCGCGAAGATCGTCGCGGTGGCCGAATCGGCGGCGACGACCAGATGCCGCGAAGCACCGAAGAACGCGAATGCGACGAGCGGCAGGAACACCGTGTAGAGCCCGGTGACGGCCGGCATGCCGGCAATGCGCGCATAGCCGAGGACCTGCGGAATATCCATCGACGCAAGCTGCACACCGGCCAGCGCATCGCGCGCCGCCGCAATCCGGCTCAAAGGAAGAACGCCCTTCAGCACGCTGGCACGTGCCGCCATTTTTTGCAGA
The DNA here is from genome assembly GCF_014201005.1 of Paraburkholderia lebeckiae. Lineage (NCBI taxonomy): Bacteria > Pseudomonadati > Pseudomonadota > Betaproteobacteria > Burkholderiales > Burkholderiaceae > Paraburkholderia > Paraburkholderia lebeckiae. The sequence goes on along the minus strand of NZ_JACHDK010000010.1, from coordinate 76,698 downwards.
GAATCTTGCATACGCGATGCTGACCTGAAACGAAGGTAATCGCGCATCGTGCCGCGAACCGGCGCGCCAAGGCAAGACTTATGGAAGGGAGAACGGGCTATTGACGAAAACGAAAACGAGAAAGCAAACCGAAAGAACGCAAACGATTGCTCCTTTCAAGCGCACAGCAAACTAACGGACGTTAATCGCAAAGCGAAAATCTCCACGGCGCAGCCGCGGAAAAAAACGCGCGAAGAAGCTCTACCGTTTGAATTGCCCTGTGTGCGGGTCCACGTGGCGCGCAAAACCGAACAGCGCAGCAATGCAGATCGGACAGGCGATCAGAAAGATGGCCAACATCACACTCACCCCGTAACAACTTGTTACCAGCAAGTGTAGAGAAATTTGAAGCAAGTTTAATGAGGGAAAACCGCAAAGCACTATTGCGGAGGATTACGAGAGCCTGAAAAAGATCGTCGATACGTAAGTGAAAAACGCGAATAAGCGCACCTGCCGCGCGTGAAAAACCGCGCGGAAATATCCGTTGGACTTCAAGGAAAACCCCGCCGCGCATTGTTGGCAGCCGCGCCCCTGGTTCGTTCGCAGGTCTGCACACCGCCCGCATACGACAGCCGCCACGGCGCGTGTCCGCGCGCCAGGCACCACACCGCCACGATTAGGCAAACCCTTCTACCGCTTGGCGTCGCGCCTATTTTTCTTCGGCATCGGCGCTGGCCCGACCGATTCGCGCATCGTCACGCTGAGCGGAAACTCGCGCACGATCTCCCAGGTGGTGCCGTAACACTGGTTGATGAGCCAGCGCACCGCATTTTGCGTAAGTTCCGCGGTTGGAATATGCACCGACGTGAGTCCGGGCGCCGCGTAGGCGGCCGAGTAGTCGTCGTCGTAGCTGATCACGGAGATGTCGTGCGGCACCGAAATGCCCGCCTGGTGAAAGCGCGCGAGCACGCTGACCGCCATCGTGTCGTTCGCGCAGAACAGGCCGGTTACGCGCCGCTGCGTCTCGAGCAGCTTCTGCGCGGCCGCGTAGCCGCCTTCGGGCGAAAAGTCGGATTCGATCAGCGTGACGTCGTCGCGCGCAATGCCGGCTCGCGCGAGCTCGGCGAAAAAGCCGTCGATCCGCATCACGTTGTCCGACGCGGTAGCGGGCCCGGAAACCACCGCGATGTCGCGATGCCCGTGATCGAGCAGCGTGCGCGCCGCGAGTTCGCCGCCGCGCCGATGATCCGCGCTGAACGACGCCTCGGGCAACTGCTCGAACGCGCGATTCAGGAACACCATCTTCGGATGCATGCCATGCAGCATGATCAGGTCTTCGTCGTGCAAATCGTGGCTGATCACGACCACGCCATCGCAATCGCGGCCGATCAAAAAGCGCACTGCCTCGATCGCCTGCTCGCGCGGCGACACCTCGCCGCAACCGGTCGCGACCACGACATGGCGCCCCACCGCGCGCAGCTCGGTGTCGGTCTGCTTCAGGATCGTGCCGTAGTAGGAACCAAAGAAAGTCGGCACGAAGATGCCGATGATGCCGAGCTGCCGCGTCGCCATCGCCCGGCCGATCGACGACGGGCGGAAATTCAGCGCCTCGATCGCCGCCTTCACGCGCGCCGCGGCATCGGCAGAAATCGGTCCCTTGCCGGAAATGGCTCGTGAGGCGGTCGACATGCCCACGCCGGCCAGTTCCGCGACGTCCTTGAGTGTTGCCACGCGGTTCTCCATCAAGCCTGTCTCGACGAGCCGCTTCGCGCGTGACGCGCCGCGGCGTTATAAGCGCGCGCCGCTCGCTTCGTCGAATAGCGAGACATGCGCGGCGTCGAACGAGAACGCCACGGTGTCATCCTCCGCAATCGGCGCTTTTGTCTGATCGATCGACGCGATCTGTTCGCCATGATAGTCGAGCCAGATCACGCGGTGGTTGCCCATCGGCTCCATTAGCGAAACTTTCGCGCGCTGGCTGGCGTCTTCCGTGATATGCACGTCTTCGGCGCGTACGCCGAGTACGCAGGGCACGCCCTGCGCGGGCGCCCCCTTGAACGCGTACGCCGACACGTCGATCCGCACCTGCCCAGTGCAAAAGTGGAGCGCGCCGTCGCGCGTCTCGAGCGCGCCCTTCAGCAGATTCATGGCCGGCGAGCCGAGGAAGGTCGCCACGAACAGATTGTTCGGCCGCGCATAGACCTCGGCCGGCGTGCCGAACTGCTGGATCACGCCGCCGCGCATCACGGCCATGCGCGTCGCGAGCGTCATCGCCTCGACCTGATCGTGCGTCACGTAGATCATCGTCGCGCCCAGGCTGTGATGCAGCTGCTTCAGTTCGCGGCGCAGTTCGGTGCGCAGCTTCGCGTCGAGGTTCGACAGCGGCTCGTCGAACAGGAACACGTCGGCCTCGCGCACGATCGCGCGGCCGATCGCAACGCGCTGCCGCTGTCCGCCCGACAACTGCGACGGCTTGCGCTTGAGCAGCGGCCCCAGTTGCAGCATCGCCGACGCGCGGGCGACACGCCGCGCGATTTCCGCCTTCGGCGTGCCGTTGATGCGCAGCGCGAACGACAGGTTGCGCTCGACGCTCATGGTCGGATACAGCGCGTACGACTGGAACACCAGCGCGATGCGGCGATCCTTCGGGTCGGCCCACGTCATGTCCTCGCCGGCGATCTCGATGCTGCCGTCGCTGACATCGATCAATCCCGCGATGCTGTGCAGCAGCGTGGACTTGCCGCAACCCGACGGCCCCAGCAGCACGACGAACTCGCCGGCGAGCACGTCGAGATCGAGGTTCTCGATCACCGTGTTCGAACCGAGGCGAATCGTCAGATTGCGGACCGCCACATTGGCGGGATGCGTGAGCGCCGCGGCGTCGGAGTCAGCGTTAGCGCTTGCACCCGGCACGCCGGCTGCATCGATCGTATTAGCCATGTTTGCCATGCCCTACCCCTTGACGGCGCCCGACGCGATGCCGCGCACGAACCAGCGGCCCGAAATGAAATAAACCGCGAGCGGCACCATCGACGTCAGAATGGTCGCCGCCATATTGACGTTGTAGAGCCGCTCGCCGGTCGTCGTGTTGATGATGTTGTTCAACTGCACCGTCATCGGCAGATTCTTCGTGCCAGCGAACACAAGGCCCAGAATGAAGTCGTTCCAGATGTTCGTGACCTGCATGATCAGCGCGACGACGATGATCGGCGTCGACATCGGCAGCATCAGTTGAAAGAAGATGCGCCAGAAGCTGCCGCCGTCGATGCGCGCGGCCTTGAACAGCTCCTGCGGAATCGACGCGTAGTAGTTGCGGAACAGCAGCGTCATCACCGGCATGCCGAACATCGTATGAATCAATACGATGCCCGGCAGCGAGCTGAACAGATGCACGCTCGCGAGCACGCGCACGAGCGGATAGATCATTACCTGCACTGGAATGAACGCGCCGATCAGCAGCACGCCGAACAGCAGACCCGCGCCGCGCGGCCGCCAGAACGACAGCGCGTAGCCGTTCACCGCGCCGACCATGATCGACAGAACCGTGCTTGGCACGACGATACGCACCGAGTTCCAGAAGCCGACGCGAATGCCGTTGCAATCGAGCCCGGTGCAGGCCGACTGCCACGCGGCGCTCCACGCGTCGAGCGTGAAATGCATCGGCAAGCCGAGCAGATTGCCGAGGCGGATCTCGCTCATCGGTTTGACCGACGTGACCAGCATCACGTAGAGCGGCAGCAGAAAGAACGCCGCCGCGGTGAGCAGAAACGCGTAGATGCCGAGGCGCGCCGGCGAAAACGCCGAGCGGCGGGGCCGCGTGCGCGCGCGATGCGGCAGGCCGCCTTTGAGCGTGGAATCGAGCGTGTTCATCCTCTCTCCCCGCGCAGCGCCGCACGGCTGCGTGCATAGAAGAACGGCGCGAGAACCGCCAGCACCGTCGCGAGCAGCACGATCGATGCGGCCGACGCAAGGCCGATGTTCGCGCGCCCGAACAGATAGTCCATGATGAATTTGGCCGGCACTTCGCTCGCGGTGCCGGGGCCGCCCTGCGTCATCGCGACTACCGCGTCGTACAGCTTCACGACCATCACGAACAGCAGCACGAACGCGGTAGAGATCGACGGTCCGAGCATCGGCACCACGATGCTCGCGTACACGCGCCAGCGTGGAATACCGTCGATGCGCGCGGCTTTCCACAACTCTTCGTCGATGCCGCGCAGGCCCGCGAGCAACAGCGCCATCACGAGGCCCGAAGCTTGCCACACGGTCGCGATCACGATCGTGTAGATGACCCAGTCCTGATCGACGATCCAGTCGAAGCGCGCATGCGCGAAGCCGAGATTGCGCAGCACCTGCTGCGCACCGAGCGCGGGATTCAGGATCCATTGCCATACGAGCCCGGTCGCGACGAACGACATCGCGTACGGATACAGAAACACCGTGCGCAACGCGCCTTCGGCGACCACGCGCTGATCGATAAAGATCGCCAGCAGCAAGCCGATCACCATGCACGCGATGATGAAACACGCGCCATAGATCACGATGTTCTGCAGCGACATCAACCAGCGGTCGTTGTGAAAGAGCCGCACGTACTGCGTGAAGCCCACGAAGTCGTTCGACGGAAACGTGTGCGAATTGCTGAGCGACACGCGCGCGGTCCAGACCATCGTGCCCAGGTACGTGAACACGACGGTCAGGAGCATCGGCAGCAAGGCCAGCCAGACCGCGATCGAAAACCGCCGGTTCAGCGGCTTGTTTCGCGGTTTGGGGTGCGACTTGTCCTGTGGTTTCGAACCCTCGGCTGGCAGCTTGAGCGCGTGCATGGCGAGGCCTAGCCCTTCAACGCGCTGGCGAACGCTTTCTGCGCGTCGTCGACGGACTCGTTCTTGTTCCAGAAGTTCGTCACGACGTCAGTCAACGCACCCTGCGTATCGGGCGACAGCAACATTTCCGGATTCGGCAACTGGCGCGACTTGTCCTTCATGATCGCGATGCCCTCCTTGGCGCAGACGTCGAGGCTGCTTTCGTCGACGTCAGACCGGATCGGAATCGAGCCCTTCTTCGCGCTGAACGCGACCTGCGCGGACGTCGAGGTCATCACCGTGGCGAGCAGATTCTGCGCCTTGATCGCCGCCGCGCTGTCGGTTTTCGGGAACACGAAGACGTCGCCCGCGACCAGATACGGCGAACGCGGACCGAAGCCCGGGAAGCAGCCGAAGTCCTTGCCCGCCGTTTGATTCGCCGCGACGAACTCGCCCTTCGCCCAGTCGCCCATGATCTGAACGCCGGCCTTGCCCGAAGTCACGAGCGCGGTCGCGTCGTTCCAGTTGCGGCCAGGCGAGCCCGGATCGACGAAATCGTGCAGCCGCTTGAACGACACGAGCACCTTCTTGAACGCATCGGAGTTGACCGCGGTCTGATCGTGATCGCGATAAATCTTCATATACAGGTCCGGGCCGCCCACATCGGCGAGCACCGCGTCGAACGTGATCTTCTCCTGCCACGGTTGGCCGCCGAACGCGAGCGGAATCACGCCCGCGCTCTTCAGCTTGCCGAGATCGGCGATGAATTCGTCGTAGCTTTTTGGCTCGCTCGCGATGCCCGCTTTCTGGAACACCGGCTTCGAGTAGAAGAACCACGCCGGCATATGAATGTCGACCGGCGCCGCGTAGAAGTGGCCCTTCACGCGGATACTGTCGAGAATCGACTGCGGGAAAATGCCGTTCCAGTTTTCTTTCGCGGCGACGTCGTCGACGTTATTCAGGAGTCCCTGGTCGATCAGATCGTGAAACTGCTTCGACGTATTGAATTGGGCGGCGGTGGGTGGATCGCCGCCGACGATCCGGTTGATCGCGGTGGCACGCGCCTGATCTCCGCCGGCGACTGCGTTGTCGACCCATTGGCCACCGGCCTTGTCGTACGCGACGGCAAACTGCCGAATCGCGGCCGACTCGCCGCCCGAGGTCCACCAGTGAATCACGTTAGCCTTGAGCGGTTCCGCATGCGCGACGACGCCATACAGCGCCAGTGCCGCAACTACGCCTCGCAAGACCATTCTGTTGCTGTTCATTCCGTCTCCTCCAGGCTCAGTGCCCGTGTGTCAAGTCGAAATACTTTCCAGCTCCACCCGGCTTTACATCGTTGCTGCGTCGTTTTAATTGTGTTTATTGCGCTTGCGCGTTGCGATCTTCGAGGAATTTCGACACCAGCTCCGCGCTGCGCTTGACCGTACGCTTCTGCGTTTGGTAGTCGACGTGCACGATGCCGAAGCGCCGCTCATAGCCGAAAGCCCACTCGAAGTTGTCCATCAGCGACCACAGGAAATAGCCGCGCACGTCGACGCCCGCCTTGATCGCCTGATCGACCGCGGCGAGATGGCGCTTCAGGAACGAGATGCGCTGCGTGTCCTCGACGCGGCCGTCGATCACCTTGTCGTCCGATGCCATGCCGTTCTCGGTGATGTAGATCGGCGGCAGATTGGCATAGGTATTCCTGAAACCGGTCAACAGATCGCGAAGACCGTCAGGGTAAACCTCCCAGCCCATCTGCGTGCGCTCGACACCCTCGAGCGGCACCTCCTTGAAACCGTGCGCACCATCGCTCGCCACGTTGGTGCGGAAATAATAGTTGATGCCGAGAAAATCGAGCGGCGTATTGATCGTCTGCATGTCGCCTGCGAGCACGAGCGGCTCGCTGCCCGGCCACAACTCGAACAGGTCTTGCGGATACTCGCCCTTGAACAGCGGATCGAGAATCCACGCGTTGTGCTGAACTTCGAACAGCTCGGCCGCGCGACGGTCGGCGGCGCTGTCGCTATTCGGCGTGCCGCGCCCGACATTCGCGACGATGCCCTTGTGCGAGCGCGGATCGTTCGCGCGCAGCACCGGAGTCGCGAGACCGTGCGCGAGCAGCAGATGATGCATGGCCTGCGCGGCGAAACGCAGGTTCGAGAGTCCCGGCGCGTGATGGCCGTTGCCGTAGCCGAGGTACGCCGAACACCACGGCTCGTTGAGCGTCGCCCACGCATCGACGAGGCCGTGCAGCTCGCGGCTCATCAGATCCGCGTAATCGACGAAACGGTACGCGGTTTCGCGATTGAGCCAGCCGCCGCGATCCTCGAGATGCTGAGGCAGGTCCCAGTGATAAAGCGTGACGAAAGTCGCGATGTTCTTCTCTTTGAGCCGTCCGAGCAGGCGCTTGTAGAAGTCGAGCCCCTTGCGGTTCGGCGTGCCGTTTTCGTCCATCACACGCGGCCATGCGGTCGACAGCCGGTACGCTTCGAGGCCGAGGCCCGCGAGCAGGTCGACGTCCTGTTCCCAGCGATGGTAGTGATCGCACGCGACGGCGCCGGTGTCGCCGGCCAACACCTTGCCCGGTGTGGCCGAGAACGTGTCCCAGATCGACGGCAGGCGGCCGTCTTCGTTGACCGCGCCTTCGATCTGATACGCCGCGGTGGCCGCGCCGAGCAGGAAATCCTGGCGCCACAGCGACGAATCGGCGGGCGGTGTGAATGGATCGGAATGCGGGTCGCGGTGAGCGGTTGGACGGGCGGCGTCGGTGACTGCTGATGCGTCGTTTACCACGGATTCTCTCCTGCCATGAGGTCGTTGAACCGGAGGTGGTGGAACTCGAGGCGCTGGCGTTCGGACTTACTGTGAACGCTTAAGTGGAAGCGCTTCCACACTGTCCAGCGAACGATAGCAGCGGGGAAATCGGCGCAGCAATCCGGGTTTGTCTGGAGGGGTTTCTGGCATGCGTGCGAGGGTGATGCGGCGCGCATCGAGGTTGTTCGATCGCAGCGGATATTTGAGGCTTCCGACGAAAATTCCTGGCAGCCGTGCAACGCAAAGTCTCGGATCGCCGACAATCGGCTTATCCACTGAAGCATGGAAGACGATTGCGATGAGCGAACTCAATCTGTCGGAACTCTACCGCGCCTATATCGCCTGCCTGAACACGCAGGACTGGTCAAAGCTGCGAGACTTCGTTGGCGAAGACGTGAAGTACAACGGCCAACGAATCGGTTTGTCGGGCTATCGCGAGATGCTGGAAAGAGACTTCCGCGAAATTCCGGACCTGCACTTCGAGATTCAGATGCTGGTTTGCGAGCCGCCACATATCGCAAGCCGATTGCATTTTGACTGCACACCCATCGGCATGTTACTTGGGCTTCCCGTGCAAGGAAAACGGGTGGAGTTTTCCGAGAACGTCTTCTACGAGTTTGGTGACGGCAAGATCCAGCAAGTCTGGTCGGTCATCGATAAAGCCGCGATCGAGAGTCAGTTGTAGCGGCTCAGGGACACGCCGCTCAAACGTTTCTCTTTGGCAGCACTGGCGCGTGTCGCCCGCGTGCATCTTTTTGTGCGCGCGGAGACGGCCCGTCAGCGAGGCTGTCACGGAGCGCATCGCTCCGGCAAACCTCCGTCTCCGTTGAAGTCGCTATGCGCGGCACTCATGGCAAAACCGAACTCGCGCGGCAATTCCGCCATGTGAGGAAATGCCGCGGCTATCAGAAACGCCCGCATTTCGCTTCGATTCTTTTTTTATCGGGCGAATGCGCTCGTCTATGGCTTGTCGTCCTCGCTATCGGGGTCGATGTCGGGATCGAGCGGCGGCTCATCCGGGTCCAGCGATGGACCGAGGTCGGGCAGATCCGTCTGCACGACGTCGGACTGATCCGGGCGGATCGGGTTTTCGTCCTTGTTCGGTGTGGTTGCCATGGCCGGTCCTCCTTAGGTCGTTGCCATGCTGAAGGCGCAGCAAGTTCTGCTCCCGATCCAGACGCGGCCATGCCCGTTCCGGTCACAAGTCGAAGCCCGTTTGCGCACGGCCAAGCTCGGTGAGATCGTCTGGCGTCGCGCGGCCGACGAAATCGACTTCGAAATGATCGGCCGGAAAATCCGGTGGACTCCTGCCTTCGAGAAAGCGCGGCGGGCGGAGCAACAGATGTCGCCAATGCTCACCGAGCGCTCGCCTTCTCTTCAGAGACTCCGCAACAAAGGAGACGGCAAACGGATGTCCCGGCCCTCGCGCGCAGGCCGGCAGTCCGAATGACCGGACCGCTCGGCGAGCAATCCCTGCAGGCGCCAGACATTTTTTGCACGTCTGGGAGAGTACTTCCAGCAACGGTTGGGCCAGGGATTTTATGGCGCAGACTATGCGCTGGCGGCGAAATTTCAACGCGGCGGCCACGCGCGGCTGGTCGACTGCAACACCCGGCTCTGGAGGCGCTCCATGAACGAAGAAGCGATACGTGCAGCCTTGAACGCACACTGGCGAGCGTCGGCGGACGGCGATCTCGACGCCGAACACGCTATCTACGCCGACGATGCGATCTGCGACTATCCCCAATCGGGCGAGCGAATTCATGGACGAACCAATTTGCAGGCGCTGCGCGGCCATCATCCCGGCAAGCCATCGGGATTCGCAATCAGGCGCATTCAAGGCGAGGGCAATCTGTGGATCACCGAGTACACGATCAACTATCAGGGGCGCATCGCTTACACGGTCAGCGTGATGGAGTTCCGCGAAGGCAAGGTCGTCCACGAGACGCAGTATTTTGCGGATCCGTTCGAGGCACCGGATTGGCGGAGTCAATGGGTTGAGCGGAGCGCGTGAAAAAACGTGCCGCGGCCGTGTAGGACCAAGGTCCGATTGATGACAAACGCGCGCGTGCGACTATGCCCCGAGGGGGCTGAAGCCCGAACTTGACGAGGTTCGCTATGCGGCAGGCCAAGATCGTTATCGTCGGCGCGGGGCTGGTCGGGGGATCGGCAGCGCTGTTCGTGGCGTTGGCCATTCCGAGCGCGAAAGTCGTCATCATCGATGTCGCGCGGGTGCGCGCTGAGGGACAGGTTCTCGATCTCGCCCACGCCGCGGCATTCTGGGGGCACAGCCGTTTTCGCGCAGGGGACTACGAAGACGCGCGTGACGCCGACATCGTCGTGATCACGGCCGGCGCCGGCGTCAAATCCGGCGAGACTCGCCTGCACCTTGCCAGAACCAATGCGGACATCGCGACCGAAATCGTCGGGCGGATCGCGCCGCTCGCGCCCGACGCCATCTATCTGATCGCGACCAACCCGTGCGACGTGCTGACCGGCGCCGTTTACGACCAACTGCGCTGCGAGCGCGAGCGCGTGATCAGCACGGGCACCTCGCTCGATACCGGGCGGCTGCGCTCCCTGCTGTCCGAGCGGCTCGGCGTGGTGGCCTCCGCGATTCACGCCTATGTGCTCGGCGAGCACGGCGAATCGGCCGTGATCCAGTGGTCCGCGGCGACGGTCTGCGGCATGCCGCTCGAAACCTTTCTGACGCGGAACGGCAAGGAGCTGGGCCCCGCCAGCAGGGATCTGATCCTGCGCTCCGTCCACGAGGCGGCGAAGCTCATCAAGGAAGGCAAAGGCGCCACCCATTACGGCATCGCCAGCGCGATAGGAAGGATCTGCGAGGCCATCGTGCACGACACCGATCTGATCCTCACGGTTGGCATCGTTCAGCCCGAAGTGGAAGGCGTACCGGACGTGTGCGTGTCGCTGCCGATGGTCGTCAATGGCGCGGGGGCGCGGTTGATCGCCTATCCGGAACTCGACCCTATCGAGCGCGAGACCTTGCTAGGTAGCGCGCGCATCGTCAAGGACGCGACGGAAAGCGTGCTCCACGAGCGGTGACGCCTTCCCGCGCACTCCGAACATACCCAACCACGCCGCCACGAGGTCCAACATGGCTCCTACACCTGCCAAGGTTTCACGGCCCACCAGCTCGCCTCCCGCCACGCCGAAGCCCTCGGTCGGACTGCCGGCCGGCGTCTGGAAATATCTGGTACCGATCGCGGTCGGCGTCGTGCTGTGGTTTCTGCCCGCGCCCGCCGGGCTCCAGCCGAAGGCGTGGCATATGTTCGCCGTGTTCGTCGCGACCATTGCCGGCATCATGACAGCCCCGCTGCCGATGTCGGTGGTTGCCATCATCGGCTCGACCATTGGCGTGCTCGTCGGCGTTCTGTCGTTTGCCGACGTCACCAAATCCACCGGCACCGACCTCGTATGGCTCGTCATGCTCGCGTTTTTCATTTCACGCGGCGTGATCAAGACCGGCCTTGGCCGCCGGATCGCGCTTCTGTTCATGCGATTGCTGGGAAAGCGAACGACCGGGCTCGGCTACGGGCTCGTGTTGACCGAACTCGTGATCTCCCCCGCGATGCCGAGCATCACCGCGCGCGCGGGCGGCGTGATGTTGCCGATCACGCGAGCCATTTCCGACGTGCTGGGCAGTCACGCCGACGATCCGGAATCACGCGTGAAGGTGGGACGCTACCTGATTCTCTGCGCCTTCCACGCGAACATCATCACGGCGGGCATGTTCATCACGGCAATGGCGGGCAATCCGCTGGCGGTGAGGCTGGCCGCGGACCAGGGCGTGTCGATCAGCTGGCTCGACTGGGCGGTGGCGGCGTCGATCCCCGGTCTGCTGTGCCTCGCCGTGATTCCGATCGCCATGCTGTGGATCGCCCCGCCGCAGGTCAGACGCACCCCCGATGCCACCGACCTCGCGCAACGAGAGCTCACGACGATGGGGCCCATCTCGGTCAAAGAAATCATCATGGCGTGCATCTTCGTCGGCTTGCTGGTGCTGTGGGTGTTCGGCGACGATCTCGGCGTCGGCGCGACGCTCGCGGCGGCGATCGGCGTTTCGTTGCTGTTCATCAGCGGCGTGCTGACCTGGCAGGACGCGCTGAACGAGAAGTCCGCCTGGGACACGATGATCTGGATCGGTCTGCTCATCATGCTGGCCTCCAAGCTCAACGAATATGGCATGGTGAGCTGGTTCGGCAAGGAATTCGGCGCGCATCTCGCGGGCTTTCCGATGCTGGCGGTCTATATGCTGGTGGCCGCGATCTACGTTTACATTCACTACTTTTTCGCCAGCGCCACCGCGCATATCAGCGCGCTGTTTCCACTTTCCATGGCACTGATGGTCGCCGCCGGCGTCCCGCCCTTCGTCGCCGCCGTCTCGCTCGGCATTCTGAGCAATGTGAACGGTTGCCTGACGCAATATGGCATCGGCTCCGGTCCCGTCATGTTCGGCGCGGGCTACGTGACCCAGGGCGAATGGTGGAAGGCGGGATTTTTGATGAGCCTGTTTTACATGGTGGCCTGGCTGGTCGTTGGACCGCTTTGGTGGAAGGTGCTGGGGCACGTATGAGACAACGCGACTTTCGACGCGCGGCTCGTACGGCCCGCGCACACGTGATCCTGCTCCGTTTCCCGCTTCGTCAATCGCGAGCGGTCATGGCCCGCGCAACTTCCCCGGTCGTCATCGATCGCCGCCGATCACCGCGACGCCGTCCGCAGCCCTGACGCCCGCGCCGGCCCTCCAATGCAACGCTTCAGTGGGCCGTGCCGCTGGTCTCGAAGCTTCCCCGATCATAAGCTTCGCAATAAGCCTTCCAGTCCGTCGCGACCTGCGCCTCACACTGCGTCGCAAGATCGATCAACGGCAGTTGCCAATCGCGCCGACTGCCGAACGCGATCAGATCGTCCGCGATCGCCGACTTCTGCCGCCCTCCGCTGCGCAGATGCGCCCACGCGCTCAACTCGGCCATGCTGTTGATCACTGCCTCGAGCCGCGGCAGCTTGCCGTCCCAGCCGGCAAGCACGACGCGATCTTCCGATGGCTGCAAACTCCGCAGCACATAAGAGCGCTGGTTGAATTCCACCGCGTGCAAAAAGGCCTGCGAGACCGCCTGATTGCGCCGCTGCACTTCGACGACACGCTGCGCCTCGGTCTGCCACTTCGGCTGCGTCGCCGTCACGTGCGCACTCACCGATGACGGCAGCGCCTCTTTCAAATCGATCAGATAGTTGCCATCGGGCGAGCCCTTGCCTTCGACCAGAATCACATAGCGATCGACACCGAGGCTGCCCGTCCCCGCGATACGGCGCGCGACATCGAGCGTGCGGTAGAACTCGGGATTCGGCTCCGTCACCGCGAACTGCTGCATGAACTGCGCGACCGCGGCACGCCGTTCATCGCTGACGGGCAGCGCTTTCTTGCCGTCGATCTTCAGCATGCGCGTTTTGCCCTTGAGCACCGTGCGCCGGTCCAGATGCGCGGCACGCGTGCGGCTTGCCAGCGCGACGAACAGATCGCGCACCATGCCGGTCGCGGTCTCCGCTTCGATCCAGCGCGACTTGCCGTAGGCGAGCGCGGCGCCGTAGGCATCGAGCGCGGTGTGGCACAGCGCGAGCGCTTCAGCGCGGCTCAGCTTCAGGTTGGCCGCGCCGACCAGCACGCTCGTCAACAGACGCACGAGCTCGTAGGGAACCGGCGCGAGACAGGCTTCGTCGAAGTCGTTGTTGTCGAAGTAGACGAGGCGATTGTCGCCCTTGTAGCTGCCGAAATTTTCGAGGTGCATGTCGCCGCAGATCCACACGTGCGGCGCGTCGTCGAGTACGTTCGCGCGCGGCAGACGCGCATAGAACAGATGGCAGGTGCCGCGCAGAAACACGAACGGCGAGCCGCGCATGGCTTTGTATTTCATCGCGAGTCGTTCGGGGTCGCGCCCGGCGTTGAAGTTGGCGATGATCTTTGCGATATCGGGCATAGCGGGTTCCGTTGAATGAGCGAGCTCGACGTGAGCTCCATGCCTGCTGTTGTGACCTCGGAGCGTGCCGCGAATTCAATGCGGCTCCTGTTGCTGACGAACGCGCCATGTTGGTTCGAATAGATGTCCAATGTCATCAATGTGTCGCATCCATTGTGCTTACGATCTGCTGGACTCACCCCTGCCCACCGAACCTGCGCCGATACGCCCCCGGACTCGTCAACGCGATCCGGCGAAAATGCCGCCGCAACGACTCCTCCGACCCGAACCCCGCCAGCTCGGCGACGCGCGCCATCGGCAGCGGCGTCGCGGTTTCGAGCAACTCGCGCGCAAGCGCGACGCGCTCCCTGACGAGCCATTCATAAGGCGCCATGCCGGTCGCGTCGCGGAACTGCCGTTGCAGCGTGCGCGGGCTCATCGCCGCGCGCCCGGCGAGCGAGCGCAGCGTATGCGGCTCGGCCGCATGGCTGCGCACCCAGTCCATCAGCTTCGCGATACGTCCGCTTTCGTCGCGCTGCATCGGGCGCGGCACGAACTGCGCCTGGCCACCCTCGCGATGCGGCGGCACCACGAGCCGTTGCGCGACGCGATTCGCAACCGCGCCGCCATGATCGCGCCGCACCAGATGCAGCAGCATGTCGAGCCCGGCCGCCGATCCCGCCGACGTGATCACCTGCCCTTCATCGACATATAGCGCGTCGGGCTGCACACGCAGTTGCGGATAGCGCTGCTGCAACTTGTCCGCGTAGCGCCAGTGGGTCGTCACGGTCTTGCCGTCGAGCACGCCGGCCGCCGCGAGCACGAACACGCCCGAGCAGATCGAGCAGAGCCGTGCGCCGCGCTCGTAAGCCGCGCGAAGCTTGCGCAGCAGCGCGGCCGGCGGCACCTCGTCGGCATCGCGCCAACCCGGAATCACGATCGTGTCGGCGCTCGCGAGCAGCTTCAGCGTGTACGGCGCGGCCAGCGTGATGCCTCCCGCCGCGCGGATCGGACCGGGCTCGCTCGCACAGACCGCGAAGCGATACCACGGCACGCCGAGCTCGGGACGTTCGAGTGCGAACAGTTCGGTCACGCAGCCGAATTCGAAGGTGCAGAGCCGGTCGTAGGCCAGCGCGACGACGAGATGATTGTGCATGGCGCAATGTTACCGAAGATTGACGATCACGCCACTTACCGGGCGACCCGCCGCTCGTCACAATCGACCGTGCCTGAAACGCGCGCGCCCCACCACCCGATGAACTTACCCCTGCTTGCCATGACTCACGACAACCTCACCACCGTCCCGAACGCCGTCACCGCAATCCCCGCCGCCGACAGCACCGCCGCGCTCGCGCACTTCCAGGCGTCGCTGCGCTTCGAAACCGATTGCACCGACGTCCACGCCGCGCTCGCGAGCGGCGCCCCCGGCTTCGTGCTGCTCGACGTGCGCAGTCCCGCACTGTTCGCGCAGGGCCACGTGCCGGGCGCGCTGAATCTGCCGCACGGCAAGATCGTCGCGTCGAAGCTCGCGGCTTATGCGCCGGACACGCTGTTCGTCACCTACTGCGCGGGCCCGCACTGCAACGGTGCGGCGCGCGGCGCACTGCGGCTCGCCCAACTGGGGCGGCCCGTCAAGCTGATGGCGGGCGGCGTCACCGGCTGGCTGGACGAAGGCTTCCAACTGAGCCGCGAGGACGCCGATCCGCCGTCCGATCCACGCTCCGATGCATAGCGTGACTCGCCATCCGACACGCGTTCCAGCGCGGCATTCGCCGCCGTCCGCGCGTCGGCTTTGCCCCCTGTTCGCAAATCGCAAATAAGTTAAACAAAAGGCGGAAAAGTGCCGATAACATGTCCAGCCGGACTCTTCCCGGCGGACATAATATGCAGAGTTCATATAATTTCTGGCTCGTCGCGATTTCGTTCGCGGTCGCGACCCTCGCGTCGTACACCGCGCTTGATCTGACGGGCCGCATCTTCCTGCTCGGCTCCACGCGCCGGCGGCATGCATGGCGACTCGGCGGCGCGTTCGCGCTCGGTGTCGGCATCTGGTCGATGCACTTCGTCGCGATGCTCGCGTTCTCGCTGCCTATCCCGCTCGGCTACGACCCGGCGACGACCGCCTGCTCGCTGGCCCTCGCGATCGGCGCTTCGTATCTGGCGCTCTCGCTGACGACCCAGCAGCGCCTGACGCCGGTCCGGCTGCTGATGGGCGGCGTGGCGATGGGGATCGCTATCGCCGGCATGCATTACACCGGGATGGCGGCGCTGCGCATGGCGCCCGCGATCCACTACCAGCCGGCATGGTTCGCGGCCTCGATCGCGATCGCGATCGGTGCGTCGAGCGCCGCGCTATGGATGGCGCGCGCGCTCAGCAACGAAGACGAGCGCCATATCGCACGCAAACGTCTCGCCGCGGCGCTGGTGATGGGCGTCGCGATCAGCGGCATGCACTACACCGGCATGGCCGCCGCCGACTTCGCGCCGGGCGCGATCTGCGGCGCGGCCAACGACATGAATTCGCAATGGCTCGCCACCTCGGTGGTCCTGCTCACGTTCGCGGTGCTGATCGTCACGCTGATGCTGTCGCGCTTCGACGTGCGCACCACCTTCCTGCTCGGCGCGGTGTCGCGGCTGAACGGCCAAATCGTGCGGCTCGCGACGCTCGACGCGCTGACGGGCCTGCCGAACCGCGCGACGCTGACGGAGCGGATCGAACGCGCGATCAGCGGCGCGCGCCGACAGCGTACGTCGTTCGCGGTGCTGTTCATGGATCTCGACGGCTTCAAGACGATCAACGATTCGCTCGGTCACTCGGCCGGCGACGCGGTACTGTCCGCATTCGCGCAACGCCTGCAGCAATGCGTGCGTTCGAGCGACACCGTCGCGCGGCTCGGCGGCGACGAGTTCGTCGTGCTCACGGAACACCTTACGTGCGGCGACGACGCGGCCGCGCTCGCCGACGGTGTGCTGCACCGGATGCGCCAGGGCACGTGGAGCGACGAACAACCGCTGCAGGTGATGCCGAGCATCGGCATTGCGCTCTATCCGCGCGATGGCGACAGCGTCGAGACGCTGCTCCAGCACGCGGACGCCGCGATGTACGAAGCGAAGCGCGCCGGCCGCGGCACCTACCGCTTCTTCGAGCGCAGCATGAACGAGGCCGCCACGCGCACGCTGCGGATCCAGCAAGTGCTGCACGACGCCTTCGCGAATGATCGTTTCTCGCTGCTGTTCCAGCCGAAGTTTCAGCGCGGCGGCGACGCGCTCGCGGGCGCCGAGGCGCTGATCCGCCTGCACGATCCGGAGATGGGCGCGCTGACGCCGGCCGAGTTCATCCCGGTCGCCGAGCGCTCCGGGCAGATCGTGCAGATCGGCTACTGGGTCGTGCGCGAAACCTGCCGGCGCATTCGCGGCTGGATCGAACAGGGCCTGCCGGCGATGAAGGTGGCGATCAACCTGTCGCCGCGTCAGCTGTTGCAACCGGACCTCGTCGAGACGATCCTCGACATCGTCAGGAGCGAGGGCGTCGCGTGCGAGCAGATCATGTTCGAGATCACCGAGACCGTAGCGATGCAGGACGCTGCACGCACCGTCGAAGTAATCCGCGCGTTTCAGGCGAGCGGCTTCGACATTTCGATCGACGACTTCGGCACCGGCTATTCGAGCCTCGCGTATCTGCAGCGCTTCCAGGTGAAGCAGCTGAAGATCGATCGCTTCTTCATCAACGGTCTCGACGCGAACGGCGCCGCGGGCAGCGCGATCGTGTCGGCGATCATCGCGCTCGCGCACTCGCTCGAAATGGACGTGGTCGCCGAGGGCGTCGAAACCCAATCGCAGCTCGACAAGCTGTGCTCGATGATGTGCGACGAAGTGCAGGGCTACCTGCTCGGCAAGCCGGTCAACGCCGACGACTTCGGCGCAATGCTCCGCGGCAGAATGATGGCCGCAAGCGGAGTCTCTATCTGAGCAGCGTCTCCCCCAACGCCGCGAGCCGTTCGGTCAATGCCTCGCTCGCACGCGTCATCGGCAATCGCAATTCGTTGCGCACCCATCCCCTCGCCGCGAGCAGCGCCTTCACCGGCGCGGGATTCGGTTCCGCGAACGCGAGCTGGATCTGCGGCAACAGCGCGTGAAAAATGCGTCGTCCTTCGTCGAGCTTCCCGTCCGTCAACGCGCGATAAAGCGCGACGAAACCCTCGGGCCGCCAATGCGCCGACGCCGCGATCGCCCCACTTCCACCCGCGCACACCGTCGAGAAGAGTTCGAGGTCGTTGCCCGCGAGCACTTGCAGACGGCCGTCGCGAATCAGCGCGAGCGTCGTGTCGAGCGAACCGGCGCAATCCTTGATCGCCTGAATTCGCGGATGCGCGGCGAGCGTCAGCAGCGTGTCGAGGTCGAGCCGCACGCCGGTGCGTTGCGGAATATCGTAGAGCACGACTGGATGCGCGCTCGCGTCCGCGAGCGCTCTGAAATGCGCGACGATGCCGTCCTGCGAGGGCCGTGTGTAATACGGCGCGGCGATCAGCATGCCGGCGATCGGCAATGGATTCAACTGCTCGATCCGCGCGCGCATGCTCGCCGTGTGATTGCCCGAGACGCCGACCAGCACCGGCAACGCGCGCCGCTGCGGCGACCCGCTGACGGCTTGCACCGCGTCGAGAATCGTCGCGAGCACGGCGTCCTGTTCGGCGGGGTCGAGCGTGGCGGGTTCGCCGGTCGTGCCGAGCGCGACGAGCCCGGCCACGCCGGCCTCCGCATAGCGACGCACCAGCGCACGCAACGCAGCGTGATCGACGGCGCCGTCGGCGAACGGCGTGATCAGCGGAATCCAGATACCCGAGAAATCAGACATGTTTTCTACCTCGATGACGACCGTATCGATTCCGGGTCAGCGGTGCGAGGGAGAACAGAGGAGAAAGCCGCAGGCGGGCGGTCGACCGGTCGTTCCGTCGCACATCTGACGACGGAACAGCGTGCTCCGGTCAGATGAGCGGCTGTTTTTTGGCTTTGGCGCCGACGTTGCGCGAAACACCGATCGCGCGTGCGACCGCCGCGCTCGCCAGAGCGACGCGGGCGAAGGTCGAAGAACGGAGCGGGAACGTGGGGCCGGAGTGCATGGACCGCAGTGTAACCGCGAAACCCGCGTCGCAGGGCCTTCGGCGCCTCGCGAACCAGGTCGCGGAGGAAAACGCTTGACTTCTACGCGCCGGAAACTAATATACGCACCGCGTACATCAACGCGTTTTGCTACCTAACTCCCGCCGACCCACTTTTGCGACAGGTGCCCTCATGAGCGTTCCGCAACAAGCCTTCCTACGCGATGCGATGCGTCGCCTGAACATGACGCGCGATACGTTCGCGAACCGCATCGGCGTGTCGCGCAGGGCGCTGGATACGTGGCTGCTGCCGGACGACTCGCAGGAATCGCGGGCGATGCCGGAAATCGTCGAGCGTTTCGTGTCGGAGATCGTCGCGAACACGGAGCCGGGCGAAGGATATACGCAAAGCGTAGACTCACAATCGCTCGCAAACCAGATTCTGTTCGAGGGCAAGCCGCAGTTGCTGTCGGTCGATCAGTTTTCGCGCGACTCGGTCGAGGCACTCTTTCGCGTCGCCGACATCATGCAGCCGATCGCCCGGCGCCGCAAAATCTCGCGCGTGCTCGAAGGCGCGGTGCTCGGCAATCTGTTCTTCGAGGCGAGCACGCGTACCCGCGTGAGCTTCGGCGCGGCGTTCTGCCGGCTCGGCGGCTCGGTGTGCGACACGACCGGCTTCACGTTTTCGTCGATGGCGAAGGGAGAATCGATCTACGACACGAGCCGGGTGATGAGCGGCTATGTCGACGCGCTGGTGATCCGCCACCCGGAGCAAGGCTCGGTGGCCGAATTCGCGCGCGCGACCAACGTGCCGGTGATCAACGGCGGCGACGGTCCCGGCGAGCATCCGAGCCAGGCGCTGCTCGATCTCTACACGATCCAGCGCGAGTTCTCGCGGCTCGGCAAGATCGTCGACGGCGCGCACATCGCGCTGGTCGGCGACCTCAAGTACGGACGTACCGTGCATTCGCTCGTGAAGCTGCTGGCGCTGTATCGCGGCATCAAGTTCACGCTGATTTCGCCGCCGATGCTCGAATTGCCGGGCTATATCATCGAGCAGATTTCGCGCAACGCTCACGTGATCGAACAGACGCACGACCTGCGCACTGGCTTGCGCGGCGCCGACGTCGTATATGCGACGCGCATCCAGAAGGAGCGCTTCACCGACGAATCGTTCGAAGGCTACACGCCCGACTTCCAGATCAACCAGGCGCTCGTCGATAGCGTGTGCGGCGCCGACACGCTGATCATGCACCCGCTGCCGCGCGACAGCCGGCCCGGCGCGAACGATTTGAGCACCGACCTCAACCACGATTCGCGGCTCGCAATTTTCCGGCAGACCGACAACGGCATTCCGGTGCGGATGGCGATTTTCGCGGTGCTGCTCGGCGTCGACAAACAGGTCCAGCATTCGATGCGCGATGCCGCCTGGCGCCCGCCGGTCTACCTGGGACCGGACGACGCGGTGTTTCAAGGAATCGATTGACGCGGATAGCCGTCCGCCGTCAGGCCTCGGCCGCGGCGCGCGCGTCACGCATTTCGCGCGCCGCCTGCCTGAACGTGCCGGCAAAGAACAGCACCTGATATTTGACCGCGTTCGACCAGTACTTCCACGTATGGCCGCCGGGCCGCTCGGCGTAATCGTGCGGCACGCCGAGTTCGACGAGCCGCTCGTGCAGCAGCCGGTTCGACTGCACGAGCGAGTCGTTCACCCCGCAATCGATCGTCAGCGCGATATGGTCGCGGCCGAAATCCTCCGCACTCACGACGATCGCTTTGCTGTTCCAGAAGTCCGCAAATTGCATCGGGTCGCCGAACACCCGCTCGATGCCGGGCTCGTCCTCGCTCCCGCGCGGGTCCACCGCACCGCTGATGCTGCCCGCCGCGCCGAACGCGTCGGGCCGGTCGAGCGCGATGCGTAGCGCACCGAAGCCGCCCATGCTCGAACCCGTGATAGCGCGCGCCTGCTTCGTCGCGATCGTGCGGAAATGGCTGTCGATATAGGCCACTACTTCCGTACCCACGTAGGTTTCATAGCGGCTGCGCGGATCGACGGGGCTATCGATGTACCAGCTGTCGCGGCCGCCGTCAGGCATCACGAGGATCACGTGATAGCGGTCGGCGAGCTTGCCGATATGCGAATTCGCGGTCCAGTCCGAGTAGTCGCCGCCCGAGCCATGTAGCACGTAGACGACCGGAAAGCGCGCGGCCTGGTTGCCACGCGCGTATCGATCGGGCAGCACGATGGTTGCGTCGAACGTACGATGCATCGCCGCGCTCGGAATCGTGACGACGCGCGACTGGAACGCCCACGCCGGCGATGCGATGAGCATCAGAATGAGCCAGAACGTATGGACTGGATTCATGGTGGGTCGCCCCTCGCGCTTGCTTCCGGCTGTTACGTTCGTCAGGCATCCGAAGAAGAGCGCCCCGGCATGCCTCGGCCTATGTCCGTCGACGACTGTAGCAATGGCGACTTACAACCAAATTTCAGCGAAACATACGATCCAGTCAGGCTTCGGTCGCCTCATCGGCTTCAGTTGCCGTCTCTGCGCCCGCATCTTCAACATGCGCGGCAAACCCAACCCGCCCCGGCGCCAGATCGTCCCGCAATGTCAGCGCCGGAATCTCATACGCGCCGCCGTTCTGCGGCAGGAACGCGATCGGCGCGGCCGTCCACAGCGTGTCGAGCCGTCGCCCGAGCGCCTCGCTGACCTCGGCATACTTCGCCTCGTCGACGCGGCTCGTGCGATAGACGACGAACGGCGGCAATACCTCGAAGCCGGGGTAATACAGCACACCGTGCTGGATCGGGAACAGCACGTCGTCGATCGGACCGTTGATGCCGCGTGCGCTGTAGTGCGACTCCCAGCCGCCCGCCGTGACGATCAGCATCGCGCGCTTGCCCGCGAAACGGCCCTCGCCATAACGCTCGCCCCAGCGCGCATCGGAATGCTCGCCGACGCCATACGCGAGACCGTACGCATAGACACGCTCCACCCAGCCCTTCATGATCGCCGGCATCGAGAACCACCACAGCGGAAACTGCAGAATCACCACATCGGCCCACTTCAGCTTGTCCTGCTCACGCACGATATCCTCGCTCTGCAAGCCGTTCTCGAACGCATGCTTCGATTCTAGCGACGCGAAGAAGCGCTCGCCGCTGTGACGCTCGCGGGTGTCGTGCGCGTCTAGCGACGCTTTCCAGTTCATCGCGTACAGATCGGACACCAGCACCGTATGGCCGGCGCGTTCGAGGTGGCGGACAGTGAAGTCCTTCAGCGAACCGTTCAACGATTTCGGTTCGGGATGCGCATAGATGATGAGAACGTTCATGATGGGACCTTCGTGGCTGAAAACAGTCACGATAGGCATCGCCGAGGTATATTGGAAATGAATTCCCAATATGTCAGGTATTGCCGTGGTTAATCTCAGAAGACTCGACCTGAACCTGCTGGTCACGCTCGATGTGCTGCTCGAAGAGCACAACGTGACCCGCGCCGCTGAACGGCTGAACTTCTCTCAGCCGTCGGTCAGCGTGCATCTGGCGAAACTGCGCGACGTATTCGGCGATCCGCTGCTATTGCCGGGACCGCGCGGCATGCGGCCCACCGCGAAAGCGCAGGCACTGCGCGAGCCGTTGCGCGAGGCGCTCGACGCACTGCAGCGCGCGGTCGCGCCAACCAGTCCATTCGATCCGGCCGCGGCGGCGCAAACCTGGCGCATCGCCGCAACGGACTACGCGGAGTCGACGATCATCCTGCCGATGCTCGCGGGCTTGCGCGCGGTGGCGCCCGGCACGCGTCTCGCGATCGTCGAGGCGGTGCCGCCGCGGCTCGCTCGCCAGGCCGAACAGGGCGATATCGATATCGGCTTTCATACGAGCGAAGGCGCGCCCGAAGGCTTGCGCCGTCGCGTGCTGTTTGCCGAGCGCTACGTGCTGGTCGGCCGCGCGGGTCATCCGAAGCTGAAGCGCCGGCCCACCCTCGCGCAGTTCTGCAAGCTCGAACACGTGATCGTGTCGCCCGATGGCGGCGGCTTTTTCGGTGTCACCGACGAGACGCTCGCGAAGCTGGGACTCGCGCGCAAGGTCGTGCTGTCGGTGCCGCACTTTCTGTTCATGCAGTCGGTGCTCGCGAGCACGGATCTCGTGGGGATGCTGCCCGCGCGTCTCGTGCGCGGCACGGACGCGCTGCGGATGGTCGAACCGCCCGTCGAGGTGCCGGGCTACGAGATGGCGATGCTATGGCACGAGCGGGTGCATCGCGATCCCGCGCATCAATGGTTGCGGGAATTCATCGCGGCATCGGTGTAATCAGCCCTTTTCAGCGCCGAGCGCATCCAGTCGATCGAGCGCCTCGTCGTTGAGCTTCAACTGCGCCGACTCCAAGTTTTCACGCAGATGAGTCACCGAAGACGTGCCCGGAATCAGCAGAATGTTAGGTGCCCGATGCAATAGCCAGGCAAGCGCGACCTGCATCGGCGTCGCCTCAAGCTTGCGCGCAAGCTCCGACAGCCCGGACGATTGAATCGGCGTGAAGCCACCCAGCGGGAAAAACGGCACGTAGGCGATGCCCTGCTCCGCGAGCGCATCGATCAACGCATCGTCGTCGCGATGCACGAGGTTGTAGTGGTTCTGCACACACACGACCTTCGTGATGCGCTGCGCCTCGGCAATCTGCGCGGCCGTCACGTTGCTCAGGCCGACATGACGCACGAGCCCGCGCTGCTGCAGCTCGGCAAGCGCCGTGACCTGCTTTTCGATCGAGCCCTCGATCGGCTCGTGCACGTTGCCCATCACGCGCATGTTGACCACGTCGAGCGCATCGAGCCCGAGGTTGCGCAGATTGTCATGCACCGCGCGCTCGAGGTCGGCGGGCTCCTGCGCCGGCAGCCAGGCGCCGGTGCCGTCGCGCACCGCGCCCACCTTCGTCACGATCGTCAGATCGCGTGGATACGGGTGGAGCGCCTCGCGGATCAACTGATTGGTCACGTGCGGCCCGTAAAAATCGCTGGTATCGATGTGGTCGACGCCCGACGCGACCGCCTCACGCAATACCGCGAGCGCCGCGTCGCGGTATTGCGGTGGCCCGAACACGCCGGGGCCGGCCAGCTGCATCGCGCCATAGCCCATGCGCCGCACCGGGCGGCCGGCTAGTGCGAAAGTGTCGATGGAGCTGAAGTTCGGCATGACGATCTCCTTGTGAAGTGGTGAGCGGCAGTATCGCCGGAATTGCGTTGTTGAATAAAGCGGTCTAACGTGTACGGGTTGTTCAAAATTCTGCACAATCAATCGTCATGGAACTGAATGATCTGGCCGCCTTCGTTTCCGTCGCCCGCGCCGGCGGCTTTCGCGACGCGGCGCGCGTGAGCGGCGTGTCGGCGTCGAGTCTTAGCGTCGCGGTGCGGCGCCTCGAAACGAAACTCGGGCTGCGGCTCCTGAACCGCACCACGCGCAGCGTCGCGCCGACCGAAGCCGGGCTGCGTCTGATCGAGAAGCTGACGCCGCTGTTCGGCGAAATGGAAGCGGCGCTCGATGTGCTGAACGGCTTTCGCGACAAGCCGACCGGCACATTGAAGCTCAACGTGCCGTCGAGCGTCGCGCGCATCGTGCTGCCTGACGTGCTTGCGCGCTTTCTGAAGCAGTACCCGGATATTCGCGTCGAAGTGGTGGTCGAGGATGGTTTCGTCGATGTGCTGTCGATCGGTTGCGATGCGGGCATTCGCTACGATGAACGCCTCGAGCAGGACATGATCGCGGTGCCGATCGGCGCGCGCGTGCAGCGCTTCGCGACCGCCGCGTCGCCCGCGTATCTCGACGCGCACGGCCGTCCGCACCATCCCGGCGAATTACTCGCGCATGCCTGCCTGCGCGGGCAATTCGCCAGCGGCGCGATGCCGACCTGGTACTTCGAGCGCGACGGCGAACTGCTGCAATTGAATCCGACAGGACCGCTGCTGGTGCGTCCCGGCGCCGCGATCGACCTTGCGGTCAGCGGCGCGGTCGCGGGCCTCGGCATCATTCACCTGTTCGAAGACATGCTGCGCCCGCATCTGGACAGCGGCGCGCTCGAAGCGATTCTCGAACCGTGGTGGCAGCGCTTTTCAGGGCCTTTTCTTTACTATCCGGGCCATCGTCATGTGCCCGCGCCGCTGCGCGCCTTCGTCGATTTCCTGAAGGCCGACTCAGCAGGCGTCCGGGTCGATGACGTGGCACGGCGTTGACGTCATCACACGACGGTGAACGCGGCGACGCGTGCCATATCAGCACCGTGGCGCGCAGAGCTGCGCGATCGTGGTCAGAAAGAGATCCGCGCCGATCGGCTTCAGCAGACATGCGCTGCAGTACTTCGCATCGCTGTCCGAAGGCGGCACCGCGGTATGGAGCAAAATCGGTACGTTGACGGATCGCGGCATCGATTTCAAACGGCGGCACAACTCCGCGCCGTCCATGACCGGCATCATCCAGTCCGTAACAATCAGGTCGGGAACGTGAGCGACGACACAAGCGAGTGCTTCGGCGCCGATGCTCGCACAACTCACCTCATACCCTTCGCTCTCCAGAATCAGCCGCCATGCGGCTAGAATTTCCGGTTCGTCGTCGACCAGCAATATCGAATACATCATGTTCTGCGGACAAAATTTGCCTTCTCGTCTGATCAAAGTCTCGCAAGAGGTGTTCCACGAACGGCAATTGCGCGGATAATGACGCGGGTTGCCGGCGCACATCGGGTGGACTGGCCGATCGGCAGCGAAACAGGTTTGCGGTGCCCGCGCAAATCGAGGCGTTCGAACCGTTCGCGCGTTGTATGTTGTAGAAACTCCATTCCGGTATCCATCATGACCGACAGACGCGTGATGACCGACAGACGCGTGAGCCCGCTGCGCAACTTCGCCAACTTCATCCGCGCGGAACGGGGCGGGCTGACGCGGCAATGGATGCATGCCGTCTCCGCCGACGCCGATCTCGTCGAAGCGGGCAAGCTCACTTACCGGCAACTGGCCGACCACCTGCCGGATATTCTCGACGAGCTGTGCCGGGCGCTCGATGCAGAAGATCTCGAGCGCGTCGAAACGTCGATCGAACGCGACGCGAAGAAGCACGGCAAGGTCCGTTGGCAGCAGGGCTACCGGAGCGAAGAGCTGGTGCGCGAACTGGACCTCTTTGAGCAGGTGCTCTTCGAAGCGCTCGAAGAGTTCGTCGAACGCGACCGGACGTGCACGCGCCGTCACGAGAGCCGCGCGCGCCGCCTGATCGCCGAAGCATTCAGCGTGGTCAGGTATGAGTCGATCAAGGAAGTGGTCGCCGAGCGCGATCGCAAGATCGACGAATACACGGGACGGCTCGAACGCGCGAATCACGAATTGACGCTCGAGCAACGGCTGGTCGGCGACCTAAATGAATCGCGGATGCAGATCACGCGCAGCGTCGTGCACGATCTGCGCAATTTCCTCAACGCGTTTTCGGTCGCGCTGCAACTGATCGAGCGAGCGCCGTCGAAAGCCGATACCGCATTGACGCTCGCGAACCGTCAGGCCGCCGACATGAAGCAACTGGTCGACCAGATGGTCGAGTACTCGGTCGTGCTCGGAGACTCTGCGCCGCTCGTGCTCGAAGACGTCGATTTGCGCGAACTCTTCGACGAACTCGTCGCGTCGACGCGACCGTCGATCGAGGCGAAAGGGCTTGCGTTGCGCGGCGCGTTCGACGCGGCGCTGTCGGTCGTCACGTCGAACCGGCTGAAGCTCAAGCAGATCGCGGTCAATCTGTTGACCAATGCGATCAAGTACACGAAGTTGGGGCAAGTCGAAATCCGGTTCACGATGCATGGCGCCGAACACTGGGCGATTCGCGTTTCCGACACCGGCGTCGGCATTGCGCCCGCCGACGCGGAGCGCGTATTCGATGAGTTCGAGCGCGCGGCTTGCGACGAGATTCCGGGCACGGGGCTCGGGCTCGCGATCGTCAGGGAGGTATGCCGCGTGCTCGATGGGCAGATCGAGTTTGCGTCGCGCGAGGGCGTGGGGACCACGTTCGAGATCCGGTTTCCGCTGCGCGTTCAATGACCCGACCCGTCGCATGATCAATCTGCACACTGCCTGCTTCCAGTCGGGCGCGGCGGACCGGCCACCACTACCGCCGCTGCACGATGTTGAATTAAGCTGGATGGGGTCTAACGGCTTTGTGCTCACCGGCATCGAATTCATCGGCGAAGTCGCCTATGCTCAGTCGTGGTGGTGCCGCTTGCCTGAGATGCGACGTGTTGTGCCCTGCGCCTGCCACGCATCTGGTGCCGGGCTATCGCCGCATGCGTCTCGACAGGCTGCCGACGATGCAAGCGGCGCTCGGCGTCTACGCAACGATGGGATTCGAGCCCATCGACGCCTACGTGTTCAGTCCGATCCCCGGCGCGATTTTTCTTGAATGCGATGCGACGCGGCCGCGTTCAATGTAATGGCGGTGCAGGCCTGACCCGACCTGCAGGTATGCACTCGCTCATTGCCCCGTTCTGCTGGCTCAAGCCACGCACGACCACCTCGGACGATTTGCCGTCACGCCGCGCGAGTTCGGCCAGATCGAGCAACGCGGCGTAGCGCGCGGAACAGTCGCTCGCCGCGCCGGCGGCGCGGTTCGCGCGAAGGCCGTCGTTAGCGTCGCTGGCGTCGATGACTGCGTTGATCGCCAGCAACGTCGCCACGACGATCGTCGCGAGCGCGACCGTTTTGCGGAGCGCGCTCCGCGCAGCCGTTTGCGCTCGCGAGTGACGCACCGCCTCAGCAGACGGCGGACACGAGCCCACCATTTCGCACATCGCGTCGCACCGCGCGGCCCGACGTGAGCGCCACGATTCTACGCAGGTTCTGATTCTCATCGCCGCGCTCATCGTCAGGCCCAATGCGCCGGCACCCACACGCGCCCGACCCAATGGCCCGGCACCCAGAGCGCAGCCCGCGGCGCGACATACACGGGACGCGGCGCGACGTAGACGGCCGGCGGCGGGGGCGGCGCCACGACCACCATCGGCGGCGGAACATAGGCCGGCGGAGGCGTCACCACGACCGGCGGCGGCACGTACACGACCGGAGCCGGCACGACGACCGGCGGAGGCGGCGCGACCACCACCGGCTTCGGCGCAACGACCACGGTCGTACCGGTCGCCGTCGTGGTCCCGCCCGCGACCACCACGCCGCCTGTTACCACCGTACCGCTCGACGTCACCGTGTGGCCTTGCGTGCCGGTCACGCTCGTCGAAGTCGTCACGACGCCGGGCGCGACCCGCGTCGCGGTGCCTGAGTGATAGACGTTGTTGTTGTCCGGACCCGTCACCGTGCCCGAGCGAGCGCAGGTCGAACCCGCGCAATTCGTCGACGCAGAATGATTGACCGTATTGCCGTTCGATCCGGTGATCGAGCCCGACGACGAATACTGGCCCGGCGCGGTGCGCGTCACGTCGCCGGACGTCGTCGCCGTTTTGCCGTCGGGACCGGTCAGCGTGCCGCTATGCGAGCAGGAGCCGCCCGCGCAGTTGGTGTCGCCCGAGTGCTGCACCGAGTTGCCGTAGCGGCCCGTCGCGGTACCCGAGTTCGAGAACTGACCGGGCGCCGTGCGCGTGAGCGTGCCAGTGTTGCTCGCGACGCCGCCATAGGGGCCGGCCACGCTGCCCGCATGCGAGCAGCTACCGCCGCCGCACGAGCCGTAGTGCGCACCGTCATAGACGCCGCGCGACGTGTACGCGGTGCCGTGACCCGACCACGCGAACGCCGATGCGCTGCCGAGCGCGAGCACGGCGGCGGCCGCGCCGAGCACCACCTTGCGCAGCGCGCCTCGCGCCATGCTGGCGCAGACCCTGTCGGAACCTGCGAATGAACGATTTTTCACGGTATGTCCTTGCTGGATTCGGGCCACTTGCGTCACTGCCGCGTGGCGACGAACGGACTATAGAAGGACCCACCGCGGAAATCATCACGGAAGATATGTCGCGCTGTTTCGCCGCGACGCGGGCTCGCCAGGCAAGGCTTTGCGGGCATTCGGCGGGAGCCGCGACATATTTCGACATAGATTGCGAAACAGATGCGGCCGCCGGAATGGACTGCGGCCCCAGCCGCTCACTGCCCGACCGGCGTCACCTGCACCGCGGCGGCCGACACGAACGCCGCATGCACGGTGTCGCCGACCTTCACGTCGCTCAGATCGACATCGGGCGCGGCTTCGAAGGTCTGGGTCTGATACGCGCCGCGCAGCGTCACGAGGCGCTGCTTGCGATCGATCTTCAGCACGGTGGCGAGCACCTCGGTCTGCCGCGCCGACTCGTAGCCGCCCGACGCCGGCGCATAGCTGCGCCGGTCGACCCGCTCGCGAATCCCCTTGCCCGCGCTGCTTGCCTTGTCGACCTTGGTGAGCAACGCATTCTTGTACAGCACGTCGACGCGATCGCCGATCTTCAGCTGATCGAAACTGGCGACCTGCTGGCTGACGAGCACGATCGCGACGTCGCCATGCGGACCCTTCAATGTCAGCGAACGGTTGCCCGCATCGATGGCGACGATCTCCGCCGTCATATGCACCGGCTGCGCCGCGCCGAGCATCGCTTTCGCGGTGCTCGCCATGTCGTCCTGCGCTCGCGCCGGCGGGGCCGCGACCACCACCGCGATGACCAATGCTGCAGCTATCGTCGCTGTTTCCATCCGCGTTCTCCTCGTGCAAGGTATCGATACGGCTTGACGGTCGGTCATGCGCGTCGAGCGCAATCGCTTCGTGCTACGCAGCATTCGTGCCCGGCGTCATGAACTCTGCGCCTACAGGACAACCACGGCCAACAGTATGACGCGAACGATTTGCCGACGTATGCATCGGCATGGCCGCCGACAGCCATCAGAAACGCCATCTCAGTACCGTGCTATCCTATATACCTATAGGGGGGATATGTATGGCACATCTGAGCACACACAAAGACGGCTTATTGAAGCGCGTTCGTCGCATCGCGGGCCAGGTTCAGGCTATCGAGCGTTCACTGGAGTCGGACGCAGATTGCGAGAAAGTCCTGCACCTGGTGGCCGCGACCCGCGGCGCAATGAACGGCCTGCTCGACGAGATCGTCGAGGCGCACGCGCGCGAGCATGTCGCGCATCCTGACCTGACGGCCAACCAGCGCAAGAAGGGAGTTGATGCATTGATCGGCGCAATCCGCCGCTATTCGAAGTAAGTTCCGTATGACTGAAAATCAGATCCGCAAACACGAGCACTCGTTTCTCGGCAGCTCGCACGACGAAAAAGCGCGCCGGACCCGCTCCGTCGTCGCGCTCACCGTTGTCATGATGATCGGCGAAATCGCGGCCGGTTACGTGACCGGCTCGATGGCGCTGCTCGCCGACGGCTTCCACATGGCGACGCATGCCGGCGCGCTCGGGATTGCCGCGCTCGCGTATTCGTTCGCGAGACGCAACTCGGCAAACCGCGCGTTCAGTTTCGGAACGGGAAAAGTGGGCGAGCTTGCCGGCTTCGCTTCGGCGTTGATTCTCGCTCTGGTGGCGCTTGGCATCGGTATCGAATCGGCGGTCCGGCTCGTTCATCCCACCGGTGTCGCGTTCGGGCAGGCCGCGGTGATTGCGGCGATCGGGCTGGTCGTGAACATCGTCAGCGCGCTGCTGTTGTCGGGCGGCCATGCGCACCATGGGCATCACGATCACGACCATCATCGCCATCATCACGGCCATGCGCATGGGTCCGACAACAACCTGCGCTCCGCCTACGTGCACGTGCTCGCCGATGCGCTGACCTCGGTGCTGGCGATCGTGGCCCTGCTGGCCGGCCGCTATCTCGGGTGGGTCTGGCTGGACCCGCTGATGGGCGTCGTCGGATCGATCGTCATCGCGCGCTGGGCATGGACGCTGATGCACGACACGGCCGGCGTGCTGCTCGACAAAACCGACGAGCACGTGGCCGGCGAAATCCGCGAAATCCTGGATTCGCACGGCGACGCCGAAATCGCCGACCTGCACGTCTGGCAGATCGGCCCGGAGGCGCGAGCGGCGATCGTCAGTGTGCGCACGCATGGCGGCGTTACGGCCGAGACGATCCGCGCGCGTCTCGCGCCGGTGCATGAGGTCATGCATCTGACCGTCGAAGCGGCGTCATAACGCCTGCGCCCGGCGCAACAAGGCGCGATCAAAACAAAGGGCCGGCGTGTCTCGACGCCGGCCCTTCTGCTTTTCACTATTCAGCTTGCGCGGAGACCGAAGCTCGCGCTAAACCAGCTCACGCATCACACGCGCTCGATCGCGATCGCGATGCCTTGGCCGACGCCGATACACATCGTGCACAGCGCGAAGCGGCCCTGCGTGCGTTGCAGCTGATACGTCGCGGTCGTCACCAGACGCGCGCCGCTCATGCCGAGCGGGTGGCCGAGCGCAATCGCGCCGCCGTTCGGGTTCACGCGGGGATCGTCGTCGGCGACGCCGAGGGCGCGCAGCACCGCGATACCTTGCGAGGCGAACGCTTCGTTCAGTTCGATCACGTCGAACTGGTCGATCTTCATGCCCAGACGCGCGAGCAGCTTCTGCGTGGCGGGTGCCGGGCCGATGCCCATCACGCGCGGCTCGACGCCGGCGGTGGCCACACCAAGCACGCGGGCCCGCGGCGTAAGGCCGAAACGCTTCGCGGTCTCTTCATTGGCAAGCAACAACGCCGCCGCGCCGTCGTTCACGCCCGATGCGTTACCGGCTGTAACCGTGCCGTCCGGACGCACGACGCCCTTCAGCTTCGCGAGCGTTTCGAGGCTCGTTTCGCGCGGATGCTCGTCCTGCATGACCGTGATCGGATCGCCCTTCTTCTGCGCGATCGTCACGCCGACGATCTCCTGCGCGAGCGTGCCGTCGCGTTGCGCGCGCGCCGCCTTCTGCTGGCTGCGCAGCGCGAATGCGTCCTGGTCGGCGCGGCTGATGTTGTAGTCGGTCGCGACGTTTTCGCCGGTTTCCGGCATCGAGTCGACGCCGTACAGCTTCTTCATCAGCGGGTTCACGAAACGCCAGCCGATCGTCGTGTCGTAGACCTCGTTCTGACGCGAGAACGCGCTGGTCGCCTTGGGCATCACGAACGGCGCGCGGCTCATACTTTCGACGCCACCGGCAATCATCAGCGCGGCCTCGCCCGACTTGATCGCGCGCGCGGCGATGCCGACCGCATCCATGCCCGAGCCGCACAGACGGTTGACCGTCGAGCCCGGTACGTCCTTCGGCAGACCCGCGAGCAGCAGCGACATGCGCGCGACGTTGCGGTTGTCGTCACCGGCCTGGTTGGCGCAGCCGTAGATGACGTCGTCGATCGCGGTCCAGTCGACGTTCTTGTTGCGCTCCATCAGCGCCTTGAGCGGCACCGCGCCCAGGTCGTCGGCGCGCACCGACGACAGCGAACCCGCATAGCGGCCAATGGGGGTGCGAATCGCGTCGCACAGGAATGCTTCGGTCATGGGATGTCTCCAGTTGGGATGCTGCGTGCGCTGCGCCTCGGCCGGCCTTGCACCGACGACGCCGGTTCGATGCGCCGAGGCATCGGCCCGAGGGCCAACGGCTGCGGGCGGGAGGCTGCAAAACGGCGGCGTCGCGACGGCCGTCACGTCGGAGCAGCTTAGCGCAAGATCGTGAACGATGGGCTTGGGATTGACGACCGATACGGCTGTCACCTCTTCCTCGTCCTGCCGCGTGTTCTATATACGAACACACGGTCATATATCGAACAAAACAGGCTCGATAATAGGCGGGGGCGCGAAAGCATGTCAAGCACGGCCGCAGCCGTGCGAAGCGACACCAGGGAATACGCGGAGGGGGTGATCTTCAGCGAACCTCGATTCCTTCATCGGCGATGTAGCCGCGAATCACGTCCGCGAAACTGCGCTCGGCCGCGAGTCCGAGCCGTTCGGCGCGCGACGTATTCCACGCGCCGGGCCAGCTCCCGACGATCTTCTCGATGCGCTCGTCGGGCTGCCGCACAATGCGGCTCGCGACCGCCTCGCCCGCGACCTCGCGCAGTGCCGCGATCATCTCGTCGACGCTGACCGACAAGCCCGGCAGGTTCAGCGCGCGTTGCTTGCCAAGCGCGGCGCCATCGAGTTCGAGGCCGGCGATGAGACTCTC
Source organism: Paraburkholderia lebeckiae (assembly GCF_014201005.1). Lineage (NCBI taxonomy): Bacteria > Pseudomonadati > Pseudomonadota > Betaproteobacteria > Burkholderiales > Burkholderiaceae > Paraburkholderia > Paraburkholderia lebeckiae. The sequence goes on along the minus strand of NZ_JACHDK010000010.1, from coordinate 43,908 downwards.
GATCGCCTTGCGCGGCGACAGCAACCACAGCCGCGTCGAACCGGCGACCGGACAGACGGCCGCCTCGCCATTGAGCGGCTCGCGGACGATGCCGCTCGCGAACGACGACGCCGCCGCATTCGGCCGCCCCGGCCGCACGCTGATGGTCGGCAGTCGCAGCACGCGGCCGTCGACGAAACCGCGCCGCGAATAGTCGTTGAGCAGCAGCTCCGCGATTGCCTTCTGCGCGCCGTACGACGACTGCGGATTCAGCGCGGTGTCGTCCTGCACGACTGCAGGCAGATCGCCACCGTAGACCGCGACCGAACTGGTGAACACGACGCGCGGTCGGTGCCCGCGCTGCCGGCAGATTTCGAGCAGCAGCCGCGACGCATCGAGATTGATGCGCATGCCGAGATCGAAGTCCGCCTCGGCCTGGCCGCTGACGATCGCAGCGAGGTGAAAGATCGCCGAGGTCTGATCGTCGATCACGCGTTCGAGCACACTGCGCTCCGCGATATCGCCGACTTCGGTGCGCACGCGCGCATCGCCGAGATCGTGTGCGCGCACGACGTCGAGCAACACGAGCCCGGTAATCGCTTGCGGTGCGCCGTGTGCATCTTTCAGTGCGCCGCGCGCGAGCAGCTCGCGCGCGAGACGCTGGCCGAGAAAACCGGCACCGCCGGTGATCAGTACTTTCATGGTTACGTGTTCGTCAGTGGTTGTCGGAAAGAGTCAACGCCCCGCATCGAGATAAGGCTTCAGCCAGCCAAGCCCCGCCGAGGTTCCCGCGCGCGGCCGGTATTCGCAGCCGATGTAGCCGTCGTAGCCGAGCGCATCGATCAGATCGAACAGGTACGGGTAGTTCAGCTCTCCGATGTCGGGCTCGTGCCGCTCGGGCACTCCCGCAACCTGGATGTGACCGATGCCGGCCATATCGCGTTTGAGCTTCGTCGCGAGATCGCCCTCCACGATCTGGCAGTGATAGCAATCGAACTGCACCTTCAGATTCGGCGCGCCGACTTCGGCGCAGATCGCTTGCGCGTCGTCCTGTCGATTGAGGAAATAGCCGGGCATGTCGCGCGTATTGATCGGCTCGATGACGACCGTGATCTGTTCGGCTTGCGCGGCCCGCGCGGCATAGGCGAGGTTGTTCAGGTACACGTCGCGTTGTGTTTTGCGCTGCGTTTCGCCCGCTTGATCGCCGGCGATCAACCCCGCCATCACATGCAGCTTGCGATTGCCGAGCACACGCGCGTACTCGAGTGCCGTGTCGATGCCGCGGCGGAACTCGTCCTCACGGCCCGGCAACGACGCAAGGCCGCGCTCGCCGCCGCTCCAGTCGCCGGGTGGCGCATTGAACAGCGCCTGCGTGAGGCCATGCGCGTCGAGCCGCGCCTTCAGCTCGCCCGGGCGGAACTCGTAGGGAAACAGGAATTCGACCGCGTTGAAGCCGTCGCGCGCGGCGGCGGCGAAGCGATCGAGGAACGCGTGCTCGTTGTACATCATCGACAGATTGGCGGCGAAGCGAAGCATGGCGGCAACTCCTTCAAGACAGTGCGATACGGTGCGCGGCGTTCATCGGTCATCCGCGCTGCTACCAGCGCGCGCCGAACGCGGCACGGAGTTCTTCGATCGCGGCGGCGTCGAGCGGCGCGGGCCGCGGATTCGTCATCAGCCACAGGCGCGCGGTCTCCTCGAGTTCTTCGAGCGCATACGACGCGTGCGCGACCGAGCGTTCCCACACTACCGGCCCCAGACGTTCGAGCAACACCGCGCGCACCCGATCGGCCAACTCGGCGATCTGCGCGGCCACTTGCGGATCGCCTGGGCGTTGGTAGCGAATCAGCGGTACGTGGCCCACTTTCATCACGTAGTACGGTGTGATCGGCGGCAACACGTCCGCTTCGCTCCATACGCCCGCGAGCGTCAATGCGACCAGATGCGTCGAATGGGTATGGACGATGCCGCGCGCCTCGCCGTTGCGTGCATAGATACCGCGATGCAGCGCCAGCGTTTTCGACGGTTTGCCGCCCGACACCGCGTGGCCGTTTGCATCGACCTTCGCGATGTCGGCGGGATCGAGGCGGCCGAGGCACGCGTCGGTCGGGGTGATCAGCCAGCCGTCGTCGAGCCGCGCGCTGATGTTGCCGGCGCTGCCGACCGTGTAGCCGCGTTGATACAGGCTCGCGCCGACTGCGCAGATTTCCTCGCGCACGCGCGCTTCGGGGGAGGTGTGAAGTGCCGGTGCGTCGCTCATTGCGCGGCTCCGTCGAGATGGCGCAGCGCCTTGTCGAAGAAGTCGGTGGTGCCGAAATTGCCGGATTTCAGCGCGAGAGCGAGCGGTTCCGCTTCGGTCGTCACCGTGGCCGGCACGCCCGGATCGATCTGCGCGCCGATGCGCAGCATGCGCACGTCGAGCGCCTGCACGACGGCGCCCGAAGTCTCGCCGCCCGCGACGACGAACTTGCGCACACCCCGTTCGCGCAGACCGCGCGCAATCGCCGCCAACGTCTTCTCGACCAGATGCCCGGCCTCGTTGACGCCGAGTTCGCGCTGCACGGCCTGCACTTCGTCGGGCGATGCAGTCGCATAGACCAGCACCGCTTCCGCGTGCACGAAGCGCTGTTGTGCGAACGCGAGCGCCTCGCCGACGACGTCCTCGCCGCGCGCCGCCGCGAGCGGATCGATGCGGAATGCGGGCCGTGTCGCGCACCAGGCGGCGACCTGCGCGTTGGTCGCCGTCGACGCACTGCCCGCGAGCACCGCCGACAAACCTTCTATACGCGGCAATTGCGCGGCATGGGTTTGCTCGTCGAGCAGACCCGCGCGCCGGAAGTTGGCCGGCAAACCAAGCGCGACGCCGGAGCCGCCGGTGATCAGCGCGAGATCCGCGCAGGCCGCGCTAAGCGTGTGCAGATCGGCGTCGGACACCGCATCGGCAATCGCGATGCGCACGCCGTCGGCGCGCAACGCGGCGAATGCGGCACGCACGGCCGCATCGCCTTGCGCGAGCTGGTCGTAACGCACGAGCCCGACCTTCGATTGAGTTTGCCGCCGCAGCACGCGCACGAGGTTCGCGTCGCGCATGGGCGTCAGCGGATGGTTTTCCATGCCCGACTCGTTCAGCAGCGCATCGCCGACGAACAGATGGCCGCGAAAAATCGTGCGGCCGTTCTCGGGAAACGCGGGACACGCGATCGTGAACGATGCGCGCTCAGCGAACTCGGCGGACAGCGCATGCAGCAACGCATCGGTCACCGGGCCGATGTTGCCTGCATCGGTCGAATCGAAGGTCGAGCAGTACTTGAAGAAGAATTGCCGGCACCCTTGCGCGCGCAGCCAGGCGAGCGCGGCCAGCGATTGCGCGACCGCGTCGGCGGCCGGGATCGTGCGCGACTTCAGCGCGACGACGAGCGCGTCCGCGCCGAGCGCTGCGTCGGAGGTGGGCACGCCGATCGTCTGCACCGTGCGCATGCCACCGCGCACGAGCATGTTGGCGAGATCGGTGGCGCCGGTGAAATCGTCGGCGATGCAGCCGAGCAGCGCGGGTTTCGTTTGAGCCGTCATGACCTCTCCCTCGCCTATTGCTTCGTCGGCAATTCGATGCCTGGGAAAATCTTCACGACCGCCGAGTCGTCTTCGCCACCGTGGCCCGCCGTCGACGCCATCATGAACATCTGATGCGCGGCCGCCGACAGCGGCAGCGGAAACTTCGTGCGACGCGCGGTATCGAGCACGAGGCCGAGGTCCTTGACGAAAATATCGACCGCCGACAGCGGCGTGTAGTCGCCCGCGAGAATATGCGGCACGCGGTTCTCGAACATCCACGAATTGCCCGCGCTATCCGTGATCACGTCGTACAGCGCGTGCGGGTCGACACCTTCGCGCAGGCCGAGCGCCATTGCCTCGGCGGCCGCCGCGATATGCACGCCGGCCAGCAGCTGGTTGATGATCTTCACCTTCGAGCCTGCGCCATGCGTGGCGCCAAGCCGATACACGTTGCCGGCGATCGCGGCGAGCACGTCTTCGCACGCGGCATAAGCGGCCGCGGGACCGGACGTCATCATCGTCATCTCGCCCGACGCCGCGCGCGCCGCGCCGCCCGACACCGGCGCATCGAGCATCTGCAGACCGGCCGCCTCGACGCGCTGGCCGAGATCGCTCGCGAACTCCGGCGCGACCGTGGCACTCGCGATCACGACGCCGCCCGGCTTCATGGCCGCGAGCGCGCCGTGCTCACCGAACAGCACTGCCTCGGTTTGCGCGGCATTCACGACCAGCGTGATCACGACCTCGCACTGCGCGCCGAGCTCCGCGGGCGTCGCACAGCCGATGCCCCCTTCATCGACGAACGCCTGCAGCGCGTCGCGCCGCAAGTCGCACGCGTGAACCCTGAAGCCCGCACGCAACAGCGAGCGCGCGACGCCGAGCCCCATGGCCCCCAAACCTATGACACCGACATTTCTCGACATGCATGACCTCTATGGATGGGTGCTGCATTCGTGGGTTCGCGCGCGTCGGAATCACCGCGCGCCTTCAGCGCGTCAGACGATGCCCGCCTCGGCAAGCCGCCGCGCCGCGTTGTACAGATGCGTCTGCGCGGCATTGCGCGCCGCCATCGGATCGCCGGCGCGAATCGCCGCGGCGATCGCCGCGTGCTCCTCGCGCACCTGCCGCGAGAAGTCCTCGCGCAGCGCCTCGTTGCGGCGCGTGACGACCGTGCCCGCTGCGAGGTACTGATTGAGGAACGTCAGCGTCTTCAGGAAATACGGATTGCCCGTAGCCGCCGCGATCGCGCGATGAAACGCGACGTCTTCGGCGACGCCGTCTTCGCCATTGCCGACCGCGCGCTCGATGCGCGCGAGCGCGGCGTCGATCGCGGCCATGTCGGCATCGCTGCGGCGCATCGCGGCTTCCGACGCGACCTCCGCCTCGATCGCGCGACGCAGCGCGAGGATTTGCACGACCGAGCCCGGCTCCACGGCTTCCGCGTAGTCGATTCGCAGCGGGCGGATCGCGCCGTGCCCGGCGACGAACACGCCACTGCCCTGGCGCGGCTCGACCACCCCCTCGTTCTTCAGTCGCGACAGCGCCTCGCGAATCACCGTGCGGCTTACGCCGAACTGTTGCGCGAGCACGGCTTCGGTCGGCAGCCTGGCGCCGCGCGCGAAGGTGCCCTTGTCGATCTGCTTCAGCAGTTGCTGCGCGACGGTGTCGCTCAAAGCGCGCGCGGGAATCTTGTCGAACATGGCGGATAGGTTGGACCGGGTGTCTCGAACTAGTCAGGTTATCGGGTCATCATACAAATTTGGAGTGGGGAATCGCATCCACGCAAACCCTGGGGTTTTTGCACGAATCGGCGTTATTTGGCGAAATAGAAGGCTTAAGCTATCGTCTCGCCTTTGCGCCGTAACGCAAAACGCGGCGCCGCATCGAAACGAACGCGCGTCGCGTGTCCTTCGCGCGCACTCTTCCGAAACCACGATCAAGGTCCATGAGCAAAGCCCTGCCGCCGTCTTCCGTCGCGCCCGCCAACGCCGAACCGGCCCCGGAGAAACCGGGCGACTCGTACGTGCAGTCGTTCGCGCGCGGCCTCGCGGTCATCCGCGCGTTCGACGCGACGCGGCCTGAACAGACGCTCACCGACGTTGCCGCGGCGACTGGCCTCACGCGCGCCGGCGCGCGCCGGATCCTGCTGACGCTGCAAACACTCGGCTATGTGGAAGCCGAGGGACGCCTGTTCCGTCTGACGCCGAAGATTCTCGACCTCGGCTTCGCGTATCTGACCTCGATGCCGTTCTGGAATCTCGCCGAACCGGTGATGGAAAGCCTGTCGGCGCAGGTGCACGAAAGCTGCTCCGCGGCCGTGCTCGATCGCACCGAGATCGTCTACGTGCTGCGCGTGCCGACTCACAAGATCATGACGATCAACCTGTCGATCGGCAGCCGCCTGCCCGCGTACTGCACGTCGATGGGCCGCGTGCTGCTTGCCTCGCTCGACGACGAGACGCTCGACGCGACGCTGAACTCGACGCCGCTCTACGCGCACACGCCGCGCACCGTCACCGACAAGCAAGAGTTGAAGAAGCTGATCGAGCAGGTGCGTCGCCAGGGGTGGGCGATCGTCGATCAGGAGCTCGAAGGCGGCTTGATTTCGCTGTCCGCGCCGATTCGCAATCGCCAGGGCCGCGTGATCGCCGCGATGAACATCAGCGGCAACGCACAGCGCAATTCGGCCAAACAGATGGTGAAGGCGTTCCTGGAACCGCTGCAGCGAGCCGCGCAGACAGTCTCGGAGATGGTCGCGCGGCGCGGCTAATGAACGCTTCGTGGCTCTGGCCGCGCGGTGATGAGCAGCCGGGCGCGCACGGCTCGTGCGCGCCGCGGCGTGTGCATCAAGCGCTCACCGCGCGAGATAGCGCTCCACCAGCCGTGCCCAGAACGCCGCGCCGATCGGCAGGCTGCGATCGTTGAAGTCGTAGTGCGGGTTGTGCACCATGCAACCGTCCTCGCCGACGCCATTGCCGATGCGCAGGAACGTGCCCGGCCGCTTCTGCAGCATGAATGCGAAGTCCTCGCTGCCCATCAGGATGTCGGTCCGCTCCACCACCTTGTCGTCGCCCACCAGTTCGCGCGCGACCTGCACCGCGAAATCCGTTTCGGCATCCGTATTGATGACGACCGGATAGCCTTCGATGTACTCGACGTGCGCTTTGCCGCCATAGCTCGCAGCCTGCGACTCGGCAAGCTCGGTGATGCGCTTCTTCAGCAACGCGCGCACCTCTGGGCTGAACGAGCGCACGCTGAGCTCGAGCCGCGCGCTGCTCGAAATCACGTTGTTCGCGGTGCCCGCGTGCATCGAGCCGACCGTCACCACGGCGGGCTGCGACGGATCGACGTTGCGCGCGACGATCGTCTGCAGCGCCATCACGATGCTCGCGGCGACCACGACCGGATCGACGGTCAGATGCGGACGGGCCGCATGGCCGCCGACGCCTTCGATCGTGATGATCGCCTTGTCGCCCGCCGACATGAACGGTCCCTTGCGGAACAGCAACACGCCCGGCTCGGCTCCCGGATGGTTGTGCAGGCCGAACACGGCGTCGCACGGGAAGCGCTCGAACAGGCCGTCGTCGATCATCTTCAGCGCACCGCTGTCGATGCCGCTTTCCTCGGCCGGCTGGAAATACAAATGCACGGTGCCCGAGAAATTGCGCGTGGCCGCGAGACGTTGCGCGGCGCCGAGCAGGATCGTGGTGTGACCGTCGTGGCCGCACGCGTGCATCTTGCCGTGGGTGCCGCTCGCGTACGGCAGGCCGGTCTGTTCGATGATCGGCAACGCGTCCATGTCCGCGCGAATGCCGATGCTGCGCTTGCCGTCCCCCTCTTTCAGCGTGCCGACCACGCCGGTCTTGCCGACCCCACGCGTGACCTGCCAGCCCCACTGTTCGAGTTTTTCCGCGACGAGCGCCGCGGTCTGCACTTCCTCGTACGCGAGTTCCGGATGCTGGTGAATGTGATGGCGAATCTCGCGCAGGCTCGCGGCGGCGGGTTCCAGATCGGACACTTCGGTCAAACGCGGGGTCCCGTTCATAGTTTGTATGGCTCCAGTGAGTAGCCTCGCACTATAGCCGAGCTTTCGCGAGCGGATGCCGCTCGTGAGTCTGCATCTGGAGGAAGTGACGGTGCCCGACGCGCTCGCGCGTCTGCGCAACGGCGCGCTCGATCTCGCGGCGATCCATCACGTTCTGGCATTGGATAACGATCTGGTGCAGGTGCCGCTGTACTCGACGCAGTTCGTCGTCACGATGCGCGCCGGCCATCCGCTCGCGAACGTCACGCGTCTGTCCGAGCTGCTCGACGCCGAGTGGATCGTCACGGTCGGTGCCGATCACTTCCCGCACAGCGTGATGATGGCGATGTTCAGCGCGCACGGCTTGCCGGTACCGAAGCGCTTGCTGCGCGCGCCGTCGTCGTTTGCAGTCACGCTCGGGCTCGTGTCGCAGACCGACGCGATCAGTTGTTTCACGCGGCCGCTTGCGCAGAGGGTCGCGCCGCTCGGCATTCGCGTCGCACAGATCGAAGACGCGCTGCCGAACTACGATCTGAGCATCATCTCGCGACGCGATCTGCTGCCCACGCCGGCCGTGCAGCAGTTCGTCGCATGTTTGCGGCAAGTGACGCGGGAGCGGATTGGGGCCATGCAGTAAGGCCGCGTGCTTGCGCTACGCGCTCACGTGCTCCTTGAGCACCGTGATCAATGCGTGCCCCGCTTCTTCGAGCGCGCCGGAGTTGTCGATCGTCGTGCAGCGCACGCCGGCCGGCAACGCAAACGGCGCGCGCCGCGCGAGCCGCGCCGCGACCTGCTCCGACGATTCGCGCGCCCGCGCGCCGAGCCGTGCCTCGAGAATATGCGGCGCAGCGCTCACGTGCACCACTTGAGCGCGTGGATAGCGCGCGAGCGCATGCTGCAGGTACTGCCGCGAGCCGTTGACGACCACCGTGCAGCCGCGCGCGAGCCACGCATCGAGTTCGATGCCGATGCCATAGCGCAGCGAATGGCTCGACCATTCGAGCGCGAACAGGCCAAGCACCGAGCGCGCGGCGAACTCCTCGACGCTTAGTGCAACATGCACCTCGCCATTGCCGCTCGGCCGCGTGATGTAACGATGCGCGAATACGAGCGGCTCCCCGGCGAGCCGCATGCGCGCGAACTGCAGCAGCGAATCCTTGCCCGCGCCCGACGGCCCCATCACATAGATCAAACGCCCAGTCATTGGCTGCTCACCTCGTCTTGCTGCTCGTCAGTGCGATCGCCAGGTTGCGCGCCGGGGCTGAACGGCAGCGGCTGCCAAAGCTCGAACGGCTCGCCCGGCGCCGGCTCGACGAACAGCGCGGCCTGATCGACAGCGAGCGGCCCGAGCGCGGGCGTGCGCTCCCGCCACCATGCGAGCAGCGTCGCGCGCTCGTCGGCATCGGCGAGCGAACTGGACAACGTCATATGAAAACGGAACTCATCGAACACGTACGGATAGCCCCATTGCAACAGCAACGCACGTTGGCGTTCGCTGAGCGGCGCGGCGAGCCGTCGTTCGAGATCGGCCGCCGACGGCCGCGCGCGCAGCCTGTCGAGCGACTGCAGCGCGTTCGACGCGAGCTCGCGAATGCGCGTCTCGCCATCCGCATCGGCCGGTCGCAACGCGACGAAGTCGCCCAGCGTGGCCGCTTCTACCCGCAACGTGAACGGCCGCTGCGCGAGCGCCCAAGCTCGCGCGGCCGCGAGCACGTCGGGCTGCGTGACGCCGGCGCCGAGCCGGAACGGGGCGACCAGCGTGCCATGCCAGCCATAGCGGCGGGGCGCGTCGGTCAATGCGGCGAGCGGGCGCGTCAGGCCTGGCGGCTGCGGCTGCGCGCGGCGCTCGCCGCTGTGCGCATCGCGGCCGAGCCATGTCGAGCCGACCTGCCACCACGCCGATTCAACCGACGGCGCGTAATAGAGCCCAAAGCGCGCTTCGGCACTCCATGCGGGGCCGCTCACAGGTCATGCTCCACGAGCAGTTGCACGCGATCGGCCGCGAAATGCGTAAAGCCGTATTTGACCGGCGTGCCCTGCAGATCGACGTCGACGTTCTCGACCCACAGCACCGGCTGCTGACGGTTGATGTTGAGCCGCCGCGCAACTTCCGGCTCGGGCAGCACGCTGCCGATGCGGCTCCACTTGCGCAGATAATCGTCCACGCCGAATTCGGCCAGCGCCTTCGTCGTGCCGCCGAGGCGTTGCACGACCTCCGGCAAATCCGGAAAACGCGCGGCCGGATACCAGCTGCGCGCGAACGTGAGCGGCACGCCGTCGGACGCGTTCAGCGATTCGATGCGATACACGGCCGCGCCCGCGCGCAGACCCAGCGCCTTCGCGACACTGGGCTCGGCCTTCACGCGTGCGGCCGACAGCATCGTGCCCGCGGGCGAGTGGTGTTGTTGACGCAGGTTTTCGGTGAAACGCGTGCGGCGGCCGATCGAATAGTCGATCGCGCCGGGCTGCACGAACGTGCCACGCCCCTGCTCGACGCTGACGAGGCCGAGCGCGGCGAGGCCAAGCATCGCGCGGCGCACCGTGTGACGGTTGACGTCGAAGCGCTTCGCCAGCTCACCCTCGCTCGGCAGCCGCCCTTCTTCGCCGAACCCGCTTGCCGTGATCTCTGCGGCGAGAATCTGTTCGATCTGTCTCCAGACGGCCACGCCCGCGCCGCGTTCGAGCGTCGTGGCCGGCGCCGCGCTGTCGTTCGATGTCATGGTGCTGTCATTCCCTTCGGTTCAAATGATCGCCATGACATGCATTGTAGTGCGCGAGCCGTGATGAAAATATGAATGTCCGCCGCGCACGACAGTCCAGACAACTATGCTTATAAACGTCTAGACGTTTAGATGAATAGATGCTCCAATGTCCACTCGCTGGATCGACAGGAAATCCGATGAGCCCGAGTTCCGTTCCGCCCCGTCCACCCTCTTCGCCGTTGCCGGCCGTGTCTTCGGCGGCGCGGCGCGCCTGGATGGCCGTGCTGGCGCGCACGCCGCGCGCCGACCTCGAAGCCGCGCTGCAGCGCGCGCTGCAAGGCCGCCCCACCCCCGCCTACGACTGGCTGCGCCCCCCTGAAATCGGCCTCGCGATGGTGCGCGGGCGCATCGGCGGCAGCGGCGATCCGTTCAATCTCGGCGAAGCCACGGTTACGCGCGCCACGCTGCGTCTGCATGCCAGCGACGACGCCGAAGCGACCGTCGGCGTGGCCTGCCATCTGGGACGCGACCGCCGTCGCGCCGAACTTGCCGCGCTCGCCGATGCCTTGCTGCAGATGCCCGAGCATCACGACAGCCTGCATCGTCGATTGATCGAGCCGTTCGCCGCGCAACAGCAGGCCCTGCGCGCGCAACAGCAACAGGACGTCGCGGCGACGCGCGTCGAATTCTTCACGATGGTGCGAGGCGACTGATGGAACGTTCACCGATTGCGTTGTCCACGCTGACGCCGGGTTTCGCGGACCCGGTCCACGACACCCAGGCCGTCTTTCGCACGCTGCTCGACGCGTTGTCGCGACCCGGCACGATCGGCGTGATCCGCGACGTGCTGCCCGAGTTGCGCAATACGCCGGTCGAACCCGCCGCGTTTGCCGCACTGCTGACGCTCTGCGACTACGCGACGCCGGTATGGCTCGCGCAGCCTGATCCCGCGCTCGCGGCGGCGTTGCGCTTCCATACCGGCGCGCCGCTCGTCGATGCGCCCGGCAACGCCGCGTTCGTGTATGCGCACGATGCCCACGCGTTGCCGTCGCTCGAAAGCTTCGCGCCCGGCAGCGCCGAGTCACCGGAACAATCGGCCACGTTGCTGATCCGCGTCGACGCGCTGACGGGCGGCGCAGCGGTCACGCTGAGCGGCCCCGGCATTCGCGATACCGAAACAATTTCGCCGGTCGGTCTTCCCGCGCGGTTCTGGCAAGAACGCGCGATGCTCGCGCCGCTGTTTCCGTGCGGCATCGATTGTTATCTGGTTTGCGGCGCGCGCGTGATCGGCCTGCCGCGCACATCCGAAGCGAAGGTGAACTGATGTACGTTGCCGTCAAAGGTGGAGAACGCGCGATCGAAGCGTCGTGGCGCCTGCTCGACAAAGCGCGCCGCGGCGATACGCAGATCGCCGAACTGAGCGTCGAGCAGATTCGCGAGCAGTTGCGGCTCGCGGTCGCACGCGTGATGACCGAAGGCTCGGTCTACGACGAGGAGCTTGCGGCGCTCGCAATCAAGCAGGCGGCCGGCGATCTGGTCGAGGCGATCTTCCTGCTGCGCGCGTATCGCACCACGTTGCCGCGCTTCGGCTATATGCGCACCATCGATACCGAAACGATGCAGGTCGAGCGGCGCATCTCGGCGACCTTCAAGGACCTGCCCGGCGGCCAGCTGCTCGGCGCGACCTATGACTACACGCAGCGTCTGCTCGATTTCGCGTTGCTCGTCGATGGCGATGACGCGCGGCAGGACGTGACGCGCGGCAACGCGCCCGTTCCGCAAGAACCGCCAGCGGCTGAATCGATGCCGCGCGTCGTGTCGCTGCTCGACAAGGAAGGCCTGATCGAACAGGAGCGCCCGACACCCGACGGCGCGGAACCCGGCGATCTGTCGCGCGAACCGCTCGCGTTTCCGGCAAGCCGAGCGACGCGTCTGCAGAACCTCGCGCGTGGCGACGAAGGCTTTCTGCTCGCGATGGGCTATGCGACGCAACGCGGCTATGCGCATTCGCATCCGTTCGCGGGCGAGATCCGTTTCGGCACGATCGCGGTCGAGATGGACCTCGACGAACTCGGCGAAGCGGTCGACATCGGCGATATCGACATCACCGAATGCCAGATGATCAACCAGTTCGCGGGCAGCGGCGCGGTGCCGCCCACCTTCACGCAGGGCTACGGTCTCGCGTTCGGCCACTCGGAGCGCAAGGCGATGGCGATGGCGCTCGTCGATCGCGCGTTGCGCGCCGAAGAACTCGGCGAAACGCTCGCGTCACCGACGCAGGACATCGAATTCATGCTGTCGCATAGCGACAGCGTCGAGGCGTCGGGCTTCGTGCAGCACCTGAAGCTGCCGCATTACGTCGACTTCCAGGCGGAGCTGGAACTGGTGCGGCGTCTGCGCGCGCAACATCACAGCCACGATGAAACAAGCCACGCCACCGACAAGGAGCAGGCAGCATGAACGCGCCCGACACCGCTGTTGCCAACACCTCATACGACACCGCCGCGCACGGCTACAACTTCGCGTATCTCGACGAGCAGACCAAGCGCATGCTGCGCCGCGCGCTGCTGAAGGCAGTCGCCGTGCCGGGCTACCAGGTGCCGTTCGCGTCGCGCGAAATGCCGCTGCCGTATGGCTGGGGCACCGGCGGCATCCAGGTGACCGCCGCGATCATCGGCAGGACGGACACGCTGAAGGTCATCGATCAGGGCTCCGACGAAACCACCAACGCCGTCAACATCCGCCGCTTCTTCGCGCGCACCACGGGTGTGGCGACCACGCGGCACACGAGCGAAGCGACAATCATCCAGACGCGGCACCGGATTCCCGAAACGCCGCTGACCGAGCAGCAGATCCTCGTCTATCAGGTGCCGATGCCCGAGCCGCTGTACCGGCTCGAGCCGCGCGTTGCCGAATGCAGGAAGCTGCATGCGCTCGCCGATTACGGGCTGATCAGCGTGAAACTGTACGAGGACATCGTGCATCACGGCAGCATCGCGACCACGTACGACTACCCGGTGATCGTCAATCATCGCTATCTGACGTCGCCGTCGCCGATCCCGAAGTTCGACAATCCGAAGATGCATATGAACGCCGCGCTGCAACTGTTCGGCGCGGGCCGCGAGCGCCGCATTCACGCGATTCCGCCTTATACGCCGGTTCGCAGCCTCGACTTCGACGATCATCCGTTCGAAGTGCAGAAGTGGCAGCACGCGTGCGCGCTGTGCGGATCGAAGGAAAGCTTTCTCGACGAGATGATCGTCGACGATGCGGGCACGCGCATGTTCGTGTGCTCGGACAGCGACTACTGTCACGGGCGGCGCGGCGACGCCGACGGCGCTATCGAAGCGCAAGCGCCGCTGCCCCACGCCACGCGCGAAGGAGAATCCGCATGACGCCGCTTCTGAGCGCACGCGCGCTCACCAAACAATATGGCGGCCGCAACGGATGCCGCAACGTGAGTTTCGATCTGTATCCGGGCGAGGTGCTGTGCATCGTCGGTGAATCGGGTTCGGGCAAGACCACGCTGCTCAACACGCTGGCGCTGAAGACCGAGGCCGATAGCGGCTCGCTGCACTACACCGCGTCGCATGGCGACTCGCTCGATCTGCGCGCGCTGTCCGAGCCGCGCCGCCGTCTGCTGATGCGCACCGAGTGGGGCTTCGTGCAGCAGAATCCGCGCGACGGCCTGCGCGGCGGCGTATCGGCCGGCGCCAACATCGGCGAGCCGTTGATGGCGGTCGGCGCGCGCCACTACGGCGAAATTCGCCGCACAGCCACGCAATGGATGGAGCGCGTCGAACTCGACCCCACGCGCATCGACGAATTCCCCGCCGCGTTTTCGGGCGGTATGCAGCAACGTCTGCAGATCGCGCGCAATCTCGTCACCGGTCCGCGTCTGGTGTTCATGGACGAACCGACCGCCGGTCTCGACGTGTCCGTGCAGGCGCGTCTGCTCGATTTGCTGCGCACGCTGAGCTCGACGCTGCATCTATCGGTGCTGATCGTCACGCACGACATCGGTGTCGCGCGTCTGCTGGCGCATCGACTGATGGTGATGCAGGCGGGCGAAGTCGTCGAAGCCGGCCTGACCGATCAGGTGCTCGACGATCCGCAGCATCCGTATACGCAAACGCTGGTTTCCTCGGTTCTGCCGGTTTGAGGCTCACGATGCAATCCACTGAGGTAGTCATTGACGCAGGCAGCGATGCACGCCACGGCGAGCGCGCTTTCGCCGACAACGCGGCGCTGATGCTGCGCGCCATCGGCATCGGCAAGACTTTCACGCTGCACGGCCAGGGCGGTGTGCGGATCGACGCGCTCTCGAACGTGTCGCTCGAGGTCGAGCGCGGTGAATGCGTGGTGCTGGTCGGGCCGTCGGGCGCAGGCAAGAGCACGCTGCTGCGCTGTCTGTACGGCAACTATCTGGCGAGCACCGGCTCGATTGCGATTCGCGACACCAGCGATCAGGGTCGGCCCATTGCAATCACCCGTGCCGAACCGCGTGACGTGTTGCGGCTGCGCCGTCGCGTGGTCGGCTATGTGAGCCAGTTTTTGCGCGTGATCCCGCGCGTGCCGACGCTTGCGCTCGTCGCCGAGCCGCTGGTCCTGGACGGCGTCGCCGAACCTGAAGCAAACGCGCGCGCCGCTGAATTGCTCGCGCGGCTCAACGTGCCGGAACGTCTGTGGTCCCTCGCGCCCGCGACATTTTCGGGCGGCGAGCAGCAACGCGTGAACATCGCGCGAGGTTTGATCGCCGAACATCCGTTGCTGCTGCTCGACGAACCGACCGCTTCGCTCGATGCGGAAAATCGCGACGTTGTGGCCGATCTGATCGTCGAGGCGCGCGAGCGCGGCGCGGCGATCGTTGGTATCTTTCACGACGAAGAGACCCGCAACAAGGTCGCGACGCGCCGACTGGAACTGCGGCCGCCGGTGCGGTACTAAATTGACACCAGTCCCGACTGACTACGGAGCAAGTCGATGTTGATCAGCAACACTCGCATCGTGACGCGAGACGAAGAATTCATTGGCACCGTGCGCGTGGAGGACGGCGTGATTCGCGACGTCGAACGCGGCGCGGGTTCGGCGCGCGACGCCGAAGACTGGGACGGCGATTATCTGCTGCCCGGTCTGATCGAACTGCATACGGACAACCTCGAGAAGCACCTCGTGCCGCGTCCCGGCGTCGAATGGAATACCGACGCGGCGTTCGTGATTCACGACGCGCAGGTCGCCGCAGCCGGCATCACGACGGTGTTCGACGCGCTCGCGATCGGCTCGCGCTCGAGCATTGGGCTGCGTAACCGCGATGTGCAAACGCAATGCGCCGATTCGCTGCTGCGGCTGTCCACGCGTCGACTGCTACGCGCCGAGCACTTTCTGCATCTGCGCTGCGAGATCGCGACCGCCGACGTGCTCGAGGTATTCGATTCGCTGTGCGCGCATCCGCTGCTGCGGCTCGCGTCGGTGATGGACCATACGCCGGGCCAGCGCCAATGGCACGACCGCGAGCAATGGCGCCGCTTCCAGGAGCGCAACGGCAAGATGAGCGACGAGCGTGTCGCGAGCACGCTCGCCGAACTCGCGGTCGAACAGGAGCGTTACGCGGATGAGCACCGCCGCGAGATCGTCGCGCGTTGCCGGCGGCTCGGCATTCCGGTCGCGAGCCACGACGACACGCTGATCGAGCACGTCGAACAGGCGAAGGCCGAGGGCATCGTGCTCGCCGAATTCCCGACCACGCGCATCGCCGCGCAAGCCGCGCGCGAGCACGGCATCGCGACGATCATGGGCGCGCCGAACATCGTGCGCGGTGGCTCGCATTCGGGCAACGTGTCGGCACTCGAACTCGCGCGCGCGGACCTGCTCGACATCCTGTCGTCGGATTACGTGCCGTCGAGCTTGCTGACCGCGGTGTTCGATCTCGTCGAAAAAGCGGGCTGGTCGCTGCCGCGCGCGATGGCAACGGTCTCGGCCGAGCCGGCGCGCACCGCCGGCCTCACGGACCGCGGCGCGATCGAGCCCGGCCTGCGCGCGGATCTCGTGCGCGTGACGATGCTCGACAAGCTGCCGGTGCCGCGCGCGACTTATCGCGCAGGGGTGCGGATCGTTTGAGTGGGCTGGTTGAGCGCGCCTGCGTCTCAGGTCGACAACGGCACACGCTCCGGCTCGTCGGCCTCGAACCGCGCGGGATTGCGCTGGGCGATGGGGCCGAGCGACATGAGGATTTCGCGAAGATGGTGGCGCATCGCGTCTTCTGCGACGCTCGGGTCGTGCGCGCGGTCCCGAGCGGCGCGGGTAAGACCGCGTCAGGCGGTGGGCTCCGCCTCGCGCCCCTCGGTCGCATCGCGCGCTGCGTGCGCCTGGGCGAGCTGGGCCTCGGCAGCCCTCGCCTGCTCAGCCTGTTGGTCGAGCCGCATGGAGAGCAGATCCTGATAGCGCAGATACGCGCAACGGCCACCCGATTTCGCCGCATACATCGCGGCATCGGCGTTCAGCAGCAGCTCCTCGGCATTGCCGCTGTCGTGCGGAAATTCGCTGATGCCGATGCTCGCGCCGACCGTCATGCTATTGCCGTCGACGGTCAGCGTTTCGTTCAGCGCGTCCATGATGCGCTCGGCGATTTCTGGCGTGACCTCGGCCGCGCGCTGCCCTTCGATCAGCACGATGAATTCGTCGCCGCCGAGCCGCGCAACCACGTCCCCGGCATACAGCACGTCCTTCAGACGGCGTGCGACCGCGACCAGCACCTTGTCGCCAACGGAGTGACCGAACTGATCGTTGATCTGCTTGAAGCGGTCGAGGTCGACGAACAGCACGGCGAGGCCTTCGCGGCGGAACCTTGCCTCCTCGATCGCGTTCTCGAGCTTCTGCATGAACAGCATGCGGTTCGGCAAGCCGGTCAGCACGTCGTGCGAGGCCAGATGCACGAGCTCGCTCTGCTTGCTGTGCAGCGTATCCATCTGCGCGCGGATTTCGCAACGCAAACGCTCGAAGCAGCGCGCGAGCACGCCGATTTCGTCGGTGCGTTTGAGCGGCAAGGTGTGCATCGCGTGGTCGGCGAACAGATGCGTCGCCGCATACGCGAGCAGATGCAGCGGCTTGGTCAGCGCTCGCGCGAACAGGATCGCCAGCAGTAGCGACAATGCGCTGAACACCAGCACCATGCGAATGATCCGCGTGCCGAGCTGATTGGCGCCGGTCAGCACGTCCTCGAGCGGCTTCGTGAGACCGAGCACGATGAAGCGGTTGCCCTCGGAGCCGCCGAACGGCCGTCGCACGAACGCGAGCACGCGGCCGGCCGCCTCGCCGGGTCTCGCGAGACCGTTGACGAGCACCTCGCTCTGGCGTTGCTCGAACAGCTGCTTCGTGGCCGGGAAGCTGTCCTGCATCAGCACGCGACGGCCGCGGTCGAAACCGAAGGTTTTCGACGCGTCGGGATGGATCAGGAAGTCGCCCCACTCGTTCGCCAGATAGACCTGATAGTCGCTCGGCAGATCGCTCTGCAAACGCCGCAGCATGCCGGCCAGATCGACATCGATTACGACGACGCCGACCACCGTGCCGCGCGCATCCGCGATCGGCGTGCCGAGACGCAGCGTCGGCTTGCCTTCTGCCGCATGCGTGCCGGATTCGTGATTGACGGAAATCGGCGACGTGTAGATGCGGCCCGGCGAAAACGCGAGCGTTTCGAATACGTAGGGAAACTGGGCTTTTTCCTGCAAATCGTCACCCTCTACCCGCACGAGGCCGTCGCTGTCGCGATCGAAACGGATCAGTTCGAGACCGTGATGCTGCCGCGTGATCAGCCGCACCTGCAGATACTCCGGGTGATGCAGCATGAAGCTCGAATACACCTGCGCGAGCCGCTCGCGGCCGAGGTTCGGGCCGATACCGTCGTCGCTCTGCGCGACGCTCACCGACGACGGCATCGTCGCGAGCACGAGCGCGTCCGCCGCGACGTCGTCGATCGATACCGCGATGCGCTGGCCGAGCAGCTCCGTCGACGTCAGCAGGCTGTGCTCCGCTTCGTTGACCAGCATCGTGCGATTCGCGCGATACGCGTAATAGCCGGTCGCGCCCGACGCCAGCACGCCGATACACGCGAGCAGCACGGATAGCTTGAAGGTCAGGCCGCGATGCAGCATCAGAAGCGCTCCGAACGGTCGCCCGACACGATGCGCGTCCACAGTTGCCCGCGGCGCTCGATATCTTCCACCGGACTGATCCAGACGATGTGCGCGTTGGCGCTGCCTTCGGCCGGCTCGGTCAGCGTATTCGCGAGCCCCTGGCGCTGTGTCAGCAACGCGCTCACGCTCGGCTCGAGCATGTAGTTGATCCACGCGAGCGCGAGCGGCTGGTCGCTCGCCGCGCGCGTCATCGACCAGCAATCGAGCCACGCGAGCGCGCCTTCGTCCGGAATCACGTAGCCGACGTCGGCACCCGCGCGCCGCAGCAACTGCACCTGCTGCGTGCCGTAGTTGCCGAACATCAACGCGACCTTGTGCTGGATGAAGAACGCGGTCGCCTCCTCGGGCAGCGTGTAGTAGGTCAGCAGGTTGCGGCGCAGATCGACGAGCTTGTGCGCGATCGTGCGCATCTGCGCGAGGTCGAGTTGAAACGGATGCGGATAGCCGAGCGCAAGCGCCGTGAACGAGAAGTTGTGCTGCGCGCTATTGAAGTCGAGCACCTTGCCACGATAGCGCGGGTTCCACAGTTCGAGCATCGAATGCGGCGCAACCGGAATCTGCTTGCGATCGTAGATGAGCCCCATCGACGAATACGTGAACGGAATCGCGTATACCTTGCCCGCCGAGGTCAGGCCGTCGATCGAGCCGAGCGCCTGGAAACGCGGCAACTGCTTCTTCGTATTCGGCAGACTCGCGAGATCGAGCGGCGCGAGCAGATTCGCCTGCGTATAGCGGCGGATTTCGGCGGTGTTGGCGGCGAGTACGTCGAACGGCGGCGTGCCCTTGCTGTGCATCTGCGCCCACAGCGCCTCATCGGAATCGACGAGCGTGACCTCGACCTTCGCGCCGTAGCGCGCTTCGAACGCCTTGACGACGTCCGGGTCCGCGTAGCCGGGCCATGCGAGAACGTGCAGCACTTTGTCGGCGGCCGCTGCGGGCGTCGCCGCGCCGAAACCCGCACACAGCAATGCGCCTATCAGAACGCGCGACACACGGGCTAAAACCCCGGAAAAAACGTCGCACGAAAATCCGGATGCGCCAATCGATGAAAATCCCGATGTAACGCTCGACAAAAAACTGTCAAAAAACCGGCGTTGCAATAATGCCGCGCGAGCCCGCACGCCGGCGCTAGCGATTTGTCGCTTAGAAGTCTGTTTAGAACAGCCTGTTCGATCCGCCGTGAACAACATCGTGTGCATGCATAACACCGTTGAGCAGAAAGGCCATTTGAGCGAGCGCAAACGCGCGGCATTTGAATCCTGACGGCCGTCCCATGCGGGCGGCCGGCGTCCAACGCAGGGAGCATCGATGATAGCGCCAAAGCCTTTGTTTTTGCACCGGTTCGAAACGGCGGCGCAAAAATATCGGTGCTGGTAATAACGTGTAGGGCAATAGCCTCGAGGCCGCTCTTAATTAACGGCAAATTCAGCCGCGAGCTTTAACGATCCGTCCGCGTTTCAAACTCGCGTTTCAAACCGGTTTTCGGTGAACTCGCGAGAAAACCGGCGTAAATCCCGGTCGATTACGCTCGCCGGCCCCTCGTATTACCGCTCTGCATTGCATCCGCGTTACGCAAACCCCACCAACGGTGTACGATCCGGTCACACCGGCCGGGGCGCAAGCGTTGACCTAGAGGGCATCCTCCCGCGCCATCCGGTGTTTTACTAGCTTCCCAATATTTTTGAACTGATAAGCTTGGCGCGCGTTGCAGGCCACCCCGGCCTGCATCCTGACCAGAAGCCCGTTTGCGAGACGCGCCGGGCGTCCCAAGGCGGCACAACCGCCGAGGGCGTAATTGAACTACACGAGGAGTTAAAACAGTGAAAAAACTGCTAGCGGCTTTGACGGTTGCTCTGCTTGCCACCGTCTCGATTGGCGCACACGCTAAAGATTGGTCGACGATCCGTTTTGGCGTTGATGCCAGCTATCCCCCGTTCGAGTCGAAAGGCGCGGACGGCAAGCTCGTTGGCTTCGATATCGACCTCGGCAACGAAATCTGCAAGCGCGTCGGTGCGAAGTGCGTGTGGGTGGAAAACGACTTCGACGGCATGATCCCGGCACTGAAGGCGAAGAAGTTCGACGGCGTGCTGTCGTCGATGTCGATGACGCCGCAACGCGCCGAACAGATCGCTTTCTCGTCGAAGCTGTTCAACACGCCGACGCGCCTCGTCGCGAAACAGGGCTCGGGCATCCTGCCGACCGCTGAATCGCTGAAGGGCAAGACGGTGGGCGTCGAACAGGGCACTATCCAGGAAACCTACGCGAAGACCTACTGGGAACCGGCGGGCGCGAAAGTCGTGCCGTATCAGAACCAGGACCAGGTCTACGCCGACCTGATCTCGGGCCGTCTGGACGCAGCGCTGCAAGACGCGGTGCAGGCTGATCAAGGCTTCCTGAAAACGCCGCGCGGCAAGGGCTTTACGTTCGTCGGCAAGGACCTCGACGATCCGAAGATCCTCGGCAACGGCGCCGGCATCGGCATGCGCAAGGAAGACACCGATCTGAAGGTGAAGGTCGACAAGGCGATCGCCGACATGATCAAGGACGGCACCTACAAGAAGATCGAGAAGAAGTACTTCGACTTCGACGTGTACGGCAGCTAAATCGCCCACGCGCGCCGCACGGCGCGCCGGCAGCTTGTCCGAAACGGGCTCCGCGACGCGGAGCCCGTTTTGTTTTGCGGCTCCACATCTAGCCACATCAAGTCACATCGGGTGGCATATCGGCTAAGATCGTGCGAGACGCGGCCCACCCTGAGACAGGTTGCCGCGGTCCGCGCATGCGGACCACGCGCGCTGCCGGCGCGCATCTTTCCCCTTGCAATCAACCACCTAGCGCGGCTGCTCCGAACGGGCCGCGAAGCCAAAACCATGCAAACCCAGACCCATCCGCTGATTGCCCCGTCGCTTGGCACCGCCCGTGAACTGACGAGTTTCCACTACGGTCCCGGCGGCGGCCAGAAAATCTATATCCAGTCGTCGCTGCATGCGGACGAACTGCCCGGGATGCTGGTGTCGTGGTCGCTGCGCCGCAAGCTGGCCGCGCTCGAAGCCGCGGGCAAGCTGCGTGGCGAAGTCGTGGTCGTGCCGGTGCCGAATCCGATCGGCCTTAATCAGCATCTGCTCGGCCAGATGCTCGGCCGCTTCGAAACCGGCAGCGCGCAGAACTTCAACCGCAACTTCTACGACCTCGCGGAACTCGTGCAGCCGTTCATCGAATCGCGTCTGACCAGCGACATCGACGCGAACCGCGCCGCCATCCGCGCGGCGATGCGCGAAGCGCTCGACGCGCAGCAGCCGACCACCGAACTCGGCTCGCAACGCCTCGCACTGCAAAAGCTCTCGTACGACGCCGACGTCGTGCTCGATCTGCATTGCGACTGGGAAGCCGCGATGCACCTGTACACTAATCCGGACCTGTGGCCCGAAGTCGAGCCGCTCGCGCGCTACCTGGACGCGAAGGCGTCGCTGCTCGCGCTGAACTCGGTCGGCAATCCGTTCGACGAGATCCACAGCTTCTGCTGGTCGGATCTGCGCGGCCGTTTCGGCGAGCGTTTCCCAATCCCGAACGGCGGCATCTCGGTCACCATCGAGCTGCGCGGCCAGCGCGATGTGTCGTACGAACTCGCGGAAAAAGACGCGCAGGCGGTCATCGAGTATCTGACCTTGCGCGGCGTGGTCGAGGGCGAGCCGGCGCCGATGCCGCCGCTCGAATTCGCCGCGACGCCGCTCGCGGGCGCCGAGCCGCTCGTCGCGCCGATCAGCGGCGTGCTCGTCTATCGCTGCGAGGTCGGCACGTGGATGGACGCGGGCCAGGAAATCGCGGACATCGTCGATCCGTTGACGGACCGCGTCGTCACGATCAAAAACACCGTGGCCGGCGTGCTGTACGCGCGGCATCTGGCGCGTTTCGCGACGGCCGGCCTCGAATTCGCGCGCATCGCCGGCGCGACGCCGTTCCGCAGCGGCTCGTTGCTGAGCAACTGACACCAACGACGCTGCGACCGTCGATGCTGTCGCGGCCGGCCATGTAACTGAATTTTCACGCACCAGCTGAAATAACCGATCGCCCGCCGCCAGGCGGGCGATTCGCTGCCACGCGTCCAGCCTCACTCCAGGGTCGACCGACCCGCCCCGCCACCGATACACCTGCCTCCGGTGCACACGCAAAGTGTCGCGCCGACACGACACCTTGAAAAGAATTTTTCAGTGTCACATACCTTACTCTGCGTTCCCTTAAATTGCCGGCCATCGCACGACGTTGCCGCAGAGCAGCGCGTCGCGATCGCCAAAATTTGCTAACTCGGAGAAGTACTTTGAACAAGAAAATCCTGACCGCCGCTACGTTTGCCGTCTTCGCCTCCGCCGCTCACGCACAAAGCAGCGTCACGCTGTACGGCCTGATCGATGCCGGTATCAGCTACGTGAACAACTCGAAAACGGCCACCGGCCACAGCAGCCTGACCAAGTACGACGACGGCGTCGCGAACGGCAGCCGTTGGGGCCTGCGTGGCACGGAAGACCTCGGTAACGGCCTGAAAGCGCTGTTCGTGTTGGAAAACGGCTTCAACAGCGGGAACGGCACCGCCGGCCAGGGCGGCGCGATGTTCGGGCGCCAGGCGTACGTCGGCCTGTCGCAGAACAACGTCGGCTCGCTGACGTTCGGTCGCCAGTACTCGTTCTCGACCGACTACCTCGGCTCCAACTACGCGACCGGCGGCCAGACCGTCGCGGGCAACTACGCTTACCACATCAACGACGTCGACCAGCTCACGTCGAGCCGTATCAACAACTCGGTCAAGTTCAGCAGCGCGAACTTCTCCGGCCTGACCTTCGGCGCGATGTACGGCTTCTCGAACACGGCAGGCGGCTTTGCCGGCACGCCGGCTACGGGCACGTCCACTGCCCCGGTGGCAGGTTCGTCGCGCGCTTACAGCTTCGGCGCGAACTACGCGAACGGCCCGTTCGGTATCGGCGCGGCGTACACGGACATCCGTTATCCGGGCCAGGCATCGCCGGCCTTCTCGACTTCGCTGGCAAACGTCAGCTTCCCGACGATCGGCAACGGCCAGATCCAGGATCTGCGCACGGTCGGCGTTGGCGGCCGTTACGCTTTCGGCCCGGCGACGCTGTGGGCTCTGTACACCAACACGCGCCTCGCACCGATCTCGGGTGGGTCGACCACGTTCGCCGCCTACGAAGCAGGCGCGAAGTACGCGGTCACGCCGGCTATCACGGCAGGCGCGGGCTACACGTACATGCACCTGAGCGGCGCGAACGTCGGTCACTGGAACCAGGTGGACCTGAGCGGCGACTACGCGCTGTCGAAGCGCACGGACGTGTACGTGCTGGGCATCTATCAGATCGCGTCGGGCCGCAACGGCACGCAGGATCTGCAGGCACAGATCGGTTCGAGCACGAGCTACTTCAGCACGTCGGGCGTCGGCGCCGACAACCAGCTGGCGTTCCGTGTCGGTATGCGTCACAAGTTCTAAGCGGACGGTTCGTAGTGGGGAACACCTGTGTTCCCTGCCTGATTGAATCGATGGAAAGCGCCCTACGGGGCGCTTTTTCTTTTGCGGCGCGAAATCAGTCGAGCAACATCGGATTCTCGATCGCGCCCGTCAGCAATTCGACGAACACCGGATCGAACGCGTGGCCGCCGAGACTGCATGCGATATCGAATAGCTGGGTCAGCTCGATTCCGCTTTGCCGTTTCGGCAACGATATCTGCCAAATATTGTAATTGTCTATAAATATCGTCCACCCCAACATCGGGTCACACGCTTCGATCCCGCGCCCGCGCCGCTCACGCGACACTGCCGGCGCGCCTCCCAATGCCGCCAGAGGATTTCGTCATGAGCATGGACTCCGTCACCACCGCCGACGCGCTCGCGCGGCACACTTCGCGCTCGAGCGTATCGCGGCTGATTCTCGCGACCTCGATCGGCAACGCACTGGAGTTCTACGATCTGGTCGTATACGGCTACTTCGCGGCCGTGCTGTCGCGCACGTTTTTTCCGGTGCACGACCGCACCGTGTCGCTGCTGCTCACGCTCGGCACCTTCGCGCTGTCGTATCTCGCGCGACCGATCGGCGCGCTCGCGCTCGGCTCGTTCAGCGACCGCAAAGGCCGCAAGGCATCGTTGACGCTATCGATTGGGATGATGACGGTCGGCACCGGCATGATCGCGTTGATGCCGTCGTATGCGGCGATCGGCGTGCTCGCGCCGATCGGCGTATTTGCGTCGCGGCTGTTGCAGGGATTCTCGGCGGGCGGCGAGTTCGGCAGTTCGACCGCGTTTCTGATCGAACATGCGCCGGAGCGCAAAGGCTTCATGGCGAGCTGGCAATTCTCGAGCCAGGGCGCGAGCACGCTGCTGGCGTCGCTGTTCGGCGCGGTGTTGACGAGCACGCTGACGACCGCGCAACTCGAAGGCTGGGGCTGGCGCATTCCGTTCATGTTCGGCATGCTGATCGGTCCGGTCGGGCTCTACATTCGCCGTCGCATCGACGAAACGCCGGAGTTCGAGCGCGCGGAAAAATCCGCCGCGCCGGTGCGAGAAGTGCTCGCGACCCAAAAGGAACAGGTGCTCGTATCGATCGGCGCGCTCGTGCTGACCACCACGGCCAACTACATGCTGCTCTACATGCCGACCTACGCGGCACGGCAGCTCGGACTCGCACCGTCGTCGGGCTTCATCGCGACGTTCGCGGCCGGTCTGATCATGATGGTGCTCACGCCGGTCGTCGGTCATCTGTCCGACAAGGTGGGCCGCGTGCGCATCATGCTCGGCGCCGGCGTGCTGTTCTTCGCGACCGTGTATCCCGCCTTCGTGCTGATGAACGCGCACCCGTCGCTCGGCTCGTTGCTTGCCGCGGTCACGTGGGTCGCGTTGCTGAAGGCGACCTACTTCGCGCCGATTCCGGCCTTGATGTCCGAGCTGTTCCCGACCCGCACGCGCACGACCGGCATGGCGCTCGGCTACAACATCGGCACCACCGTGTTCGGGGGCTTCACGCCGCTCGCCGTCGCCGCGCTGATCGCGGCGACCGGCAATAATCTCGCGCCCGGACTTTATCTGATGCTCGCGGCCGTGCTCAGCCTTTTCACCGTGATGTGGGCACGCGTGCGACTGCATGCACGCTGAGTCTCTGCCTCGCGGGCTTCGTTGAACCGACAAGGACCTTATCCATGCAAGACCGTTTGCAGCAAGCCGTGCAGTTCGCGGTGAATCATGAATCGCTTTGGGACCGCCATGTGGGCGGCGCGTGGGGTGTGCACGTGAACGACCCGCCGCCGTGGAACAGGCTGCTCGGTCCCGTGCATGATCGCGGACCGGTGTCGGGCGCGATCGCCGTCGACGGCCGCGTGCTGACGAGCTGGGGCGAACCGGATCGCGCCGACCTGACCTTCAGTGTCGCGAAGATGTACCTCGCGCTGCTAGCCGGCGTCGCGCACGATCGCGGGCTGTTGCCCGACGTCGACGAACCGGTGCGCGTGCGCGTACCCGACATCGGCTTCGACGACGAACACAACGCGCCGATCAGCTGGGCGCATCTACTGCAGCAAACGAGCGAATGGCGCGGCACGTACTTCGGTTTGTCGGATCAGGCGGATCACTACCGTGCGGTCAATTTCGCCGCGCCGCCCGATGGCAAAAAAGGCGATCTGCGTCCGCCGCAACGGCCGGGCACGTACTGGGAATACAACGACGTCCGCATCAACCAGTTCTCGCTCGCGCTGCTGCATCTGTTCCGTCAGCCGCTGCCCGAGGTGTTTCGCGAAGCGATCATGCGGCCTTCGGGCGCGAGCGAAAACTGGCAATGGGTCGGCTACGACAATGCGTGGGTCGAAATCGACGGGCGACGCATGCAGTCGGTGCCGGGCGGCACGCACTGGGGCGGCGGCATGTCGGTCAGCGCGAACGATCAGTTGAAGGTCGCACAGATGCTGCTCAACGACGGCGTCGCGAACGGCCACCGCGTGCTGTCCTCCGAATGGATCGCGCGCATGCGCACGCCGTGCGCGATCGCGCCGTTCTATGGCTACCTCGTGTGGCTCAACACCGGGCGCAAGGTGTTCCCGAACGTGCCGGAGTCGAGCTATTTCGGCGTCGGCGCAGGCAGTTCGTTCACGTGGGTCGAACCGGAGCGGCGCATGACGGTGATCGTGCGCTGGCTGAATCCGGCCGCGGCGAACGAGTTCTTCGGGCTCGTGCTCGACGCGGTCGACAACCGCGGCCAATAGTCATTAGCCATTAGCGGCGCACCATCCAAGGCAACTGCGCCGCGAACGCCAACGACAGGTCAAAAAAATGCGGGCGATGCACGAATGCATCGCCCGCACGGTCATGGGCCGAGCCGTTGCCGTTGCAACGGCGCGTCAGTGCGAATGCCGCGGCACCGCGGAACCTCGACACCCCACGAGGAAGTCGAGGTCGCAACCTTCGTCGGCCTGCAGCACGTGATCGATATACAGGCGCCGGTAGCCGCCACCTTCCGGCGGCTGGGGCGGCACATGCTGCGCGAGACGGCGCTCGAGTTCCGCGTCGCTGACATCGAGGTGCAGCGTGCCCGCGTCGCAATCGAGCTCGATCCAGTCACCGTCCTGCACCGCGGCGAGCGGGCCGCCGGCCGCCGCTTCCGGCGTCACGTGCAGCACCACGGTGCCGTAGGCGGTGCCGCTCATGCGCGCATCGGAGATGCGCACCATGTCCTTCACGCCCTGCCTCAGCAGCTTCGGCGGCAGGCCCATGTTGCCGACTTCGGCCATGCCCGGATAACCCTTCGGCCCGCAGTTCTTCATCACCAGCACCGAATTCGCATCGACGTCGAGCGTTTCGTCGACGATGCGCGCCTTGTAGTGCTCGAGGTTCTCGAACACGACCGCGCGTCCGCGATGCTTGAGCAACTCGGGTGTCGCCGCCGACGGTTTCAGTACCGCGCCGCGCGGCGCGAGATTGCCGCGCAGCACGCGGATGCCGCCATCGGCGACGAGCGGCTTGTCGAGCGGACGGATCACTTCGTCGTTGGTGTTGGGTGCATCCTTCACGTTGTCCCACAGCGACTTGCCGTTGACCGTCAACGCGTCCGGATGCGGCAGCAGGTTCGCTTCGCCGAGCCGGCGCAGCACGGCCGGCAGTCCGCCCGCGTAATAAAACTCTTCCATCAGGAAACGGCCCGACGGCATCAGGTCGACGATCGTCGGCGTGTCGCGGCCGATGCGCACCCAGTCGTCGAGTTCGAGATCGATACCGATGCGCCCCGCGATCGCCTTCAGATGAATCACCGCATTGGTCGAGCCGCCGATCGCCGCATTGACGCGAATCGCGTTGATGAACGCCTCGCGCGTGAGGATCTTCGACAGCTTCAGGTCTTCGAGCGCCATTTCGACGATCCGGATTCCCGACATATGCGCAAGCACGTAGCGGCGCGAGTCGACCGCGGGAATCGCCGCGTTGTGCGGCAGCGACGTGCCGAGCGCCTCGGCCATGCAGGCCATCGTCGACGCGGTGCCCATCGTGTTGCAGGTGCCCGCCGAGCGCGACATGCCCGCCTCGGCCGACAGGAACTGATGCAGATCGATCTCGCCGGCCTTCAGCGATTCGTGCAGCTGCCACACCGCGGTGCCAGAGCCGATGTTCTTGCCGTCGAGCTTGCCGTTCAGCATCGGGCCGCCGGTCACGACGATCGCCGGCACGTCGCAGCTCGCCGCGCCCATCAGCAGCGCGGGGGTCGTCTTGTCGCAGCCGGTCAGCAGCACGACCGCGTCGATCGGATTGCCGCGGATCGCCTCCTCGACATCCATCGCCGCGAGATTGCGCGTGAGCATCGCGGTCGGACGCAGATTCGATTCGCCGTTGGAAAACACCGGGAATTCGACCGGGAAGCCGCCCGCTTCATAGACGCCGCGCTTCACGTGCTCGGCGAGCTTGCGAAAGTGCGCGTTGCACGGCGTCAGCTCGGACCACGTGTTGCAGATACCGATCACGGGACGCCCGTCGAACTCATGATCGGGAATGCCCTGATTCTTCATCCAGCTTCGATACATGAAGCCGTTCTTGTCAGCCGTGCCGAACCACTCGGCCGAGCGCAATTTCCGCTTTTTTTCCGACATACTAGGTCCTTGATGCATGTGCCGGGACCCTCACCGGCCAATTTGACTGAAGCGGCCCGCCCGGCGCTACGGCGCAAGGTTGCCGCTCAGTGTCCAGGGATGGTGCAGTGTACGGAGCGAGTTGATATCTTTCCAATCATATTTTGGGTCCTATCGATATCAGTTCTGGTATCGATCCGCCGAGGCTGGCGGCGCGGCGGGGCTGGCGAGCAGACTGTGCCGGCCTCAGGCGTCGCCGGACGCCTGCTTACGGCGGGCTTTCGGTAGTGCGCCGCGCGTATTCGTCTTCAGATGATTCTGGTTATAGTCGATCGCGGCGCAAATCAGCGCTTTCAGTGCGCGCTCGTCGACCTCGTCGCTTTCGAAGAAGTCGATAGCGCGCCGCGCGTTGCCTTCGAGGCCTGCGTTGAACAAGCCGTCCGGGTCGGCCAGGCCCGCCCCATGCGCGAAGGTCAGCTTGACCTTACCCTTGTGCGCGTTGGCGACCGCGATCATGCCGTCACGCGACCAGACCGGACTACCCATCCACTTGAATTCCTCGACGATCGCCGGGTCCGCCGCGAGCACGCATTGACGGATGCGAGCGAAGGTCGCGCCGCGCCAGTCGGTGAGTCCCGCGATCAGTTCGTCGATACGTTCGGATGCGTTCATCGGAGTGCGGCCCTCGTAAGCGGGGAAACGAAGCGGTTGAACCGATAGGATGCCGTAACGTCCCTGTCATTGTAATCATCTCCGCCTCGATTCGTGGCTGGCGCACGGCCGTTCCACGAGCGCGCTCAATACGACGACGTGATTTCAAACATCGAACGTACCGCGATACTGCTCATTCGCATCCGGGCATCGCTTCACAGTTTGCCCGCAGGCTGCAGCATCGGACGGAGAAACGACAGCGATCGATGATTCGTCAGGCGCTAGTCGTCGCGTTTCCGAAACGCAGCCTCTCCGGCATCTGACACCTCGACCCACTTCGGATCGGGAGCAGCGCCGGGGACGTAAGTGTCGTTCCAGTTCCACCACTTGTACGGTCGGCTCTGCGGGTAGCCCTCCGGCGAATCCTCCCACGTCTCCTGCCGCCCGAGCGCCGTCATGTCAAGGTAGCTCCAGATCGTGCCCATCGCCTCGTCCCCACGCCCGTTAATGAAGTACGTTCGGAACACCCGCTCGCCGTCCCGGATGAACGCGTTGTGGCCGTGCCATTCGTCCACGCCGAAGTCGGCGTCGAAACTGTCGGTGATGGTGTACCAGGGGATCATCTCCCAGCCCATCCGGGTCTTCTGCCGCGCGATATCGGCTTGCGGCGCGCGGGACGCGTACACCAGCGTAGTGTCGCGAGCGTTCAAATGGGCAAGGTGGGAGACCTGATCGGCCCCAAGGGAACAGCCAATGCACGCATGCTCTGGCCACCCGTGCACACCGGGCTCGAAAAAGGCGCGATAGACGACCAACTGGCGGCGGCCGTTGAACAGGTCGAGCAGGCTTACTCTGCCCTCCGGCCCGTCGAACGCATACGTTTTTTCCACCGCAAGCCATGGCATCCGCCGTCGCTCGGCGGCCAGCGCGTCGCGGGCACGTGTCAAGGCTTTCTCCTTGACGAGCAGCTGCTCGCGCGCGGCCTCCCACTCTTGCCGCGACACAATCGGTGGTGTCTTCATGGCAGGCTGTCCATCTTTCCCAAGCTTCTCAGGTGACTTGATCGTCGTCATCGTAACCTCCGGGTTAGAGCGATGTCCTGTGCGTTCGGGTCGGAGGCGGTTCGCTCACCGGGCATCGCTCGCTGTTGATGATGGGGTAGTTTAGGCCGCCGGACATCGAATGGTGGGAGTGACAAATGTGACGCGATTCAGGTGCAGCTTGATTCAGAAGGAGCAGCGCTAGCGACCTCGATTCATCGTCGGTCAAAAGCCGATGGAATCCCGTGGGTAGCCAAGCGACCGCTTGGCGGATCGGGGCAGACTATTATGTCCGGCAACCCCTATTCGCCCACCACCCGGAGGTGACGATGAACGCGATCCACGAGGTCTACCCCTATCTGCGCGTGCGCAACGCCGCACGGGCTATCGAGTTCTACGCGCAGGCATTCGGCGGCGTCGAGCAGTTTCGCCTGACCGAGCCAGGCGGCCGCATCGGTCATGCCGAAGTGAAGATCGGTCCCGCGACCGTGATGCTGTCCGATGAATATCCCGAGCATGACATGCTCGGACCGACCGGCGACAGCCGGCCGAGTGTGCTGCTGCATATCCACTGCGACGACGTCGACCCGCTGTTCGGACGAGCGGTTGCAGCGGGCGCAACCGTGGTCCGCCCGCTCACCGATCATTTTTATGGCGAGCGCTCGGCGACCGTGCGCGATCCATTCGGCCACGAATGGATGCTCGGCGCGCAGATCGAAGCGCTCACGCCTGAAGAGATGCAGCGCCGTTACACGGCGCTGTTCGACAGCTAGTGGATTGTTATATTGGGCTCCTCGCGCTTAATCCCCCGATGCGTGAGCTCTTTTTACATCCCGCCGAACGGCTTTGCCACCGTGAGCTTGTTGGTCACCGAAGTCACCCCCGGAACACCCTTCGTGATCTCCGCGACCTGATTGATCTGGGAAACGTCGGTGACCGTGCCGCTCAGCGTCACCGCGCCGCCTTTTGCGATGACGCTTATATTGCCGGCGCTGATCTCCTTGTGCTTGCCGATGGCGGCATACACCTGCCGACGCAGCGCGCGATTGGCTTGCCTCGAGCTGACGGGAGCGGCTGCACTAGCTGACATCGCGGGTGCGCCCGAAGGTGCACTAGCCGTCTGGCCCGACTGCGACCATGCGTTGCTCGACGCGGCCAGAATCAATATGGCAATCGCCAACGCGCGTGCGTGAATGCTTTTCATCGAATACTCCAGTTGTTATAGGTGACGTAATCAGAAGTTATGGCGGATGCCGACCATGGCCGCGGTGGTGGACACGCCTGGCGCAACCGGGGCGCCATAGACGATGGTCTGGTTCATGGTCCCCCTGTTGTTGACATAACCCACCTGCGCGTAAGCCTTGGTGCGCTGCGACAGGTTGTATTCCGCGCCCACGGCGAATTCGCCCGAATGGTTCGCCGAGTTGTTCTTGTCTTTCAGGTAGTAGTACCCGGACGTAATCTTGAAACGCGTATTGAACTGGTAGCCGAGGCCCCCCGAGATCATTTCGAAGTCCGCGGTGTTGGTATGGGCCGGGTTCTTGCCGGCGCCGTACGAGGCCGACACCGAAAATCCGGCGATCGTGTACATCGCACCGAAATAGTAGAAACGGTTGTTCGCAAGCCCGGTCGCGGGGATAGCGGGCGCCGCCGGGTAGGTGATCGGGTACGGGTTGGTATCGTGGCCGTTGTAATACAACGCGGACAGATTCAGACCGTAGTTCGAATACTTGAGCACGGCCGACTCGCGCGTGCCGCCCTGGAAATGACCGGCCACGCCGCCCGGCGCGTACTCGAGCGCGAGCGACGCGCCATGGAATTTCGGCGAGTTGTAGACGAGCGCGTTGCTGTCGTACAGCGCGCCGATCGGCGCGTTCGTGCTCGTGCCAGGCCAGCCGGCCGCCTGATTGATGCCCAGCCACGCGGTCAGAATACTGCCGAAATACTGCGCGCCGCGGACGTCGGTTTCCGCCATCGCGTAGATCATCGGAATGATCTGCCGGCCGGCGTCGAAGGTACCGAACGGCCCTGATGCGCCGACCGTCGCGAACTGGTTGAAGATCGCCGTGACGCCCGGCGTGTCGGACAGACCGAACTTGCCGTTCGCGGTGTTGAACGTACCCTGCAGCTTGAAGTTGATCTTGTAGCCGCCGCCGATGTCTTCGCTTCCCTTCACACCCCAGAAGCTCGCATAGATACCGCCGTCCTTCAGCTGATAAATTTTGCCCGTGTTCGGCGCGTGCGGCAGAAAGGTAGCCGCCGATGTGCTCTGATACAGCAGCCCCGTATCGACTACGCCATAAAGCGTCACTGACGACTGCGCATGAGCCGCGGTGGCGAAAATGGCCAACACGACAGCGCTGCTTGATTTCAACTTCATTGTGTCTCCTTCGCGTACCGGCGGTGGCGCAAAAGCCGATGCTGCGGTCGCTTCAAATGATTAGTGGTTTTGTATGCGCCCGGGGGTACCCGGTCGCGTTGTTGCGTGAATCGAACTGCGTTGCTGCGGGAGCCGCGCGTCAGGGCAGGTAGTAGTTGCCGAACTGTTCGCGTAACTGGTTCTTCAGGACCTTGCCTGTTGCGCCGATAGGCACCGTGTCGACGAACACCACTGCATCGGGGGTCCACCAGCGCGCGACCCGGCCGTTGAAGAAGGACAGCAGTTCGTCGCTGGCCAGCTCGCTGCCCGGCTTTCTCACGACCAGCAGCAGCGGCCGTTCGTCCCACTTCGGATGCCGTGCGGCGATACACACTGCCGTCGAGACTTCCGGATGCAGATAAGCGACGTTTTCGATCGCCGCCGAACTGATCCATTCGCCGCCCGACTTGATCACGTCCTTGCTGCGATCGGTGATCTGCATGAAGCCGTGCTGGTCGATCGTCGCGATGTCGCCGGTCGGAAACCAGCCGTCGCACAATGGCGACTCGACGTCGGCGCCGAAGTACTGCTGCGTGACCCAATGACCGCGCACCTGCAGATCGCCAGCGCTCTCGCCGTCCCACGGCAATTCATTACCCTGGGAGTCGACGATCCGCATGTCGATGCCGAACAGCGCGCGTCCCTGCTTCGCCTGAATCTTGTACTGATCCTCCATCGGCAGCGACTGCTGATGCACCTTGAAGCTGCAGACCGTGCCGATCGGGCTCAATTCGGTCATGCCCCACGCGTGCAGTACCTCCACCCGGTGGCGCTTCTGGAACGCCTCGGTCATCGCGGTCGGACACGGCGCGCCGCCGATCACCGTGCGTCGCATCGACGAGAAGGTCCCGCCCATCGCATCGACATGCGTGAGCAGTCCCTGCCACACGGTCGGCACGCCGGCCGACAGCGTCACGTGTTCCGTTTCGATCAGTTCATAGAGCGACTTGCCGTCGAGCGCCGGCCCCGGAAACACCAGCTTCGCGCCGACCATGCAGGCGATATAGGGCAGTCCCCACGCGTTCACATGGAACATCGGCACGACCGGCAGGATCACGTCGCGCGCGGAACAGTTCAGCGAATCGGGCAGCGCCGCCGCGTAGGTGTGCAGCACGGTCGAACGATGGCTATACAGCACGCCCTTCGGATTACCGGTGGTGCCCGACGTGTAGCACAGCGACGACGCGCTGTTTTCATCGAGCAGCGGCCATTCGAAAACGTCGTCCTGCAGCTCGAGCAGATCCTCGTAGCACATCAGCATGCCGGTCAGGTCGTTCGCTTGCGGCATGTGCGCGCGATCGGTCATCGCCACGAATACTTTCGGGCTCTTCACCCGGGGCGCGACGCTCTCGATCAGCGGCAGAAAGGTCAGGTCGAAGAACACGACACGATCTTCCGCATGCTCGATGATGTACGCGAGCTGGTCGACGTGCAGTCGTGGGTTCAGCGTATGCAGCACGGACCCGGAGCCCGACACCGCGAAATAGAGTTCCATGTGGCGATAGCCGTTCCACGCGAGCGTCGCGACGCGCTCGCCCTGGCCGACGCCGAGCGTCGCCAGCGCGTTGGCCATACGGCGCGCGCGCTGCGCGAGGTGCCGATACGAATAACGATGGATGTCTCCTTCCACGCGTCGCGACACGATTTCCTGTTCGCCGTGATGGCGCTCCGCGTGCGTGAGCAGCGCGGAAACCAGCAGCGACTGCTGCATCATCAATCCTTGCATCTTTCCGTCTCCTGATTGGTTGTGGCGTCTCGCGCCTGGCCTACCGGCCTTAAGTTGCCGCGCTGCCGGCTCGCGCTTGCGAGGGCGTCGCGTTCGGCGCGTCGAGACTGACCACCACCTTTGAATCCACTATTTCGACCGGGAAGGTCGTCACGCTCAATCCGCCTGTTCCCGCCATGCAGCCCGTGCGCACGTCGAAGCGCAGACCGTGCGCCGGACAGCGCAACATGCAGCCTTCCAGCTGGCCGCTCGACAGCGCGGCCCCGTTGTGCGGACATGTGTTGTCGATGGCGTGAAGCGAGCCTGCGATGTTGAACAGCACGATGCTGCGGCCATCGATGAAGGCCAGCTTGCGCTGGCCCGGCGCGAGCTCGCCGGCAACACCCACCACGATCCGACGCGACATCCCAGACTCCTTCTGATGTGACGCGGGCCGCGTCACATCAGTACCAGGCGGCGAATCAACGTCTCCGCCATCGGCCATTCGCCAAAGCCCGAAGCAGGGTTGAGGTGCCCCACTTCGCCGAGATCGACGAGGCGGCTGCCCCAGTCCTGCGCCATGTCCTGCACCCGCTCGAAGCGCGCGAGCGGATCGTTGCGGCTCGCGCCGACGATGCTCGGAAACGGCAGCGGCTTGCGCGGAATCGGCAGCCAGCCGTTCTGCTCGAGCGTATCCAGCTCCGGATAACCCGCCGGCATCGGCGTCTCGAGGTCCGCGGGCGCCGCGAGCAGCGCAGCGTGAATCTCGCGCTTGTGCTGCGCCGCCCAATGCACGGTGATCATCACGCCAGCGCTATGCGCGACCAGAATGACCGGGCCGTCGATCCGCGCGAGCGTGGCATCGAGCGCCGCGACGCGTGCCGCGCAACTGAGCTTGTCGTGCTCGAGCGGCGGCACCGACTGCGCCTTCGGCAGCCGTTGCTGCAGCAGGGTTTGCCAATGCTCGGCGACGTGGTCGCGCAGACCCGGAACCATCAGAATGGTCGGTTTCAATTCGTAATTCATGGGAAGCTACCTGCTAGTTCAGTACGGCTTGTCGCCGACGATGCCGGCGCGCTCCATCTTGCGGTGGCACGGCGGGTAGTCCATCACCGCATAGTGCTGCGTGCTGCGGTTGTCCCAGATCGCGATGCTGTTCTTCTGCCAGCGCCAGCGCACCTGGTACTCCGGGATGTACGCCTGGCTGATCAGATAGCGCAGCAGATCGCCCGCGCCCGGATTCGCGTCCTGCCCGAAGCGCACTCGCTCCGGCGTGTGAAAGTTCGTGAAATGGCTCGTGAAAGCGTTCACGAACAGCAACTTCTCCTTTGTTTCCGGATGCGTGCGCACGACCGGATGCTCCGCGTCAGGAAATTGCGCCTTCAGCGCGAGACGCTTTTCGATCGGCATCGCGGCACCGAAGCTCGCCTCGATGCTGTGGCGCGCGCGCAGGTCCGCGATCTGAGCCTTCACGTGCGCCGGCAGATTCTCGTAGGCGAGGACCATGTTCGCCCACATCGTGTCGCCGCCGACGGGCGGACACTCGACGCAGCGCAGCACGGCACCGAACTGCGGCGCTTCGCGCCAGGTGGCGTCGGCATGCCACGCGTTTTCGTAGCGGTCGTTGGGCTGATCCGGGGTCTTGTAGATACGCACGAGGCCCGGATTTTCCGGATCGCTGCCCGCGACCGGATGGTCTTCCAGTTCGCCGAAGCGGCGCGCGAACGCCACGTGTTCGGCACGCGTGATGTCCTGGTCGCGCAGGAACAGCACCCGGTGCTTCAGCAGCGCCGAGCGGATTTGGGCAAACAGGCCATCGTCGTAGATGGCGTGGGCGAGATTCACCCCGATCAGTTCGGCGCCGATCGAGTACGTCAGTTGTTCGACTCGCATGGCTAGCTCCTTAGATCACGAAGACCGACGAACCCGTCGTCTTGCGCGATTCCAGATCACGATGGGCTTGCGCCGCATCTTCGAGCGCATAGCGCTGATTCAACTCGATCTTGATGTGTCCCGAGGCGATGAGCCCGAAGATTTCGCCGGCAAGCTCGTCCTTTTCGGCCGGGTCGGCGATGTAGTCAGCCAGAGCCGGGCGGGTCAGATAGAGCGAGCCTTTCATAGCCAGCAGTTGCGGATTGAACGGCGGGATCGGGCCGGAGGCCGTGCCGACGCAAACTAGCAGACCTCGGCGCTTCAGCGAATCGAGCGAAGCCTCGAAGGTGTCTTTGCCGACGCTGTCGAACACGACGTTCACGCCGACACCATCGGTCAGTTCGCGCACCCGCCTGGCGACGTCTTCGTGGCTGTAGTTGATGATGTGGTCGCAGCCGTGCGCACGGGCCACCTCGCCCTTGGCCTCAGTCGAAACCGTGCCGATCACGGTCAGACCCAGCAGCTTCGCCCATTGCGAAACGATCAGGCCGACACCGCCGGCGGCGGCATGCAGAAGGATCGTGTCGCCCGCCTTGAAGTCGTGAATGCGGCGCATCAGATACGCGGAGGTCAACCCGCGCATGGTCATGCCGGCAGCCGTTTCGCAGTCGATCGCATCGGGCAGCCGGATCAGCGGCGCGGCCGGAATCAGGCGTTCGGTGCTGTACGCGCCGAGCGTGTTGAGGAAGCCCGTGTAGGTCACACGATCGCCCACCGCAACGTTCGTGACGTCCGGGCCAACGGCCTCGACCACGCCGGCGGCCTCCACGCCCATCCCCGCGGGCAGCGGGACCGGATACAGGCCGCTGCGAAAGTAGGTGTCGGCGAAATTAAGGCCCACTGCCTGATGGCGCAGGCGAACCTGACCGGGACCGGGGTTGCCCACTTCGACGTCCTCGTAGCGCAGCACGTCGGGACCACCAGTTTCATGAAAGCGAACTGCCTTTGCCATGTTGACTCTCCAATTCTTTACTTGATCTGCACTTTGCAGAATTCGTTGCGCCAGCGGCGCAGTTACAGGTTCCGTGCTCCGCGCCGTCCGCGCGGCACCATGCGATGTCAGCGTGCGGCCTGCTCGCGCAGCGTGTTCAGCCGATCCAGATCGCCCGAGTAGTTCCGTTTGCCGATCATGAATGCGGCGGCCGCGACGAGCGGTGCGAACGGCACCAGTTGCAACGCGCCCAGCAGTCCGATCCGATCGGCGATGATCCCCGTGAGAACAGCCGCCGGCGCGAGGCCCAGCAGGTTGTTCGCGAGCGTCAGGGTCGCAAACGCCGAGGCGTGAATCGTCGGCGGCGTGAGGTTCGCCACCATCGCACCCGACGGGCCGCTCGCACCGGCGCAGAAGAACATGCCGGCGCCGATCACGACCAGCTGCCACGGTCCCGCGGGCATCCGCAAGCCAATCGCGAGCAGAACGAAACAGGCGAGGCAGAAGGCGATCGCGGCGCTCCACTTGCGTTCCCGCATGTTCTTGCTGAGTCGGTCGGCGAGGTTTCCGCACACCACCATGCCCACCCCGGTCACCAGCACGAACACCGCCGCGCACATCGCAGCCTTGCCGGTGGCCATGCCGTAGTAGCGATTCAGGAAGCTCGGCATCCATGCCCACACAGCGGCGGGAACCAGCAGATGGAGTCCGCTGCCCACATAGGCGCACACCACGGACTTCGTCGAAAACAACCCCTTCATCAGCGCGCGCAGGCTCATGCGCATGCCGCGCGATTGCGCCTGCCTCGTCACGCTCG
Organism: Paraburkholderia lebeckiae; assembly: GCF_014201005.1. Taxonomy (NCBI): domain Bacteria; kingdom Pseudomonadati; phylum Pseudomonadota; class Betaproteobacteria; order Burkholderiales; family Burkholderiaceae; genus Paraburkholderia; species Paraburkholderia lebeckiae. Next base: position 5,866 of record NZ_JACHDK010000010.1, on the reverse strand, counting down.
CCGGCTGCAGCGGCACAAGACGCTTTTCGGTGACGACGAGGCGGTAGATCACGACCAGCACGACCCCCATCGCCGCCATGGCGCCGAATGCCGAACGCCAGCCGAGGTGAGCCGCCACCGCGCCGCCGAGCGCCATACCCAGCACCGAGCCGAACGCGCCGCCCGCCATGAAGGTGCCGGTCAGCGTGGAGCGCAGCCGGACCGGAAAGATGCTCAGAACTACTGCGATACCGACACTGCCATAGGCCGCTTCGCCGATTCCGACAAAGGCACGCGCCAGCAGCAACTGCCCATAGTTCGCCGAGATCGCGCAGCCCACCGTCGCGAGACTCCACATCGCCGCCATCAGCACGATGCTCTTCACGCGGCCCCAGCGGTCGGCCAGAACCGACAGCGGGAACGTGAGCACACCGACCATCAGCGCGACCACGCTGCTGAGCGAACCCAGCTGCGCATCGGACAGATGCCATGCCGCCTTGAGCGGCGGAAACACGGCATTCAACACTTGCCGCGACATATAGTCGGAAAGCAGCAATCCGACCGTCAACGCAAACACCACCCACGCATAAGCGCGCACGTCCGTCTGAGCTGCCGAAACTTCGCCCGTCGTGGGCCCTGCCTGCTGAACGAGCATATATTTAGTCTCCTTCCACGCTGACTCCCTGGCGACCGCCTTGCCCGCGTGGGCCGACGACCTGTTATGGATTCAGCTATCTGCTCCCCGCTATGCACCGGGAGCGTTGGCCATGAAGCCCGGCCTCGGCCAATGCGCCGGCCCGGGCTCCTGGCGATCACGCCGCGCGAAGCGGCAGGTTCCTGACACCGGCCTGGCGGTTCGGCGCCATACCGTTGGCGACCAGCGTCTCTTCGACCGTCTCGTACTGCACACCAATACGATAGATCTCGCGCGCTTCTTTGCCAGTGGCAATTTCACGCCCCAGTTCGCGCGCGACGCGCACGCACTGCTCGATCTGCTGCACCGACGTGAAGCGCTTGCCGTGCTGATCGATGATCGTGTCCTCGATGCCGCAGCGCGGATGCAGGCCCATCGACATCGCCATCATGTTGAACGGCAGCACGTTCTTCAGCAGCGACTCGGCGGTGAGCGTGCAGCCATCCGGCGCGCGATGCACGAAGTTGAAGAAGTTGAATGGATTGGGGCCGTCGAAGCCGCCACCGATACCGATCCACGTCAGGTTCAGCGGGCCCTTGTAGACGCCCTTGCGCACGAGGCGCTCGAGCGTTTCGAGCGCGTGGATGCCGGTGAGCTGGAAGTGCGGCTGGATGCCCGAAGCCTGCAGGCGGCGCAGGTGTTCCTCGACCCATGCGGGGCCAGCCGGCACCGTCATTTCACTATAGGCGGCCATGAACGCGGGGTTGGAAAGCGAGGTGCCTTCCAGATACTCCGGATAGAGCAGCTCCATGATGTTCATCTGCGTGGTGTTGATCGCGACCGTCACCTGATCGGGCTTCGGATCGAGATCGGCCAGCATATGGCGCGTGTCGTCGGACAGCCACTTCGCGGCTTGTCCGTCGTCTTCCGGTGCAAACGAGATCGAGCCGCCGACCTGAATGATCATGTCAGGCACTGCCGCGCGCACACCCGCGATCAGTTCATTGAACTTCGACAGGCGCTTCGAGCCCTTGCCGTCCAGTTCGCGCACGTGCAGGTGCAATACCGTGGCGCCGGCGTTGTAGCAATCGACGGCCTTCTGGATCTGCTGGTCCATCGTCACGGGGATGTCTTCCGGGAAGTCCGCCGGCATCCATTCCGGGCCGTAAGGGGCGGTGGTGATGACTACCTTGTCCTGATTCTCAGGGTGCAACGAATCGTCGAGAAATTGCATTTGTTTGCCTCCATCCAGTTTTGAAGTGACAGTGTTCCGCTATCGCGAGGTCGCATGAAAATTTGCTGGAACACTTCGAACGACATGTGCCCACGATACGGCAATCACGGGCTACACTTTTGTGATTGGACGCCATCCTTTTAGCGATTCGTGCCACTGCGCGTTAACACCAATAGTTGCGCGAAGCAAGTGTTTAATGACAAGAAAAATACTCAGCGTATGAATCGTCCGGAGAAACTACGATGGAAACGATGGTGACGTCGGTAGCCATGAGCGGTTATTTCGAAGTGACGCGACGGCTTGGACTCAATCCGGTCGAGCTCGCGAAACAGGCCGGCATCGACGCCGGCGCGCTCGCGAATCCGGACGATCGCGTATCGGCCACCGCCTGTTGCCGGCTACTGGAAATGACGGCCGATAAGGCGTCGTGCCCGACCCTCGCGCTGCAAATGGCGGAAACGCGGCAGACCTTCGGCAGCGGCGTGATCAATGTCCTGCTCGCGCACAAACGCACGCTGCGCGAAGTGTTACTGGCCGCGGCCGAATACCGCCATCTGCTCAACGAAGCGCTGGCGGTGTACGTCGAGGACGCGGACAATACGGTCACCATTCGGGAGGAACTCGTCGTCGAACGAGGTACCCCGACAAGGCAGGCGATCGAACTCGCGCTCGGTGTGCTCGCGCGCCACTCCGGTGCTCTGCTCGGCAAGTTCTGGAAACCGCGCGAGGTCCACTTCACGCATCCGGCGCCCAAAGACCTGACGTTTCATCGACGCTTCTTCGGCTGTCCGCTGGTGTTCGGCAGCGACTTCAACGGGTTCGTCTGCGCGAGCGCCGATCTCGACTACCCGAATCCACTGGCCGACCCCGAACTCGTGCGCTACGCGGAGAGCCTCGCCTCTCCGCTGAACGCGAGCGCAGCGGAATCGGCCGCGCTGGAAGTGCGCAAGGCGATCTACCTGCTGCTGCCGCTCGAGCGGGCGAACGCCGAGCTGGTTGCACGTTATTTGCATCTGAGCGTGCGCACCATGCAACGGCAGTTGAATTCGGCCGGCACCAGCTTTTCGGATCAGGTCGAGGAAGTCAGAGGCGAACTCGCCGTGCGCTACATGAGCAATCCCACCTATCCGATCGGACGGGTCTCGGCGCTTCTCGGCTACGCGCAACAGGGATCGTTCACGAACTGGTTCGTGTCGCGCTTCCACATGACGCCGCGCGACTGGCGCGCGAGCCATGCGAAGTGACGGCCGGTGGCAGTGAAGACAAAAAAAACGGAGGCTGATGCACTGAACATCACCCTCCGTTGTTGCCGCACCCGCTATCGCCACCGCTCACTCGGCGCGAAGCTTCACATAGCGGCCCGGTGCGCTCTCGATTGCCTTGTACTTCCTGTTGCCGAGCTTCGTGCGCGCCTCGACCTGCTCGCCGGAATGCTGCTTGACCCAGTCGATCCAGTGATTCCACCAGCTGCCGCGCTGCTGAACTGACGTTGCGAGCCACTCGTCGGCGTTCTCGTCGCAGGCATCGTTGGTTCGGTAGCTGCGCTTGTTCTTCGAGGCCGGATTGATCACACCCGCGATATGGCCGCTTGCCCCCAGCACGAACTCGGTTTGACCGCCCAGTAGTTGCGTCGACTGATAGGCGGATCGCCACGGCACGATGTGATCTTCCTCGGCCGCCATCAGATAGCTTGGGATATCGATGTTGCCGAGATCCACCGGCGTGTCGCAGAACTTCAGTTTGTTCGGCACGCGCAGACTGTTTTCGAGGTACATGTTGCGCAGATAGAAGCTGTACATCGGGCCGGGCAGATTGGTCGTGTCCGCGTTCCAGTACAGCAGATCGAACGCGACCGGGGTTTTGCCTTTCAGGTAATTGTTCACGACATACGGCCAGATCAGATCGTTGGCACGCAGCGACTGGAATACGAAGCCGAGTTCGCGTCCGGGATAGAGCCCCCCGCCGCCGATCGTATGCTCGCGCATCGCCACGCCCTGCTCGTCGATGAACACGCCGAGATCGCCCGGGTCGGTGAAGTCGAGCAACGCCGTCAGCAGCGTCAGGCTGGCCACGGAGTCGTCGCCGTTCGCACGCATGACCGCCAGCGCCGACGACAGCATCGTGCCGCCCACGCACCAGCCCAATGCATTGACCTGGTCGGCCCGGCTAATCGCACGCGCGACGCTGATCGCCTGCATCACGCCGTCCTCGAGGTAGGCGTCCCACGTGGTCTGCGCCATGTCCTGCTGCGGGTTGCGCCAGGACACGACGAACACCGTCAGGCCCTGCTCGCAGGCGAAGCGCACGAAGGAATTCTCGGGCTGCAGATCCAGGATGTAGAACTTGTTGATGCACGGAGGAACGATCACGAGCGGCCGCGCGGCGACCTTCGGTGTCAGCGGCTCGTACTGGATCAGCTGAAACAGATCGTTTTCATAGACCACCGCGCCACTGGACGTGGCGACGCTGCGGCCCACCTCGAACGCGCTTTGATCCGTAATCGAAATCGAGCCGCTGCCCAGATCGTCGAGCAGATGCGTGACGCCCGCGAGCAGGCTCGATCCGCCCGATTCCACCGCCGCCCGGATGACTTCGGGATTCGTCGCGACGAAATTCGCGGGGCTGGCGAAGTCGATGAACTGGCGCATGAAAAAGCGCAGCTTGTGCTTGCCCTTTTCGTCGAGCGCGCTCGCATCGACGAACTCCGCGAGCGCCCGGGCATTGATCAGATAGCTCTGTTTAAGAAGGCTGTACCAGCCGTTGCTGGACCAGTCGTCGGCGTGAAAGCGCCGATCTCCCTGCTCGGGCTCGGCGACCGCCTTCAACTCGGTGCGCCCGCCGATCAATCCGGCGACGGCGTCGCTCCACAGTTGCGCCTGCTGTTGCAGATAGTGGGCGCTCGTGTGGGTCACGGAGCCTCGCGCGACCGGCCAGTTGAAATCGAAGTCCGAGCCGTCGGTGTCGGGCACCGTCGTAGCGTATTCATCCTTGAGCGGCGAAAAACGCCATAAATCGAAGCCGGCATTGACCCAGCCCGTGGAAAACTCGTGTGGCATGCTGAATGGCATTCTCATGGCGGGGCTCGCTGTCATGCTTTGCTGACGGCGCAAGCCGCGTCCGCGACGACACGGTCGCGGCAGGTCGTCGGCATGACCACGGCGTCGCCTTCGATCACCACCTTGCCGCCGACCGTGCAAACGGTGGACAGCACCACGCGGCGCTTGTCGTGAATCAGTTCCTTGACGGTCACTTCGGCCTGCACGGTGTCGCCGGGTCGAACCGGCGCCTTGAAGCGCAGGTTCTGGCCAAGGTAGATCGTGCCCGGGCCGGGCAGCCGCCCGGCAATTGCCGCGGAGATGATGCTGGCGGTCAGCATGCCGTGAGCGATGCGCCCCTTGAAGAGTGTGGTTCGCGCAAACTGCTCGTTGATGTGAACCGCGTTGATGTCTCCCGACGCGCCCGCGAAGAGCAGAATGTCCGCCTCCGTGATGGTCTTGGCGAACTGGGCACTCATGCCCGGTTGCAGGTCTTCGAAATCGTATCCGTTAAGCTCATTCATGATTATTCCGTTTGCTGGGCACGCATTTGCCCTCTTCTGACGCGTACTGCGCGTTGTGCCGGACGCCAACCGCTGGATGCGGTTAGCCGAGCGCCTGCTCGAGTTCCGGCACGAGGGTGAACAGATCGCCAACGAGGCCGTAATCTGCGACGCCGAAGATCGGCGCCTCTTCGTCCTTGTTGATCGCGACGATGACTTTCGAGTCCTTCATGCCGGCGAGGTGCTGGATCGCACCCGAGATGCCGACCGCCACGTACAGTTGCGGCGCGACGATCTTGCCGGTCTGGCCGACCTGATAGTCGTTCGGCACGAAGCCCGCGTCGACCGCCGCACGCGATGCGCCCAGTGCCGCGCCGAGCTTGTCCGCCAGCGGCTCGAGCACCTTCATGTAGTTCTCGCCGCTGCCCAGACCACGGCCACCCGACACGATGATCTTTGCGCTCGTCAGTTCCGGACGATC